>CAYOIZ010000078.1:0-26574 GCA_964404165.1 uncultured Binatia bacterium (SeqCode) | reverse complement strand
CCTCGTGGTCGGGGCCGGTGACGCCGTCCCCGTGGACGGGACCGTCATCGCGGGACGGGGCGGCGTCGACCAGTCGATGTTGACCGGTGAGAGCCTGCCCGTGCTGGTCGGTCCTGGATCGTACGTCCACGGGGGCACGTGCAGCGTCGACGCGCAGCTGACCATTCGCGCCACGGCCGATCTGGCGGGAAGCGCGGCGGCGCGCATCGAACGTCTCGTCACCGCGGCGGCGCGCGAACGCTCGGCTGCGCAGCGGCTCGCCGACCGGGTGTCCGCGGTGCTCGTCCCCGTCGTCCTGGCGATCGCCCTCGGCGCCGGCGCGTACTGGACGATCGCCGCCGGCGTCGAGCAGGGCGTGATGGTCGCGCTCGCGGTGCTGGTGGTGGCGTGTCCGTGTGCGCTCGGCCTCGCCACGCCGGTGGCGGCGTGGGTCGGGCTCGCGGCGGCGGCCGCGCGCGGCGTGGTCGTGCGTGGGGGGCCGGCGTTGGAGCGGCTCGCGGCGGTCCGTCGCGTCGTCTTCGACAAGACCGGAACGCTCACCGAGCGCAGCCCGGCCATCCGCACGATCGAGACCGCCGACGGCGTGTCGGCGCGAGATCTGTTGGCGGCCCTGGCCGGCCTCGAGCGCGACGTGCGTCATCCGCTCGGCCGCGCCGTGGTCGCGGCGGCGACGGCGCAGGCGATCACCCCCGCCACGGCCGTCGACGTGACGGCGGTGCCGGGTCGCGGCGTGACGGGTGTCGTGGACGGACGGCGGCTCACCGCCGGCAGCCCGGGGTTCGTCGGCCGGTGGCTCGGGACGCCGGCATGCGACGCCGGCGTCGCCGGTCCCACCATCGTCGTCGCCGACGAGCAACGCGTGCTGGGCCGCGTGCACTTCGCCGAGCGACTCGCGCCGGGGGTGCGTGAGGCCGTGGCGAGCCTTCGTTCGGCGGGCATCACGGTGGGCCTGCTCAGCGGTGACACCGCCGCGGCGGCCATCATGCCGGGGCTGATGACGGCCGACGAGGTCACGCTGGGAGTGTTGCCGCAGGAGAAGGTGGAGATCGTCCGCGCGTTGGCCGACGCCGGCCTCGGGCCGATCGCCATGGTCGGGGACGGCATCAACGATGCGCCGGCGCAGGCGGCGGCCGACGTCGGCATCGCCGTCGGCGGCGCGAGCGACCTGACGCGGCTGAACGCCGACGTCGTCGTGCTCGGCGACGACCTGCGCGCCGTCCCATGGATGATCGGGCACGCGCAGCGCGTCGTGCGCGTGATGCGACAGAACCTGGCGTGGGCCTTCGGCTACAACGCGATCGCCGTCGCCCTGGCGGCGGCCGGCGCGCTGACGCCGCTCGTCGCGGCGCTCGCCATGCTCGCGAGCAGCGCCGCCGTGGTCCTCAATGCGCGACGGCTGCAGGGGAGCCCGAAGGCCCCGGTCGAGCCTGCAGCGGAAGGAGACATGCTGATGGTGGCGTTCCAGGGGCGGGCGGCGACGCCATGAGGCGCGTGATGCTCGCCGGAGTGGCGTTGCTCCTCCTGCTCGGCGGCGCTGCGCATGCCGACGACGTGGCCGACGGGAAGCGGCTGTATCTGCGCCTGTGCGCCTCGTGTCACGGGCGTGACGGTCGGGGCGACGGACCGGTGGCGAAGGCGCTCGGCGAGCCGCCCACCGACCTGACACGCCTCGCGCACGACAACGGCGGCGACTTCCCCGCGCTGCAGACCGTGATCGCGATCGACGGCACGCGCACGGTGCGCGCGCACGGCGTGTCGGAGATGCCGGTGTGGGGCGAGGTGCTCGGGCCGAAGCCCGGCGAGGGGGAGGACGTGCGTGACGACGCACGCACCACGGTGCTGGTGATCGTCGAGTACCTGGGCACGTTGCAGACGCCCTGACGGTCTGGGCTCAGGGCGCCGCCGGGCACTCGTGCGTCCGGCAGTACGTGCGGCCCTGGCGCCGGGCGATCGCCACCAGATCGCCCATGGCGATGTTCGCATCGACCAGGTGCAGGCCCCAGTCGGGTGTCAGATCGGCGCCGCTCAGGTCGTCGACCCGGTGCGCGGTGTTCCCGGTGCTCTCGATGGACAGGTAGACGAAGCCGTTGCGCTTGCGGCACTCGCCGGTCACCCAGCGCGGCAGCGTGACGAAGGGCGTGTCGACCGTCACGCCCTTCGCGGGATCGACCCACTGCGGCGGGGGCGGCGGCGGGAGGATGGGCAGGGCGCGCGCGTCGGTGGGGAGGTAGGGGTGCAGCGGGCGCTTGCCGCCGCGCAGCGACGCCGGGTTGGTGCACGCGGCTTCCCAGCCCGGCTGCAGCGAGCGTCCGAAGCGGCTGTCGGCGGGCGGTGGTGCCTCGGCGCGGAACGACGCGTAGGAGATGATGCAGCCGGTATCGGTGTCGCGATGGCAGAGCGGCATGTTCGCGAGCGAGCCGCCGACGTCCGCCCCCACCGGGACCTGGAAGCTCGTGCCGAGCAGCATCGCCGACACCACCCGATCGCGCAGGACGGCATTGCCGTCGATCTCGCTCTGCAGGAGCGCGGTGAGCTGTCCCGCGCCCTGGGAGTGGCCGATCAGGACGACGCCGCGACCGTGGTTGTCGTTCGCGATGTAGTGCTTCCACGCGTCGACGACGTCGTTCACGGCGAGCTGGGCGTCGAACGGGATGGGATTGCCGCCGATGATGGAGAGCAGGGCGGTGAGCGTGATCTGCCGGTAGACGGGGGCGAACACGCGGCAGACGCTGCCGAGACGCGCCGCCTGCTGGCCGACGACGAAGAGCTCCTGATCGGCGCCGGGGACGAGGTCGCTGTTGCCCGTCGTGTCGATCGAGATCGTCGGGTAGATGTAGAAGCAGTCGATCTTCGGCTGCCGCGCCGGCTTCCAGCGCTCGATCGACACGTGGCCGTTCGCCTTCACGACCGTCGTGTCGAGGCCGTGGTCGCAGACGTCGTCCATGTCGGGCCGGCAGAGCCAGTTGGCCGCGTTGGCGTAGGTGGCGCTCGTGTACCCGGGGTAGGGGTTCTCCGTCTGGGCAATGGCGGGCGCGACGAACGCCGACAGGACGAGGGCGGTGGCGAGCGAGGCGAGGCGAAGGGTCCGCATGACGGAAACCCTCGCCCGGGTCGGCGGGGGCGTCAAGTACGAAAGTCGGCCGTCAGCTCACCCGCACCGAGTGGCTCTTCACCGCGAGCCATACCCGCGCGCCGACGGCGATCCCGAGCGCCTCCACCGCCGACGGCGTGAGCCGCACCATCCACGGCACGCCCGGCCCGTCCGGCCGACATCGCAGCAACACGTCCGCTCCGGACCGCTCGAGCCCGACGATCGCCGCCGGCAGGACGTTGCGCGCCGACAGCCCGCGCGGCACCTCGGTGGCGACGAGCACGTCCTCGGCGCGGACGACGAGCGTGACCGCCGCACCGATCGGATGCGACGTCGCCAGCGGCACGCTCAACGTCGTGGCCTCGTCCACCGCGACGCGCGTCACGCCGGCGTCGGCGTCGTGCGTGACGACGCGTCCGCGCAGCAGGTTCTCGATACCCGCCTCGGCAGCGCCGGCGAGCGCCGGCGACCCCAGCAGCTCGAGCGGTGGCGCCTGCGCGGCGACGCCCCCGTCGCGCAGCACGAGCACCGTGTCGGCCAGCGCCAGCGTCTCGCCGACGTTGTGGGTGACGTAGAGGATCGGCACGCGCCAGTCGTCCCGGATGCGGAGCAGGTAGGGCAGGATGCGCTCGCGGAGCGCCACGTCGAGCGCGGCCAGCGGCTCGTCGAGCAGCAGCAGGCGCGGCGCCGTGGCGAGCGCGCGGGCGAGCGCCACGCGCTGGCGCTCACCGCCGGACAGCGTCGTGGGGTAGCGGTCGAGCAGTGGCGCGAGCTCGAGCAGGTCGATGGCGGCGCGCGTGTCCCCGCGCGCGCCGAAGGCGACGTTGGCGCGCGCCGTCAGATGCGGGAACAGGCCGGCGTCCTGCGGTACGTAGCCGACGTGCCGTCGCTCCGGCGGCAGCCGCACGCCCCGGGTGTCGTCGAGCAGCACCTGGTCCCCGACGACGATCCGACCGCGCGCGCGCGGTCGCAGCCCGGCCACCGCCTCGAGCAGCGACGTCTTGCCGGCGCCGGACGGGCCCATGACGGCGGTGACGCCGGTGCCGAGCGTCGCCGTCACGTGCAACGGGAAGCGCGCCAGGGGCAGGGTGACGTCGAGCGCGATCATCGGGCATCCCGCCGTGCGCGCCGTCGCGTCACCAGCTCCGCCGTCCACAGCGTGACGAACGCCAGCACGACGGTCACCGCCGCCAGCAGGCGTGCGCTGTCGTCGCGGCCCACCTGCGTCTCCTGGAAGATCGCCAGCGCCAGCGTCTGGGTGCGTCCCGGGATGTTGCCGGCCACCATCACCGTCGCGCCGAACTCGCCGAGCGCACGTGCGAACGCCAGCACCGTGCCGGCGAGGATGCCGCGCCAGGCCAGCGGCAGGCTGACGCGCAGGAAGGCGGCGAGCGGCCGGCAGCCGAGCGTGCGTGCGATGCCGACCAGGCGCGGGTCGACCTCCTCGAATGCCGTCCGCGCCGAGCGCACGAGCAGCGGGAACGACATCACCATGGTGGCGAGCAGCACGGCCTTCCAGGTGAACAGCACGTCCACGCCATGGGCGACGAGCCAGCCGCCGAACGGGCCGTTGCGGGCCAGGAGATCGAGCAGCGCCAGGCCCACCGCCGTCGGCGGCAGGACGAGTGGAAGGGCGAGCAGCGTCTCGAGGGCGCCCTTGCCGGGGCCGCGGTAGCGCGACAGCGCATACGCGGCGGCGATGCCGGGCACCAGCAGCAGCGCCGTGCCGAGCGCCGCGATGCGCAGCGTGAAGAGGACGACGTCGAGGGCTTCGCCCGTCGACATCACCTGACGGGCAGGACCACGAACCCGAGCCGCTCGTAGACGGGCGTTGCCGTCGGGCCCGCCAGGAAGCGCGCGAAGGCGGCGGCCTCGGGGTTCCTCGACGCCCTGAGGGGCGCCAGCGCGTAGACGATCGACGGTCCCTGGGCGCGCGGCACCTCGAAGGCGACGCGGACCTTCGGCGAGATCGCGGCGTCCGTCTTGTAGACGACGCCGGCCTCGACGTTGCCCGACGCGACCGCTGCCAGCGCGGCGCGGACGTCGACCGCCGGTACGACGTGCGGTGCCATGCGGTCCCACACGCCCTGCGACTGCAGCCAGGCGCGGGCATAGCGCCCCGCCGGCACGCCGTCGGGGTTGGCGAGGGACAGGCGCTCGACGCCGGCCAGATCGGCCGCGTTCGCGATCGTCGCCGTCGACCCGATCGGGACGATCACCACCAGCACGTTCGACAGGAGGTCGCGTCGCGTCGCCGGGTCCACCAGCCCGTCGCGCTCGAGGGCGGCGATCTGCTCGACGTCGGCCGAGAAGAAGACGTCGGCCGGAGCGCCGGCGCGGATCTGCCGCGCCAGGTCGTTCGACGCGCCGAAGCTGAACGCCACCTTCGCCGGCGACTGCGCCGCCCAGGCCGTGCCGAGCTCGGTCAGCGCGTCGGTGAGGCTGGCGGCGGCGAAGACCAGCAGGTCGTTCGCGGCGGCGCGGCCGCAGAGCGACAGCGACAGGACCAGCGCCGTGAGCACGCGCAGCATGATGGATCGTCGGCTATGCGGGCGCCGCGATCGGGTCAAGCCGCGCGACTCGCCTGCCCCCGGCGCGTCCGCTATCGTGCGCCGCCATGGAGCCAACCAAGGTCACGGATACCGCCACGGTGCTGGTCGGGTTGCGCGAGCGTGTGCGGTCGCTGAACGAGCGGGTCGCCGAGCTCGGGAGGCATCTTTGACCTGCCTCAACTGGAGCGACGGGCAGGCGAGCTAGGGGCCCAGGCGGCGGCCCCCGACCTCTGGAACGACCCCGAGCGGGCCCAGACCCTCACCCGTGAGGTGGCCCGGGTGCAGTCGGCCATCGACGGCTGGAAGCGGCAGCGCGAGGGCGTGGACGAGGCGCAGGTCTACCTCGAGATGGCGGGCGAGGGCGACGCCGACGCCCTCGTCGAGGCCCAGCGACAGATCGACGCCGTCTCCGCCAGCCTCGATGCTCTCGAGCTGCAGCAGCTCCTCGGCGGCGATCACGACGCCGGCAACGCCATCGTCGAGATCCACTCCGGCGCCGGTGGGCTCGAGGCCCAGGACTGGGCCGAGATGCTGCTGCGCATGTACCTCCGCTGGTGCGAGCGGCGCGGCTTCAAGACCGAGCTGCTCGAGCATCAGCCGGGTGAAGGTGCGGGCATCAAGGGCGCGACGTTCAGCGTCACCGGCGACTACGCCTACGGCTACACGAAGGCCGAGTCGGGCGTGCACCGTCTGGTCCGCATCTCGCCGTTCGACGCCAACGCGCGACGGCAGACGTCGTTCGCATCGGTGCTGGTCATGCCCGACCTCGACGACACCATCGTGGTGGACATCCGCGACGACGATCTCCGCGTCGACACCTACCGCTCGAGCGGCGCCGGTGGCCAGCACGTCAACAAGACCGACTCCGCCGTCCGGCTGACCCACCTGCCCACCGGCATCGTCGTCGCGTGTCAGAACGAGCGCTCGCAGCACAAGAACAAGGCGACGGCCATGAAGATCCTGAAGGCCAAGCTCTACGACCTCGAGCAACGCAAGCACCAGGAGCGCCTCGAGTCGTTGACGAAGGGCAAGACCGAGATCGGCTTCGGGCACCAGATCCGCTCGTACGTGCTGCACCCCTACCGCATGGTGAAGGACCACCGTACCGACTACGAGATGGGCAACACCGACGCGGTCCTCGACGGCGACCTGGACGGTTTCGTCGATTCGTGGCTGCGCTCGCAGCTGAGTGAGGGCACCCCCGAATGACGCAGCCTGCGATCCGTGCCGCCGAGATCCTCGCCGAGTCGGGTGCGGTGCTGAGCGGCATCCACGCCGTCTACACGTCGGGTCGCCACGGCAGCGCCTACGTCAACAAGGACGCCATCTATCCGCACACCGAGCGCGTCTCGGAGCTGTGCCGGCTGATGGCGGAGGCGGCACGGCCGTTCCGTCCCGAGGTGGTGTGCGGGCCGGCGATGGGCGGCATCATCCTGTCGCAGTGGACGGCGCACCATCTGGGCGTCCTCGGCGTGTACGCCGAGAAGGTCGCGGCCGGCGGGCTCGAGCTGCGACGGGGCTA
The DNA here is from genome assembly GCA_964404165.1 of uncultured Binatia bacterium (SeqCode). GTDB lineage: Bacteria > Desulfobacterota > Binatia > DP-6 > DP-6 > DASYLJ01. The sequence continues at coordinate 19,409 of CAYOIZ010000078.1, read as the reverse complement.
CGACAAGGTCGTGGCGGGACGACGCGTCCTCGTGGTCGAGGACATCCTCAATACGGGGGGCTCGCTGCGCGATGCCGTGGCCGCCGTGCGGGCGGCGGGTGGTCAGGTGGTGGCGGCGACGGCCCTCTGCAATCGCGGCGGGGTCACGGCGGCGGACGTGGGCGTGACGGCGCTGACGTCGTTGATCGACCTCGTCCTCGAGTCCTGGGACCCCGCTGAATGCCCCCTCTGCCAGCGCAACGTCCCGGTCAACACCGACGTGGGCAAGGGCAAGGAGTACCTCGCGGCCCGGGCCGGCTGACCCACTTCCCCATTGCCGCACCGCGCCGGGCTGTCCTAGTATCCGGCTCGTGCTGCCCAAAGAGACCGACACCTCCACCTTCGAGATCACCCAGCCGCTGCCGAAGCGGGACACGGTGCGCGCCGCCGCGATCGCGCGCATCCCGTGGTGGTACAGTCCGTGGGGACACCTGGCGTTCCCGTCGGCCGTCGGTCTCGGCATGATCGCGGCGTCGGTGGCGCTGCTCGACAAGCCCACGGGGCTCGAGCTGCTGACGGTGCCGCTCGTGCTGCTGCTCATCAACATCAACGAGTGGCACATCCACCGGAACATCCTGCACCGCCGCACGTGGCCGCTCGAGGTGCTCTTCTGGCGTCACACGCCCGAGCATCACGTCATCTTCGTGCGCGACGACATGGCCATGCGCGAGACGCGTGAGTTCCGGCTCGTGCTGATCCCGTTCTACGGCATCATCGCGATCTTCGTGACGACGCTGCCGATCACGGCGGCGTTGTGGTTCCTGGTGTCGCACAACGTCGCGCTGCTCTGGGTGGCGTCCACCATGGGCTACACGGTCGCGTACGAGGCGCTGCACCTGTCGTACCATCTGCCCGAGTCGAACCCGATCGGGCGCAGCGGCCTCATCCGGTTCCTGAAGCGCCACCACGCCATGCACCACACGCCCGAGCTGATGCAGAAGTGGAACTTCAACGTGACCGTGCCGTTCGCCGACTGGCTCCTGCGGACGATCTACCGTGGCCCGGTCCCGGTGCCGGCGGCGTCGCGACGCAAGCAGCAGGCGCAGGCCTAGGCTAGCGCGCCTCGCGACAGAGCATGCGGCGGCCGCTGTTGAGGTTGCGGCAGTCCGGAACCTCGCCGGTATTGTCGAACTTCAGCTCGCCGCACTGTCCGGTCGATGCGAGCGGCGCGTCGACCACTACACCAAGCGTCAACGAGGGCTGTCCCGACGCAGCACGGTAGTCGCCGTCTCGCGCGAGGACGCTGATACGTAGGCGTCCCGGACGGAACGAGTCCTGCTTCAGCACGAGGCGGCGGATGCCGTCGATGCGCGGCGTGACGGAGCCGCCATTCTGATACACCCAGGCGTTCGAGCCGATGGTGCGCCACCCGGCGCGCAACGCCGGGTCGAAGACGCCGGCCGGGAGGATGGCGTCGACCACCGTGCCGCCGCTCCCGTCGGTCAGGACCAGGCGCAGGCCCTTGGCCTGCGGATCGATGTGCAGGGTATGGGGAACCTCGAGTGCGGCCTTCAGCTTCAGTCGATCGTCGCCCCCGGGATTGGTGAGCTTGCCGAACGTCAGGCGCGCGCCTTCGAGGCGGACGCCCTCGAGGTTCGTGCATGGGTCACACACGTCCCCGACGCCGTCCGCGTCACTGTCAGCCTGGGTGGGATCGGCGACGGTGGGACACGAATCGAGCGGGTCGCAGATGCTGTCGGCGTCCTCGTCGAGCTCGCCTGGGTCGGGGGGACAGCTCGGGGAGTCGCCGGTACAGGTCTCGGCGGCGTCGCAGGTCGATCCCGCGGCGCGGCACGTGGTCGTCGGTGGCTCGAAGCGGTCGATCGGGCAGGCGGGCCCCACACCGCTGCAGAGCTCGGGCATGTCACAGACGTCGACGGCGGCTCGGCAGACGCCGGCCGGCTTGAAAACGTTCGTCGGACAGCTCGGGAGCAGCCCGGTACAGACCTCTGGAAGGTCGCATTCGCCAGTCGCCTCACGGCAGATCGTACCGAGGAACTTGAGGGTGCACGATGCCGTGCAGCAGGTGTCGCCTGGCGTCGGCCCGGGGTCGCAGAATTCCCCCAGCTCGACGACGCCGTTGCCGCAGACCTGAGCGCCCACCGGCGGTGCGACCAGCATGACTAGCATGATGGCCAGCATACGGAAGAGGTATGCGGCGCGCGCGAGAATCGGTTCCATCTGAGGCATCTGAAGCGTCCCCCCCGGGAGTGGCGTCCGACGCGAAATCGCACCGAGCGCCGCTCTCCGCCTAGCACGGGGGGGCGAGGGTCTGTCAACGCATTATTGCGTAGGACGCCCCTCGCGTGGCGCTCCATCCACGGCTGGATCGATGCGGAGGTGTCACCAACTGTCACCGGACGCCCCGAGGTCATCGTCCATCGAGGGCACTGGCGATCGCGGCGACGGAGCGGTCCGCTTCCTCGTCCGTGAGCACGAGCGGCGGCGCTAGCCGAACGACGGTGTCGGCATGGAGCGTCCAGTTGAGGATGAGCCCGCCGTCGACGGCGTGGCCGACGAACCGTCGACACGATGCGGGGTCGGCAAATGCGAGCCCGACGAGCATTCCGAGGCCGCGTACCGTGGCGAGGCCTCCGCGTCCGACCAGCCTGCGCAGCTCCCCGAACAACCGTGCACCGAGCGTCGCCGCGCGTTCGACGAGTCCGTCGGCGAGCAGGACCTCGAGGGCCGCCAGCCCGGCCGCACACGACACCGGATGTCCTCCGAACGTGGTCACGTGCGCCAGCGGCGGGTCGTGTCGGAGCGTCTGCATCACCGTGGGGCTGCCGACGAACGCGCCGAGCGGCATGCCGCCGCCGAGCGCCTTCGCGAGCACGAGCAGGTCGGGCACGACGCCCCAGTGCTGGTGTCCGAAGAGGCGGCCCGTGCGCCCGAAGGCCGTCACCACCTCGTCGAAGACCAGCAGCGCGCCGACCTCGGTGCAGCGACGGCGCAGCGCCGGTAGGAAGTCGTCGCGCGGGATGCGCACGCCCCCCTCGGCCTGCACCGGCTCGACGACGACGGCGGCGACGCGCTCGTCGATCGCGTCCAGTGCGGCGACGTCGTCGAACGGCAGGAAGCCGACGTCTGGTAGGAGCGGCGCGAACGGCTCGCGGTAGACGGGGTTGCCGCCGATCGAGAGCGCGCCCCACGTGTCGCCGTGGAAGCCGCCGTCGAAGGCGACGAAGCGCGTCCGCCCGGTGTGCTTGCGCGCCGTCTTGAGCGCGCCGTCGATGGCCTCGGCGCCGCTCGACGTGAAGTACGTCACCGACAGCGACGGCGGCAGCAGACCGGCGAGCCGCGCCGCGAGCCTGACCTGCGGCTCCTGTACGAACTCGCCGTACACCATGACGTGCAGGTGCTTCTCCGCCTGCGCGCGGATGGCCGCGACCACCGCCGGATGCGCGTGCCCGACGTTGGCGACGCCCATGCCCGCCAGCAGATCGAGCCATGCGCGCCCCTGCGTGTCGCGCACGGTGCTGCCATGCGCGTCGGCGACGACGAGCCCCATCGGCGTGTCCGACGTGAGACAGACGTGGCGCCGGAACAGCGCCGACAGATCGTCGCTCACGCCGCCTCCACGAGCAGCGTCGGCGCCGTCTCGAGGCGGAGCAACGAGCGCAGCGGTGCGTGCTGCCCGCACGGCCATGCCAGCGTCGGCGCCTGCATGCGTCCGACGGGACAGACGCGCGCCACGCCGAGTCGCGCGAGCGCGTCGGTGTCGGGAACGCCGCCGGCCGTGCCGACGCACTCGATGCCCCGCGACGGCAGCAGCGCCGGCACGTCGGCCATCGATCCGACGTGCTGCACACGCACGACGCGGCCGCCGCACGTCGGACGAAACGGCGCCGCGGCACCGCAGAGCACGCCGTCGCCGTGGAGCACACCGCCCTGCCACTCGGCTTCGGCCAGGAACGTGCGCCGTGCGGCGCGCTCGTCGAGCGTGGCGGGTCCGGCAGCGGGTTGCGCGGCCAGGGCCGCCGCCAACCGCTCGGCGAACGCGCGCGCATCACCCGTCACGTAGACGGCGTGCGGCGACAGGCAGCCGCGCTGATCGTAGAGGGCGATGTCGCACGCGACGCGGGTTGCGACCTCGGTGTCGTCGGACGTCACCACGATGCAGCTGACGCGCGCACCGTGGGCGAGCAGCCGTGTACCGAGGCGCGGGGCGAGCGCCTGCATCGTGGCGTCGCTGCCGCTGGCGACGACGACGTCGGCACGCGTCAGCACGGCGTCCTCGACGGCGCGGTCACCACCCGTCCAGTACGCCGTCACGACGGTGGCGGCGAGCTCGGGATCGACCGCCTGCAGCGCGCGGTGGAACGCGGGCGCCGACAGCACGTCGGCGCGACCGGACTTGACCACCACCGCCGCGCCGGCGAGGCAGGCGAGCGCGATCGCGGGAACCGCCAGTCCCGGAACGTTCGACGCCAGCACGTGTGCCACGAGCGCCGGGCCGGCGGGCGGTCGCGGTCCGAGCTCGCTCGCGACCAGCTCCGTCATGGCGTCGGCGTCGAGCGCACCGGCGATGCGCGGCAGGACGGCGTCGATCATGGCCGGTGACAGACGTGTCGCGTCGGGGAGCGCCAGGCGCAGATCGTCGTCGTCGCGCCAACGCACGGCGGCCGCCGCCAGCGCGCGGGCCGTCTCGCGACGCGGTCGATCGCGGAGCCGCGCGCGTGCTGCGAGGGCGGCGTCGATGGCGCCGCCGAGGGTGGTCATGCGGTCGCCATCTCCGCCAGGAGCAGTCCACAGCCGCGCGGCATGGCGCCGGGGACACGGCCGGTCAGCTCGATGGCGCCGTCGCCGAGGTCGCGTCCGAGGTCCTCGGTGAGCACCACCGACACCGAGCCGGCGTTGGCAAGATCGTGATGACACAGCAACCCGGGCCGACCGGCAGGCACCGGCTGCAGCGTATCCGGATCGAGCACGCGCGTGCGCAACCACGACGGTCCGAGCAGACGACGCGGCGCCAGGCTGCGTCCGTGCAGTCGATCGGCGAGCACGCTGTCGTAGCGCTGCGAGCACAGCTCGCTCATGCCGTACTCGTTGACGCAGAAGTAGCCGGCGATGCCGAGCTGGTTCCAGCAGGCGCGCAGGAAGCCCGCGCGCGAGAGCGACCGCTTCATGCCCTTGGGGCCGCCGGTGTCCATCACCCGACTGCCGGGGCCGAGGCGGAACGTCTGTCCGGTGGCGAAGAGCTCCGCGAAGCCGGACGTCGGACCGGCGAGCAGCACCGCCTGCCCACTCTGCTCCGCGCTGCGCAGCCGCAGCACGAGTGCATCGACGTCGAGACCGAGCGGTCCCGCCATCCATTCCTCGCCGGCGCTGAGATCACGGCCCACCCACGAGCACATACGCACCAGCGACGACTCGGGGCGCAGCGCGGGCGGCGGCAGCAGGAAGAGCGCGTGCAGGCGTGCGCCGTCCGGCAGGACGAAGCGGCGGAAGGTCGTCACTGCCGAGGCGCGATAGAGGTCCAGGTGCGGCACCAGGTGGCGGCTGCGCGTGTCGGCACCCGCGGTCGTTCCGCTGGAGACGAACACCGCCTGCGCCGGTCCGCACGCCAGGTCGACGTGCCGGAAGGCGGCCGTCGGCACGGCGGGAACGTCCTCCCAGTGGGCGACGCCCGCCGGCGTGACCTCCCGGCGATCGCAGAACGCGCGGTACGCCGGGTTGTGCTCGTACTGGTGACGGAACACACGCAGCGCCCAGGGTTCGAAGTCGATCCGGGGGCCGCCGTCGGCCTCGGCCCGGATGGCGGCCGCCAGCTCCATCTCCAGGGACACGCGGGAGGGATAGGGACGCGGGTGGGTGGTGTCAACGTCCTTGCCCGCGGCGTCCCCAATCGGCTACGCAGGGCCATGGCCGACAAGTACGACCTCTTCGACCAGGCGGTCGACCTGATCGCCGACGGCAAGGTCGACGACGCCATCGCCCGCTACCACGAGGCCATCGCCATCGATCCCGACTTCGCCGACGCCTGGCAGGGGCTGGCGCTGGCGCTGAACGACGAGAAGCGCCACGCCGAGGCCATCGAAGCAGGCAAGAAGCTCTGCGAGCTCACGCCCGACGACGTCCTCGCCCATACCACGCTGTCGCGCATCTACCAGGCGGCCGACATGGTGCCCGAGGCCGAGGCCGAGGGCGGCAAGGCGCGTCTGCTCGACTGGAAGCGCCAGCTGAAGGAAGGCCAGTGAAGGAGCGCACCGACGGCGAGATCCTCGCCGGCCTGATCGAGCGCAGCCGGCTCCTGATCGCGCTCTCCGACGAGATCCCCGTCGACACCAAGCTGCAGACGCAGCCGCTGCTGAAGCAGCTCGAGCAGCTCCTCGACGTGCCCGACGACGCGTTCGACGTCGATCGCATCCAGGCGACGCACGCCCTCCTGCAGTCCGAGCTCGCCGACGACGCCGATCTCACCTCGCTGCTCGGCGCCATGGTCCACTTCCTGCCCTCATGAGCGCGCTCGCCGACGTCCGCGTCCTCGACCTGACGCGCTTCCTGGCGGGGCCCTTCTGCACCTCGCTGCTCGCGGACCTGGGTGCTTCGGTCGTCAAGATCGAAGCCCCCAAGGGCGGCGACGAGGGTCGCTACGGCTATCCGCCGGTCGACGGCGTGCCGGTGTTCTTCCTGGCGCTCAACCGCAACAAGCAGGGCATCACGCTCGACCTCCGCAAGGACGAGGGACGCGCGCTGCTGCGCCGCCTGCTGCCGCACTTCGACGTGCTGGTCGAGAACTTCGCCGGCGGCACGCTGGCGCGCTGGGGGCTGGCGCCCGCCGATCTCTGTCGCGAACACCCGCGGCTCATCGTCGCCAGCCTGTCGGGCTTCGGACAGACGGGGCCGTGGAGCGCGCGCCCGTCCTACGACATCATCACGCAGGCTTCGAGCGGCTTCATGTCGCTCACGGGCTTTCCCGGCAACCCGCCGACGCGCGGCGGTGGCTCGCTCGGCGACTACGTGCAGGGGCTCTTCGGTGCCATCGGGGTGCTGGGCGCGCTCAACGCGCGCCATCGCACCGGCCGCGGGCAGGCCGTGGACGTCTCGAGCCAGGATGCCATGTTCTCGCTGCTCGACAGCTGGCCGGCGATCTTCGCCGCGTCGGGGCGCATGCCGTCGCAGGTGGGCAATCGGCACCTCGGCACCGCGCCGTACGACAGCTACCGCGCGCAGGACGGCTGGGTCGTGATCGCCGTCGCCAGCAACAAGCTGTTCCGTGCGCTGGCGGGGGCCATCGGTCGCCCCGAGCTGGGCGACGATCCGCGCTTCCGCGGCGTCAGCGGACGCCTGGAGCGGACCGACGAGATCAACGGCATCATCGGCGCCTGGGTCGGCGAGCGGACGGTGGAGCAGGTGATGGAGGCGCTCGGCCCCGACGGCGCCGGCGTGCCGTGCTCGCCGATCTACACCGTCGACCAGCTCCTCGGGCATCCGCAGCTGCTCGCGCGCGAGATGATCCAGCGGTTGCCCCACCCGACGCTCGGCGAGGTCGTCGCACCGGGCGTGGTGCCGAAGCTCTCGGACACGCCGGGCAGCGTGCGCCGGCTGGGTCCCGAGCTCGGGCAGCACACCGATCAGGTCCTGCGCGAGCTGCTCGGGATGGGTGACGACGAGATCGCGCGCCTCCGTCAGGCGCAGGTCATCTGACGCGTCGGTCCTAGCGACCGCAGGTCGTCGCCTGGGCGGCGCGACGCAGCAGCGTACGCTGAGCCAGGGAGGCACGTGCGTCGCGCACCATCTCGTCGAGCGCGCGATCGATGCACCGCCGGTACTCGCCGCGCGACGCCCAGGCGTGTCGCCCATGCGGCGCCGCGCACGGGCAGGCCTGCGTCGCGGTGCAGCCGGCCGCGGTGGTCGGCTGTCCGGGCTCTGAGCCGAAGCACACCGGGGATTCCTGGCTGTCGGCGACGCCGTCGCCGTCGGTGTCGCCCTCGAGCGTGACGCGGACGTCGTCGAGTGCCCACGCCTCGTCCGGGAGGTCCTGCAGGCCGACACCTTCCCACACCAGGTCGGCGTTGGCGGCGACGTGGTCGAGCGCCAGCGTGATGCGGTAGCGATCGTCCTCGTTCGACCAGAAGATCACTTCCTCGAGCGCGCCGGTCCCGGCCGGGTGCGAACCGCCGCCGGGATAGGCATCCGGGTACGACTGCGTCTTCTCGGGAACGTTGGAGAACGTCGTCTGCAGCGCAGTGACGCCGTCCAGCGTCACGCGGAAGACGTCGGGGCCGTAGTCGAAGCCGTCCCCGTCCCAGGTCGAGGCGATGAGGAGGTCGAACGTCACCAGGAGGCGGCCGTGCTGCGGGAGATCGCGCAGCGCCAGCGTCACCGCCTGGCGTCCGAACGGGCCGAGGACGGTGCCCACGTTGCCGGCCGTCTGCGTGGTCTGCGACGACCACTCGGGGCCGACGGCCGACTGGAAGTCGGCTTCATAGTAGACCGGCAGATCGGCGCGGCCGTCGTGCACCGTGGCTACGACGAGCAGCATCGTAGCGAGAATTCCACACACGAGGCGTGCCGCGGCGTCGACCATCGGCCCGGGCCCATACCACAGGCCCGGGGACGCCCGTCAATGCGACTTTCGGGCGGTGGCCCCTAGGGAGCCGGGGGCGGTGCAGGTGCTGCAGCGACGGCGTTGCGGGCCTTCTGCAGATCCGACTGGCACCGCTGCAGCTGCCCCTCGACCACGGTGGCCTTCCCCTCGGCGTCGACGCGCTTCTTGTTCACATCGACGTACTGGGCCTCCTGCGCGATGACCTTCTCACGCAGGGACGGGGCCCCGTTCGGGCCGTAGCCGTACGCCAACCAGGCGGCGAAGAACCCGCCACCGAAGACGACCAGCAGGACGATCAGCTTCTGGGTTCCATCCCAGACAGCTTCCTGAACGCGCTTTTTGGATTCCTCGTCCTCGATGCTGCTCATGGAACGCCCCCCTCGGTTGTTCGGCGTCCATAGCAACCCGTCATGCGGCGGTAAAGGGTAGGCAAGCGTCAGCCGATGGGTGCGCCGCGATCGGTGGTCAGGTACTCGCGGATCAGCCGGGGCACCTTCCGCATGGCTTCGTCGAAATTGCGGTACCCCTCTTCGCGCACCCATTCGCCCATGACCCAGGCGTCGAACGAGCAGTGCTGCCCGAGCCGGACCTCGATCAGCCGCTCGCCGGTGGGGTGCCCGGTGATGATGGCGCGGAGCGCGTCGCCGGAGTCGACCAGGATGCCGCGGCAGTTTGGCGGCAGCGGAAGGCCGTTCTTCACCTTCTCGACGCGGGGCTCGGGCACGCGCTCCTTCTCGAGCATGCGCAGCATGGCCCACCCCCCGGGCGGCGGGTCGGCCTCGTTGAACCATTTGAGGTTCAGGTCGGTGAGCCGTCGCTGGGCACGATCCTGATCGAAGCCGATGCCGGAGCGGAAGAAGCGCAGCGGGATGCGCGGCTGCTCGATGACGTAGCCCTTCGAGTCCTTCTGCTGGTCGACCCACCAGCGGTTCTCGAGGCTCGGTCGATCGCCTTTGCCGCCCACGCCGGCGAAGCTAGCCGAGCGTTGCCGGGCCGACAAGCGTCGGCTATGTCGCCCGCATGTCGAGCTGGCGGCCGTTCGATGGGGAGTGGGGTCTGATCCTGGGCGCGTCGAGCGGGTTCGGGGCCGCGGCGGCGCGCGAGCTCGCGCGGCACGGCATGAGCATCCTCGGCGTCCACCTCGACCGGAAGGCGACGCTGCCGCTGGCGCAGGCCGTTGCCGACGACGTGCGCGCCGCCGGCGCGCAGGCGGAGTTCTTCAACGTCAACGCCGCCGACGACGAGAAGCGTGCCCAGGTGTGCGCTCGGGCGCAGGAGCTGCTCGGGGGACGCCCGCTGCGGCTCCTGATGCACTCGCTGGCCTTCGGCACGTTGAAGGCGTTCGTCAGCGATCAGGCGGTGCAGCGCACGACGAAGGCGCAGCTCGAGATGACGCTCGACGTGATGGCCCACAGCCTCGTCTACTGGGTGCAGGACCTGTCGGCCGCTGGGCTGATCGGTGACGGCAGCCGTGTGTTCGCGATGACGAGCTCGGGTGGGACGCGCGTCATGCCCTTCTACGGTGCGGTGTCGGCGGCGAAGGCGGCGCTCGAATCGCACGTGCGTCAGCTCGCGCTCGAGCTCGGCGGTGCGGGCGTCGCCGTCAACGCGATTCGCGCGGGCGTCACCGACACCCCGGCGTCGCGCAAGATCCCGGTGGCGGAGCTGATGTTCCAGGAGGCGCGACGGCGCAATCCCGGCAACCGTCTCACCACGCCCGAAGACGTCGCCGGCGCGCTCGTGGCGCTCTCGCTGCCCGGCTCGCGCTGGATCAGCGGGAACGTGATCGGGGTCGACGGCGGTGAAGACGTGACTGGCTAGCGGCCGCGGCGGGACGCGCGACGCTCTTGCGGCCCGACACCGGTACGCCGCGCACGAAGCGATAGGCGAACGCGTCGGCCTTCCGCTCGGCGTCGGTCCAGAGCATGTAGTGGCCCATCTCGTGGTAGACGGCCAGGATCCACTGCCGCTCCGACTTGTACTTCCGGCCCCGCTTCCAGTTCTCCGGATGCACGAGGTGGATCTTCCCGTCCTCGTAGCAGCGGCCGGCGCTCTTGCCCCAGTCGAGATACTCGAACCACTCAACCCGCGGCGAGCGCAGGTGGTAGAAGCGGCTGAGGGCGGCGATGGCGCGCCGGAAATCCGTCTCCCGGTACTCGCGGAAGAAACCCGTGAGCTGCCGGTCGATGACACGACGGTCTCGCACTCCGGGGATGATCATCCGCATGGCAGGTGCTCGGGGTCTCCGTTGCTGCTGTCCTGTTGAAGAGGGCGTTCCGGTCCAGGGGTCGCGACCATACCGGTGCCCGCGGAGGGGTGTCAACGAGACTTTTTCCCCTGCGATTTCCGTGGGTTGCCGTTCATGGAAGCCGGGCTGCTAGGAGCCAAGGTCGATGCGATCCCAGGCGATCTAAGTAGGGTCGTGAGGCGAGTTTGGAACTCCGGCGGCCCGATGTTACCAGTGGCCGATGATCAAAAAGCTCACCCTCCTGTCGATGGCGATCGTCCTCGGCGCCTGCGCGAATGCGACGGTCGACAAGCAGTCGGTGCGCGCGACGCAGAACGCGCCGGAGTCCACCCAGGTGGACGTGGTACGCATCCCGTACGATCCCGCGTTCCCGTACTACGTCGTGACCGTCGAGCCGCTCACGTTCGACGCCGATCGCGGCGGCGACGGCTCGGCGCCGCCGGTGCCGGGACAGCGCTATGGGTGGGGACCGTTCGGGTGGGGCCTCCTGCCGGAGGGACCGAAGGCCGAGGCGTACAACCCGCCGCCGCAGGGGGCGTACGGCAACGTCGGCTCCGCGATCGGCAACCAGCTCGTCACCGCGCTCAGCAACGCGGGCAACGTCCGCATCATCGACTGGGACTTCTACGTCGCCAACCGCTCGAAGCCGTCGGTGCTGGTGAAGCGCAACCAGGGTGAGGTGGGGCCGTTCGTCATCCGCGGCGCGGTCACCGAGTTCAACGAGATCGCCGAGGCCACCGGCAGCACCACCGGCGGCTCGCTCGGCGCGCTCGGCGCGGCACTCGGCGTCGCGGGGGCCATCGCGGGCAACACGCCGGCGGCGGTGACGGGCGCCGCCGTCGGGCTGGCGAATCCCACCTACGAGAAGACGGTCGCGCGTCGCACCGGCTCGGTGGCGATGGACCTCAAGATCGTGAACCCGAGCGACGGCCGTCTCGTCGGCAGCGTGATGGCGAACGGCAGCTTCAGCAGCGAGTCGGCCGCCAACGGCTTCTCCCTGTTCGGCTTTGGCAAGGCGAGCAACGCCTACGCCGCCAGCGCGCTCGGCCAGGCCAACCGTGCGGCGATGAACTCCGCCACGACGCAGATCGTCGAGCAACTGCACCGCGTGCGCTGAGGCGCGGTCAGGAGCCGGCGACGGTGGGCAGGACGTCCTGCGTGTCCTGCCACTCGATGCCGCCGGTGTCGAGGTTGATGAGCGCCAGCGTCAGGCGATAGCGGCCGGTGGCGTGCGCGTCGGCGGTGGTGTCGAGCACGCCGTACAGCAGGTAGCTGCCCGCGCTCTTCTTCGCGCTCGCCTTCTTGGCGTCGGTCGGGGCGACCACGCGCCCCGGCACCTCGCGTCGCGCGCGGTCGAGCGCGCCGCGAGACGTCGCCGACACGGGCGTGAACCGCACCATGCGCGTCTTCACGAGCGCGGTGCGGATGCGATCCGCCATGGCCTTGGTGCGGACCGATTCGCCGGTACGATCCTCTACGCCGTTCACCTCGACGACGGGCCGCGTGCCGCCCGCGATGGCGGGATGACGGACCATCGACTGCACCAGACGATCGGCGACGCTCGGGATGTCGGCGGACGCCGTCGAGCGCGTCCGTCCGTCGGTGGAGGTGGCACCACTTCCCGTCCGGCGCTGCGGGGCCATGCACCCGGCGAGCACGAGCGTGAGGAGGAGACAGAAACCCGGCGCGCGACGCACGACCGCATCTCCTTACCGGCGCGCGCGTCAACAATCCACTCGGCGACGCGGGCCGCGTGCGCGTCACTCGGCGGGCATCGCCGCCTTCGCCTTCTTGAAGTTCTCGAGCGCTTCGTCCTGAAGGCCGTTCTTCAGGTCTTCGTCGCCCTGCTTGAAGAGCGTCTCGGCCTCGCCGAGGCTCTTGCCCTCGGCCTGCGCCTTCTTGATCTTCGGCAGGAGCTCTTTCTTGAGCTCGATGGCGGTCTGCGCGTGCGACGCGCTGGTGAGCGTCAGGACCAACGTGAGTGCGATCAGCAGGAGACGCATGGAACCCCCTTATGCGGTCGCTTTAGCCGGAGGCTGCAGAGCCGGCAAGAACCTAGGGATTCACCGAGAAGCGCCACAGCAGCGAGACGATGACGCCGATCGCCATCCATATCTGCACCAGGAACGTGGCGGCCGAGCCGACGGCGCGCTTCTCCGGCGCCTTCGCGTAGCCGACGGCGTAGGCGATCCGCGCCAGGAGGAAGACCACCCCGAGGATCAGCGCCGTGAACTTCCCGACGAACGTGGCGTACAGGAAGAAGAGCGGGGTGAAGACCACCATCTGCTCGAGGCTGTTCTGATGCACGCGGTTGAGCCGCTCCCAGTCGGGATTGCCCGACGTGGCGGGCGCCGGCACGCCGTACTTCGCGCGTCCGCGTCCGACGAGGGCGCTGAACACGATGAGCTCGACGCACGCCAGCGCGAGAATGAGCCATATCCCGATGTCCATCGGCGCCATGCGGGGGGAGTTACCGGCTGCCGGGTCGAAAAGTCAAAGCGTGCTCGCGGTGGCGGCGCCGGTCGGGTAAGGGGCTGCATGCCTGCGCTCCTCCTCCTGCTGCTCGTCCTGGTCGCGCCCGTGTCCGCCGCGCTCGAACCCGGCCAGATGCTCGAAGCCTCCAACGCCGACGAGGCCGCGGCCCTGCTGCCGCCCGAGCTGCTCGCGCACTACAAGGACGGCACCTACCGCAATCGGATCGCGGCCTGGCCGTCGACGCCACCATGGGAGCCCGCCTTCGCCGCCGCCTCGGCGGCCAACGCCGCCAGGCTCGACGTCGACGCCAAGGGCTCCATCATCGTGAAGGACGGCGGTGCGCCGGCCCGTGGCGTCTACGGCCTGCCGTTCGCGATCGACGCCTCCGACCCGAACGCGGGCGTGAAGGTGATCTGGAACGCGTACTACGCGTTCTGGCGCATCGGTAGCAGCCACGATCTCCTCGCCCTCGACTGGGTCGGCAAGGGCGGCCTCGAGCGCCAGGCCCGGCTGGAGAGCCAGATCCTCTTCTCCGAAGGCGTGCCGCCGTCGCGCGCGCCGAAGGAGAACGCGCTCGACGTCGCATCGCAGGCACTCGCGGTCGTCGGCTCGCCGGCGGACCTGAACGGCACGGCGTCGCTCGCGTGGCGCTTCCGCGACGGTCAGAAGCAGGATCAGGCGTGGACGTACGTGCCGGCGCTCCGTCGCGTGCGCCAGGTGTCACCGGCGAATCGCTCCGACGGGTTCCTCGGCTCCGACCTGAGCCAGGACGACGGCTCGTTCTTCGACGGCAAGCCGGAGGACTTCACCTGGAAGCTGGTCGGCGAGCGCGAGGCGCTGGTCCTCGCCGATCCGGCGAGCCTCGCCGGCACCGCCAAGCGCACCGCGCTGCCGAACGGCGGCATCCACGAGGAGTGGCCGTCCGACCAGAAGGTCGTCGGCTACCAGGACCCGGAGTGGAAGGGTGTGGCCTGGGCGCCGGTGGCGCCGGTGCTGGTGCGTCGCAAGCTGTGGGTCGTCGAAGCGACGCCGAAGGATCCGTACTACCTCTTCGCCAAGGTCGAGATCGGCGTCGATCAGGAGACGTTCCAGGGCGCCCTCACCCGGAAGTTCGACGCCCAGGGGGTCTTGCTGCGCACGCTGCAGTTCCTGGCGTATGCGAGCCAGCCCATCGAGACCGGCGGCGAGCAGTTGATCCTGCCGGCGTCGTCGATGGGATTCATCCTGGCGGAGAACCAGAAGGCGGGCCGTGCCACCGTCGCGGGCACCGCCCCGCCGGGAGACTCCGTCCACGAGCGCCGCGTGCCGATCGACGCCGGCGTGTTCTCGCTCGATCGCCTGGGAGCCGCCGGCAAGTAGCCGGACTACGTCATCCGGCGGTACTTGCCCTGGAAGAACAGGAGCGGGTCGCCGCCGCGGACCTCGGCGTGATGGACCTCGCCGATGTGGATGACGTGGTCGCCGCCCTCGTGCGTCTCGACGATGGAGCACTCGATGTGGCCGAGCGTGCCCTCGAGGATCGGCACCCCGTTCTGGTTCACGCTGTGGGGCAGGTCGGCGAACTTGTCGCCGCCCGACTTGGCGAACCGGTTCGAGAGCTCCTCCTGTCCGCCGGCGAGGATGTTCACCACGAAGCACTTCGAATCGAGGAAGTGCGGGTGGGTCTCGGCCTTCTTGTCGATGCAGATGAGCAGCAACGGCGGATCGAGCGAGAGCGACGACACCGCGTTGGCCGTGAGGCCGAAGGGCCGGTGGTTGCCGTCTCGCGTCGTCAGGATGGTGACGCCGGTCGCGAACAGGCCCATGACACGGCGGAGCTCCTTCGAATCGAACATGGTCGTCGGGACTAGTGCCCGCCCGGGGTGCCTGTCAACGTCGGCGCGGTGGCCCGAGGACCCAGCTGGCGTCGTCGGGGTCGCGATACCAGCCGCCCGCGGCGTGGGTGCCGCCGTCGACGTGCAGCGTGATGCCGGTGACGTAGCGCGCCATGTCGGAGGCCAGGAACACCGCCGCGCCTGCGAGATCGTCGGGGACGCCGGCGCGCCCGAGCGGGACGATGTGCCGCCAGCGCTCGCGTTCGGCCACGGGCACCATCGCCTCGAGGCCCTCGGTGAGACAGATGTCGGGCGCGAGGGCGTTCACCCGGATGCCGTGCGGCGCCAGCTCGACGGCGGCGGTGCGCGTGAAGTTGATGACGGCGGCCTTCGCTGCCGCATAGACCGCATAGCCCGGTGCCGCGCGCACGCCCTCGATCGACACCACGTTGATGATGCTGCCGCCGCGTCCGGCGTCGACGAGGCCTCTCGCCACCAGCCGCGTGCCGTGGAGGACGGTGCCGAGGTTGGTGCGCAGCAGCGCGTCCCAGCCCTTGGCGTTGGTGTCGATGAACGGCGCCGTGAACGTGCCGCCGACGTTGTTCACCAGCACGTCGACGTCACCGAAGCGGGCCGTCACGGTGGCGAGCGCCTCCGCCAGCGCGTCGCCGTCGCGGACGTCGACGGTGAGGGCCAGGGCCTCGCCGCCCGCGGCGACGATCTCGTCGGCGGTGCGCGCCGCGGTGTCGGCCGTGCGCTCCAGGATCGCTGTACGCGCCCCGAACGCGGCCATGCCGCGCGCGATGCCCTTGCCGATGCCCGACCCGGCGCCGGTGACGGCGGCGACGCGTCCGGCGAGCGAGGCGGCGGAGGGATCCACGCGAGTCAGCGCGGGGTGTAGGCGACGACCACGCGGTCGCCGCTCTTGAAGCCGTCGCGGAAGCCGTCTGCGAAGCGCGCCCAGCCGTCGGGATACTTCTTCGCGAAGGCCGCCATCAGTCGCCCCTCGAGGGCGGGGTCCTTCACCAGCTTTCCGGTGGCCTCGAACGACGGCCCGCTCGGCGTGCCCACGGCGATGCGCGCCTTCGTGTGACCCGCCTTGATGCGTTGCACGCGATAGGAGGTCGGCCGGGTGCCGACGTACAGCACGCCTCCCTCGTCGAAGAACCAGATCTCCGCCGGCTTGCCGAATTCGCCCGAGCGGCGCTCGGACTGGATGTAGACGTAGCGGGCGTCGTCGAGCGCCTTCTGGAGCTCGGGGGTGAGCGCGCCCCAGGCGACGGCCGTGAGGACGAGGGTCAGGACCCAGGGGGCCAGGGCGCGGCGTGGCACGGGGGGAAGCTAGCTGCGGACCCCCGGGCGTTCAAGGCTTCGGCTTGACCCCGTGGGGAAACGCGGGCAGCGTCAGACTCCAAACCTAATGGGGGTGTCTCGATGCGTGTGCAACGTCTGATCGTTCCGGTCGTCGCGCTGGGCCTGATGATGGCGGCCCAGCCGCTCCTCGCACAGCCGACCGCGGCCACGGCGCCGGCGGGGACCGACCAGCTGATCAAGTACTATCGCAAGAAGTCCAACGTGCCGCCGGCGCAGGGCGTGACGGTGACGGGTCTCAAGGACTCCGCCGCGCTGAAGGGTGCGAAGGAAGGCGTCCTCCAGATCGGGACGCCGCCACAGGTGAAGAACGTGCCGTTCGTGATGTCCGCCGACGGCAAGTTCGTGGTCTTCGCCGCCGCCGAGGACGTCAGCGTCGATCCGTCGAAGGCCGTCATGGCGAAGATCGACGTGAAGGATCGCCCCTTCCGTGGTCCGAAGGACGCCAAGGTCGTCATCGTCGAGTACTCCGACTTCCAGTGCCCCTTCTGCACCAAGGGCTACACCACGCTCGAGACGCAGGTGTTGAAGGAGTACGGCGACAAGGTGAAGTTCTACTTCAAGAACTACCCCCTGCCGTTCCATCCGTGGGCCGAGCCCGCCGCGATCGCGGCCGAGTGCGCGCTGCAGCAGAAGCCCGACGCGTACTGGAAGCTCTACCACACGTACTTCGAGAAGCAGAAGGACGTGAACCCGCAGAACGTCAAGGAGAAGTCCTGGGAGTTCATCGCCGACCAGGGCATCGACAAGGCGAAGTTCGACAAGTGCTACGACGCCAAGGAGACGCAGGCGCTCGTGAAGCAGCAGATCGCCGAAGGGCAGTCGCTGGGCGTCACCGGCACACCGTCCTTCGTCATCAACGGCCGTCTGCTCGTCGGCGCGCAGCCGTTCGAGCAGTTCAAGGCCGTCATCGACGACGAGCTCGCGTCCTCGAAGTGATCTGACCGAGCGGTGGCGCGGGCACGGGAGACGATCCCGTGCCCGCCGCCGCTACCGGGTCGGTGGCTCGCCGCCGATCTGCAGCGCCGCCAGGTTCTCCCGCGCCGGCGCGTAGCTCGGCCGCGCCACCAGCGCGGTCTCGAAGCATCGCCGCGCCGCTCCGACGTCGCCGAGCCCGAGATGCGCCACGCCGAGGTCGTTCTCGGCTGCCGAGCTCTCCGGGCGGAGCGCGCAGGCGCGCTCGAGATGCACCGTCGCCCCGGCGGGATCGCCGCTCGCGAGGTGGATCTGCCCGACGCGGTAGTGCGCTTCGAAGCAGCGCGGGTCGAGTGCCGTGACGCGCAGGAAGATCGCGCGGGCGCGCTCGATGTGACCGCGCACCAGGAGGAAGAGGGCCAGCCGGTAGTGGAGCGGTACGCTCTCGGGAGCCAGCACGACGCCGTCCTCGAGGCAGTGCTGCAGGGCCAGGTCGTCGCCCATGCGGTCGAGCACGGTGGCGAGGTTCTGGCGCAGGACGACGTTGTCGGGCACCACCCGCAAGGCGCGCTCGAGTGCCAGGCGCGCGTCGACCAGCTCGCCGCGGCCGAGATGCAGCGCGCCGAGATTGGCGAGCGCCATCACGTGGTCCGGGACCATCGCCAGCACCTGCCGGTAGCGGGTTTCCGCGTCGGCGATCAGACCGAGCCGGTGGCAGAGCGAGCCGGCGGAGAAGGCGAGCCCGGGATCGCCGGGTGCGCCGGCGAGGGTCTCCTCGTAGACGGCGAGCGCCTCCTCGTCGCGATGCTCGGCCTCGAGGCAGAGCCCGAGACCGTGGTGGGCACGCACGTGCGACGGCGCATGGGTGACGATGCGAGCGAAGCGCTCGCGTGCGCCCTCGACGTCGCCCAGCTCGAGCAGCTCCTCGCCGCGGGCGAGAAGGGTGGCGGCATCCTCGGTCATGGCATCACTCCCCAGTGCGCCTCGGCCTCGCGCGTGGCGTCGGCGATGTGTGCGAGCAGACGGATCGGCTCGGCGCTCGACGGCGACAACGCCGCCGCCCGTTCGGCCTCGTGCCGCGCGCGGCCGAGCGCGCCCAGCATGGCGTGCACGTGCGCCAGCTCGGTGCGGGCCTCGGCTTCGGCGCCGAGGGCGCGGAGACGCGGCAGCCGCACCGGCCAGGTCGGGTCGGCGAGGAGCCGCTCGCGGTCGGACAGGTAGCGGCCGAGGTGGACGAGCGCCTCGCGCAGCTGTCCGGTCCGCCGGCACAGCCGGCCGAGCAGGAGTCGCGGATCGATCCAGTCGGGTCGGAGCGCCAGCGCCGTGCGACACGCCTCCTCCGCGCCGATCTGCTCACCCGCGGCGAAGCGGGCGGCCGCGAGCGTGTCGAGGAGCAGGAGACCGAGTGATCGATCCTGCGTTTCCACGTGTCGCAGGCCCTCCTCGGCGATGGACGAAGCACCCGCAGCGTCGCCGAGGGCCAGGCGCGTCTGGGCCAGGTAGAAGGCGATGGCCGGATCGCCGGGAGTCGCCGCGGCCCGTCGTTCGAGCAGTGCGCGATTGCGTTCGAGCTTCGCCCGCAGCGCGATGGGCTCGGCGTAGCCGTAGTGCCGGATGGGCAGGGGCGCATCGAGGATGCGTGTCGTGACGCCGATCTGCTCGTGGACGGCGCCCTCCCAGCGATGGCCCGGCGTGCGCGTGAAGAGGCGTACCGCCAGGTGCACGCTGTCGACGTCGCCGGTCGCGCCGAGGTTCTCGATCGGCATGCGCAGCGCCGGCGCCGACGTCTCGGTGCAGGTCATGCGCAGTTGTGCCGCGGTCCGAGCGGGCAGCTCCTCGTCGGCGTCGAGGCTCAGGATCCAGTCGCCGTGCGCATGGTCGAGCGCCGCGTTGCGGGCGGCGGCGAAGTCGTCGTCCCAGGGCCGCTCGACGACGACGGCACCGTGGGCGCGCGCGATCTCGCGCGTGGCGTCGGTCGAGCCGGTGTCGACGA
>CAYOIZ010000077.1:0-27550 GCA_964404165.1 uncultured Binatia bacterium (SeqCode) | reverse complement strand
TGCACCGTGATCTCCGTGTACGCCGTCGGCACGCCGCCGCCGATGTGGAGGTCCTGGGTGCAGTACGGCAGCGACACCTTCGTCCAGTTCTGGAACGGGTTGGTCGGATCCGTGCTCGACATCATGCCGTTGTTCGGCAGGTTGTCGGTCATGGCCTCGAAGAGATCGGGGTTGGTTGCCGCACAATCCGGGCCGTCGAGGCACGCGCCACCGCCGGCCATGTGGACGACGATCTTCTCCACCGGCGATCCCGTCGGTGCCAGCCGGATGTTGAAGGCGTAGTCGCTGCCGTCACCACAGCGCGAGCCGAAGACGGCGTACGGCAGGATCACCTGCGTGGCCACACCGCGCGGGATCAGCGGCACGGCCGCGCGCGGACCGCAGTCGAGCGTCAGCGGCGCCGTCGACCCGTGCGCCGTCGCGACCAGGCACCGTGCCTGCGCCAGCGCGCGCTCGGCGAACACCGTGGCGCCGACGGCGACCAGGGTGTCGAGCGTCGCCGGGCAGCGGCTCTCGATCTTGGTGACGGTCTTCGTCTGCTGGCCGGCGATCTTGGCGGCGAGGCCCGCGGTGTCGCACGGCTTGCCCTGTCCCACGTTCTGGATGCAGGTGCTCTGCTGTTTGAGGCCGTAGTCGAGGAGCTTCTGGCCCTCGCGCCAGGCGCCGTCGAGGCACTTCTGATCGGTCGCCGACGCCGCCGCGCGCACCACCGCGCGTGGGCCGCCGTAGCTGCGCGCCGCCAGGGACGCGACCGCGGTGGTACAGGCGTTCTCGACGCGGCTGACGAGCGCCCCCGGCGTCAGCACCGGGCCGTAGCCGGCGGCCTGCACGGTGGGCTGATCGGGGCACCTCGGCAGCACCTTCGTCGCGATGCGACCGAGCTCCTTCACGAGCTTCGGGTCGGTGGCGAGGCACGCGCTGCCGGTCGTCTGGTAGCATTTCTGCTGCAGCTTCCCGACCTTCTTGACGCACGTCCGCAGCGTGTCGCTCGCGGTCTTCTCGCAGCTCTGTCCCGGCGTCAGCGCCGCGAACGACGCGCCCGGCACGATCACGCCGGCCAGCAGCGCCAACCCGATGGTCCTCGTCCACTCGATCATTGCAGGATATCCCTTTCAGCTCGCATGTCGCGCCGGCCCCATGCGGAAGCGGCGACGGTAATCGGTTGGTACCACACCCACGTGGCGCAGGAAGGTGCGTCGCATCTGCTCACCCGAGCCGAAGCCACAGCGCGCGGCCACGGTCTCGAGCGATTCGTTGCCGTCCTCGAGCAGGCGGCGCGCGGCATCCACCCGCGCCCGCTCGACGTACTTGCCCGGCGTACAGCCGCTGTCGCGACGGAACACCCGCGCGAAGTTGCGCGGGCTCATGCCGGCGCGCTCGGCCAGGCGCTCGATCGCCAGGTCCTCGCCGAGGTGCTCCACGATCCACTCCGACACCTCGCGCAGCACGGTCGAGCCCATGCCCTGCGCCGCCAGATGGCTGCTGAACTGCGACTGCCCGCCCGGCCGCTTCAGGAACACGACCAGCCGTCGCGCGACGTCGAGCGCCACCGAACGTCCGAGATCCTCCTCGATGAGCGAGAGCGCCATGTCGATGCCCGCCGTGACGCCCGCCGACGTGTAGATCGCGCCGTCGCGAACGAAGATCGCGTCGGCGTCGAGGTGCACCTGCGGATAGCGACGCTGGAAGAGCCGGACGCCGAGCCAGTGGGTGGTCGCCCGCCGCCCGTCGAGCAGGCCGGCCTCGGCCAGGATGAAGGCCCCGCTGCACACCGACGCCAGCCGGCGCACCGTCGGCACCATGGCGTGCAGCCAGCGATGCACGCGCACGTCGACCACCACGGGGGCGACGTCGCCACCGCTCACGATGAGCGTGTCGATGCCGCCGCGCACGCGGCGATAGCCGCGGTCCGCGACCAGCCGCAGCCCCGACGTCATGCGCACCGGTCCCGGGCGCTCCGCCAGGAGCTCGATGGTGTAGGGCACGGGGCCCCCCCGCTTGCGCATGCACTCGATGGCCTGCGCGAACGCCTCGAGCGGCCCGGTGACGTCGAGCGACTGGGCGCCGTCGAAGGTCAGGATCGCGACGGCGCGCGGACCGGCCTGCGGCTCGCCGATCTGCGCAGCTGGACCCCGGACCATGGCGGGACCTTACGCGACCCATTTCGATGGCTGCAATGACAATCGGCCGGCAGATCCGGCCAGGATCAGCGCAGCGTGAAGTCGGCCATGTCCGGCGTCTTCGTCCAGCCCCAGTACTCGACCAGCAGCCAGGGCGAGGTCACCCGGATGCGGCCCGCCGCGTTCTTGTACCAGCTGGTCTCGCCGGGATGGCTCCAGACCAGGGTCGCGTGCCGCGCCTCGAAGCGATCGTAGTAGGCGTCGTGCACGTCCTGCCGGCACTCCATGGCGGCGTGGCCGCCGCGCAGCATCGCCGCCAGACACCCCATGACGTACCGGACCTGGCACTCGGAGTGGAAGATGATGCTGCCCGCGTGCGCCAGGTTGGTGCCGGGACCGTAGAGGCAGAACAGGTTCGGGAAGCCCGGCACGGTGATGCCGAGGTAGGCCTTCGGATCGTCGCCCCACTGTTCGCGCAACGACACGCCGCCGCGACCGAAGATCTCCATCGGCCACAGGAAGCGGTTGGCATGGAAGCCGGTCGCGTAGACGATGACGTCGACGCGATGCTCGCTGCCGTCGGCGCAGCGCACGCCGTCGGGCGTGATCGCCGCGATGCGGTCCGTCACCAGGTCGACGTTCGGGCGCTTCAGCGCGCCGAGCCAGCTGCCGTTGTCCTGCAGCATGCGCTTGATGAACGGCGGATAGCGCGGCGTGACCTTGTCGAGCAGCGCCGGATCGTCGCCGATCTGCTCCGCCATGTACTGCGTGAAGATGTCGCGCATCATCTCGTTCATGGCGTTGACCGACCGCTCCTGATGCGGCCACTCGGGGTCCACCACCAGCGCCGGCATGAGGCCGTCCGAGCCGGGCCAGAACAGCAGGAAGCGGTACCAGCGCGCGTAGTACGGCACGTGCGTCAGCAGCCAGCGCTTCCGGTCGCTGACGCGGGCGTGGTAGCGCGGGTTCGGCACCATCCACGGCGCCGAGCGCTGGAACACCACCACCCGGCTCGCCACCTTCGCCACCTCGGGCACGAGCTGGAACGCGCTCGCGCCGGTGCCGATGACGGCGACGCGCTTGCCGGTGAGATCGAGTCCCGCGGGCCAGCGCGCCGAGTGGAACGCCGTGCCGGCGAAGGTGTCGCGTCCCGCGATGTCGGGCAGCTTCGGGCGATTCAGCTGGCCGACGGCGCTGATGATGGCGTTCGCCTCGAGCGTCTCCTCGCCGCCGTCCGCCGTGCGCAACGTCACCGTCCAGCGTGACGTGCTCTCGTCGAAGCGCGCCGCGACGACCTCGGTCTGGAAGCGGATCTTCGCGCGCGTCTCGTAGTTGGTGGCGCAGCGATCGAAGTAGGCGCGCAGCTCGTCGCGCTGCGAGAAGTGCTCGGGCCAGTCGTGGTTCGGGGCGAACGAGTAGCTGTAGAAGTGGTTGGCGACGTCGACCCGGCACCCGGGATACGCGTTCTCGAACCAGGTGCCGCCCACGCCCGTGTTCTTCTCGATGACGACGTAGGGTACGCCCGCCTCCTCGAGACGGATGGCGGCGAGCAGCCCAGACATGCCGGCGCCGATCACGACGACGCGGAACGCCTCGCGCGCGGCCCGCGGCACGTCGTCCCAGGCGACGTCGCGCGCGTCGCGCCCGTCGAGCGCCATCTCCTCGAGCATCATCGGCACGTACGCGGCCGGCACCTCGGTGCCGACCATGAAGCTCAGCATCTCGCGCACGGTCTCGTCCGACGGCGGCGGCGGCAGCGTGCAGCCGCGATCGCGATAGGCGCGCAGGGCGTCCAGCGCCATCGCGCGCACCGCGGCCTTGTCCTCTGCCGACATGCCGCCGTCGACGTCGCCCATGATGGTGGCGCCGGGGCGGATCGTGCCACGGAGCAGGCTCGTGTCGCCGGTCAGGTGGACGAGCGACATCATGAGCGTCGGGATGCTGGCGTGCTCGAGCGCCCGGGCGAGGAACGCGTCGTCCTCCGTGATGGGGGCGTCGGCGGGAGGGAGCATGGACGGAGCGTCTACGGCCATTCCGGCCGGGACGCCAGCGCCGGCACGTGTGCGGACGTGCCGGCGCCGGGACGGCTCAGGGCAGGTTCGGCAGGTCGTCCTGGTGGATGAAGTAGCCGAACATGTTGCACATGTCGTCGTCGGCGAGCTCGCCGAAGACGATCGGCATGGGCTCACCCTCCTGGTAGGTGTGCAGCGTGTCCTGGAAGCCCTGCTGCACGCCGCGATGGAAGATGCAGGTGCGCGTGGCCGCGTCCCAGCCGCACGCCTCGCAGCCCTCGCTGCACCGCTTCGGCGGCTTCGACGGGTCGCCCTCGACGCCGTTCACGTGCGTGCACGTCCAGCGCAGCCCCTCGTCCTTGTCGACGAGCAGATAGGGCTTCTGGAACTCGAGGATCGGCGCGCGGTCCCATGCCGTCGTGTAGTAGATCGGCGAGTCCTCGGACGCGGGCTGGCGGACGCACGTCGAGCCCTCGATGCAGTCCCGGCGACCGCCCCAGCAGCGGCAGTCGTCGTCGCGACCACAGACGAAGTCCGGATTGTTCGAGCAGTGGCCGCCGCGCAGCAGGTCGATCTGGAACTCGGTACCGCGCTTGTGCATGTGTCCGAAGAGGTTGAACACGGCGGCGTCGGTGAACTCGCCGCCGAGCAGGCTCCGCGGGCGCCAGACGCGCGAGATCGTGCGCGACTGGTACGGCTCGACGAACAGGTCGCCGAAGTTGATCGCGAAGATGCCGTCGAGCGTCGCCTTCGCCTCCTTCGGCTTGTACAGGTACATGTTGAGCCAGGCCTCGCCGTAGATCGGCTGCGGCGGCTGGAACGGGTTCGTGTAGTGCAGGTTGGCGATCAGCACCATGCGCTGGCCGATCACCGGAATGCCGACACCCTGCGGGTAGATGACGTCGTAGCGCGTGCCCGCGACCTGGGTGCCGCCGATCGGGATCGTGAAGGTGCCGGCGTCGCTCGGGCAGTCCTGCGGGTTGGTCGATTCGCACGCTGCGGCGCTGCACGGGAAGTAGCCGTCGGCCCAATCGTCGGGGAAGGCGCCGAAGTAGGCGTACACGAGCAGGTGGTGGCTGCCCTCGTGCATACGGTAGGTCTGCTGACGGATGGCCAGGATGTCGCTCGGCCCGTAGCCCATCGTCTGCGCCATGCCCGGCCAGTCGATGTTCTTGAAGGCGTAGCAGGTCTCCCACTCCTTGCCGGCCTCGACGTCACGCGGCGGCGTGTAGAGCTGGAACCCCTCCCCGGGCGGCGGCGGCGCCAGCGCCGGCTCCGGCTCCCAGACGAAGTTGCCGGTCTTGAGCGGGCGATCGTTGCAGGTCTTGCCCTTCTTCGCGCCCGCCGGCAGCGCATCGGCGGGCTGGCACTCGTCCTCGGTGGCCTTCGCGCCGCGCTTGATCCACTGCTCGATCAGCTTGATCGTTCCGGGCGAGAGCGGACGCGCCGCCTGCGGCATGGATTCCCCCGGCGCCTGCCCACGCAGCTTCTGGATGAGGAAGCTCTCCTTCGGGTTGCCGGGCACGACCAGCACGGCGCCGTTGGCCTCGGGATGCGTCGCCTTGCGATCGACGAGGCTCGCGTACGACACCGTCTCGGAGTCGAGCGCCAGTCCGCCCTGGCGGGTGATGGTCGAGTGACAGGTGGGCAGCGCGCAGCTCTGCTGGAACACCTGCTGCACGGTGCGGAACGGCCGGATGCCCTTGCCGCAGCCGACCGCCGCCTCGCAGCGCGCCACCGCCGTCTTGCACGCCTTCGGGAAGGTGCCGGCCTTGATCGCCTTCGAGATCGACTTCTTCACGCACGCCATGTGCTTGGAGGCGCTGGCGGCGCCGGCACACTCGCAGTCGGTGCCGAGCTGCACCTGCATGGTCGTGATCTCGGCCTCGTTCTGGCACTTGGCCGTCATGCACTCGGAGGCCGCGCCGGCGAGTGACGGCAGCAGCACCACGGCGGCCGCGAGCAGGAGGGATCGGAGCGGGGTCTTCGTCATCGTCGTCATCCTATCGTCCCACCGTTCCGGCGCAGCATGGCGAAAAAGTCACGCCGCGTCTGGGGTCCGTACCAGCGCAGATTGCGCCCTTCCCGTGGCCCGCCCTGCGCCGCCTGCACCTGATCGAGGCGATCCTCCGGGATGGCGCAGCGCTCGGCGCCGCGCTTCACGCCGTAGAGGCGCGCGGCGTTCTCGCCGAGGATGCGACGCTTCGCCTTGTCGGTGAGGGGGGGGTAGCCGAACTGGGCCTGCATGTCCGCGGGTATCTGTAGCGTCTTGAAGGCGTCGATCAAGTACTGCGGCGAGCCCCACCAGATGGAGTCGGTGCCCCACAGGATGTTGCGCGAGCCGAGGGTCTTGAGCAGCTGGCCGATGAAGTGCGCGAGTGCGGTCGGTCCCTGCGTCAGGATGATGGCGAACGTGCTGCCGATCTCGGCGTAGCAGCGCCGCCGCTCCTTCACGGGCATGGCCTCGAGCAGGGCGATGAACTCGCTGTTGCCGACGCTGCCGGTGGGGTGCGAATCGCCCTGGAAGTAGCCCGAGTGGTAGGCGCAGAACCTGAGCCCCGGGAAGTCGCGGACGACCTTCGGGAAGTCGGTGGTGCGCACGCTCTCCGGGCTCCCCGGCGCGAAGAGGGCCGGCAGCCCCTTGTGGCAATTGACCAGCTTCAGGCCGAGGGCCTGCGCCTGCTCGAGCATCGGATACGACACGGCCTCGTCGTCGAGCCGCCAGCCGCCGTACGAGTAGGTGTACGTCTTGAGCGCACGCCCCTTCAGCGTCTTCACCTGGTACTCGAGCGTGTCGAGGGAGGTCGGGGTATTTCCGAGCGGCGCCTTCGGGTCGATGATGGCCTGCGACAACGCCCGCTCGGAGCCGGCGAGCTCGTTGATGTAGTCGCGGGTGGCGGCCATGGCGTCGGGGCCCATCGGCAGACCGTAGGGCAGACCGCTGATGACGCCGACGTCGGTCTCGCTGTTGATGTAGATCTCCCGGATGAAGTTCGTCTGGCCGATGCTCTCGGGACACTCGAGCGTGGGCGACGGGATGAACTCGAGGAAGCAGAAGGCGTCGTCCGGATAGAGGGTGGTGTCGACGTGGTGCTGCTGCACGTCGAGCACGAACATCTTCTTGTCGAGCAGCTCGCGGGCGGCGTCGGGGTCGTCGCAGTGCACCTTCTTGACCGGCATGGCGGCGGCGTCGCCCGACTGGTCGATGCCGTCGATCTTGTTCATCACCATGAAGGCGGTGGCGGTGGCGGCGGCGGTGCGCAGGAACTGCCCGCGCGTCATGCCGAGCCGGCGCGCGCGCGTCTCCGTCTCCTCGCGGATGAGCTTCGCCGTCAGGCGCTGCTTCTCCGTGGCGCCCTCGGGCACCCATTCCATGTTCGAGACGGGTGACGTCGGAAACGGCAGCGTCGCGTCGTCTCGCTGCGGCGGCTTTCGCATGGTGGTGGCCCTCCCCAGGGGACTCGTATCGTTGCTGGAGAGGTACCACGGTCAACGCAAAATCGTCGAGGGACGACGGCGAAACGGGCGACCGGTCAGGCACGCGAAAGCACCGGACAGCCGTTCCCGGCCCGGATGACGCACAGCGCCGACGCCATGCGCGTCCCACGCACCGTCGCGCGCCCTCCCCCATTGCCGGGACGACGCCTCCCCTCCTCCCGATTGCGCACAGACCTAGACGAATCGCACCCTGCTGCTAGCCCTACGACCCAGCAAATCTAGGTCACCGAGGTGGACATGCGATCTCGACTGCCGCTCGCCCTCGTCGCCCTGCTCGTCGCCGTCTCGACACACGCACAGACGCCCGATGCCCTCACCGGCGGCAAGCGCCTGCGCCTCGTCGACCATCCCGATCCGTCACGCGCGCAGGCGAAGGTGACGTTCGCGAAGGGGGCTGGCCTCGAGACCATCGCCGACCCGACGTGCCCGTCGTCGGCGAGCGGCGCCTTCGTCCGCTTCTCCACCTCGGCCGAGACCGGCGGATCGCTGAATCTTCCCTGCAGCAACTGGAGCCGCAGCGGCGCCGGCTACCGCTACCGCGATCGCTCCGGGGCCACCGCCGTCAAATCGGCGCGACTGCAGCCCGGCAAGCTCGTCGTGATGGCGAAGGGCGCCGCCTATGCACCCGCGCTCGGCGGGCCGGTGACGCACGCCGAGGTCCGCTTCACGGTCGGCAACCGCTACCTCTGCGGACGCTTCGCCTCGTTCACGCGCAACAATACCAACCTGGTCGTCAGCAAGGGCCCGACCGGCGCCTGTCAGGTCGTCTGCGGCGACGGCATCCGCGAGGGCGTCGAAGCCTGCGACGACGGCAACACCATCGACGGCGACGGCTGCCCGGGCGATTGCACCGGCCCCGGCATCTGCGGCAACGGCGTACGCAACACCGGCGAGACCTGTGACGACGGCAACCTCACGAGCGGCGACGGCTGCGACGCCAACTGCACGCCCACCGGCTGCGGCAACGGCATCGCCACCACCGGCGAGCAGTGCGACGACGCCAACGCCGCCATCGGCGACGGCTGCCGTCCGAACTGCACGGCCGAGATCTGCGGCGATACCATCCTCGACCCGCAGGAGCAGTGCGACGACGGCAACACCGACCCCGGCGACTGCTGCTCGGCCACCTGCGTCTTCGAGAACGGCAGCGCCTGCACCGACGGCGACAACTGCACCGAAGGCGACGTCTGCATCGACGGCACGTGCGTCGGCGACCTGATCGCGCCCTGGGTCAACGAGTTCGACTACGACGACTTCAGCTCCACCGGCGTGCAGGATCGCGACGAGTTCGTCGAGATCGCCGGGCCCGCCGGCCTCGACCTGAGCGGCTACAAGATCCTCGCCATCGAGGGGAACAGCACGTGTCTGACGGGCACGCTCGGCGTCGCCAACGGCAATGCGAACGTCACCACCACGATTCCCGCCGGCACGGTGCTCGGTGACGACACCGGCACCGGCATCGGCTTCCTCACCGCCTGCTTCGCCAACACGTCCACCAACCACGTCACCGCCGGCGACTGCGATCTCGTCCTGCCGGCACCCGACGCGAACTCGAACCTCGCCAACGGCGATCTGTTGAACCTCGGCACGAGCTGCCCCGACGGCATCCTCGTCCTCGACGCGAGCAACCAGCTGGTCGACGCCATCAGCTACGAGGGCCAGGTGCCGAACAGCGGCACCTACGGCCCGCGCTTCCAGGTGACGCCGTACAACGCGGGGCAGGACCAGGGCATGAAGACCGGCGTCTCCTTCGAGAAGACATCGAGCACGCTCGCACGCGCCACGGCGGCGAGCGAGTGGCGCCTGTCGGGCGGCTGCGTCGACGCCGGCGTCACCGACTCGGCGTGCACCGAGAACTCCGACACGGCCGACGCGCAGAACCCGGGCCAGGACCTGCACTGCAGCGATCTGTTCTGCGGCGACGGCGTCGTCTCGGACGGCGAGGACTGCGACGCCGGGCCGGACAACGCCGACGATCCCGACGCACCCTGCCGCACCGACTGCACCTACCGCCAGTGCGGCGACGGCATCCTCGACACCGCGGCCGGCGAGCAGTGCGAGACCACCACGACGTGCAGCGGCGGGCGCACCTGCTTCGCCTGCGAGTGCGTCACCGGCAGCCTGCTCGGCACGCACAGCTTCACCGTCGTGCCGGGGCCAGGCGACAACAACCCGGCCGACGACGGCCAGTCCACGCTGCTGCGTGTGACCGACACCTTCGGCATCACCAACGGCAGCGCCGGCGACTTCAACCCGGGCCCGCTCACCATCGCCGCCGGCGCCCCCGACGCCAACGGCGTCGCGGCGCTCATCCTGACCGCCCCCGTCACCTTGAGCGCGACGCTCCCCGCGAGCGCCGGACGTTTCTGTATCCGTATCCGTCAGGACCCCGACGCCATCGGGCGCATCGACTGCAACGGCGGCAGCAACTTCAACGTCGCGATGACGCTCGCCAGCAACGGCACCGGCGCCAACGGGACGCCGATGCTCACCGTGGGCGGGGCGGGCAACTCCGGCGCCGGTGCCGGGGTGGTCCGCCTCCTGATCCAGCCGGGCATCGCGAGCAACGCCGCCCTGCCCTGCAGCAGCGCGACCTACGGGCCGGTGGTTCGCACCGCGCTCACGACCGCCACCGCCACGGCCACGATCACGAACACGCGCCAGGGCGGCGACACCTCGGTGACGCAGGCCGGCCAGCCCTTCAACTGTGCGTCGTTCGCGACGTTCAACGGCGCCAGCATCGCGTTGCCGAACGCCAACCCCGACGTCGTCCTGCCGCTCGGGCTCGGGACGCGCGACATCGCCCAGGTGCTGCGCCTGAACGACGAGTGACGAGCGACCCCGTGCGTTGACATCGGGTGACCGCGAGGCCATCAACGTGAGTCCGCCGACGGGCGGGCTCACGCGATGCCTCAGGCCACCACCGCACGCGCGCTGCTCCGTCGCCTCCACCCATGGTTGGGGCGTGCGGTGCACTCGCGATGGACGCTGCATCGGTCCTTCTACCAGAAGGAGGCCGACGCGCTGCTGATCGCGCTCGCGAAGTACCAGGGCAAGATGCCCGCCGACCTGGCGTTGCGACTGGAGGGCTTCCTCGGCCGTCTGCATCGCGAGTGGTTCCCGCGGGCGTGGCGCACGAACCCCACCTACGACGAGGTCGTCACCGACTTCCGCTGGTGGCTCAACGCCGCCGAGCGCTGGTCGGAGCCCCGCCCGAAGGCGACGACGGCCAGGACGGCGAAGACGCCGCGGGCGAAGGAGCCGCTCTCGAAGCAGCCCGAGAAGCTGCTCGCCATCCTGCGGCTCCCGCCGAACTGCACCAAGAAGCGCTTCCTGGCGGCGTGGCGGCGGTTCCTGAAAGAGAACCACCCTGACCTGAATCCCGGCCAGACGCCGGAAGACCGCCGCCGCTTCGCGGAGGCCGTCGCACTCTGGAAGCGGCGGTAAGT
The DNA here is from genome assembly GCA_964404165.1 of uncultured Binatia bacterium (SeqCode). Taxonomy (GTDB): domain Bacteria; phylum Desulfobacterota; class Binatia; order DP-6; family DP-6; genus DASYLJ01. The sequence goes on along the minus strand of CAYOIZ010000077.1, from coordinate 16,471 downwards.
CGACCCAAGACCATGTCTTGGGTCGGCAAGGACCCGAGCGTGGGGCGACGCGTCCCGCCCGACCGGTGTGTCGCGGCCGGCGAAGCCGGCGCTCCATGGGAAGTACGCATGACGTCCTGACCGCACCGCCGCCAGTACGCGCGAGTCGGCGTCAGGCGATCGGAGCAGTATGGTGCGCCGGCTTCGCCGGCCGCACCAGGGTGGTCGCACGCGACGTGCCGCCGCACGCTCGGATACCTGCCGACCCGAGACATGGTCTTGGGTCGCGTTTACCGCGGGACGTCCTCGCCCTGCTCGCGACGTGATTCGGTGAGCAGCAGGCCGTCGAGCTCGCCGCCGAGCAGGAGCAACAGGGCGAGCAGGTACATCCACAGCAGCAGCACGATCACGGCGCCGAGCGAGCCGTAGGTCTTGTCGTACGAGCCGAAGCGCCCGACGTAGAACGAGAAGGCCAGCGTCGTGGTGACGAAGCCCAGGGTGAAGACCACCGAGCCGGGCGAGAACCAGCGGAACGGCAGATCGACGTCGGGGCACTGGTCGTAGATGGTCGCGATCACGAGCGTGACCGCGCCGAGCATCACCAACCAGTTGACGACCAGCAGCCCGATGCCGCTGAGCGGCCCGAGGATGTCGGCCACCCACGCCACCAGCGGTCCGGTGCCGACGGCGAGCACGAAGGCCAGGATCATGAAGAACGAGAGGCCCACCGTCAGCCCGATGGCCTTGAGACGCAGCTTCCACCACGGCCGTCGCTCGGGCACGCGATAGGCGACGTTGAGGGCATCCATCACGCTGGCCATGGCGGCGGAGGCGCTCCACAGCGCCAGCACCGCACCGAGCGACAGCAGCCCGCCGCGCGGCTGGGCCAGGAGGCTGCGGATGGTCGTCTCGAGGATCTCGAACGCCTGGCCGGGCACGAACTGCCCGGCACGCCCGAGCAGCCAGTCCTCGATCCCCTTGGCGGCGGGCGTGAGCGTCACCAGCGACAGCAGGAAGATCAGGAACGGGAACAGCGCGAAGAAGAAGTAGTACGCGAGCGCCGCGGCGAGGGTCGTGACGCGGTCCTCGGAGATGCGCGTTCCGAGCGCCGGGAAGAAGGTCCGTGGCCGCCGCACCTGCCGCCACAGCATGGGCCAGGAGCGGTATACGGCGGTTTCGACCCGTGCGGGGTCTGGCGTCGGGGCCGTCTGGTTCGTCGTCGCTGGGTCCACGCGCCACCCTTACTCGGAGTCAGAGAGCTGACAAAGGTCCGAACTCATGTGGCTGCGCCATTCATCCGAGACTGTGGGCGGAAGAGGAGAAATCGATGACCATTCTCGCCGCCCTCGCACTCGCGCTACTCCTGGCCGCCCCCGCCACCGTCCACGCCGACGGCGCGGTGAATGGCATCGTCTCCGCCTCCGAACCGGCGGGCACGGCGTTGCCCGGGGCCTTCGTCGCCCTGACGGGCCCGAACGGGCAGTACGCCGCCACCACCGACGCGACCGGCGCGTTCACGTTGGCCGACGTCGCGACCGGCGACTACACGCTGGTGGCACAGGCGTCGGGGCACGCGGTCGGGCAGTCGAACGTCACCGTTGCGGCGAGCGACGTGACGCAGGACCTGGCGCTGACGCCGTCGGGCGCCGTCTTCGACGCCCTCGGCGTCTACGGCGGACAGATCGCCAGCCTCGTCGCCGACGGGCAGAGCGGCGTGTTCTACGCCTCGACGTCGGTCATTCCGCAGGTGTTCCGCACCGTCGACTTCGGCGGCACGTGGTCGCCGGTGACGATGGCGGTGGACGACGCCACCAACGGGCTCGTCGGAACCAACGTCGGCGGCGGGCTCACCACGAGCGGGTTTCCCGGCGAGGTGGCCGTCGAGGTGAGCGGCACCGTCTACTTCTCGACCGACTTCGGCGCCACCTGGCGCGGGGTCACGAATCCGCCCGGCCCCGGCACCGGCGGCGGCCCCGGCACGCTGCTGCTGTGGGGTCACGCCGGCACGACCAACGTCCTGCTGAAGGTGAGCAACGGCACCACGGTGCGCGCCGACATGAGCGTCGCGAGCCCCGCCTTCGCGGCACAGACGCCGTCCTACACCGCGAGCCCCGACGATCGCGTCACCGTCGCCAACGGCACCGACGGCGCCTACGTCGCCGTCGTCAGCGCCGCCGGCGCGCTCACCGTCTTCGATCTCGCGGAGAACCCACCGGCGACGCCGATCACCACCCACGCCGGGCTCCCCGCGCCGCCCACGTTCGTGCGCTTCGGTGGCGCACAGGCCGCGGGCGTCCCGCCCGATGCGCTGTTCGTCTACGCCAACACGGGCGGCACGGCCGTCATGGCCACCAAGTCGGGCGGCACCAGCTTCACCTCCGTCAGCGCGAGCAGCACCGTGCCGGGCGGGTGCGGCCAGGGGCCGGGCAGCGTCGGCGCGATCACGCCGCAGAGCACCGGCGCCAACGGCAACGCGACGCTGTCGCAGTGCTTCGTGACGAAGAGCGGCACCGGCACGCTCACGTTCGCCACCATCAACGGCATCAACAACAACACCGGCCTCGCGTTCGACGCCGGCTACGACCGCGCCACCAACTTCGTCGTCCTGTCGGGCGACGGCAATCGCGGCATCGTGAAGAGCGCGCAGGAGTCGGGCGGTCTGCCCTCCTTCCCGTCCGGTGCGACCGCGAGCGCCGGCAGCGGCGCCCTCACCGGCGGCATCGCCGTCAACGGCTTCACCGTTCCGGTGGTGAAGGACACGAGCTACGGACCGGCCGGTGCGTCGCAGCTCGCCACCGTGCTCTCGGGCTCGGGCGGTGGACTGTCGGTCGCCAGCGAGGACGGCGGCGCCACGTTCACAACCGTGGTCGCGAAGGGCGGCAACGCCGTCGACTGGTGGCAGGGCAGCGCCGACAGCTGGCTCGTCTTCGGGCACGGCGGCGCGGGCGACCTCCTCTCCGCCGTCGGCGGCTGGAGCGCGAGCGCGCCGCCGCTGCCGGGCCCGAACGTCACCGGCACCGGCGCCGCGACGCTCGGCGCGGGCGGCATGCCGGAGCAGTGGAGCATCACGGCCATCCGCGGTGTCGCCGGTGACGACGTCGTCTTCGTCGGCGGTGGCGCGAACATCGACCAGAACGGCGACGCCGGCGCGGTGTACCGCGCCACGCTCGCGGGCAGCGGCGCCGCCGTCACCGCGAGCGGCGGCACCGTCGTCTCGGGTGCCCTCGTCAGCCGCGCCGTGCGCGCCCTCGCCCACTGCGCCAGCATCGGCACCGACACCGACGTCCTCTTCGTCGCCACGGCGGACAATGCCACCGGCTCGATCGTGCGCATCGTCGGCGCCACCGGCGGCAGCCCGACGGAGACCGAGGTGCTGACCGGCGTCCGCGTCAACGACGTCCGCGCGCACTGCGCGTCGGGCACGGTCTACGCCGGCACCGGCAGCAACATGGGCGGTCCGAGCGGCGGGCTCCAGGCGTCGACCGACGGCGGTCTCACCTTCGCCACGGTGCCGCTCACCGCGCCGGGCATTCCGCCGAACCTCAACGTGCAGGTGGTGGCGGTCGATCCGTCCGACGCCGCGCACGTCCTCATCGCGGGCAACAGCGAAGGCTTCATCCTCGAGTCGACGGACGGCGGCACGACGTGGACCGTCGCCAACTCGCCGACGGCGCCCGGCGGCCGCAACTTCCTGTCGGAAGGCGTCGGCGACCTCGAGCTGCCGCCGGTGACCTCGGCCCTCGGCCGCGCCGCCGACACCGCCTCCACGCTCGTCGGCACCGGCGGCGGCCTCTTCGCCGCGCGCTTCGGCGGCACCGGGGGTGGTGGCGGAGGCGGCGGCGCCTGTACCAGCGTGGCTGAGTGCGACGACGACAACGCCTGCACCACGGACGCCTGCACCGCCAACACCTGCACCTCGACGACGCTCCCGGGCGCCGAAGGCGTCCGCTGCGAGCTCGACGCGGCCGACGCGCTGCTCGCCTGTGCCGACACCAAGCTCGCGCGCCAGGCGCGGAAGAAGCTCGCCAAGGTGGCAAAGCTCCTCGACAAGCACGCCGCCGCCACCAAGGCGCCGAAGGCCGCCAAGCTGCTGAAGGCGATCGGCGCCCAGCTCGCCGCCCTCGAGAAGAAGGTGGGCAAGGCCAAGAAGACCGACGCCGAGTGTCAGGCGACGATCGCGGCGCAGCTCGATGCGATCGCGGCGCTGGTGGCCGACCTAGGCGGCAGCAGTTCCTGAGACCACGGCCGGGTCGTAGCCGAGGTTGGGCGCGAGCCAGCGCTCGACCTCGGCGACCGGCACGCCCTTCCGGCGGGCGTAGTCGGCCACCTGGTCGCGGTCGATGCGACCGAGCGCGAAGTAGCGTGCCGCCGGATGCCCGAGATAGATGCCGCTGACGCTCGCCGCCGGCAGCATGGCGAAGTGCTCCGTCAGCGTGATCCCCACCGACGGCGCATCGAGCAGGCCGAACAGCTTCGGCTTCTCGCTGTGGTCCGGGCACGACGGATAGCCGAACGCCGGCCGGATGCCGCGGAAGCGCTCCTTCAGGAGCCCTTCCAGGTCGAGGCGCTCGTCGGGCGCGTACCACTCGCGGCGTGCGCGCTCGTGCAGCATCTCCGCCGCCGCTTCGGCGAGCCGGTCGGCGAGCGCCTTCACAATGATGGCGTCGTAGTCGTCGTGCGAGCGCTCGAACTCGCCCGCGATCGCATCGGCGCCGATCCCGGCCGTCACCGCGAAGGCGCCGATCCAGTCGGCGATGCCGCTCTCGCGCGGCGCCACGTAGTCGGACAGCGCCAGATGCGGCTTCGTGGCCTGCTGGCGAAGCATCGGGAAGCGCAGCCGCTCGGTCGTGCGCGCCTCGTCGGTGTAGATGACGATGTCGTTGCCGTCGCCCTGCGCCGGCCAGAAGCCGTAGACGCCGCGCGCGCGCAGGCGGCCGTCGGCGACGAGCCGGTCGAGCAGCCGGCGGCCGTTGGCGTACAGGTCGCGCGCCGCCTCGCCGTACTTCGGATCGTCGAGCACGTCCGGAAACTTGCCGGGCAGCTCCCAGGCGGTGAAGAAGAACCGCCAGTCGATGTACGGGATCAGCGACTCGAGCGGGATGTCGTCGAGCACGCGCGCGCCGATGAACGCCGGCCGCGTGACGTCGTCTGCCGACCACACGATCTGCGGCCGGCTGGCGTCGGCCGCCGCGAGCGAGACGAGGGGCCGGGTCACCTTCTGCTGGTGCGCGTCGCGGAGCCGTGACTGCTCGACCCGGTTGGTCGCGTCGAGCTCGGCCTTGCGGCCCGGATCGAGCAGGCTCGACACCACCCCCACGGCACGCGAGGCGTCGAGCACGTGGACCGTGCTCTCGGCATAGGCCGGCGCGATCTTCACCGCGGTGTGCTCGCGGCTGGTGGTGGCACCGCCGATCAGGAGCGGCAGCCGGATGCCCCGGCGCTCCATCTCCTGCGCCACGTGCACCATCTCGTCGAGCGACGGCGTGATCAGCCCGGAGAGCCCGATGAGATCGGCCTTCTCGGCGAGCGCGGTGTCGAGGATGCGATCGCACGGCACCATGACGCCGAGATCCACGACGTCGTAGTTGTTGCAGCCCAGCACCACGCCGACGATGTTCTTGCCGATGTCGTGGACGTCGCCCTTCACCGTCGCCATGACGATCTTGCCCTGGGCGCGGTGATCGCCGCTGGCCGCCTTCTCCGCCTCCATGAACGGCAGCAGGTAGGCGACGGCGCGCTTCATGACGCGGGCGCTCTTCACCACCTGCGGCAGGAACATCTTGCCCGAGCCGAAGAGGTCGCCGACGATCTTCATGCCGTCCATGAGCGGCCCCTCGATCACCTCGAGCGGCTTCGCGAACTGCTGGCGCGCCTCCTCGACGTCGGCCTCGATGAAGTCGACGACGCCCCGGACGAGCGCGTGCGACAGCCGCTCGGCGACGGGCGCGTCGCGCCAGGCGAGGTCGACCTCGCGCTTCTTGCCGGCGCCGCCCTTCACCTGCTCGGCGAAGGTCACGAGCCGCTCGGTGGCGTCCGGCCGGCGGTTCAGCAGCACGTCCTCGACGTGCGCCAGCAGCTCGGCGGGAATCTCCTCGTAGACCGCGAGCTGGCCGGCGTTGACGATGCCCATGTCCATGCCGGCGGCGATGGCGTGGTAGAGGAACGCCGAGTTCATCGCCTCGCGCACGACGTCGTTGCCGCGGAACGCGAACGACAGGTTGCTGACGCCGCCGCTCACCTTGGCGCCGGGACACGTCGCCTTGATGATGCGGGTCGCGGCGATGAAGTTGCGGGCGTAGTCGGCGTGCTCCTCGAGCCCGGTGCCGATGGCGAGGATGTTGGGGTCGAAGATGATGTCCTTCGGGTCGAAGCCGATGCGCTCGGTGAGGAGCGCGTAGGCGCGCTGGCAGATCGCCACCTTGCGCTCGGTGGTATCGGCCTGCCCCGCCTCGTCGAACGCCATCACGACGACCCCGGCGCCGTAGCGCTGCACCAGGCGGGCCTTGGCGAGGAAATCGGCCTCGCCCTCCTTCATGCTGATCGAGTTCACGACCGGCTTGCCCTGCACGCAGCGCAGCCCGGCCTCGATGACCGACCACTTCGAGCTGTCCACCACCACCGGCACGCGTGCGATCTCGGGCTCGGTCGCGATCAGGTTCAGGAAGGTCGTCATCGCCTGCTCGGAGTCGAGCAGGCCCTCGTCCATGTTGACGTCGATCAGGTTGGCGCCGCCGCGGACCTGCTCGAGCGCCACCGTCACCGCGCCGGTGTAGTCGCCGTCGGTGATGAGCTTGCGGAACCTGGCCGAGCCGGTGACGTTCGTGCGCTCGCCGATCATGACGAAGTTGGTTTCGGGCCGGATGACCAGCGTCTCGAGGCCGCTGTAGCGGGTGAACGCGTCGGGCACGACGGGCGTGCGTGGCGGCAGACCCGCGACGGCGGCGGCGATGGCGGCGATGTGCTCGGGCGTCGTGCCGCAGCACCCGCCGACGATGTTGAGGAGCCCCGCGTCGGCGAACTCGCGCAGCAGCGCGCCCGTCGTCGGCGCGTCCTCGTCGTAGCCGCCGAACGCGTTCGGCAGCCCGGCGTTCGGGTAGCAGCTCACGTACGACGGCGTCAGCGCGGCCAGGTCGGCGAGGTACGGCCGCATCTCGCGCGCGCCGAGCGCGCAGTTGATGCCGACGGCGAGCGGCTTGGCGTGCGCGATCGACGTGTGGAAGGCGTCGATCGTCTGCCCCGACAGCGTACGGCCGCTGCGATCGGTGATGGTGACGGAGATGATGATCGGCAGCCGCACCCCGAGCGCCTCGAACGCCTCCTCGATGGCCACCAGGCAGGCCTTGGCGTTCAACGTGTCGAAGATGGTCTCGACCAGCAGGATGTCGCAGCCCCCCTCGATGAGCGCACGCGCCTGCTCGAGGTACGCCGCCCGCACCTGCTCGAAGGTGACGGCGCGGAAGGCGGGATCGTTGACGTCGGGCGAGATCGAGAGCGTGCGGTTCGTCGGGCCGAGCGCGCCAGCGACGAAGCGAGGGCGGTCGGGCGTGCGGCGCGTCCACTCGTCGCACGCAGCACGTGCCAGCGCCGCCGCGGCGAGGTTGAGCTCCGTCACCAGCGGCTCGAGGGCGTAGTCGGCCTGCGCGATCCGCGTGCTGCTGAAGCTGTTGGTCTCGATGATGTCGGCGCCGGCGGCGAGATACTCGTCGTGGATGGCGCGGACGACGTCGGGCCGGGTCAGGCACAGCACCTCGTTGTCGCCGCGGAGATCGTTCTGGTGCGCCGTGAAGCGGTCACCGCGGAAGTCGGCCTCGCTGAGCTGGTAACGCTGCACCATCGTGCCCATGGCGCCGTCCAGCACCAGGATGCGACGCCGCAGCAGCGCGTCCAGCGTGGCGGTGGGATCTGCATGCGACATCATCGGCTCCTCGTGGCGAAAGCGGTGATCACTTCGAAATGCGGTTGGCGGCGTTCGCGCGACGTCACGTCGCAGGCGTCGACCACGAGGCCGGCGGTCGTCAGCATGCGCCGGAGCGCGGCCGGTGCGAAGCCGGGGTGGACGTGGCCGTAGGTGGCGGTCTGCTCGAGATGGCGGTGGGCGGCGAGCGTGATGATCGTGACGCCGCCGCCCGGACGGAGCACACGCGCCGTCTCGGCGAGGACGCGTGCCGGCGTGCGCGCGCTGGTGAGGACGTTGAAGAGGAGGACGTGGTCGAACTCGGCGTCGCCGGTGGGAATGCCCTCGAGGTCGCCGAGCACGACGCGCACGTTCGGGAGCGTCGCGAGCCGTGTCCGCGCCGCCGCCAGGACGCGCTCGCTGCGATCGAGACACGTGACGGTGCGCGCCCGCGGGGCGACCATCTGCGCGATGACCCCGTCGCCCGAGCCGCCGTCGAGGACGTCGCCGAGGCGGGCGAGGCCGAGGAAGGCGCGGGCGAAGGCGTCCCACGTTCTTCCGGGCGACCAGTGCCGCTCCATCTGTCCCGCGACCGTGTCCGGCCACGCCGCCTGCTTCTCGCGCGCGCTGACCAGCGCATCGGCCCGCTCGCCGTCGGAGCGCAGGACGGCGTCGTCGACCTCGGACTGGAGGAGGCCCCACACCTTGCGGGCGTCGGCCGGCATGGCGCCGTCGTTGAGGGCATAGACCGTCGAGGCGCCGTTGCGCCGATCGCGCAGCACCCCCGCCTCCTTGAGCCGCCCGAGGTGCGTCGAGACACGCGACTGGGCCAGCTCGGTGATGCAAGTCAGCTCGGCCACGGTGAGCTCGTGCCGCGCCAGGAGAGCCACGAGCCGGACCCGGGTGGGGTCGCCGAAGAGGTGCAGCAGGTCGAGCGTCTGCGCGAGGGACGGCATCTATCCGTTCATCCTGATCACAGGATGTAGTTCCCGATGCCGCCCCGTCTGTCAACCGGGGCCAGGGTTCGGCTCAGGCCGCGCGGCGCTCGACGATGACCGGCATCCCCTTGGCCGGCGCCAGGGTGATGCTCCGGCGGACGATCTCGGCCCGGTAGCCGGGGACCAGCCGCAGTGTCAGCCGGCCGAGCATCTGCGCCAGCACGACCTTCATCTCGAACATGGCGAAGGCCATCCCGATACAGCGGCGCACGCCGCCCCCGAACGGGAAGAACGTGTACGGGCCGGGCTTGGCGTCCAGGAAACGCGTGGGGTCGAAGCGCTCGGGATCCGGCCAGACGTCGGGGCGGTGATGCGTCAGGAAGATGCACGGCGCCGCCATGGTGCCCGCGGGCAGGTCCCAGCCGCCGATCTGCATCGGCGCGCGCAGGACGCGGCCGACGAACTGGATGATCGGCGTCAGTCGCAGCGCCTCCTTCACCGTGGCGTCGCACCACCCGAGCGCGCCGACGTGCTCCGCGGTGACGGGACCGTCGCCGCAGACCGCCGCCCGCTCCGCCTGCAGGCGGGCGAGGACGTCGGGATGCTCGAGGATGCGACAGACCGCCCAGGCGAGCGTGGTCGCCGTGGTCTCGTGGCCGGCGAGCAGCAGCGTGATCATCTCGTCGCGCAGCTCGACGTCGGTCATCGGATTGCCCTGCTCGTCGCGCGCCTCCATCAGCATCGAGAGGATGTCGGTGCGCTCGGCCGTCCCGGTGGCGCGCCGTCGCGCGAGCTCGGCGTACAGCAGCGCGTCGACCTCGGCGCGGAGCGCCACGAAGCGGCGCCACGGCGTGAGCGGACCGAGATCACGGCGCAGGAACGTCATCAGGAGCAGCGGGCTCGTCGCCACCGCGAGGAGCCGGATCAGGCTCGCGCGCAGCGCGCCCAGCTGACCACCCTCCTCCATGCCGAAGACGGTGCGGAGGATGACGTCGAGGGTGATGCTCTGCATCTCCTCGTGCAGCGGGAACGCCCGGCCGATCGGCCAGCGATCGATGGCGGCGTCGGTGATGTCGCGCATCGCCTCGCCGTAGGCCTGCATGCGCTCCCCGTGGAACGGCGGCAGCATGAGCCGGCGTTCGCGCAGATGCTGCGCACCGTCGAGCAGCAGCAGCGAGTGCGTGCCGAGGACGGGCTCGAGGATGACGTTCGCCTCCCCCGCGCGCAGTGTGTCCTCGTCGCCGGTGAAGATCGCCTTCACCGCGTCCGGATGGCTGAAGACGACCTGGGTCGGGCGGCCCGGGAGCTGGATCGTGAACGCGTCGCCGTAGCGTCGCTGGCACTGCAGCAGGAACTCCTGCGGCTGCAGGCCGAGACGGATCGCCTGCAGCAGTGCCGGACCGCCCGGCCCCGCCGGCAGCGTCATGCGGACGCGGGCGCGGCGGTGGGCTCCCAGATGCCGAGCAACTTCCAGAGCCGGGTCGACGACGGCGTGACGATGCCGATCTCCGTCAGCAGCTCGCGCACCTTGCGGAGCGCTTCGAGCGTGCGCGCACGGTGCACCGGGTTCTTCGAATACGCCTCGCGCAGCACGGCGCGCGGAATGCCGTACTCGGCGACGATCTGCGCCGACGGTCGCATCATCATCTGCGCCATGACGGCCAGGATGAAGGGGGCGCGGCGCGACAGGATCCAGCGGCGCACCGGCCCCATCTCGGCCGCGTGCTGGCGGAGATACTGGCGCGCGAAGCACAGGTGCCGCGCCTCCTCGGTGACGTGGATCTGCATGACGCGCTTCAGGAGCGGATGCAGCTGGCGCTCGGTGCGCAGCGCGGTGCGCTGCACGTGGTCGATCGGGTCCTCACCGCCCAGCACGAACACGAAGAACAGCTCCGGGAATTTCCGGCCGAGGCGGATCACCTGCCGGCCGCCGAAGCGCTGCCACCAGCTGAGCCCCGGGATGTCGAACGGCGTGCGGTTCACGAATTCCTGGAACATCAGCGAGTGCTGCGCCTCCTCGATGACCTCGTGGTAGACGTAGCGGAACTCGGGCGAGCGGTTCGGAAGCTGCAGCGCGAACTCGAGCAGGCCCCGCTTCAGCACGCCTTCGAACTGCAGGCCGATCTTCATGAAGGTGGCCATCATGTGCAGGCCCAGGCGGGCGCGGACGGCCTGCGGCTGGCTCTGGTACCAGGCGGTGCCGCCGAGGACGTCGTCGGCCGACAGCTCCCAGCGCGGATCCTCGGGATCGATGCGATACTCGGGATCGTCCCACGGCACGTCGACGTAGGCGTCGAAGTGCTTCACCACCGACTGATGGCTGAGCCGCTGCACGAGTTGCGGGTACGACTCCTTCCGGCGCGCTCCCGTCGTGCGCTCCTCGTCCGGCACCTGATAGGTGGCGTCCAGCAGGGCTCCGGCCGTGGTCGATGTCGGCATGGCTTTCTCCTTCGTCACGAAGATGGGGGCATGACCAGGCGGGCGATGGCCTTCAGGCCGTCGAGCACCTGCCCGGTCGTGTGGTCGTCGCCGCCGCTGCTGATGCGATGCAGAGCCAACCCGTCGAGCAACGCGAACACGAACTCGGGCGCGATGTCGTAGAACGGATTGGGCGTGGAGGGGGGCGCGAACAGCTCGCGGAACGTGTGACCGACCGTCGCCATCAGGCGATCGGTGGTGTCCTTCAGATGCTGGCGCAGCTCGGCGTCGGTGCGGGCCGCCACCGCCAGCTCGAGCCAGGCGTGGAACGTCTCGCCGGAGAAGATCGACCAGAGCAGGTCGATGCCGGCCGTCGGACGGTCGGCGCTCTCGGGCAGCCGGGCGAACGCATCGAGGAACTCCTGGTGTCGCCGGTTGAAGAGGTGCTCGACGGCGGCGGTGACCAGCTCGATCTTGGTGGGGAAGTGATGCAGCTGGGCGCCGCGTGAAACCCCGGCACGACGGGCGATCTCGGGGGTGGTGGTGCCGGCGTACCCGAGGTCGTTCAGGCAGGCGATGGTGGCGTCGAGCAGCCGGCCGCGCGTGGAGGCGGTACGATCGGCCTGCGTGCGTCGGATCCGGATGGCGGCGGCTGCCTGTGTCACAGGGTCGGGAGTAGCAGCGCAAAAACAAACAGTCAAGCCTGACTGTATCTTTATCCATGGTCGGCCGATGTGAACTTTTCATTGACGGCGCGCGAATGGACCACGTAGCGTCCGGTCCTGATGTATCCCGGGCGGCGTAGGCCACGCCGCCCGGCCAACGGGGGAGACTGACTCATGCGGACCCGATTCTGGATGGCGGCGGCGATCGTCGCGGCGCTGGGGGCACTGCTCCAGCCGGCACACGCATCCTGCCCAGGCAGCTGCGACATCACCGGCGGCGGCACGGCACGCACGGACTGCGTCGCCGGCTTCGACGGCGTCGTCCTCAACTCGAGCGGCGGCAGGGTGTTCCAGTGCACCGACGGCGCGCCGTGCGACGCCGACGGCGCCATGAACGGCGCCTGCAGCATCCGCGTGTCGGTCTGTCTCAAGAACGACGTCGCCGGCTGCGCGACCAACAGCGTCAGCAGCTTCGACGTGAAGAACAAGGCCGTGGGCAGCCCGAACTTCGACCCGCAGCGCCAGACGCTCGAAGACGCCGTGGCCGCGCTGTTGCCGGCCTCGACGCACGTCTGCACCGCGCCGCAGGTGCTCACCACGAAGCTCAAGGTGAAGAAGGGCGTCTTCCGCCGCACCACCAACGTCTACCGTACGGTCGCCGAGAGCGGCGGCATCGGCAAGGACTCCGACAAGATCAAGGTCCGCTGCCTGCCGTCGTCGATCTTCTCGTCACCCACGTCGGGCTACCAGATCGCCCGCGTCATCACGAACCAGGCGTCGCTCATCGAGGGTCCGCTCGCCCGCGGCCGCATCGGCGACATCCTGATGGCGAACGACAAGCTCCAGGCCGTGATCCGTCAGCCCGGTCGCACCACGCTGCAGATCGGCACCTACGGCGGCAACATCATCGACGCCGACCGCCAGCGGACCGACGGCACCGAGCGCGACAACTTCGAGGGCATGGCCCCGGGCATCAACATCGAGAACACCGCCAACTACACCAGCGTCGTCATCCTGAACGACGGCTTCGACGGCAACCCGGCGGTGGTTCGTGCCACCGGACCCGACGACCTGCTCGACTTCATCAATCCGAGCTCGGTGGTGGCGGGCCTCGGCTTCACGTTCCCGGCATCGGCCGACGACACCGACCTCCCCGTCGACGTCCAGACCGACTACATCCTCGACAACAGCGTGTCGTACATCCGCATGGAGACGACGCTCACCAACACCAGCGGGGCGCCCCTGCCCCTGTTCTTCGCCGACTACCTGAACGGCTCCGGCCAGATCGAGATCTTCCAGCCCGAGTACGGCTTCGGCGAGCCGCTGGTGACGACCTCGTGCGCCACGTCGACCTACGTGCCCTGCACCGCCGGCACCTGCGACCTCTGCAACTTCACCGCGTACAGCGGCGAGGATCTCGCGAGCGGCGTGTCCTACGGCTACATCCACGGCTTCAACGGCACGACGGCGTTCACCACGAGCGGCGTCAACGTGGCGCTCCTCGGACGCGAGGCCGTCCTGACGCTCATCGGCGCCGCCGGCCCGAACTTCACGCTGGCCGCCTCGGGCAATCCCGGTGACGCCCTCACCTTCACGCGCTACTTCGCCGTCGGCGACGGCAGCATCGCGTCGATCACCGACATCCGCAATCAGATCCAGGGCATCACCACCGGCACGCTGCGCGGCACGGTCCAGATCGGCAACCAGCCCGTGGCCAATGCCGACGTCGCCGTCACGGGTACCGTCACACCGGGACCGCTCGGGGCGCCGTCGCGCAACGTGGTCACCCACTTCCGCACCGGCGCCGACGGCACCTACTCCGGCACGGTACCGACCGGGGCCTACACGGTGCAGGCGAACAAGGACGGCCGGCTGGCGGCGGCACCCGCCACGGTCAACGTCAACGTCGGCGCGGGCGCGACCGTCGTGCAGGACTTCACCCTGCCCGCCCCTGGCGGCCTGCGCGTGCTCGTCACCGACGAGAACGGCGACCCGAGCCCGGCCAAGGTGCAGCTCGTCGGCTTCGATCCGTCACCCGACCCGCTCAACACGCAGAGCATCCTCGGGCTCATCAACAACCTGACCGGCGTGTTCGGCGAGCCGGCCGAGGACGGCCTCGTCCACGGCATCTCGTTCGTCACGTTCGCCCCGCGCACCGGCGACACCGGCGTGCAGGACGTCGAGCCCGGCAACTACCAACTCGTCGTCTCGCGCGGCCCGCGCTACTCGGCGGCGACGCAGAACGTCACCATCGCGGCGGGCGCGACGCTCACCGTGCCGGTGCAGATCGCCAAGGTGATGGACACGCCCGGCTACATCGCCGGTGACTGGCACGTCCACTCCATCGACAGCCCCGACGCCGAGGTCACGCGCGAGGAGCGCGTCGCCACCATGCTCGCCGAGGGCATGGACTTCTTCACCCCGTCCGATCACAGCGTGCGCGTGACCTTCGCCGACACGATCGCGGACATGGGCGTGGGCGATCTGATCGGCACCGCCACCAGCGAAGAGATCACGACGTTCGACTACGGCCACTTCAACAGCTGGCCGCTCACCATCGACCCGCTCGACGTCGACGGCGGCGGCGTCGATCACGGGCGCGCCGGTGTGCTGCCGGGCCAGGACTTCCCGTCGCTCGGGAACTACAGCCTCGCCCCCGCCGAGATCTTCACCCTGGCGCACGCGGATCCGCGCGCCAACCTGATCCAGATCAACCACATGAAGAGCTTCTTCAACACGGACGGCCTCGACATCGACACCGCCGAAGCCGGCACGGGTCCGCCGCAGTCGCACACCCCGGCCGGGGCGCGTCGCCTCGATCCGGGCGTGCCGAACTTCTTCGATGCGGGCTTCGACGCGCTCGAGGTCTGGATCGGCACCGACGGCCGCAACGGCCAGCTGAACGACTTCCTCGGCGAGAACATCGGCGACTGGTTCAACCTCCTGAACCAGGGCATCCTCCGCACCGGTGTGGCCAGCTCCGACACGCACCAGCGCCGCACGACGCAGCTGAACGCCCGCACCTGGGTGGCATCGGCCGTGAGCAGCCCGAGCGGGCTCGCCGCCGATCCGGACACGCTGGCGGCCAACGTGGTCGCCGGACGGACCATCGGATCGAACGCGCCCTTCTTCACCGTCGACGTCACCACCCCGCTCGGCACCGGCGGGCTCGGCATCGGCCAGAGCACGCTCGTCTCCACCAACGACGGCACGGCCACCGTCACGCTCGACATCAAGAGCCCGCGCTGGGCCGAGTTCGATCGCGTCGAGTTCTACGTCAACAACGCACCGCAGCCGTTCGACCACGACGCCGACGCCGGCACACGCGATCGCTACCGCGTCATCCCGAACGTCGTGAAGACGGCCGGCATCGACTTCCCGATCACGGTCGTCAACGACTTCCCGTCCATCCCCGGCGCCGAGCATCTCGAGGCCACGGTCACGCTCAACCTGACCGGCCTCACGCAGGACACCTGGGTGGTGGCCCTCGTGCGCGGCACCGACGGCGTCTCGCGGCCCCTCTTCCCCGTCCTGCCGAACAGCCTGAGGACGACGGGCAACACCACGCTGGCGAACCTCACCGACGGCAACCTGAACGAGAACGGCATGCTCGCCATGGCCTTCTCGAACCCGATCTATCTCGACGTCGACAACGACACGGTGTGGACCGCCCCCGGGGTCATGCTCACGCCGTGACGACCCGCCATGTGCGGCTGGTCGCGGTGAGCGCCCTCATGGCGCTCGCCGCGACCGGCTCGCCCGCCGGGGCGCACGGCCCGCCGGAGAAGCATCTCCGGACCGAGCCGCCACCGGGTGTCACCGTTCCGCCGGGCCCGCCGCTCGATCCCGCCACCCTGCGACCACCGGCGACGAACGCGCCGTCGGCCGCGGTGCCCACCACCGGTGTGCGCTCGCTACGCCAGCTGCTCCCCGACACGCTCGCCGTCGTCGAGGGGCGGGCGGTACGCAGCGAGAGCCATGACGAGGACCGGCTGCGCGTGCATCGAGTCCGCGTCGACCGCGTGCTGCAGGGCCGCCTCGACCTCACCGAGCTCGGCGTCGTCGACATCCGCGGCGCATCGCAGCGCCCCCCACTGCTGGCCGACGACCAGCGCGTGATCATCCTGCTCGCCCCGGCGCCGTCGATGTCCTACCTCCGCGAGCACCTCGGCCCCGACCGCGTCTTCGTACCCGCCGGAGGACGCGACGGCATCGTCGCCGCGTCGACCGACGCCGAGCTGGCCGCCGTCGTCCAGGCGCTCGCGGACGGCGTGGCCATCGCCACGATCGACGGCCCCGAGGCCATCGCCGCCCGCCGCCGGCTCGGGTTCAGCGAGCTCGGCGGACCGAGCCCGCGACTCGCCGCCGACGGCCTCGTCGAGCTGCGCCAGCTGGGCCCGCTGTCGCCACTCGCCGAAGACGAGCTCGCCACGCTCGGGCGCGTGTTCCGCAACGTGGAGCTCACCGTGCCGACGCGCGCCGGCCTCGCCGCCCTCCTCGCCGACCGCGGCGCCCGCGAGGCGCTGCCGGCGCTCCTCGCCGCCGAGACCGACTCGCCCGCGATGCTCGATGCGCTC
>CAYOIZ010000076.1:0-28298 GCA_964404165.1 uncultured Binatia bacterium (SeqCode) | reverse complement strand
GAGCGGCCGCGTCTGCGTCTACATGCAGAACCGGCGCGACCATCCGAGCGGGACGGGCGTCATCGACTTTCCCGGCATCACGATCCTGGAGTACGGCGGCAACGGCCTCTGGAAGAAGGAGGAGGATTTCTGGGCGGTGCCCGGCGCGCAGGCGGCGGGGGCCGAGTACGCGAAGGCGTGCAAGGCGTTCGACCCCGACCACAAGGCGAAGCAGACGCGACGCGACTGGGGCAACGGACCGGCGTGGACGCGCGGAGCGGCGACCTACGCGGCGCGCGCGTCAGTGGGCACGGGTCGGTAGAAGGTCGCCGACGCTGATTCGGACGCCGGGAAGCGCCGCCAGCTCGAGGGTGTCGCCGCGATGCGCGATGCTGACGCTGGCGTACCGGCGACCCGCGGGATCCGGGTCGCGTCGCACCTCGACGCAGTCGTCCGGGATGTTGACGATCCAGTACTCGGGGACGTTGGCGGCGGCGTAGATCGCGCGCTTGGTGAGACGGTCGTGTTTGAGCGAGGTGTCAGCGACCTCGACGACGAGGTAGGCGACGGCCGGAACGATGTGATCGTAGTCGGCGGCGCGACCAGGGACGACGACCGCGTCGGGTTCCGGCAGGGAGTAGTGTCCGGCCTGGAACGCGAGCTGGATGCGCACGTGCCCTTGCCGACCGACGGCCTCGGTCAATGCCTCGGTGACCCGTCCTACGCCCGCCATATGCGGGAGGTTCTGTGGCGCCATGGAGACGATGACCCCCTCCAGCAGCTCCACGCGATCGTCGGGGCCGAGCACGCCGTCGGTGACGAGGCGCAGGAAGGCGTCGACGGTCCAGCGATCGGGTGCCACCGGGTCCGTGAGGGCGGTCATGGGCCGACGGTACGCCCGGCGAAAATGCCGGGCAATACCGTCGGGCGCACGTCAGCGCGCCATCAGCGATCGAGCACGTCGAGCTTCTCGGACTTCCGGAACTGCTCGCGCAGGGTCTCGTAGTCGGCGGCGGAGAGCGGGCGGAACGCGGTGTCGCCGCGCGTGCGCCAGTAGACCGGCGCGTCGCCGAGCCGCTTGCGGTCGAAGTGCACCTTCTTGAGGTTCCGGATCAGGATCTTCTCGGTCTTGGTGTACTCGAACTCGTCGACGACGCGCACGAAGTCGGGGAACCACTTGCGGTCCATGCCGCCCTCGGTGACCTGTCGGTCGCAGAACTCGAAGAACGCCTTCGGGTCGAACGTGGCGCCGGGACGGAGCTTCACCGCCGCCATCACCAGCTCGTCGGACACCGCGCACGGGACGCCGTAGGCGGCGGCCAGCACGATGTCGGGGTGCTCCTGGATGTGCCGCGCCACCTGGAGGGCGGAGAAGTTCTCGCCGTCCTTGCGGATCCAGTCGTCGGTGCGGCCGTCGAAGTAGAGGTAGCGGATGCCGTCGCGCTCGAGCACGTGGCCGAGGTCGCCGGAGTGGTAGACGCCCTTGCGGAACTTGCTGCTGTTGGCGTCGGGGTTGTCGAAATATCCCTGGAAGAGACCGGTGTCCTCCGCGACGCGGCAGATCTCGCCGACGGCGTCGGCGTAGTTCGTGATCTTGCCGTCCGGGCCGAGCTGGGCGGGCGGGCACTCCTGATCCTTCTCGTTCAGGATCTTCACCGACGGGTCGGTGATCTCGCCGACGGAGCCGCGCGGGTCGCCCTTCTTGCGGAAGGTGCTGATGGCGGCCTCGGTGGAGCCGTACAGCTCGTACATGTCCTCGAGCCCGAGCCAGCGGCTGAACTTCTCGATGTCGGGCGCCGCGGCGCCGTTGCCGATGGCGTACTTGAGCGTGTTCTTCGGGTTGTTGGCGACCTCGGCGAGGATGCGCGCCTCGTCGCCGCCGTATTCCTTCTCGATGGCGTTCAGCACGTAGTGCACGGGCTCGCCGACGTAGTTCCAGTAGGTGACGCCGTGCTTCATCACGTCGGGCACGAAGCTCGAGGCGCTGAAGCGCTCGCGCATCGAGAGCGCCCCGCAGACCTGGAACGCGGGCATGAAGCCCAGGAAGATCGCGTTCGAGTGGAAGAGCGGCATGCAGGCGTAGCCCATGTCGTCGGGCCCGAGACCCAGGTTGTTCGACACCGCCATGCCGATGGCGAGCAGCTTGAAGTGGTTGTTGTTGATGCCCTTCGGCAGGCCGGTCGTGCCCGAGGTGTAGATGACCATCAGCGGCGCCATCGGGTTCACGTCGGCGCTGGGGGCGTCGAGGCTCTTGCCGGCGGGACCGACCTCGCTGGTGAGCGCCGTCTCGAGGTCGGTGGCGTCGTAGGCGTCGCCGCTCGTCTTCAGCACCAGGATGTTCTCGGCGGCGACGGTGGTGAGCTGGCCGCGGACCTTCTCGACCTCGGGCCAGAGCCGCTGGTCGACGATGAGCAGGCGCGAGCGCGAGGCGTTGACGACGCCCGCCAGCGTGTCGCCGCGGAGCCCCGTGTTGACACCGAAGAGGGTCGAGCCGGTGTAGCCGCAGGCGCCGTAGAGGGCGAGCAGCTCGAGGTGGTTCTCGAGCAGCATCGCCACGTGGGCCGGCTTCTTCTCGTCGACCGGCCCGAGCCGGCGCTGGAGGAAGTGGCCGAGCCGCACTGACGCGTCGCGGTACTGGCGGAACGTCCAGGCGCGGTCGTGCTGGCGGAGGAGGACCTGATCCGCGACCTCGGGGTGGTTCGCGCGGGCTTCGATCTGCGCGCCGAAGAGCAGCGGGGCGTCGATGGATGGGGTGGGTCGGGACACGGTACGGCCTCCTTCGGATGGGGTCGGGCGGTTGTATAGCGGGAGGGGCCGGCGGGGAAAGCGGCGCGACGTGGGTCGGTGATGCGAGGCGGGCGTCTCCGTCGACGTCGGCGCGCACCGGTCGTCGGCTCCGCCGTCGGTGACGCGCCGCCGACGTGTTGGACCGGCGTGCTGTACGCCTCGGCTTGCGGGCGTCACGCGGATGTTGTTGAGCAGAGCGCACATGGTGATCCCCGGGTGGCGCGTCGTGCGACGCGCTCGGCGACCGGTCGTGCTCCTGGCCGTCGTGCTCGGTGCGTGCGCAGCACCGCGCGTCGTCGATCGACGACCGTCGCCCGCCGCCTTTCCCGTCCCCCGTGCCCAGGTCGAGTTCGACACCCTCGTCCCGCTCCTCGACGACACCGGCGTACGGCCACCGATGGACCCGCGCATCTACGTCGCCCTCGGCGGTCCCTACGCCCCGCTCGACCTCCAGATCACGCGCGCCGCGAGCCCCGAGGAATCGTCGAGCCTGCAGAACGTCTGGCTCGGCGTCTCCGGCGCCAAGCTCGGGGTCGATACCATGCGCCTCGCGAACGGGTTCCACTGTGGCCCCGTCTGCGTCACGCGCCGCAAGGCCATCGCCGTCGATTCCCTGAAGCATCTGCGCGAGATCGTCGACACCTTCTGGCGCATGCCGAACCTGACGATCCTCGCGCAATGGGGACAGCCGAAGAGCTTCCGCGCCAACAACGTCTACGTGGCCGGTCCGTCGGTGCGCGAAGCCGAGCCGTCGCCCGAGATGGGCTTCATCCCCTCGGGGCGGTGGATCGACTATGCCGACCTCGACGCCGCCATGGCGGCGCAGGGGCTCGACACGGCGCAGGTGTTGGCGCTGCTCGATCGGCTGTGGGAGACCCACGGACGCGCACTCGTACGCAGCGGCCCCGAGACGATCCGGGCCGTCCTGGGCGGCATCGGCGACAACGAGTCGGGCGTGCTGTTCCAGCGCCCCGACGCGCCGCCGCCGAGGATCGGCGAGTCGTTCGAGGGCATGGAGTACGTGGTCGTCGAGCAGCTCGACCAGGGCACGTTCTACTTCGAGACGAGCTGAACGCGCCGCGCCGGCGCCGCGAAAATTGTCTTTCACTTCGGGTGGGAGTCTGGTAGGTCGCTACCATGTCCGTCCCCGTCGTGCGCCTGCTGGTCGTCCTGGTCGCGGTCGTCTCCGGCGTCGCGCTCGCCGCCGGCATCTCCACGAAGAAGCTGGTCGTCGTCGACCGCTCCGCTGCCGGCGCGCCCATCAAGATCACCTTCGGGTCGAGCGATGCGCCCGGAGGCGTGCTCAGCCCGCCCGACGGCATGTTCGCCTCCGTGACGCTCGTGTTCGACGACACCAGCGTCAGCTACGGCGCATCGTCGGGCGCGTTCGACGGCACCCGCGGATGGCGCGTGTCGGCGCCGAGATCCGCCGTCTACCTCGACCGCGCGACGCCCGACGCGTCCGTCGGCATCGGCAAGCTCGCCGTCAAGGTCGGCCGCAGCCTGAAGGGCGTCCTCTGGCTCCCCTCGCTGCCAGCGTCCCCGACGACGCTGCGCGGCCTGGCCATCACCTACGGTGCGACGCCGACGCGGTGCAGCCATCTGACCTGCAGCGCCAAGACCGCCGGCTCGACGGTGAAGGTCGTGTGCCGCAACGGTGCGCCCGACGACGACTGCACCATCGTCAGCACCACGACGACGAGCAGCACCACGTCGTCGACGACGACGACGCTCGTGCCGGCGGTGTGTGGCAACGGCATCCTGGAAGCCGGCGAGCGATGCGACGGTGGTCCGTACTGCGCCGCGACCTGCACGCCGGCACCCCCGTCGTGCTGCGCCCTGCCGGATCAGTGCGTGGCAGCGCCGCCGTTCATCCTCTACTTCAACCTGAGCCAGTACTGCATGAGTGCTCCCGGCTACGCCGGCAGCGTCCCGATGTCCGGCGGGGTCTGTCACGGTGACGGCACGTGCACCGTGGAGCCCATACCCACGACGTCGTTGTGCTGTCAGGTCGCCGGCAGCTGCAGCGACGGCACGGCCTCGACTACGCAGGAGCTGTGGTCGTTCCGCAACCTCTGCGAGGGCGCCCAGTCCGGCCAGACGCGGTATCCGGCGACCTGCGTCGCGGGTGCGTGCACGCCGCAGTAGCGACGACGCCCTACAGCCGCCCGATCACCTCGCGGCCGAACTCCTCGATGAGCTCGCGCCCGGTGCCCGGGATCACCTGCACGGCGAGGTTGTCGACGCCGGCGTCGGCGAGCGCGCGCACGCGCGTGCGCACCTCGTCGGCGTCGCCGGTGAGCGTCAGCAGCGGCACCAGCTCGGGCTGCACGAACGCTTCCTCGCCCGGCTTCAGGTACATCATGTGGCCCTCGTGCGCCTCCAGGTAGCGACGATCGGCCGGCGAGCCGCGTCGCGCGGCGTAGGCCTCGAGATAGGCGCCGTAGGCGGTCGCGACGTCGTCGTTCTGCATCCCGAAGCCGTGTCCTCCGCGCGACGCTTCCCAGATCGCGTGTGCGCCGACGACCACCACCGGTCCGACGCGACGCACGACGCGCTCGCTGTCGAGCCGCTCGCCGGGCCGCAGGATGCAGCCGGTCGTGAGCAGCGTGGTGTACGGCCGGCCGTCGGGTCCGTCGAACGTGCGGCCGCCACGCATGATGCCCTCGCGCGCGGCGCGCACGCCGTCGGGCGGCAGCGCGACGGTGATCCAGCCGTCGCCCACCTCGCCGACGGCGGCGAGGGCCTTGGGCGCGTTGGCGGCGATGTGGATCGGGATCGGGTCGTCGAGGTTGACGCAGCCGTGCTTCCGGTCGGGCGTCAGGAGACGGATCCAGCGCTCGGCCTTGCCCTCGCGGAAGAGCACGTCCTCGCCGGCGAGCAGCCCGCGCACCTGCCGCACGTACTCGACCATGCGCGACACGGGCAGCGGCGGCAGCCCCATCGTGTTGCGACCGGTGAAGCCCGTGCCCACGCCGAGGATGACGCGCCCCGGTGCGATGGCGTTGATGGTCGCGATGGCGCTCGCCGTCACCGGCGCGATGCGATTGCTCGGGATCGCCACCAGCGTGCCGAGCGTCATGGTGCGGGTGTGCTCGGCGGCGAGCGCCATGGTGGCGTAGACGTCCGAGCACAGGAGCTGGGTGTCGTAGAACCAGGCGTGGCTGAAGCCGGCGGCCTCGGCCACCTCGCAGTCGCGCCACGCCTCGATGTACGACGGAAACGTGATCCCGAAGTCCATGCCGGGCCGATATCCCCGTCCGCCGTGCGAGCACAAGCCGTCGTTGAGCCGTGGTCGGTGGTGACGACAGGACATCCCGTGTCGATCCGGCGCCTGCTCGTTCGTCTCGGAGGCAGGGTCCACCACGACGACGAGCAGGAGGCACGACGATGCGATTCACGATGCCGATGATCCCGAGTGGCCACGCGCAGGCCGAGGCGGGCGCCATGCCGCCCGCCGACCTCGTGGCCGAGATCCTCCCGCAGGACGTGCAGCAGGCCGCCGGCACGCTGCGCCTCGGGACGCAGTGACGTGGCGGTCGGAGGCCTCCGATGAAATACCTCTGCATCATCTACGACCAGACCGACATCGCCGACTTCCCCGATCACGAGGCACTGGTCGCCGAGTGTGCGGCGTACGCCGAGGCGCTGCGTGCCAGCGGGCAGATGATCGCGGGCGAGGCGCTCGAGCCGATCACGACCGCGACGACGGTGCGCGTGCGCCAGGGCCGGATGACCGTCACGGACGGGCCGTTCGCCGAGACCAAAGAGCATCTCGTCGGCTTCGTTCTGATCGACGCGCGCGACCTGAACGACGCCATCCAGGTGGCGGCGCGGATTCCGAGCGCCCGTTCGGGCAGCATCGAGGTCCGGCCGATCCGCACCACCATGGCGCGACGCTGACACGGAGGATCCCATGCTGAAGAAGCTCGCCCTCGTCCTCGTGGTGCTCGTCCTCGGATTCCTCGGCTACGCGGCCACGCGACCCGATACGGTGCACGTCGAGCGTGCCACCACGATCGCCGCGCCGCCCGAGCAGATATTCCCGCACATCGCCGACCTGCATCGGTGGGTCGACTGGTCGCCGTGGGAGAAGGTCGATCCGGCGATGCAGCGTACCTACAGCGGCGCGCCGAGCGGCCCGGGCGCGGTGTACGAATGGAGCGGCAATTCCGACGTCGGGAAGGGACGGATGGAGATCGTGAAGACCACCCCCGCGTCGGACGTCGTCATCGATCTGCACTTCCTCGAGCCGTTCGAGGGGCGCAACACGGCCGAGTTCACGCTGCGGCCCGCCGGCGGCGTCACCACCGTCACCTGGACCATGCGCGGGCCCAACACCTTCCTCGGCAAGGTGATCGGCGTGTTCCTCGACATGGACGACATGATCGGCAGTCAGTTCGCCACCGGCCTCGCCAACCTGAAGGCCGTCGCCGAGAAATCGTAGGCGTCGATCCGCGACCGTGGGCCGGTCCTCGTGGACGCATCCGCCGATTCATGCCACGACCATCCCTGTGCCCGACGCGATGGACCACGACGAATCCGACGACGGCGCAGGGAGACCGGGGCCGACCGGCGACGCGCTCGCCCGCGCGCGCGACACGGTGGACGGCGTGTATCGCACCGAGTCGCGTCGCGTCCTCGCCACCCTGATCCGGCTCCTCGGCGACTTCGATCTCGCCGAGGAGGCGATGCACGACGCCTTCGCCGCCGCCGTGGCGCGCTGGGCCGAGGACGGCGTGCCCGACAATCCGCGCGCCTGGCTCGTGCAGGCCGGCCGCTTCAAGGCCATCGACAACCTCCGGCGGCGGTCGCGCTTCGACAAGTCGCTGGTGGAGATCGCGCGACAGATGGACGATGCGATCGGCGAGCCCGACGTCGACGCCGTCCAGGACGATCGCCTGCGCCTCATCTTCACCTGCTGCCATCCGGCGCTACCGCCCGATGCGCAGGTGGCGCTGACGCTGCGCGAAGTGTGCGACCTCACCACCGAGGAGATCGCGCGCGCCTTCCTCACCACGCCGCCGACGGTGGCCCAGCGGATCGTGCGCGCGAAGGGGAAGATCCGCGACGCGCGCATTCCCTACGAGGTGCCCGCGCTGGCCGAGTTGCCCGAGCGGCTCGATCCCGTCCTGCGCGTCGTCTACCTCGTGTTCAACGAGGGCTACTCGGCGTCGTCGGGCGGTACGTTGATGCGTCACGATCTCTCGGGCGAGGCGATCCGCCTCGGCCGGCTGCTCGTCGAGCTGCTGCCCGAGCCCGAGGTGATCGGGCTGCTGGCGCTCATGCTGCTCCACGAGTCGCGGCGCGCGGCGCGGACTTCGCCCGACGGCGACCTGATCCTCCTCGACGAGCAGGATCGCTCGCTGTGGAACCGCGATCACATCGCCGAGGGCCTGGCGCTGGTCGAGCGCGCGCTGACGTCGCGCCGCTTCGGCGCCTACACGCTGCAGGCGGCCATCTCGGCCGTGCACGCCGAGGCGGCGACGGCCGATGCCACCGATTGGGCGCAGATCGTGGCGCTCTACGGCGTGCTCCTGAAAGCGAGCCCGTCGCCGGTGATCGAGCTCAACCGCGCGGCGGCGGTGGCGATGCGCGACGGGCCTGCTGCGGGGCTGGCGCTCGTCGACGCCATCCTGGCTCGAGGCGACCTGGCGGACTATCACCTCGCACACTCGGCGCGTGCCGAGCTGTGCCGTCGATTGGGGAAGGCCGCGGACGCGCGTGCATCGTACGATCGTGCGCTCCGTCTGGTCCGTCAGGAGCCCGAGCGACGGTTTCTCGAACGGCGACTCGCCGAGCTCAAGGAGTGACACATGATCCGGACGTACACGGGGAGCTGCCACTGCGGGGCGGTGCGCTTCGAGGCCGACCTCGATCTCGAGGCCGGCTCGACGCGCTGCAACTGCTCGTTCTGCACCAAGGCGCGCTGGTGGGGCGTCCTCATCCAGCCCGAGGCGTTCCGCCTCCTCGCTGGCGAGGCGGCGCTGGGTGACTATCGGTTCGGCTCGCTGCAGGGGCATCATCTGTTCTGCCGCACGTGCGGGATGCAGCCGTTCGGCCGGGGCTACATCGAGGCCATCGGCGGGGCGTACGTCGCCGTGAACCTCGGCTGCCTCGACGACGTCGATCCGGCGGTGCTGGCCGAGGTGCCGATCCGCTACGTCGACGGACGCCACGACAACTGGCTGTCGGCGCCGGCCGTGACGCGGCATCTGTAGTCACGTCGCCGGCTGGTGGCGCCCTGTCCAAGGTCGTGCGATCCGGTGCTGGCGTCAGGTACTGGACGGCCTAGGGTGACCATGCGTCCATGGTCGATCGACTCATCCTCCTCACCGGCGCGACGGGCTACGTCGGCGGCCGCCTGCTCCAGCATCTGGAGACGGCCGGCCATCGCCTGCGCTGCCTGGCGCGACGTCCCGGCCATCTCGAGGCGCGCGTCGCTCCCGGCACCGAGGTCGTCGCGGGTGACGTGCGCGACCGTGCCTCGCTCGACGCCGCCCTCCGCGGCGTCACCACGGCCTTCTATCTCGTGCACTCGATGGGAACCGCCGGCAGCTTCGAGGAGGAGGACCGTGAGGCGGCGCGTCGCTTCGGTGAGGCCGCCAAGGCCGCCGGCGTCGCGCGCATCATCTACCTCGGTGGCCTCGGCGCCGACGACGAAGCGCTCTCGCCGCATCTCCGCAGCCGTCAGGAGGTCGGCGAGCTGCTCCGCGGCTCGGGGGTCCCCGTCGTGGAGTTCCGTGCGTCGATCGTCATCGGCTCGGGCAGTCTCTCGTTCGAGCTGATCCGCTCGCTGGTGGAGCGCCTGCCGATCATGATCCTGCCGAAGTGGGTGTCGATCCCGGCGCAACCGATCGCCATCGCCGACGTCATCGCCTACCTCACGGCCGCCATCGATCTGCCGATCACCGGCAATCCCATCTTCGAGATCGGCGGCGCCGACCGCGTGTCCTACGGGGACATCATGCGCGCCTACGCCCGGCGCCGCGGACTGCACGTCCCGATGATCCCCGTGCCGGTGCTGACGCCGTTCCTCTCGAGCCTGTGGCTCGGTCTCGTGACGCCGGTCTACGCGCGCATCGGCCGCAAGCTCGTCGAGAGCATCGTGCACTCGACCGTGGTGCGCGACGACACCGCGCTGCGCACCTTCCCGATCCGCCCGATGGGGATGGAGGCCGCGCTGACGCAGGCGCTCGCCAACGAGGATCGGGAATGGGCGACGACGCGGTGGTCCGACGCGATGTCGTCGTCGGGGCCGATGCGGAACTGGGACCGCGTCCAGTTCGGGCGGCGGCTCGCCGACTCGCGTACCGCCGAGGTGCGCGCGGCGCCGCCGGAGGCGTTCGCCGCCATCGAGCGCATCGGTGGTGACACCGGCTGGTACGCCTACGACTGGCTCTGGCGGCTGCGCGGCGTCATCGACCTGCTGCTGGGCGGCGTCGGCTCGCGGCGTGGACGCCCGGGTCGTCCGCTCCGGGTGGGGGACACGATCGATTTCTGGCGCGTCGAGGCGTTCGAGCCGAATCGGCTCCTCCGCCTCGCGGCCGAGATGAAGCTCCCCGGCCGTGCGTGGCTCGAGTTCGAAGTGCAGGGGGACGCGGTGTCGTCGACCATCCGGCAGACGGCGATCTTCGATCCGATCGGCTGGCTCGGGCGGCTCTACTGGTACGCGTTGATCCCGCTCCACCTGCTGATCTTCCGCGACATGCTGCGGGCGATCGCCGCCGCGGCGACCCGTCCGCGATCGCTGGTCGGTGGCGCGGGACTTCGGGTATGACGCACCGATGTCGCTCGGCGGCGCGTTTCGCGTGCTCCTCTCGGAGCTGGCGTCGGTCGGGCTCGACCCGGCCCTGGTCTGCGCGGACGCGGGCCTCGATGCGCGGGTGACCCACGACACCGCCGTCTCCCTCGGCCTCGACGAGCTGCGAGCGGTGCTGCGGCGCGCGGAGACGCTGGCGAACGATGCGCTCGTCGGATTGCACATGGCGGAGCGCGCCCAGGGGCGCGGGGTGCTGTCCTACCTCGCGCGCGCGCAGGCGACGGCGGGCGAGGGCCTCGAGGCGTTCCGGCGCTTCGCGGGGAGCACCTGGGGCAATCCCGACGCCGTGCGCGTCGAGCGCCGCGGAGCGACGACGTTCGTCGGCTTCGGCCTGGGTCCGGAGGTGCCGCGCCACGTCGTCGAGTATCTCGTGGCGCGCACGGCGATGGCGCTGCGTCGCAGCGGGGCGGGTGCGCACGAGGTCTGGTTCCGCCATGCGCCCGCCGGCGCCGAGCGCGAGTACGAGCGCGTGCTGCGGTGTCCGGTGCGCTTCCGTCGCTCCGAGACGGGGCTGGCCCTCCGCGCGCGCGATCTCGCCCGCCCGCTGCGGACCGCCAACCCCGACGCGGCGGCCGCACTCGCGGACGCGCTGACGGCGTCGCCCGTCCAGCCCGCGTCGACGACGGTCCGCCTCGTCGCGGCGATCGAGGACGTCCTCGCGCGTGGCGATCGGCTCGACCGGGAGACGGTGGCGCGCGCGCTCGGGATGAGCGGAAAGACGCTCGCCCGTCGCCTCGCCCTCGAGCGACGCGGCTTTCGCGACGTCGTCGACGCCGTGCGGCGGCCGCTGGCGCAGCGGCTCGTCGTCGAGGGAGCGCTCGACCTGGGCGAGGTCGCGCGTCGGGTCGGCTTCGCCGACGGCGCCGCCTTCGGCAAGGCGTTCCGGCGCTGGTTCGGCGAGGCGCCGTCCGCATGCCGGACGCGCCGGACGGCGGGCTGATCCCCGCGGCTGGCATGCCCGTGGCGTAGTCGCTAGATGACGGCGCCGAGGAGGGGATGCTGATGCGGATCACGATGCTCGCCAGCGCGCTGCTGCTCGCCGTCGCTGCCGGGGTGCAGGCGCAGACGCAGCTGGACATGGATCGCACCGCCGGTGGCGAGCTCGCCAGCGCCGACAAGGAACTGAACGGCGTCTATCAGGAGGTGCTGAAGCAGTACGCCGACGACCCGGTGTTCATCACGAAGTTCCGTGCCGCGCAGCGTGCCTGGATCGCCTTGCGCGACGCCGAGCTGGCCGCCACCTATCCGCACACCGAGCCGGGCTACTACGGCAGCGTCTATCCGATGTGCGCCGATGCGCGACTGACCGCGCTCACGCGGGCGCGCACCACCGACCTCCGTCGCTGGCTCGCCGGCACCGAGGAGGGCGACGTCTGCGCCGGTGCGCTCAAGTCGAAGTGACCGACGCCCGACCCCGGCGCCGCAGGTGCAAATCGAGGCTCCGCAAGCCCCGGAGGCCATGGTAGGCGACTACGCGTGGGTCCTACCGTTCCCAAGGACAGGCGTGGCGCGCGCGCCGCCGGCAGCGAGGTGCCGTTCCTGCGCGGGGGTGGCGACATGGGCGCGCGCCTGCGCGCCGTCGACTGGGCCGCCACGCCGCTCGGGCCCGCCGCGCAGTGGCCGCAGAGCCTCAAGACCGCCGTCCGCATCATGCTGACGTCGCGCCAGCCGATGTTCGTCTGGTGGGGCGACGACCTCATCAACCTCTACAACGACGCCTACCGGGCCATCGTCGGTGGCAAGCATCCCGACGCGCTCGGTCAACCGGCGTCGGTGGTGTGGCGCGAGATCTGGGACGAGGTCGGGCCCCGCGCGCGCTCCGTGATGCAGGACGACGAGGGCACGTACGACGAGGCCCTCCTCCTCATCATGGAGCGCTACGGCTATCCGGAGGAGACCTACTACACGTTCTCCTACAGCCCGGTGCCGAACGACGACGGTGGGACCGGCGGCATCATCTGCGCCAATACCGACGACACGCGACGCATCGTCGGCGAGCGGCAGTTGGCCCTCCTGCGCGAGCTCGCGGCGCAGACCACGGACGCGCGCACCTTCGACGAGGCCTGCTCGCGCAGCGCCGCCGCGCTCGGTACCAACCCGCGCGACCTGCCGTTCGCGATGATCTATCTGGTCGACCCGGCCGAGCGCTGCGTGCGGCTCGCCGGCACGTCGGGCATCGGCCGCGATCATCCGGCGGTGCGCGCGCGTGTCACCCTCGACGACGACGGCCCCTGGCCCTTCGCCGAGGTGCTGGCGACGCATCGCCCCAGCCTCGTGTCGGGCCTGGCCGATCTGTGGCCCGATCTGCCGACCGGCGCCTGGGGGCGTCCGCCGCATCAAGCGGTCCTGCTGCCGATCGCGCCGTCCGGGCAGACGGGCAAGGCGGGCGTCCTCGTCGCGGGACTGAATCCGTTCCGTCTCCTCGACGACGGCTACCGCGGCTTCCTCGAGCTCGTGTCGGCGCAGATCGCGGCCAGCATCGCCAACGCGCACGCGTACGAGGAGGAGCGCACCCGCGCCGAGGCGCTGGCGGAGCTGGACCGGGCGAAGACCGCCTTCTTCTCGAACGTCAGCCACGAGTTCCGCACGCCGCTGACCCTCATGCTCGGGCCGTTGGAGGAGCTGCTCGACGACGAGCCGTCGCCCGAGCGTCGCGAGGCGCTGGCGCTCCTGCAGCGCAACGCCCTCCGTCTCCAGAAGCTGGTCAACGCGCTCCTCGACTTCTCGCGTCTCGAGGCCGGTCGGTTGCAGGTGAGCTACGAGCCCACCGACCTCGCCACCTATACCGCCGATCTCGCCAGCGCCTTCCGCTCCGCGTGCGAGCGCGCCGGGCTGGCGCTGATCGTCGACTGTCCACCGCTGCCGGCACCCGTCCACGTCGATCGCGACCTGTGGGAGAAGATCGTCCTCAACCTGCTCTCGAACGCGTTCAAGTTCACGTTCGCGGGCTCGATCACGGTGCGCCTGCGTGCGGTCGACGGCGCGGCGGAGCTGACCGTGACCGACACCGGCATCGGCATCGCGGCGGAGCAGTTGCCGCACGTCTTCGAGCGCTTCCATCGCATCGACGGCGCGCGCGCCCGCACCCACGAGGGAACGGGGATCGGCCTGGCCCTCGTGCAGGAGCTGGCCCACCTGCACGCGGGGAGCGTGCGGGTGTCGAGCGCAATCGACGCCGGCAGCACGTTCGTGGTGTCCATTCCCACCGATCCGGCCGGCCTGCCCGCGGATCGCATCGGGGCGCCACGCTCGCTGGCGCCGACGTCGGTCGGCGCGACGCCCTACGTGATCGAGGCGATGCGCTGGACCGACGGCCATCCGCCCGCCCTCGCCCCGGTGGTGCAGGCGAGCGGCGCGCGTCCACGCGTGCTGCTCGCCGACGACAACGCCGACATGCGCGACTACGTCACGCGGCTCCTCGGCGAGGACTACGACGTCGAGGCCGTCGCCGACGGTGTGACCGCGTTGGCGATGGCGCGCCGGCGGCCGCCCGATCTCGTCGTCTCGGACGTGATGATGCCGCGACTCGACGGCGTCGGGCTGCTGCGCGCGCTGCGGGCGGACGATCGCACGCGGCTGGTCCCGATCATCCTGCTGTCGGCGCGCGCCGGCGAAGAGGCTCGGCTCGAAGGCCTGCAGGGGGGTGCCGACGACTACCTCGTGAAACCGTTCTCGGCGCGGGAGCTGTTGGTGCGGGTGGGGGCCTGCCTCCGCCTCGCGCGGGTGCGTACGCAGACCGAGGCGGCGCTGCGCGAGGCCGATCGACGCAAGGACGAGTTCCTCGCCACCCTCGCGCACGAGCTGCGCAATCCGCTGGCGCCCATCCGGAATGCGCTCGGCATCCTGCGGATCGCAGGCGACGCCAGCACGCGGCACGTCCACGAGATGATGGAGCGCCAGGTGAATCACATGGTCCGCCTCGTGGACGACCTGCTCGAGGTCTCGCGCATCACGCGCGGCAGCATCGAGCTGCGACGCGAGCGCGTGACGCTCGGCGACGTCGTCGCGAGCGCCATCGAGACCAGCCGCCCGCTCATCGATGCCGCCCGGCACCATCTCGTCGTGGCCCTGCCGTCCGAGGCGATGGTGCTCGACGCCGACCCGTTCCGACTGTCGCAGGTGTTCGCCAATCTGCTCAACAACGCCGCTCGCTACACCGACGGCGGCGGTCACATCGCGCTCACGGCGCATCGCGAGGGCGACGTGGTGGTGGTCTCGGTGCGTGACGACGGCATCGGCATCCCGCCCGATCTGCTCCCGACGGTCTTCGACGTGTTCATGCAGGTCGCGCCGACGCGGCGTGCGGCGCAGGGCGGGCTCGGCATCGGGCTCACGCTCGTGCGCCGGCTGGTCGAGATGCACGCCGGCACCGTCGAAGCGCGCAGCGACGGGACGGGGCGCGGCAGCGAGTTCGTCGTCCGGCTGCCGTTGGCCGCGGGCACCGGCGTCGCCGCACCGGCACGGAACGGGGCGACCCCCGCACCGGCGTCGCGGCGGGTGCTCGTCGTCGACGACAATCGGGACGCGGCCGAGAGCCTGGCGATGCTGCTCGACGTCGTCGGCATGGAGACGCAGATCGCGCACGACGGGCCGTCGGCCCTGGCGGTCATGCAGACCTTCCGCCCCTCGACCGTGCTGCTCGACGTGGGCATGCCGGGCATGGACGGCCACGAGGTGGCGCGTCGCATCCGACAGCAGCCGGAGTTCGGCGCCGTCCAGCTGATCGCGCTGACGGGATGGGGGCAGCCGGACGATCGCCGGCGGAGTCGCGACGCCGGCTTCGACCATCATCTGGTGAAGCCCGTCGACATGGACGCGCTCCAGTCGCTGCTTTGTTCTTGACGGCCGCGGTCGTGGCCGGCTAGCACCCCGACCCGGATGTACGGCGGCATGCGCGCGCTCGCGATCACCCTCGTGCTGCTGTGGGCCGTGGCGCGCGCCGCCGACGTGACGCTGCCCGGCACGAAGCTCCTCATCCAGGATCCGAGCCCGAATCCAGCGCTGCGGAAGGTGCTCGTCCAGGCGAAGGGGAGCGGCCCGGCCCTGGCCGGCGACCCGCTCGTCGATGGCGCCACGCTCCGGGTGATCACGCAGGGCAGCACGCCCGCCGACGAGACGTTCGACCTCCCGGCGCCCGGGTGGAAGCGGCTCGGGGCGAGCGGGCTCAAGTACAGCGGTGGTGCCGCCGGTGGCGCGCTCCGCACGCTGGTGCTGAAGCGCAGCGCCAGCGGCCTCGTCTCGTTGAAAGCCATCCTGCAGGGGAAGGGGGGTCCGCTCGCCGTGGTGCCGCCCAACGTCGGCGACACGGCGGTGATCGCGCTGACGCTCGGCACGGGCGACACGATCTGCGCCGGCTGGGGCGGCCTCGCGGGCGGCATCGAGCGACAGGACGACGCCCGCAAATGGCTCGTGCAGCGTGCCGGCACGGCGCCGTGTCCGCCACCCCCGACGACGACCACGGTGTCGACGTCGAGCTCCACCTCCACGTCGGCGTCCACCTCGAGCAGCACGTCGAGCACCACCTCGAGCACGACGTCGACGAGCACCAGCAGCACGTCGTCGTCCTCGTCCACCAGCACGAGCACGTCGACGACCAGCACGTCGACGACCACGACCAGCACGTCGTCGTCGACCTCCTCGACCTCGACGAGCACGAGCAGCAGCACGTCGAGCAGCAGCTCGTCGACCAGCACGACCACGAGCACCACGTCGTCGACCACGACGACGACGCTGGTCGTGCAGCTGAACCTGCTCTACGTCCACGGCCTGAAGAGCTGCGCCTCGTCGCGTCAGAACGCGGCGAATTCGCTCGATGAGCTGGAGTCGGCCGTGAACGCGGCGTTGCCGGCCCGCATCGCGGCGTGGGAGGCGGCGCACCCCGGCGTCCACGTCGTGACGAACAGCGCGCGGGCCAACGTCTACACCGCCACGCCGTCCGGGATCCATCCCTCCGACTCCACCGACCCGCTCGACATGGACGACTGGGAGGCGGGCGACCCCGGCTGCGCGACGACGCAGCAGGGCGAGCCGTGCACGACGGCGTACGAATGGCGCTTCCGTCTCGCGCAGGAGGTGAACCGGCTCTATCCGTCACCGGCGAAGAACATCGTGCTCGTCGGCCATTCGGCGGGTGCGCGCGTGGCGATGGACGTCGCGTCGAACATGGGCACCGGCGGTCCGAACACGCACGACTGGGGCGTGCAGGCGCGCATCGCGGGCGTCGTCACGGTGCAGGGGGTGATCGATCGCATCGGCACCAGCACGTACGACGTCGTCGGTGCCGCCAGCTTCGAGACGACGTGCAAGAACGGCGACGTCCTCGCCGGCTTCGGTGATTCCTGCGCACCGGGCAACGGCTTCTGTGAATGGGTGGGACGCGAGGACGCGTCGCCGGGGGCCGACTGGGTGGCGACCAATCGTCGCGCACTCATGCTGACGGCGTGGGGGAGCTGCTCGCCCGCGCTGTGGACCGGGCGCAGCGACGGCACGCTGCCGTACGACGCGCAGGCGAGCCCGTGGGCGGTGGGGCTCGACATGACGACGGCGCCCGGCGAGACCTGGCGCGAGGTGCACGGACAGCGCCTCGGGTCCTTCTGCCACAGCGACATCACGAACACCTCGGCGGGGGGACACGTCGCGGTGCGCACCGCCGTGCGCGATCGGCTGCTCGACTGGCTCTTCGTCGCGGCCCCGCGCACCGCGGCCATGGGTACGAACACCACGCCGTCGATCGCCTTCAACCAGCAGACGCAGAGCTTCGTCATGGGCAGCGCGTGCCCGTCGGGCGAGGCCGACGACGGGATCACGCAGGGCACGCACGGGAGCGGGGTCGACGTCGTCGGTGTGTGTCGGCACCCCGGCTTCTTCGACGGCGACGATCACGCCATCACCCCGAGCGAGCTCACGGTGACGAACGGCGCCACCTGCAACGGCAGCTACCGCTGGCGCCAGGCGCACGACAACGACAACAACCACGCGGCCAGCTTCTGGTGGAAGACCCGCGCGCTGCGCACGGGCGCTCCCGAGCTGCTCGGTGCATTGCCGCAGGGGTAGGGCCGAGCGCCGCTGCGACCCCGCATGGCCAATGCGTGGGACCGCGGCACAAGCTGGCTTTCACGTCCGGTGCCGGCCCGCTACCCTCCGAGTCGATCGATGACTCGATACCGTGAGGGAGGACTGATGGGGATTCGTCGCATCGTCGTCGTGAGCCTGGTCGTGGCCGTGTTCGCCTGCATTGCGGCCTCGCCGTCGTTGGCGGGTACGCTGGAGCCGGTCGCAGCGGACCACGTGTGCATGGTGAACAACACGAGCCACCCCGGCCCGCAGATCCCGGTGCAGGTCGACGGCAAGACGTACTTCGGCTGCTGCGAGATGTGTAAGGGGCGTCTCGCGAGTGACCCGGCGGCGCGCGTCGCCGTCGATCCGGTGTCGGGGAAGCCGGTCGACAAGGCGACCGCCGTCATCGGGGCGACGCCGCAGGGCAAGGTCATGTACTTCGAGAGCACGGCGAGCCTCGAGTCCTATCGCGCTGCGCCGTGAGCGAACGACGGACCTGCGTGCCGGCTCGCTCTCAGTGCCGGTGCCGGTGGTGAAGGTCGGAGACGTGGGGATGGTCGTGCTCCATGGCGTCATGCCGGTGGGGGTGCGAATGCGTCGTTCCCGCGGCCACCGCTGGGACGTGAAGGTGCTGGTGGTGCGCGTCGTGGACGTGGGCATGGTCGTGCTCGAGGACGGGATGCTCGTGCCGGTGGGCGTGGCGTGAGCGCAGCAGGACCGCCACACCGCCGGCCATGACCGCCGCCGCGGCGACCTGGCCCAGGCTCCACGTCTCCCCGAGGAGCGGAATCGCCGCGACGGCTCCCATGAAGGGCGCCGTCGCGAAGAACGCCGCTTCGCGTGCCGCTCCCAGCAGGCGAAGCGCATAGGCATCGAGCACGACACTCAGGCCGTAGCTCGCGCTCCCGACGAGGAGTGCGGCGCCAACGGTCGGCGCCGGCGGCCAGGCCTCGCCGAGGGCGGTGGCGGCGAGCAGGCTCAGCGCGCCGGCGCTGAGCGCCTTCACGCGCACGATCGCCACCGGATCGCGGATGGTGAGTCGTTGGGTGAGGTTGTTGTCGATCGCCCAGCTCGCACAGGCACCCGCCAGGGCGAGCACGCCGACGACGTCGAGGTGGATCGCCGCCGGGCTCCACGCGAGGCCCATCACCCCGAGGAAGACCATCGTGACCGCGACCGCCTCGCGTCGTCCGAGATGCTCGCGGAAGAACGCAACCGCGACGAGCACGGTGAGCGGCGCTTCGAGGTTGAGCAACAGGGCCCCCGCGACGCCCGACACGCGACGCAGGCCGATCAACATCAGGACGGGCCCGACCACCCCGCCCGCCACGATCACGCCGACGAGCGCCGGAACGTCGGCTGCGCGTAGCCGGGCCTCTCGCGGCGATGTGGTTCCGGTGTCGGCCCGCCGGATCAGGCCGAAGAGCAGCAGCCCGAGGCCGGCACCCAGATAGAGCAATCCGGCGAGCACGTAGGGCCCGCTGTCGGCGAGCAGCCGTTTGGCGATCGGCGCGCTCACGCCGAAGAGCGCTGCCGCGGCGAGGCCGCACGCCGCGCCACGTGTCCGTGGAGTGAGTCGCTGCGTCATTGGAACCGTGCCGCCTACGGCCCCGTCGACACCAGGATCACGCGCGCCGGATCGCGTCCCCAGATCACGACGCCGCCGCCGGGGCGGAGGTCGGCGGGGCGTGCGGGGCCCGTCATCGTGGTGAGGACGGTGTCGGCGTCGATCCGCACCTGCTCGAGCCCGTCGCCGGTGGCGACGGTGAAGCCGTCGTCGCCGTACCATTCGACGGCGCCGAGGATGTCGGGCGGGGCGGCGGGGACGCGGGGACCGAGCAGGCTCGGCGTCGGCGTCGCGCGCAGGAGCAGGACCGCGCCGCCGACCTGGAGCACGAGCAGCAGCACCGCGCCGGCGATGCCGAGGGCGCGATCCTCACCCGACGTCGACATGCCCGACCTCCAGCCATTCGGTGGTGAGCCCCGTCTCCCCGAAGCGCGTCACGCCGATTGCGAGCGGCTGGCGTCCCGCCGGCAGGTGCGACGGTACGACCAGATCGAACGACTCCACGACGCGGGTTCCCGGCGACCCCACCTGCGCGGCATAGCGCCGGCGGTTCCCGAAGCCGAGCTCGTGCGACTCGATGGGCTGCGTGCCGATGCGCGTCGACACCACGACGGCAGCGTCGGGTCGCGCCAGCTGCCAGTGCGTCTCGAGGTGCACGCGTCCCGTCGCCGCGGGCGTCACGGTGTAGCCCTCGAGCGTCGCCTCCGGGAAGCGATGATCGCTGCGCACGGCAGGCAACGCGCCGGCCGGCGCGAACACCGGGGGCGCGGTCTCGACGCGCCAGAGGACGAGGTCGTGCCGCGCGCCGGCCAGGACGGGGACGAACCAGGCGTCGTCGGGCAGCGCCGTCGGGGACACGCTCCAGCGCGCGGCGCCGGTGAGCTGTCCGCCGGTCGTGGTGAGCGTCGTGAAGCGCGGCGCCGCGGGACGCGTGGGCGTCCCGTCGGGCGTGTCGATCAGGTCGACGTCGGGTCGCAGACCGAGGATGCGATGGAAGTACACCAGGTTCTGCGCGAACACGCCCGACGGTGCGATGAGCGCGCTCCCGGGTGGGAGCATCGCGAAGACGTTGCGCTGGAAGTCCGGCTCGGCCGTGTCGGTGCGCCGGTCGTTGGCGGCGAATCCGGTGCGCCCCACGACCAGGAGCCCGCCGGCCAGCACGAGCACGGCCGTGGCGGTGCGCAGCGCGACCGGGACACCGGTCGTGCGACGGCGGAGCGCCGCGAGCACGCCGTCGACGGCGAAGCCCACGAAGAGCACCCACGGCACGTAGCCGGCGATGAAGTGGACGTCGACGCCGAAGACGGCGAGCTGCGAGGACACGACGAGGTTGGTCGCGAAGCTGCCGCACACCAGCCAGAAGCGCACGGGGTGCCGTCCCAGCAGCACCCACATGCCGACCAGCCCGGCCGCGACGCCCACCGGCGTGAAGTTCGCCGACAGGAAGGACAGATAGAGCGCCAGGCGCTCGGGAAGCGCGCTCAGTCCGAAGGCGAAGCGACTCTCGGAGAAGGCGCCGACCGTGTAGGCGAGGAACCCCGCCACGGTGTCCGGCGTCGGGTTGGGGAAGCGGACGGTGGCGGCGCGCAGCGGCAGCCAGGCGAACTGGGCCAATCCGACGAGGAAGACGCCCAGCATCGCCAGGACGAGGCGCGGGCGCTGGAGGACGCGCCAATCGGTGAGGAGGATGAACAGCCCATAGGCCGGTGCGAGCGACAGGTTCGACATGTGCGTGCCCGCCGACAGGCCGAACACGAGCGCGAACGCCACCAGCAGGCCCGCCGAGCGCCGATGCGACCACGCCACGAGCAGGTTCACGAGCAGCATCAGCACGCACAGGTTCACCGCGTAGACCTCGGCGATGACGGCCTGCGACCAGTAGGTCCGGGCCAGCCCGAAGAGGAGCGCGCTGAACGCGGCGGCCAGCGGCCGCAGGTCGAGCTGCCGTCCGAGCACGTAGATGCCGCCGACGCCGACGGCGCCGAGCACCGCCGACATGGCGTTGACGCGGTACGCGACGTCACCGACGGGGAGCAGCGTGGCGAACAGGAAGCCGAGCCAGGTGTAGAGCGGATAGCCGGTCCGATGCGCGATGCCGAGGCTGGCGGCGGCGGTCGTCAGCTCGTGGCTGTCGCCGGCGGGAAAGGGCAGGCCCGGTGCCAGCGTGACGAGGTAGAGCACGGCGCTGAGCACGGTGATCGCGAGGGCGATCAGGGCGTCGGCACGCCGGCTCATGGGGGTGGGACGACGACGTCCGGCGCGTCGTCCGCGGGGCGTGCCTGGACCCACTGCCACGTCCCGTCGGCGCCCTGCTCCTCGATCCACTCGCCGGGGAAGGCGCGCTCGCGCCAGAGCTTCGCCTGCTCGGCCTCGATCTCGGCGAGCGGGCGGCGGCGCTCGGCCGCCATGGCGCGCATCAGCTCGGTCCGATCGGCGTTCTCGGCCTCGACCGTGGCGACGACGTAGTCGCCGTAACGACCCGTCGGCCGCTCGCGCACCGCGAGCAGCCCGAGATGGGTTTCGCCGACGAGGCGCGAGTTCTTGAGCGTCTGGATCTCGCTCATGCGCTTGCGGCGCGCGGCTTCGGCATCACCGCTGGTCGCGCCCGCCGCGGTCGCGTCGTCCGGCACGCGGTGGTTGTAGATGTCGACGCGGAGCGTGACGTCGACCTCGAGCGGCGTCTGCGTGGAGAGGTTCACCGTCGGCGCGCAGCCGCCGGCGACGAGCAGGATCGCGAGCCATCGCGTCATGGCGTCGTCGCCTCGGCGACCACCGGCACGTCGTCGTACAGGTGCGCCTCGATGCGGCGGGTGCCGCGGTCACCGGTGACCGCGAGCGTGGCCGTGCCGCGGTAGTCGGCCATCGCGAGCGTGCCGCCGCCGCTCGTCCACGGCCAGTCCTGGAACACCTGGGCCGCGATGCGCGCGAGATCGCGCTGCCACGAGGGCGCATCCGGTCCGAGGCGGTCGGGGAGGGTGGCGAGGTTGGGGAAGTCGAGCTCGCCGGGGCCGAGCAGCGTCAGCTTCCCGGAGGCGGTGTCGAGTCGCGTGCCGTCGAGCGTGAGCGCGCCCTCGAAGGTGGCGTGTCCGGTCATGACGGCGCGCCCGCTCGAGACCTGCGTCGTGAACGGCGCCAGGTCGAGACGCTCGCCCGCGATCCAGGCGCTACGCGCGCCGGCCGAGAACGGAACGCTCAAGCCGGCGTCGGTGTAGCCGCCATAGGCGGCGCCGCCGAGCTTGCCGTTGATGCCGCTCTGGTCGAACGTCACCGACAGCCAGGCGTCGCCGATGCGGTAGTCGCCCCAGCGGATCTCGCCGGCACGCAGCACGTTGACGACGTTGTCGCTGTCGCGGCCCGGCGGGTAGTCGAAGCGCAGGGTGCCCTCGACGTCGATCAGGTCGACGTCGAAGCCGGGGAAGCGATAGCTCTGCCTCGGCACCTGCAGATCGGCGGCGAGCCGCAGGCTCGTGAGGTCGTCGAGCTTCACGTCGTGCGCCGTGGTGTGGAAGGCGATCGGGAGCTGGACACGATCGGCGCCCTCGAACGTGATGACCACGCGACCGAGCTCGGCTGCGAACCGGCGGATGGTCCACGGCGACGGCGGCGCGCCGTCGGTCGCGTCGTCGGTTCGCTGGGCGTTCATGTACCAGATGAGATCCTCGCCGAGGTAGATGGTTGGGGACACCAGCGTGATGGCTTCGATCCGTTCGCGCACGAGCTCCGCCAGACTGAATTCCACGAAGATGCTCGCGATGCGAACGACGCGACGGAACGGATCGAGCGGCGAGTAGAGGGTCAGGTCGGCGAGCTCGATGCGCTGCGGCTCCCGGGCCTCGGCCAGGCCGGCCGGACCGAGCGGGACGTCGCGCAGGACGGTGCGGATCAGCAGCGTGACGTCGGGGATGTCGGTGCCGAGGTCGCCGAGCCGCACGCCGAGATCGAGGACGTCGAGCCGTCCGAGCCGCCACTCGGGGGCCGGCGCGCCGCCGCCGCTGCCGCCGCGTTCGCCGGTGAGCCAGGTGCGCAACGCGTCGTCGAGGACCGCCGTGCCACGCTCGATGCGGACGCGTGCGACGCGGCGCGCGTCGAGCACCTCGCCGAGTGTGAAGTCGATCCGTGCCGCATCGAGCACCACCGACGGCGGCTTCGCGGCGGTGAGCGTCAGCGCCAGATCGCGCAGCCGTATGCGCTGCATGCGCTTCGCCTGCTCGGGCCCGAGACCCAGCTCCCGCAGGTCGAGCTGGAAGCCGAGCCGGGCACCCGGCCGCGCCGCCGTCGCCGGTGCGACGACCCGCCCGTCGCGGATGACCAGACGACCGAGTGTCCAGGGCGTGGGCGTCGAGGCGCCCGTCGCCTCGGCGGCGACCGGGAGCGTCTCCGGCACCGTCACGACCGGCGTGACGACGCGTAGCTCGTCGAGCCGTTGGTGTGCGAGCAGATCGGCCATCGTGAAGCGCGCGATGGCGGCGTCGGCGACGAGGACGGGGGGCTGGTCGGGGTACGCCACGGCGAGATGGCGCAGACGGACGCGTTGGCGACGCTGCGCCACCTCCGGTGCGGTGCCGAGCCCGTGCAGGTCGAGAGCGATCTCGCTCGTGATCCCTGGCCGTTCGGCCGACGGCGCCACACGGAGCCGTCCGTCCGTCACCACCAGGTGGCCGACCGACCACACCGAGGGCTCGCCGCCACCGTCGCCCCCGAGATCCGGAGGCGTCGCGGGCACGTCGATGACGGGAGCGGTCAGACGGACGTCGTCGACGTGGGCTTTCCACAGGCCGTCGGGCGAGAAGCGCAGCTCGACCCGGTCGGCGGTGAAGATCGGGGTCGGCTCGCCGCGCGGCCGCACCACCACGCGCTCGAGGTCGAGGCCGGACCAGCCGTGGAGGCGCGCGTCGGCGAGATCGAGCTCGAACGCCGGCACGAAGTGTACGACCAGTGCCGAGAGCAGGGCCGGGAGGCGGTCGACCGACACCACCAGGACGGCCGTCACGACGGCGGCCACCGACGCGACGGCGGAGAGCGTCCACAGCATCCATCGTCCGCTGCGGCGGAGGACCGTCCCCACGGGCCGACCTTATCCCGACCCCTTCGCCGATGTCAGGCGTCGGGTTCTCCTTGACAGTCCGGGGAGCCGGGCGGTACGCCCTCCCGCGGGCACGGCAGCTGGGCGTGCATCGGGGGGACATGAAGACGATCGCGCTGAGCCTTGGCATCCTCGTGCTCGCGTCCGGCATGTCGCGTGCGGCCGATCAGGCCATTCGTGGCGCCGTCCTGACGGTGAAGAACCCGACCGGCGCCAACGCCAAGCGCAAAATCGTCGGAACGGCGAAGGAGACGACGACGCCGAACACGCTGGTCGGCGATCCCACGCTCGCGGGCAGCGCGGGCGGCGCCCTGCTCGAGCTGCAGCTGAACGGCAACGCGCCGAGCACCCAGACCTTCGCACTGGCCCAGGGACCGAACGCGTCCGGCAAGCCCTTCTGGACGGCCATCGGCACCACCGGCTTCCAGTACAAGGATCCCCGCGGCGAGCAGGGACCGGTGAAGCAGCTGCTGATCAAGCGTCAGGCGAACGGCGTCTTCCAGGTGAAGGCGGTGATCGACGGCAAGAACGGCGCGATCGACGTCGTGCCGCCGGATCCCGGCACCGACGCGTGCCTCGCGCTTCGGCTCGGCGGCGGCGACCGCTACAGCGTCCAGTTCGGGACCGACAGCGCCGTCCACAATGGCGGCACCAAGCTCTTCAAGGCGTCGAAGCCGCAATCCGAGGGAATCTGCCCCGGTCCCCCCGGCACGACGACCACCACCACCGTCACCACGTCGACCACCGACACCACCGAGCCCACGACCACGACGTCGACGACGGCATCGACCACCACGACGTCGACGACGAGCACGACGACCACGACGACCACGACGACCACCACCACGACGACGACCACGACGACGACGACCGCGGCGACCACCACCACGACGACGACGAGCACCACCACCACGACCGAATCGACGACCACCACGTCGACCTCGTCGACGAGCACCACCAGCAGCACCGAGCCGCCGACCACCACCACCACGTCGAGCACCACGACGACGACGGAGTCGACCACCACGACCTCGACGTCGAGCAGCAGCACGAGCAGCAGCAGCTCGACCACCAGCACGTCCACGACGTCGACCAGCTCGACGACGGCGCC
Organism: uncultured Binatia bacterium (SeqCode); assembly: GCA_964404165.1. Taxonomy (GTDB): domain Bacteria; phylum Desulfobacterota; class Binatia; order DP-6; family DP-6; genus DASYLJ01. The sequence continues at coordinate 2,893 of CAYOIZ010000076.1, read as the reverse complement.
GGTGGTGGGCTGCGGCAACGGCATCCGCGAGGGCCTGGAAGCCTGCGACGGCGACGACAACGTGGCCTGCCTCGGCGCCTGCACGCCGACGTGCGACTGCGCCCCGCCGCCGGCGAAGATCACCGTCGCCGGCGACAGCATCTCGCAGGGCTTCGCCGCCGACTGCACGTCCGGCGGCTTCGGCGGTGCCCTCTGCCTGCTGGCGGCCGACAAGCCGCAGTACAGCTGGTTCAACGGCACCAACGCCGCGGTGAACAGCGTCCACAAGCGCTACCAGGCGATCGACGCGGGCGTGCAGTCGCAGCGCCAGTCGGTGTCGGGCGCCGAGATGCGCGGCGGCTCGGACAGCTTCGCGGCGCAGGCGGGACGCATCCTGCTGCAGGTGCCGGTCCCGGATCACGTCGAGGTGCTGCTCGGCGGCAACGACATCTGCAACCGCGATTGCGTCAACCCGGCGAACTGCGGCAACCCCGTGTACACCGACGCGCAGTGGCGCACCGCGGTGCGCGCCGGGCTCGACCCCCTGGTGCAGAACCTGCCGCTCGGCTCGACGGTGTTCCTGCTGAGCATCCCGCGCGTGCACGAGCTGCGCGACGTCGGGCTGACGAAGCCCGGGACGACGTGCAACACGCAGTGGAGCACGTTCAGCATCTGCCGCATCGTCACCAACGGCGGCACGCAGAACGGCGAGGACTACCCGACCCGCAAGGCCGGGGTCGCCGAGCGCCAGCAGCGCTACAACGAGATCCTGCGCGAGGAGGCGTTGGCGTACGACGCCAACACCGTCGGCCAGAACCCGCGCGGCATCGAGGTCGTCGTCGACTACGTCGACGAGTCGACGCCGTCGGTCGGGACGACCCCGTTCCTCGCCGCCGACATCGACGCCGCCGACTGCTTCCACCCGAGCATCGCCGGGCAGAACAAGATCGCGGAAGGGGTCTGGACCCTCAATCCGGATCGTCCCTGACGCGGTGGTCGCGGCCGCGCGGGCGCTCGCGGGTGCGCTGATCCTGCTCGTCGGGTGCGCCGCACCCGAGGAGCCGGCGCGGCCGTCCGCACCGCCCCCGTCGTCCGAGGTGGTGGCGCGGATCGGTGACGTCCCGATCACCGCGGTCGAGCTCGACGCGTCGATCCGCCTGCCGCTCTACGATCTCGACCGGGCGCGCTTCGAGCTGCGCGCGGCACGCCTGCGCGAGGTCCTGGTGGGGCGCGTGCTCGGACCCCTCGCCGCGGCCGACGGAGTGTCGATCCCCGAGTACGTCCGGCGACACGGCGGGGACGCCGCCGTCGAGGCGGCCCTCGCCGCGGCGCATGTCGAGGTGGTGCTGGAGGCACCCGCGCCGCCGGTGCTGACGGTGTCGGTCGACGACGACGCCGTGCGCGGGCCGGCGGACGCGCCGATCACGATCGTCGAATTCGTCGACTACCAGAGCCCCTACTGCGGGCGCATGCAGCCGGTGCTGGCGCGGCTGCTCGCCGAGCTGCCGGGCCAGGTACGGCTCGTGGTGCGCGATCTGCCGCTGCCGATGCATCGCGACGCGGTGCTCGCCGCCGAGGCGGCGGAGTGCGCCGGGGCGCAGGGCGCCTATTGGGCGTATCACGACGTGCTGCTGCAGGAGCAGGATGCGCTCGGACGCTCGGCGCTCGATCGGTACGCCGCCCGTGTCGGTCTGGACGCGCCCGCATTCGCGCGCTGCCTCGACGGCCGTGCGATGCGCGACGAGGTCGCTGCCGATGCCGCGGACGCCGCCCGGCTCGGCGTCGTCGTGGCTCCGACGACGTTCGTCAACGGCCGCTACCTGCGCGGACCGCAGTCGTACGAAGCGCTGCGCGCGGTCGTCGACGCCGAGCTGGTGCGGCTCGGCCGGACCCCCTCCCTGCCGTCCACGACGTCGACCACCGTCGGCGCGTCGGCCGCGACCTCGACGACGGTCGTCCCGGCGCTGCCGACCAGCACGATCACGCTCGACGCAGCCCGCGTGCGCCGCGCGCTGCTGCGGCGACGACGCCTCGCGCGCGACCTGGAGCAGCCGCCGGGCGATCCGGGACCGGGCTGGGAGGGCCACGCCCTGGTGCGCGTGCGGCGCGTGCGGCGCGGTTCGCTCTTCGAGCAGATGGGCCTGCGGACGGGCGACGTCGTCATGACGGTCGACGGGGCGGTCGTCGTCGATGACGGCAATGCGCTCTTCGACGCCCTCGGCGGTCGGTCGCGAGTCACGGTGCAGGTGCTGCGACGCGGGCTGCCGTCGACCTTCGAGTACGTCGTCCGCTGAGGGTCGTCAGGCCGGCCGCAGCCGGTAGAGGTTCAGCGGCACGCCGCGATGGCCGCGTGAACCGACGAACCAGCTGAGCGCATCGCTCGGTGGGATGGCGCGAACGAGGTCGACGCGCACGCCCTCCGTGTCGAGTCCGCGGACGAGCGCGTCGACGGCCGGATGGGGCGGCAGGAGCAGGTACGTCGCCCGGCCCGTGCGTCCCATCGCGCGCGCGACGTCGCCCACCGAGAGGTGCCAGCGCGCGAGGTCGGTGAGGTAGAGCGCGTGCGTGCCGTCGCTCCAGTACTCGATGTTCTCCACCGGCCGCCCGATGTCCTCGATGCTGATGACGACGCCCCCGGGCTCCACGGTCGACGCCAGGGTGCGACGTGCGTGCAGCATCGTCTCCTCCTGGAAGAGTGCCGGCTCCCCCGGCCAGATCACCGCCCGCCCGAGCAGGAGTGCGGTCAGCGTCACGGCGAGCCCGGTGCCGAGCGCGCCGTCGAGCGTGCCGCGCCGCCACCCGGCGGGCACCACGCTCCACACGGTCGCACCTGCCAGCACGATCGCCACCAGGAGCCGCGGTGCGCCGGGCGCGTCGCCCCACGGCATGCCGACGGCCGCGAGCGGCCACGCGA
>CAYOIZ010000075.1:20748-28889 GCA_964404165.1 uncultured Binatia bacterium (SeqCode) | reverse complement strand
ACCTCCACTACCGAGACGACCACCAGCACCACCACCTCGACGTCCACCACGACGACGACGTCCACCAGCACCACCACCTCGACGTTGCCGCCGCCGCTCTGCGGTGCCGTTCCCGAACCGTCGGCCAGCTGCCGTCTGGTGACGATGCCGCTCAAGGGATCCATCCAGCTCACGAACAGTGGCGACGTCACCAAGAGCAGCGCGAAGTGGAAGTGGGCTGTGGGCGCGACGACGACCCTGGCGGATTTCCGGGACCCGGTGAACGGGACGGCCGAGTATCGGTTCTGCCTCTACGATGGCTCCGGCCACGCACAGCCACTCCTGGCGTCCGCGATCCTCGCGGGCGGCATGTGCGGCACGAAGCCGTGTTGGAAGGCGACCGGCACCACGGGCTTCAGCATGGCGAACAAGCTGGCGCTGCCGGACGGCATCACCAAGATCAAGCTCGGTGCGGGGGTCGCGGGCAAAGCCAAGGTGCAGGTCGACGGTAAGGGGGCCAACCTCCCGGCGCCGAGCCTGCCGCTGGTCCTTCCGGTAACCGCCCAGCTGCTGATCCACGACGGCGTGGGAACGACCTGTTTCCAGACGACATACGACGCGGCGACCGTGAACGATGGGGTGAAGTTCAAGGCGAAAGGACCGTGAGCCGGTCGACGCCAGACTGACAGAACGCGCCGGGCTGCCGCCCCTACCGGCCATTCGCGGCAAGGTGCGGAGCGCACCGCTCGAGCGGCCCGACGATCGCGTCCCGCAACGGTACCTAGTCCTCCTTGCCGCTGAGTCCCCGCAGAGTGCCGCCCACCGCTTTCCCGGTTCCCTCCACCACGTCCGCCGTGCCGTGACCGGTCTTGCGCACGGCCTTTCCTGTACCCTCGACGGTGCCAACGACCGCTCCAGCGACGGGCGCTCTCTTCCTGGTCCCCTTGGCGGTGCCCTTGACCGTGCCCTTGGGGACCTCCGCCGGTGCCGTGACGATCTTGCCCGCTCCCTCGACCGCTTGCTGCGCCGTGACGGGCGCAGCCAAGAGGGAGACCGTCCAGACGACGGCGGTGATCATGAGTCCTCTCCGCTCCATTGCGCGTCTCCTGCCTTTCCGTGTGACGAGCCGCAGCCGAAGCGATCCGGCGAGGGCCGTCCTGCCAGTCGATGCAGAGGACATCCCGCTCGCTTCGTCGCCGAGGACACGGTGATTCCACCGTCATCGGGCATCGGCCGCCGCCAAGGTCGTGGAGGCGCGGAGTGGCATCACTGAGAATACTAGCGCTCCGGATTCCCAGATCGAACACTCGCCTGCACGGGGGCACGGCCCGGCCTCCGCTCCACGACGAGCGCCATCGCGAGCCGTACGCGCCGCTCCGGGTCTCGGGCGGATCGGCGGGACGTGGCCGCACTCGCCGGCAAGCCTCTTGCAGTTGCTTCCGGCAACCCATGCCGACCGCGACGCTCCGGCCTTCGTCTGCGATGCGCTTCGCGCGTACGCTGCTGGCGGTGATGATTCTCGCGGGGGGCTGCGCTCCCCCGATCGGCATCCGGGTGACGGATCCCCGCGAGGTTCAGGTCACCTTGACGCGGAGCGCCCTCACCGCCGACGAGCCCAGCGACGCCTCGCTGAACCTCCTCCGCCGCTACGACCTGCTGGAGGCGTACAAGGCCGATCCGGAGACCGCGATCGCCAGGCTGCGTGAGTACGCGCTCGCCGAGGAACTCCCCCCGGATGCGCTCTTCGCGTTGGCCGAGCTCTCGTTCCTCCGCGCCAATACGACGAAATGGCAGAGCGAGTACGCGGCGACGGTCGTCTATGCCTACGCACTCCTCTTCCCGGAGGGTGAGCGCGCCCGGCTCGACCTCCTCGATCCGCGGGGACGCATCACCGCCGACCTCTACAACCGCGCGCTCACCCTGGCCTTCAAGCGGACGCCGAAGGGCACGATCCCCCTGGGTAGCGCCCTGAGCGAAGGCCGCGTCATCGACCTGCCGTTCGGCCGTATCAGCGTGTCGCTCGCCCCGGACATGCTGCAGCTGAACGGGAGCGAGCTGTACGACTTCGAGCCGGTGGCGGAGATCGCGGTCGAGGGGCTCCGGAACCGCTACCGGCGCGCGGGCATCGGCGCGCCGCTTGCCGCGAAGACCCGTCCGCTGCAGGGGCTGGTGCCCGTCGTGCCGGTCGGCCCCGTGGTGCGCGTGCCGTTGAGTGCTGTGCTGATCATCGACTCTCCGCTCGCGGGCATCCGCACGGGCGACCTCACCGGTCGTCTGGAGCTCTTCGCGGAGCTGGACACCGAGACGATCGAGATCGACGGCCACGCGGCGCCCCTCGAATCGGAACCGACCGCGGCGCTCGCGGCCTCGCTCGCGGAGTCACAGTTCTGGAAACAGGAGGTACGGGTCTTCCTGGGCGGTGCGCTCGGCGTCCGAGGCACGGGCAATCTCGCCGCGCTGCGCCCCTACCAGAACGGCCGCATCCCGGTGGTGCTGGTGCACGGCACGGCCTCGAGCCCCGCACGTTGGGCCAATATGGTGAACGACCTCGCGGCCGATCCCCGGCTGCGCACGCGGTACACCTTCTGGCTCTTCAAGTACGACTCGGGGAATCCCATCGTGTACTCGGGCCACCAGCTACGCGACGCGCTCACGCAAGCGGTCGCCCGTGCCGACCCGAGCGGCGACGACCCCTGCGTGCGCGACATGATCGTGATGGGACACAGTCAAGGGGGACTCCTCACCAAGCTCGCCGTGGTCGACTCGGGCGACGCCTTCTGGACGAACGTCACCAACACCCCGTTCGACCAGGTGTCCCTCGAGCCCGACGACAAGGTGCTCCTCCGCAGTGTCATGTTCGTAAAGCCCCTGCCCTTCGTGACCGAAGTCGTCTTCCTGGCCACACCGCACCGCGGGAGCTACCTCGCCGGTCCGCAATTCGTGCGGCGCCTCGCGGCGTATCTCGTCAGCCTGCCGAGCGACATCGTCCGCGTCGGCACCACCATCACGGCGCTCACATCGGCGGGCGCGGGCGGGCTCCAGATCCCGACCAGCATCGACAACATGTCGCCGGGACACCCCTTCATCAAGAAGCTCGCGAGCATTCCGGTGACCCCGACCGTCACCTCGCATTCGATCATCGCGGTCGATGACGACTCGCCGCTCGACCGGGCCGGCGACGGGGTCGTGAAGTACCAGAGCGCGCACGTCGATGGCGTCGCATCCGAGCTGATCGTGCGAAGCCCCCACTCGGGAATGCAGGATGCGCCACGGACCATCGAGGAAGTGCGGCGCATCCTGCTCGAGCACTCCGCCAGGTCGGCGTGCCCGATGCCGGCGGGAGCGACGAGCGCGCACGCCGGACGCGCAACGGACCGCGTACAGTAGGGCGACGAGACCAGCGACTGAACCGTTCCGGGTTTCTCGGAGACGGTCCCCCAGCAGGGACAGCCGATCACGACGGTTGCGGGTTCGCGTTCACCGCCGGCGGCTCGGTGTGGATGAACCAGGACTTCACGGGCGGCAAGCCGGCGAGCGTGCCGCTCACCTGCTCGTGCGCCGGCCAGAACGTCGGCGACGCCGATGGCTGCGGCGGCACCTGCGTCGCCCCCTGAGTCGTGCACCGCGCGCGTCCGGGGTTGACGGCGCCCCCGGACGCGCCCGACAACGCGGCCGTGGCGTTCCCGGCTCTCCGCCGTCCACTGCGTGCCGGCGTCGCGCTCGCGGCGCTGGTGCTGGCCGCCCAGGCCCATCCGCAGACGCCGGTGCACCACGGCGTCCTCGGCGTCCGCCCCGCCGCGGGCCGGATCGACCGCACCACGGGCGAGAGCTCGCTCGACGTCCGGCGCTGGAGGTTCACCCCCGCGCCCGACTCGGACGGGCTCGACCCGGCGCACGAGGCGGTGCTGGTCGCCATCGGCGACGCCGACCGCTTCGTCGTCCCCGCCGGGGCGCTCCGCGCGTCACGGAACGGCCGCGTCTTCACCTACCGCCGCGCCACCACGCGCGGCGTGCGTCGGCTGCGGCTTGTCCGCGTCGGACGATAGGTAGGACAACCCAGCAAAGTTGACGAAGCCCCTCCTTATCGCCACCGCCTACAGGCCGCGGAAAAATTAACGCCAGATTGAACGCATGGAGCGGTTGCGCGCCTTGTGCGCGCGCGGCAGCGCACCTAGGCTCCTGGTGTCGAAGGACGACGACGGGGCGACCCTCACGAGCTCGGATTGCACGGATCCCGGCCTCGCCCGCTCCGCCTGCCACCTAAGGAGGGGCTTTGCACGCCCTCGGAGAGCACAACCCCATGCGACTGACGATCATCACCTCCCTCGCCCTCTGCGCGTTCCCCGCACTCGCCCACGCCGCTCCGACCGACGCGCAGAGCTGCGAGTCGGCGATCGAGCTGGCGTCGGCGAAGTATGCGCAGTGCAGGCTCAACGCCGAGTCGAGGGACACGAAGACGCCCGACCCGGTGAAGCTCGAAGCCGCACTCGCGAAGTGCTCGCAGAAGCTGTCGGACGCGTTCGCGAAGGCGACCGACAAGTACGATGCGGCGTGCGCCGCGACCGAGCCGTCGTCGGCGTTCGAGGCGTACCTGGCGCAGTGCTCGGACGACGCCACGGCCGCTGCGGCCGGGGCGGGCCTGCCGGACTACGCCGGCGAGCTCGCGAGCTGCAACGCGGACCTCGCCACCTGCGACGGCGACCTCGCCGCGTGCGAGGCGCTGCCGCCGGCGCGACTCCTGAGGACCGGCCAGACGACGAGCTACGGCGCGGGCAGCGACGGCGATCTGCAGACGGGCGTCGCGCAGGCCTACGTCGACAACGGCGACGGTACGATCACCGACACGAGCACGGGCCTGATGTGGGAGAAGAAGTCCGACGACGGCACGATCCACGACAAGGACAATACCTACACGTGGTGTATCCCGTCGTCGTACCTCACGACGAACGTGATGGATGGGACGATCGCGACCACGTTCTTGGCGACGTTGAACGGGGGGCTGGGCTTCGCTGGCTACACGGACTGGCGGATTCCAAACGTGAAGGAGGCGCTAAGCATCATCGACTACTCGGTTCCGTCCCCTGGCCCGACCGTGCCTCCTGCGTTCAACACGTCGTGTGCGGCGGCCTGCACGGTGCTGACGTGTAGCTGTACCACGAACTTCACCTATTGGTCGTCGACGACGTACACGTCAGGTCCGCAAAACGCCTGGTGGGTCAACTTGAACTTCGGCGGCCCGAACGCGGACGCCAAGACCAACCCCAGATATGTCCGGGCTGTGCGCGGCGGCTCGTGATCGGTCATTGGGTCCTTTGACGTTTCGATGATGGGATTCCCCGGCGGCTCGCGAAGCGAGCCACCGGTCCAAACGCCGCACTGAATCGCCCCGGGTTCTCCGGAGACTCTGGGGTGCACAGGATGGCGTCGCAGGTGTACGCGGACTGCAGCCCCGTGGCACCGTTCGAGTCCTGGGCGCCGCACAGGACGTACGCGACGGTTCCAGATGCCGTGTGGGACGTCTACTTCGACACCGGCGGCGTCAGGTAAACGGCAAGGATGACGCCTACCGCGTCCGTGCGGTCCGTGGCGGTGGCTCGTAACCGATCGATCCTCGCCCTAGTGCGGCGCACGGTGCGAGCCAACCGCGCAGGTCTCTGTATAGCTACTCCCTGGCCGGCGTTCAGCCCGAAGGTCGAGGCGTCCTGGTCGGCGCCCCGTACGACGCTGCAATCCAGTCGACAAGAACGGCGAGGGCATCAAGACTCCGAGCGGACACCTGCTCTGCTATCGGGTCAAGACCGCCGTCGCTCACACCAAGGTGATCGGCCTCATCAACACCGCAAACCAGTTCGGGGTCGAGACCATGGATACGTACAAGGAGGAGCTGCTCTGCGTGCCGGCGTTGAAAGAGGATCTGCCCTGAAAGGCGGCGCCGTGACAGCTACTTCATCGACGTGGCCCTTCCGCCCGAGGGGACTCCATCGACGACATCCACGCGACGCCGATCGCCACCGGACGCTGGGGTGCTGAACACGCCGGCTACGACGGGCAGCTACCGCCCGGGCACGCGAACGCCTGCCCATTCTTCTCCCCGCACAGTGTCCCATTCACACAGCACTGCGGCGTGATCCCACGCGCGCACTGCGCGGCGTTGAGATCATAGATCGCCTCCGCCGTCTGCGCGTTCTGCCCGGTGCAGCCGCACACCTGGCTCGCGCAGCAGCTGCATCCGACGCTCGCCTCGAGTTCGATGATCGCGGTGATGCCCGGCGAGCTCGTGCACGCCGACAGCCCGCTACAGGCCTGCCCGGTGAGCACCAGGTCGTCCTGGAAGCTGTCGTCGGCGGCGCACCGCGAGGTGCAGAGGACGGAGTCGCAGGTATAGGCGGACTGCAGCCCCGTGGCGCCGTTCGAGTCCTGGGCGCCGCACAGGAGGTAGTCGTTGCAGACGTCGGTGCACAGCTGCGAGGCGCGCAGCGCGGTCAGCTCGGGCTCCGTCAGGCCGGCGGGATAGAGCGGACACGCGATCGTCTCGCCGCAGGCGTTCTGCGCGCCCTGGGGCGCATCGGGGATGCACGACTTGCCGGCCGTGGGCTGCGGGGTGGTGCTGGTGTCGCAGCTCGGCGGCGTGCTGGACGGTGGGCATCCGAGACCCTGGTTGTGGGCCGACGACCAGACGTTGCCCTTGGGCAGCTCGCACTGCCCGATGGGCGCCGGCGTCCCGACCTCGAAGCAGCCGTCGTAGAGCGGGCACTCGCAGGTGACGATGCCCTTCTCGTCCTTGGCGTCGCGGTAGCAGGGTGCGGTCATGCAGCCGGCGTAGATGTTCGCGTCGCAGGGAATCTGCGCCAGGCCCTCCTCGGGGACGCAGGCGTAGCTGAAGACCGAGATGACGTCGGCCCCGGGGATGAGCTTTCTGGTGTTGATGACGTCGCACGCAGGCGCGCTGTTGACCGCCGTGCACTTCTCGCCCTGGGCACCACAGGCGAGCACGGTCTGGTCGTACGTCTGCTTGTCCATGATGGCGTGGACGTCGACGAAGTACGTGCCCCAGGGCACCTCGATGCACTTGCACTCCGCGTAGTCGCCCTCGGCCGCCTTCTTGACGGTGCAGGGCAGCGTGCCGTCGGGGCCCGAGTAGTAGCAGAGCGCGAACGGGCCGCCCTGGCACGGGAGGAAGTTCGTCGGCTCGACCAGGATGTTGGCGTACGGTGGGGCGCAGGTCTCGAGCGACGGCGGCGTGGCCGTGCAGGTCGTGAGGTCGGTGTTGAAGACGAACGCCTCCTTGCGACCGTCGTGGCCGATCATCACCGAACGCGTGACCTTGCGCGCCGTCTTCTCGAGCTTCCGCTCGTCCTTCGACGGCGGGGCGCCGAAGGCAACGGAGGCGAGGCACAGGAGCGCGACGACGGGGGCGATACGCGATGGGTGCATACCGCTCCATCAGTCGACGCATTTGCTTGGGTTGCAAGCACAGCAGGGTCGCGGTCCGCGCCCTGCTCTACTGGCAGCACCGGCCTCGGGCCCGCACATGTCGGGCGACACCAGGGACCGCGTGGGCGGCGTGCGCCACGACCTGCCGATGCCACGGGTCGCTCTACGGAGACCCCTTGCTGCCGGCTTCCCCAGGCAGCTACGGTCGCGTCGTGCATCTGCCCCACTTCCTGCGTCGGGTGAATCGGGTATTCACGAACCCGGTCATCGGCACGTTTGCGTGGCTCGTGCCGCCCCTCGCCGTGATCCATCACGTCGGGCGCAAGAGCGGACATGCGTACCGTTCGCCCGTGGTGGCCGTCCGCACTACGAACGGCTTCGCAATCCCCATGACCTACGGCCGCGATGTCGACTGGGCGCGCAACATGATCGCCGCGGGGGGTTGTGAACTGGAGCGCGCGGGCCGCCGCGTACAGCTCACGAACCCGCGTATCGTCGGCCTGCGCGAGGCCGAGCCGCACCTCCCTGTCGCGGTGAGGGGATTTTTTCGCCTGGCGGACTTTCCCGGGTTCGTCCTGGCGGACACGTAGCCCACGGGATCCGCGCCGGTCGTTCGACCGAAGACTATGGGCTCGGGGCCGACGGGGTCGACGACGTTTCCGACCGCCGACAGCCCTCCTCGAGGAAGGCGGCGATCGCGGCGTTGGTTTCCGCGGGCCGCTCGACCT
>CAYOIZ010000075.1:0-20648 GCA_964404165.1 uncultured Binatia bacterium (SeqCode) | reverse complement strand
CCCTCCTCGAGGAAGGCGGCGATCGCGGCGTTGGTTTCCGCGGGCCGCTCGACCTGCGGTACGTGACCGCAATCGAGCTCCAGGTGGCGCGCCGAGGGCAGCGTGTTCTTCACGTGCGCCGCAAAGGAGATCGGCACGAGGCCGTCGTGACGGCCCCAGATGAACAGTGCCGGCGGCTCGAGGCCCGCCAGGCGCGTCCAGAATCCTTTCGAGCCGTGCGGCTCTTCGAGGTATATCTGGCGGGCGGCCGCGTAGAAGGCGACGCGACCCCGCGGGGTGAGATAGGCTCGCAGGAACTCGTCGACGCCCGCGCGAATCCAGCTGCTCTGCGCGACGGGGAGGATGCGGTGGACGATCGCCTCGACCACCCAGCGCGGCGTGACCTGCACGAGACCGAGCTCCGGGCTGAGCACGCGGACGAGCGGTGCCCACGGGCGCTCGCGTCGCCACGCGAGTGAGGGCGCCAGCAGCACGAGTCGTCCGACCCGCTCCGGATACCGGAGACCGATCTCCAGCGCGACGCGCCCACCCATGCTGTTGCCGATCACGTGCGCCCGGTCGAGCCCGAGCGCGTTCATCAACTCGACGACCGCTCGTGCGAAGAACGGGGCATGATAGCGGGCGCCGAACGGCTTGTATGAATCGCCGAAGCCGGGCAGATCGACCGCGATCGTCCGGAACGAGCTGGCCAGACCCGCGACGGTCGGTAGGAACGAGCCCTTGGTCGCGCCGAGCCCGTGGAGCAGGAGAATCGGCTCGCCGGCTCCTGCGGTCATGATCGAGACGTCGCCCGACACCGTGGCGATGCGCTGGAAGAGGAGACGCCCGGGGCCGGTCATGCCGCTCGTCGCCGCGAGGAAGCCGACGCCCAGGTGGAGGTTGTGGCGTACGAGAAGCCGTCCGGCGTTGTACGCCTCCATGCCACCGCGCAGATCGGACGCGATCCGCTCCCAGGTGTCGCGGTCGGCGGTGAGCGTCGCGTCGGGGACGGGCCGCTGGCCGGCCGGGACGATCCGGGCGCCGCCCACACCGGCGAGGACGTCCCACTCTCCTTCACTGCCGACGACGAGCCGGATCCGCGCCTCCCCGTCCGGCGCATCGAACGCGCTCGGATCGAAGCGGTCGACGAGCGTTCGGAGACCCGGGGGCAGAGCGACCATCGCGCCCGAAGCATACCACGAACCGCGCGGCCTCGGTTCGGGGCTGCGCTCGACGCCACGCACCGTGTTGGGTACGGTCGGCCCGTGGTGTCCGGCGCCCTGTCGCACCTTCGCGTCGTCGACCTGACCGACCTCCGTGGAGCATTGGCGGGCCGGATGCTCGCCGATCTCGGCGCCGATGTGATCCGCGTCGAGCGACCCGGACACGACGCCGATCGTTTGACGCCACCCTTCGCCGGCGATGTCGCGGCACCGGACCGCTCACTGCCCTTCCTCTTCCGAAACCTCGGCAAGCGGGCCGCCGTCATCCATCTCGACGACCCCGCCGGCTGGGCGCGCTTCGTGGGGCTCTGCGAGCGGGCCGACATCCTCATCGAGAACACGACCGACCGGCGTCTCGCGGCCGACGCGGTCCGCGCGCGACATCCGCACCTCGTCCACGCGACCATCGGCGACCTCGGACGCGCGGGGCCGCATGCCGGTTGGCAACTCGAGCCCCTGCCGGCCTTCGCCGCCTCCGGCGCACTCTGGGCGTCGGGCTTCGCCGATCGGCCGCCGTGCTGGCTGCCCGGCTTCCAGGCCCACGACTGCGCCTCCGTCGTCGCCGTCCTGGGCGCGCTCGCCGCCGTCGCGAGCCGCCGGCGCGACGGTTGCGGGCAAACCGTCGAGGTGTCGGTGCAGGAGGCGGCGATGGCGTGCTTCGCTCCGTGGTCGATCGTCCTCGCCGACTATGCGCGCCGGTTCCCGTTGCTCCTGCATGCCAGTCCGCGCGATGCCGACGGACCCGCCGTCGTCGTGCCCGTTGCCGATGGATGGGTGCGTCTTCTCGCGGTGACGCCGCGGCAGCTGCGCGCGTTGGTGTTGCTGGTGACAGGACGCGAGCCGGAGCATACGACCGCTCGCCCCCCGGAGCGCGCGACCTCTCACGACGGACCGTGGACGGCGTTCCAGGCGGCCGCGCCGCGGATCGCCGAAGGCGGCCTCGACCTGGCAAATCTGATCATGGGGGCGCTCTCGCGTCTTCCGGTGCATCTCGACCTGTTGCCGGCCGTACGGGGGGCGCTGCAGACATTTCGCCTTCTCGCGACACGGGCGTTCGCGAACCGGCGCCGCGACGAGATCGTCGCCCAGGGTCTTCGGCTCGGACTGCCCATCGCGCCCGTCCATCGTCCCGAAGAGTTCGTCGTCGCCGAGCAGACGCGCGTTCGCGGCTTCTTCCGCCGGACCGACTTTCCGCATCTTGGCAACGCGCCCGTCGCTCCGTTCCCGTGCCGTCTGTCGGCGACGCCGGTCGTGCTCGCGCGCCCGGCGCCGGAGGCCCACGACGACACGAGCGACTTCGCGCCGCGCGAGCACGCGGCGTCCGGAGGCGCCACCGATCCCCGTCCGCCACTCGACGGGCTGCGGGTCGTGAGCCTCTGCGTAGGCGCCGTCGGCCCCGAGCTCTGCAGCACGCTGCGCGACCTCGGCGCCGAGGTCGCGAAGCTCGAGTCGGCGGGCAGCCCCGACTTTCTGCGTCGCCTGAGCGTCGACCTCGGCTCGCCGAATTGCTCGTTCATGTTCAACGACGAGAACCGCGGGCAGCGCAGCGTCTGCCTGGACCTCTCGACCGACACCGGCCGGGCGCTCGCGCTCCGACTCTGCGCGACGGCCGACGTCGTCGCCGAAAACCGGCAGGGCGGCGTCGCGGACCGGCTGGGGCTCGGCTACGACGCCGTCCGCGCCGTCCGTTCCGACGTCGTCTACGTCTCGTCGCAGGGCTTCGGACGCGGAGGACCGCTCGGGGCGGCGCCGGCGTACGGCCCCATGGCGGCGGCCTTCGCGGGCGCCACGTGGCTCTGGAACCATCCCGATCCACCGTATCCCGCCGGCTCCTCGCTCGAGCACCCCGATCACCTCGCGGGCCGGATGCTCGCCGTCGCCGTGCTGGCGGCGCTCGAGCATCGCACGCGCACCGGCGAAGGGCAGCACGTCGAGCTTTCCCAGAGCGAGGCGGCGGCCTTTCTGCTCGGACACTTCTACCTGCAGGAGCCGTGCACCGGGCGCCCGGTCGTCCAGCAGGGAAATGCCTCCGCGGGCGCCTGCCCGCACGGCGTGTATCGAGCCAGAGGCGACGATCGCTGGGTCGCGATCGCCGTCACCGACGACGCCGCGTGGACGCGTTTCTGCGGCGTCGTCACGTGGAAGGCCGAAGCGCGCTTCGCGACCCTCGCCGGACGGCTGGCAGCGCGCGACGAGCTCGACGCGCGCGTGACGGCATGGACCACGAATCACACGCCCGAGGAGGTCGCATCGCGGCTGCAGGCGATCGGGGTATCGGCCTTTCCGGTTCAGGGTCCGGACGAGCACCGCGCCGACGCGCATCTCGCGGCCCGACAGGCCCTCGTGACGCTCGACGATCCCGAGGTCGGCGACGTGTTGCACGTGGCGAACCCGCTGCGCCTTTCCGGGACGCCGCTCGTCCCGGCCGCCCCCGCGCCTCGCCTGGGTGCCGACACCGAGGACGTTCTCGTGCGGTGGCTCGGCCTCACGCCCGACGAGGTCCGCCGGCTCGTCGACGCGGGCGTCTGTCGATAGGCGTCGGGCGGTCTCACCCGATCTCGATGGCGGGCGCGGACATTCGCGTGCGGCACACGTCGTCGAGGAAGCGGACGATCTCCCGCGTGAGCCGCTCGGGTCGGAGCCGCAGCTCGACCATGGATCGAGCCTGGACGAGCCGCGCATGCGTGATCTGCTCCGCGAGGTTCTCGGCGTCGCTGAAGGGATGGATCAGGTCGTTCTCGTGCCCGATGATCAGCGTCGGCGCCGTGATCGCGCGCCGTTCCTCGATCTCCGGCGCGACGGGACCGACGAGGATGCCGTGCAGCACCGCCGCGATGGCCTCCGGCTCCATCGAGAGCGTGCCGAGGAAGCTGTCGAGCAGATCGATGCCGGTCCGCGGCAACCGATGGACCAGCGAGGTGAGGAAGCCGAAGAGGCGTCGCCCGAAGCTGACGGCGAGCATGAGCGGGAGGAAGAGGCTGGCCGCAGCCGGCGTCGCCCACTCGAGCACGGGCATCTCGACCAGGAGCGCGAGGACGCGGTCCGGCGCCTGCACCGCCACGTGCAGCGCGACGTTCGCACCCAGCGACACGCCGCCCACCACCGCGCGCTCGACGCCGAGCTCGTCGAGCAGGGCCACCACCTGGCGCGCATAGCGATCCATGCGGTGCAGCGTGGCGTGGTGCGGCTTGTCGCTGGTCCCGTGCCCGAGCAGGTCGAGCAGGACGACCCGGAAGCCGTGCGCGGCGAGGCTGCGCGCCAGCTGCCGATTCACCCCGGCGTCGAGCAGCAAGCCGTTGGTGAGCACGATCGTGGGATCGCCCGCGCCGTGCACCTCGTAGCCGAGCTGGTATCCCTGGTAGCGAAATCTGCCGAGCGTCATGTCCATCATGAGGATGCCGGATCGCCGTCCGACTCGCACGCGTAGGGCCAGTCGATGCCCTCGATGCCGAGACGCTTCACGAGCGCGATCTCGTCCTGCAGGCGTCTCACGTCGTCCGGGGCGAGCGCCATCCGCAGGGATGCGGCCACCTGCGAAAGCGATTCGTGATCTACTGAAAGGCAGTGCGATTCGTGTCGAGGGTGATCGAGGGCCGCGGCCCACTGCTGGCTCTCCTGGTCCTCTGTGCGGCCTGCACCGCCATCGTGCCACCCACCCCGCCGCCCCCGGGCTCGCCGAGCGCGCGACTCCTCACCGAAGGACCGTTCGAGGTCGACCACCGCGACTACGCCCTCCTCGACCGCTCCCGTCCGAACGACGCGCGCACCGACGACGCCGCCTCCTCCCCGCGCGAGCTGACGACGACGATCTGGTTCCCGCGCGGCGTCCCCGGCCCGCACCCGCTCGTCCTCTACAGCCACGGCTTCCTCTCCACGCGCCAGGGCGGAACCTACCTGGCCGAATGGCTCGCGAGCCGCGGCTATGTCGTCGCAGCCCCCGATCATCCGCTCACCGCGCGCTGGTCGTGGGGCGGCCCCGTGGTCGAGGACGTCGTGAACCAGCCGGCCGACCTGAGCTTCCTGATCGACACGATCGTCGGCTGGGACGACGAGGACCGCCCGTTCGACGGCACGATCGACCCCGAGCGCATCGGCGTGATGGGCCTGTCGCTTGGTGGCATGACTGCCACACTCGCAGCCTTCCACCCGCGGCTGCGCGACCCACGCATCCGCGCCGCGGTGTCGTTGGCCGGCCCCATGACGATCTTCGGGCCCGAGTTCTTCGCCACGGTGTCGGTACCCTTCCTGATGATCGCGGGCGACGCCGACGTTGTGATCGACTACCCGACCAACGCGCCGCTGGTGCCCGAGCGCGTCCCCGGTGGCGAGCTCGTGACGATCGCCGGGGGGTCGCACGCAGGCTTCGACGATCTGGCCACCGGCGCCCTGCGCGCGCTGTGCAACCCCGACACCATCGCCTGCTGGTGGCTGTCCCTCACGCTCGACCTGAGCCACAGCCGCGAGACCCTCGCAGCGCTCGGCGCGAAAGAAGGCAGCGACCTCGTCCCCGCCTCGCTGCCTCGCCCCTGCGCCGAAGCACCGCCGTGCAGCGCGATCGATCCCGCGCGCCAGCAGCTGATCACCAAGCTCGCCGTCGGGGCATTCTTCGACAGCCAGCTCGCCCCCGACCCCGCCGTGCGCGGGATCGCGGCGGCCTACCTGCTCCATGACCTCGCGCGCGACTTCCCCGAGGTGCGGTTCGAGGCCGCATCCCCAGGCGCTACGTCTCACTGACGACGGCAGCCCCCATTCCCGGCAGTGCGAAGAGCCGCCGGGATGCCCTCGCATGACCGCGATCACCGCGCGCGATTTCCGTGCTCTACATCTGGCACGCTCGTGGCTACGCAGAAGGACGGGGGGAAGGAGGCGATCATGCTTGTCGGGCTGTATCGGACCAAGGTCGATCTCGAGCGTGCGATCGGCGAGCCACTCCACTACGAACCGGACAACGTCCTCATGAACGAGTACTGCCCCTTCGGGACGGTCGCGGTGCGAGGACCCCACGACGGCGACCGCCAGCCCTGGTGCGCCGAGGTGACCCTCATCGCGGGCCGTATCGTCCGGGTCGAATAGACGTCTGGCCGTCGCCGCGATCGCGCGGTCGAGGTAGACCAGAGCCCACATGGGACTCGACATCGATCGCGACGAGTTTTCGGAGGCCGAGTTCGCGCACTTCGCCGAGCGCCTGCGCGAGAGCCTGGCGGCACTCGACACGGTCCTCCAGCGTCCGGGCTTCGGCACCGGCCCGGCGACGATCGGGGCCGAGCTCGAGCTGAGTCTCGTCGACGACACCGGGCACGCCCTGCCCTACAACCGCGCCGTCCTCGACAGCGCGGCCCACCCGCGACTGACGCTCGAGGCCGATCGCTTCAACCTCGAGTGCAACACCACCCCGGTGGCGCTGGCCGGCCGTCCCTTCTCGGCATTGCGCGCCGATCTCGACGACGTCCTGGGCGCGGTGGCGGCGGGGGCGGCCCGACACGGCGGCCACATCGTCGCCATCGGCATCCTGCCGACGCTGCGTCCGGCCGATCTCACCCCCGCCGCACTCACGCGCAGCGCGCGCTACCGCGCGCTGTCGAACGGCATGCGCCGGCTGCGCCGCACCGCCTTCGACATCGCAATCGACGGGCCCGAGCCGCTCACCACCTCGTGCGACGACGTGACCTTCGAAGGCGCCAACACCTCGTGGCAGGTGCACCTCAAGGTGGCACCGGACGACTTTGCCCGCACCTACAACGCCGCGCAGATCGCGACCGGGCCGGTCCTGGCCGTGTCCGGCAACGCCCCCACGTTCCTCGGGCATCGGCTGTGGGACGAGACCCGCGTCGCGCTCTACCGGCAGTCGGTCGACGATCGCCTCTCCGTCACGCACGACGACTGGCGTCCCGGGCGGGTGAGCTTCGGCCACGGGTGGGTTCGCCGGGGCGCGGCCGAGCTGTTCGCGGAAAGCGTCGCCATCCACGAGCCGCTGCTGGCGGTGCTGGGCGACGAAGCGCCGCTCGCGATGGCGAACGCCGGCGGCGTTCCGGCGCTGCGCGAGCTGCGTCTCCACCACGGCACGGTCTGGCGCTGGAACCGTGCGGTCTACGACGATGCCGGCGGCGGCCACCTCCGGATCGAGTTCCGTGCGCTCCCGGCCGGGCCGACCACGACGGACATGCTCGCGAACGCGGCGTTCCTGCTCGGCCTCACGTTGGCGCTGGCCCCCGACGCCGATCGCCTGGTGACACGCCTCTCGTTCGGCCAGGCACGCCGCAACTTCTACGCGGCGGCCCGCGACGGCATCGATGCCGAGCTGCTGTGGCCCTGCGACGACGCGCCGTCTCCGCGGCGGCATCGCGTGCCCGCGTTGGTGGAGCACCTGCTGCCCATGGCGCGCTCCGGCCTGCTGGGTGCCGGCGTCCTCCCTGCCGAGATCGATCCGCTCCTCGAGGTCATCGCGGCGCGGGTCGCCTCGCGCCAGACCGGCGCGCGCTGGCAGTCGGCCACCATCACCGCCTTGTCGGGGACGATGGATCGCCACGCCGCGCTCGTCGCAATGCTCGCGCGCTATCGCGATCTCGCGGCGCGCGGCGAGCCGGTGCACCGTTGGCCGGTATCCGGGTGACGCCGGCCGTCGTCCTGCGCTCCGCGCCGACCGGCGTGGACGTCCCGCCGACGATGGAAGCGTTCCTCGAGTCCCTCGCCGGACCGACCGTCCTGCACCAGCCGGGGCGCGATCGTGGTCGGACGCGTGGCCTCGGCGTCCTGCTCCACGGCAACGAGCCGTCGAGCATCCGCGCCCTGCATGCGTGGCTGCGGTCGGGCGAGACGCCGGCCGTCGACGTGGTGTGCTTCGTCGGCGCCGTCGCCGCGGCACGCGTGCCCCCCGGCTTCGCACGGCGCGTGCGTCCGGGTGGACGCGATCTGAACCGGTGCTTCCGACCGCCCTGGGACGACGAGGACGGCACGGTGGCCGCCGAGGCGCTGCAGCTGCTGCGGCAGGCGGGCTGCGAAGCCATGGTCGACCTGCACAACAACACGGGCCACAACCCGGCCTACGGCGTGGGGACGGGCGCCGATGCGGCCCGGCTGAACCTCACCTCGCTGTTCGCGGATCGCTACGTCGTCTACGACCTCGCGCTGGGGGCGCTCATCGAAGCCACCGCAGGCGACTTTCCGTCGGTGGCGATCGAGTGCGGGCGGGCCGGTAACGCGGCCGCCGACGCGCTCGCGCGGGACGGCCTGGCGCGCTACCTGCGTGTCGAGCGGCTCGAGACGCACCGGGTAACGGCGACGCACATGGAGGTGTTCGCGTCACCGGTGCGGGTGACGGTGCGACCCGGGCTGCGGCTCGCGTTCGGCGAGGCTCCGGCGGCCGATGCCGACCTGACGCTCCTCGCGGACATCGACCGTCACAACTTCCAGCCGCTCCTGCCCGGGGTGCCGGTCGGGTTTCTCGCGCCCGACGCGCCGTGGCCGCTCGACGCCCGCGGCGCCGACGGCGAGGACATCTCGCAGGACGTGTTCGAGGTCGTCGACGGCCTCGTCCGGACGCGGCGGGGCGTGGTGCCCATCATGATGACGACCGACCCCGCGGTCGCGGTCGCCGACTGCCTCTTCTATCTGGTCACGCCACGGGAGTCGCTGGGCTGAGGGTGGACGTCAGGCCGCCTGGTGGTTGAAGTCCGATCTCCGCTTCGGTAGCGGGCGCCATGCGCCAGACAGCGGTCCTCGTCCTCCTGATCATCCTCAGCGCCTGCACGACCGTACGCGTGAACAAGGTCGACCTCGGCGGACGGCCGCTCGGCCTCGTCTGCATCGAGAACAACCCGAAGGTCATCGTCGACGACTTCGTGCCCATCGTCGAGTCGGGCTTCAAGCGCCACGGCATCTCCACCGTTCTCCAGCAACCACCCGTACCCGCGACCTGTGAGGTCGTCCTGACCTACACCGCACGGCGCGGCTGGGATGGCGTTCCCTACCTGAAGTACGCGGAGCTGCAGCTCAGCGAGGGCGGCCGGGTCATCGGCTCCGCAACCTACCGGCACGGCGGCGGCTTCGGCCTCAACAAGTGGGCCAGCACCCAATCGAAGATGACGCCGGTGATCGACGCCCTCCTGATCGACTACTGACCCGCCGCACGTCGTAAGGAGCCCCGGATGGTGGCGGCGACAGAGATGCCACCACCCCCGGGAGCCGCCGGTCGGCCTACAGGGTGAGGCCGAGGGTCAGGTCGCCGTTCTGCTGCACGGCGATCACGGGGCACAGCGGTGTCTCGAACGCGAAGCCGATCTGCGCGAGCGGCGTGGCGAAGGCCGCCTCCACGGCGTCGATCGCGAGGTCCGCCTCGACCCGGGCCTCGATGGCGTCATGGAGATCGTCGAGCCCACCGTTGAGCGTCGCGATGCCACCGTTGAGGAGATTGACGAGCGCACCCAGGCCGGGGACGCCCGGCACGGTCGGCAGCTGCACCGACGGGATGGTGTCGACGTCGACGACGGGGCTGCCGATGCCGAAGGTGAGCGCGTTGGCGCTGCAGGTGACGCTCATGTCGAAGTCGATGTCGACGTTGCGGTTGGGCAGCGAGATGTGCCCCAGCGTCGACAGTCCGAAGGTCCGCAGGACGCCGTTGATGTCGTCGATCGCGCCGTTCACCGTGTCGAAGGCGCCGGCGACGAACGCCGCCTGCGACATCCCCCGCATCGCTGCCAGGGTGTCCACCTCGGTGTCGAGATCGAAGTGCACGGTGCTGGCGTTCACCCGACTGGCCTGGACGAAGCGGGGACCGCTCAACCCACCCCAGTCCACCGGGGTGTTCGCGATCTGGGTCGCGGCGGTCGCCTCGACGCGGCTCTCGAGCTCGGCGCGGGTCATCACGATGGTGTCGCCGAGCGCGAACTGCGGCTGGCGGAATATCTGCCAGAAGGCGCCGTTGCGGAGCTGATTGCCGGTGGAGGTCACCTCGAGCGCGAAACCCCCACCGTTGTCGAGCCAGCGCCCCGCCGCGCCGAAGTTGCGACGGAAGATGCGGCGGCCGTTGATGCGCAGCTCGATCGTGCGCAGGCAGACGGCGTCGCTGCCCTGCTTGGAGATCTGCAGGCGGGTGATGTCGGCGAACTGGCTCACGCCGTCGAGCACGAGATCGTAGGTGAACGTGTCGTTGCGCGGGAAGTCGTCGCGCCCGTAGTTGAGCGCCGTGCTGTTGCCGGGGCGCAGGCTCGCGAACACCAGGTTGTCGGTGTCGGCGTTGGCCAGGTTGCAGGTGCGGATCGTCACCTGGGCACGGAAGATCGGATCGGTCTCGCGCGGCGCGGCTTCGCTGCGCCCGCCGCCGAGGCAGAGGCACAGCGCAAGCAGGGGAAGCCCGTGACGCCACCGGGGGCGACGAACGAGCGGGGCGACGGGGCTGCCGTTGATCGACGACATGGGCGTCTCCTTGGTCCGGGCTCTCCCGGGGGCTGGGCCGTGGGGACACGGCGTTTCCCTGGCTACGCCCAGGCGAGGCCCCCGGATGCGCCCACCACGGGCTGGGCACCCCGAATCGCGGCGTTCGGTTGACGATGACCGACGCCACTCATAGGTCACACCCGATGACGGGGCGGCCGGCGATCGATGATTGCACCGTATTGCCGGGACCGATCGCGCCCCCCGCCCTCGTGCCTCACCGCCTGAGCGCCCTCGTCGTGCGGCGCTGGCTGTCGTCCTCGCGCGTCGGCGCGCTGCGCGTCGAGCTCCCCGACCAGTCCGTCTGGGAAGTCGGCGCCGCAGCCGACCGGCCCGTGACGCTGCGCGTGCGGGCCTGGCCGTTCTTCTCGCGCGTCCTCGGGCGCAGCGACATCGGCCTCGGCGAGTCATACATGGCCGGCGAATGGGACTGCGACGATCTCGTCGCGCTCTTTCAGCTGCTGCTTCGCCACCCGTCACTCGCGCGCCGCCGCTACACGACGAGCCGGTTCGCCGCCCGGTGGAGACGCCGACGCCAACCAGGCTCCGCCGCCCGCGACGTCCGCGCACACTACGATCTCGGCAACGACTTCTTCCACCTCTTCCTCGACGACACCATGACCTACAGCGCCGCGGTCTTCCCAACCCCGGCCGCGACGCTGGAAGACGCGCAGCACAACAAGCTCGACGACATCTGCCGCCGCCTCGGGCTCGCACCCGGCCTCGACGTCCTGGACGTCGGCGGCGGCTGGGGCTCCTTCGCGATCCACGCCGCCCGCACGTACGGCTGCCGCGTCCGATCGATCACACTGTCCGCCGCCCAGTACGATCTCGCACGCGAACGCGTGCGTGCCGCCGGCCTCGAGTCCCTCGTCGACGTGCAATTGTGCGACTACCGCGACGTCCACGGCCGCTTCGACCGCATCGTCTCGATCGAGATGTTCGAGGCCGTCGGCTACGAGCACTACGGCACGTTCTTCCGGACCTGCGATCGCCTGCTGCGTCCGGGAGGCTCCCTCTTCCTGCAGACGAGCACCTACCCCGACACCGGCTTCGACGCCTACCGTCGCGACGACGACTGGATCCGGAAGCACATCTTCCCCGGCGGCCTCCTCGCCTCGATGGACGCGATCCGGAGAACACTGCGCACCGAGACCACCCTGCGCATCGCCTCGGCGACGCCGATCGGCCGCGACTACGCCACCACCCTCCACTGCTGGCGCGAGCGCTATCTGCGCCGTCGCACCGACGTCGCCGCGCTCGGGTTCGACGAGGCGTTCATCCGCAAGTGGGACCTCTACCTCGCCATGTGCGAGGCGGCCTTCGCCGCCGGCACCCTCGATACCGTCCAGCTCCTCATCGTCGGGGCGGCGGCCCCGCGCTACGATCCGCAGCGCGCGTAGCACCGCGCCAGCCCGTCGCCGCACTCCCCGCTCCGGAACAAACCGATGCCGAGGGAGACGAGCGCGTTCCACGCGTCGGCGTTGGCCCCCGAACCGAGGCACCACGCCTGCCCATCACGGCACTCGGCCTGGCATTCCCGTTCGGCATTGCTGTCAGCTGCGGGAGGCAGTGGCATCCTCCGGCTGCAGGACCCGAGCACGGAGATCAGGAGCAGCAGGCACACCAGTCGGACACTCATTGCCATATCGTCACCAGCCTCCCTGGTCCGTATCCCACGTTGCCGTACCGTCGTCGACGCGGCGATGCCGACAGGCAGGACTGGCTCGCGCCGACCGCTCGGGCTAGGACCGCACATGCGCCATGCCGCAGTCGCCCTGATCGTTCTCGCGCTCGCCACCAGCACATCGGCCGCCCCCGATCCGACCCGTCCCGGAAAGCTCATGGTCGGCGTCACGACCGTCGAGGCGGTCGACGCGTCTCGCAACCGCACGATCCCCACCGAACTCTGGTACCCCGCCCGCCGCGCGGGCCGCGACGCAGCGCCGCTGCCGCGTCGCTTCCCGCTCGTCCTGATCGCGCACGGCCTCTGCGGCTCACGCCTCTACTACGACTACCTGGCGACGCACTTGACGAGCCACGGCTTCGTCGTCGCCGCCCCCGACTTCATCGACGTCACGCGCTCGGCCTGCGACGCCGGGCAGCTCGACCTCCGCATCGACGATCTCGCACTCGATCTCTCGTTCGTTCGTCGCGCGCTGCACGACAAGACCGGGCCCCTCCGACCGTGGGCGAAACACGTGCGCGGCGTCGCGACGGGCCTCGTCGGCAACTCCCTCGGCGGCATCGCCGTCGTCGAGGCGGCGCGGCTGGACCCGTCGTTCACCGCCATCGTGGGACTGGCGCCCGCGGTGAACGCCGCCGTCGCGCCGCCGCTCGCGGACCTCGAGCCGCGACGCGCGTGGATGATGATGGGGGCGACGGGTGACGACACGGTGAGCTTCACCGGTGCGACCGAACCGTTCTTCGCGGGGCTCCCCGCGCCGGCTTTCCTGGTGCGCTTCACCGGCGGGTCGCACACGGGATTCTCCGACGAGAATCCCGAGACCGAGCCCGACCCCCGGCAGGCCCAGCACGACATGACGACGCGCCACGCGACGCCGTTCCTGCTCAGGTACCTGGCGCACGTGAAGCGCTTCGCGCGCCACCTCCGCTCCAGCGACGACGGCACCGTTGCCGTCGTCGCGCGACCGAAATGACGACCGCCGGCGCGGTCGTCTCCGGTCGAGATCGCTCGGGCTAGCCGAGCTTCTTGTCGGCCTGCGCGATCGCCTTCGCGTACGCGGTGGCCCGGCGGTGCGCCGCCTTGAGCCCGGCCAGCTCGGCGGCGTTCGCCGCCTTCACGGCCTGCACCTTGGCCAGCAGCGTGCGGACGCTGGCGAGCTCCTTGACGGTCGTGCGCAGCGTCTTGCGGGTCTCGCCGTTCGGCGTGGCCTTGGCCCGCTTCGCCGACAGCGCCTTGCGCTTGATGAGCGCCTTCCGCTTGCGCCCGAGCTGCTTCGTGGTGGCGGCGAGACGCTTGGCCTCTTTGCTCCGCGTGGCCACTGCCGTGGTCCCCGCCTCGAACGCCGTCGCCAGCTTCGCGAGGGACGTCGCGAGATCCTTCTCGACCGCCGCGCTCTTCACTACCGCCTTCTTCCTCTTCGCCATGAAACCTCCGTGGTTGGCGTGATTCGTCCGTGAGCCCGCGATCATAGGGGAACACCAGCCGAGGCGAAAGGTGAATGGGCCACGGATTCCTTAGTTACCTCACCGGGCGTTCGGGCAGCGTTCCGGGTACGATGCGAAGATGCCTGCGCCGTTCTGGACCCCTCCGATCGAGACGGTCATGGCCGGGCTCACCACCCGCGCCGACGGGCTCACCCAGGTCGAGGCCGATCGCCTGCTGCAGCGCTTCGGCCCCAATCGCAGCTCCGACGTCCGCAGGACGACGCCGCTCGGGCTCCTGCTGAACCAGTTCCGGAGCCCGCTCGTCATCCTGCTGCTGTTCGCGATGACGCTCTCCCTCTTCCTCGGCGAGACGACGGACGGCGTGATCGTGCTCGCGATCGTGCTCGGCAGCGCGCTCCTCGGCTTCCTGCAGGAGTTCCGCGCGAGCAATGCCGTGGCGAGACTGCTCGCCGTCATCCAGACGACGGTGCGGGTCCTGCGCGACGGCCGCGAGGTCGAGCTGCCGCAGGACGCGCTCGTGCCGGGCGACGTGATCGTCCTCGCCGCCGGCGCGGCCGTCCCGGCCGATTGTCGCATCCTCGGCTCCACCGATCTGTTCGTGGACGAATCGACCCTGACCGGCGAGAGCTATCCGGCCGAGAAGAGCGCGGGTGATCTCCCCGACGACACGCCGCTCGCGAAGCGGACGAACGCGCTGTTCCAGGGATCGCACGTGGTGAGCGGCATCGCCCGCGCGGTGGTCGTGCAGACCGGGGCGAGCACCGTCTTCGGCGAGATCGCCGAGCGGCTCGAGCTCCGCCCGCCGGCGACGGAGTTCGAGCGCGGCCTGCGGAGCTTCGGCGCACTCCTGATCCAGATCACGCTGCTCCTCGTGATCGCGATCTTCGGCATCAACGTCTTCCTGCAGCGGCCGGTCGTCGACTCGTTCCTCTTCGCGCTGGCGCTGGCGGTCGGTCTGACGCCCGAGCTGCTCCCCGCCATCGTGAGCCTCACCCTCGCCCGCGGCGCGCAACGCATGGCCGCATCGCACGTGATCGTGCGCCGCCTCAACTCCATCGAGGACTTCGGCAGCATGAACGTGCTGTGCTCCGACAAGACCGGCACGCTCACCGAGGGCGTCGTGCGGGTGCACGCGGCGCTCGACACCGACGGCAATCCGAGCGACGCGGTGCTCCTCTACGCGCAGCTCAACGCCACCTTCGAGTCGGGCTTCCCGAACCCTATCGACGAGGCGCTGCGCCGCCTGCCCTGCGCCGACCTCGCCAGCTACGGCAAGGTGGACGAGGTGCCCTACGACTTCATCCGCAAGCGCCTGAGCGTGGTGACGGAGCAACCCGCCTCGCCGCCCGACGGGCGGCGGCACACGATGATCACCAAGGGTGCGCTGCGGAACGTGCTCGACGTCTGCGTCGACGCGGAGACGCGCGTCGCTCCGGACACGGTGCGCATCGTCCCCGTCGCCGAGGTGCACGGCGCGCTGCAGGAGCGCTTCGCGGCGTACAGCGAGCAGGGCTACCGCGTGCTCGGCATCGCGGTGCGCGACGTCACCACCGACCCGATCATCGACAAGGACGACGAGCAGCAGATGACCTTCATGGGCTTCCTGCTGCTAGAGGATCCGCCGAAGGCGGGCGCGCTCGAGGCCATCGTCGAGCTGCGGCAGCTCGGCGTGCAGCTCAAGATCATCACGGGCGACAACCGTCTCGTCGCCGGCAGGATGGGCCGGCAGATGGGGCTCGAGCGACCGGAGGTGTGTACCGGCGAGGACCTGCGCCACCTGAGCGACACCGCCCTGATGCAACGCGTGGGCACCGTCGACATCTTCGCCGAGACCGAGCCGAACCAGAAGGAGCGGATCATCTCGGCGCTCCGCAAGGCCGGCAACGTGGTGGGTTATCTCGGCGACGGCATCAACGACGCCACCGCGCTCCACGCGGCCGACGTCGGCATCTCGGTGGAGAGCGCCGTCGACGTCGCCAAGGAAGCGGCGGACATCGTGCTCCTCGAGCGCGACCTGGGCGTCGTCGCGCAGGGCGTGCGGCTCGGCCGGCAGACGTTCGCCAACACGCTCAAGTACGTCTTCATCACCACCAGCGCGAACTTCGGCAACATGGTGAGCATGGCGGGCGCCTCGCTCTTCCTGCCCTTCCTGCCGCTGCTGCCGAAGCAGATACTGCTCAACAACTTCCTGTCGGACGTGCCCTCGATGACCATCGCCACCGACAGCGTCGACGCCGAGCAGGTGGAGCAGCCACGGCGGTGGGACATCCGCTTCATCCGCAACTTCATGCTCGTCTTCGGACTGGTGAGCTCGGTGTTCGACTACCTGACGTTCGGCGCCCTGCTCTACTGGCTGCGGGCGACGGAGCAGGAGTTCCAGACGGGCTGGTTCATCGAGTCGCTCATGACGGAGCTGTTCATCGTGCTCGTCATCCGGACGCGCGGGCGGTTCTACCGCAGCCGCCCCGGCACGCTGCTGATGACGACGACGTTCCTCGTGGCGGGCACCACGATCTTCCTGCCCTACACGCCGTTCGGCGCCCTGTTCGGATTCGTTCCGCTTCCCGTCGGCTTCGTCCTGGCGCTGCTCGCGATCACCGCCGCCTACCTCGTGGCGAGCGAGCTGGTGAAGGGATGGTTCTTCCGGCGCTTCGCCTAGATTCCCTCAGTACCCCAGCCCGCTCCGCGTGTGCTGCGGGTACTTCCCGGTCAGCACGCTCTGCGGATACGTCGTCGCGAAGCACGCGCCGTTCGACGAGTGCAGCTGCACCTCGAGCGCGATGGAGTCGTCGCCCGGCTGCAGCAACGCATCGGGGAACCCGTTCGGGTTGTCCCTGATCGCCTCGCCGACCGCCTTCACCTGCAGGGTCGAACGCGCGAGCTTCACCTGCTGGATGCCGAACGCGCTGCCCGCAGGATCGCGGTACTTGAACCCCGTCCCGCTGGCGGTCCATCCGGCCCCGGCCGGAATGGTGCTCTCGTAGATCGGCGTCGTTCCCCACCACATGCAGAGCCCCACGTCGTCGCTGGTGGTTGGGTTGAAGCTCGTCAGCGTCGGCCCCGTGCGCCACTTCCAGATGATCTTCGGCCGCACGGGAGCGCCGGCGTAGAGCAGCTTCGCGCCTTTGTAGGGCGACGGCCGCAGGCAGCCGGTGCGCGGACCGCGCTCGCAGAAGCCGGTCGTGCCGCAGCGCTCGCACACGGCACAGTCGGCGTCGGTCGTGCAGGCCACGTCGTCGACGACGTAGCGCGCCAGGGCGAGCTGGCGTCCCTGCGGCGCCGACGGCTCGTAGGGCACCGGCGAGAAGAAGCCCGCGACGGTGACTGCCGATCCGTCGGGCTCCGCGACGAGCGCCTGGGCCGCGGCGTTGTAGTAGTCGCCGACCGACGGGTACAGCGACGCCACGCCGGCGTTGCCGAACGTCGGGTCGGCCGAGCCGTTCGCCAGGTAGCGCCCGAGGCCGATGGAACCCCAGTGCCCCCAGAGGAAGCCCGGGCCGGCACCGAAGATGCGGTCGTCGGGCATGGCGAGCAGGCGCGTCACGAGTCCGCCCGACGGCGAGATGATGCCGTCCCCACCGCCGAAGCCGGTATCGGGCGTACCATCGGCATTCAGCCGCATCACGAAGCTGTACCCGCTGATGCCATCGGCGGACCCACCACCGACGGCGTAGATGTCCCCATCGGACAGCCGGACCATGGTGCGCACGCTGGTGCGGGAATCGACCGACACCGAGGCGACACCGCCCGTGCCGAAGGTGGGATCGACGCTGCCGTCGCCGGCGAGGAGGGCCGCGATCACGCCCGTCCGGACGCCGCCGAACGGCACCAGCGGGTCCGCGGCCCAACCGGCGACGAGGATCCGCCCCGGCACGAGCAGCAGGTCCTGGATCTCGTCGTACTGCCCCGCCACGTCGAGCGTGACCACGCCGCCCGTGCCGAACGAGGGGTCGAGGGCACCGGTGGTGTCGACGCGCAGCACGAGGCCGTCCTGACCACCCGGCACGCCCGCGCCGGCGATGATCCCCGCCACCACGATGCTGCCGTCGGACTGGAGCGCCGCGTCCCACGCGCGCGTGCGGACACCGAGGTCGACGGTCACGATGCCGCCCGTGCCGAAGGTCGGGTCGAGCACGCCCGTGGCGTCGAATCGCGCCAGCACGACGTCGGAGCTCGTGTAGTTGTCGTCGAGCGCGCCGACCGCGACGATCTTGCCGTCGAGCTGCAGCAGCACCCGCCGCGCGATGCTCCGGCGGCCGGCGATGGGCGTCAGCACGACGCCGTCGGTGCCGAACGTCGCGTCCGGGCTGCCGTCTGGCGCGAAGCGGGCCAGCAGCATGTCCCGCAGGTACGGGAAGCCGGTCTGGCCGGCCTCGCCGCCCGCCACCAGCGCGCCGTCGGGCTGTCGCACCAGCGAGAGGGCGTCCGAATACTCCAGCACCGGCGCGATGGTGATGCCGCCCGCGCCGAACGTCGGATCGGGATGACCCGAGACGGCCCACGCGGACGTCGCGACCAAGGAAAACCAGACGGCAGCCAGTGAAACCCAGCGGTCGTGCATGTCGCCCCCCCTGATGGCGGCATAGCAAGTCCGACTGTCGCGCGACAAGCGAAATTGTCTACAGCAGAGCCTGCGCGTCGAGCACGAGTACGGCGCTCCGCGTCGAAAGATAGACGCGCCGCCCGTCGGGACTGACGACGATCTCGCGCGCCCCGGCCGGCGTCGCCATCGTGGCGAGGACCGTGCCGGCTTTCGCGTCGATGACGTAGAGCGTGCTCTGCGCCTGACTCGCGACGTACACCTTCGTGCCGTCCGGTGACACCGCGAGCCCCGACGGCTCGACCCCGACGGGCACGGTGGCGACGATGGCGCCGGTGGCCATGTCGAGGATCGACAGGCTCGGCCCACCGAGGTTCGTCGTGTAGCCCCGCGTCCCGTCCGGCGACAGCGCGAAGCGATACGGGCCCGGCCCCACGACGAACGAGCGCACCGTCGCCAGGCTCGACGCGTCGAGCGCCTCCACCGTCCCCGTCGTGCAGAAGTCCCGGCAGCCGGTGACGTACAGCGTGCGGCCGTCGGGCGAGAACGTCACGTCGCTCGGCCGCTGGTCGAGCAGCGACTCGGTCGTCGGCTGCCCGTTCAGGTTGGCGATCGCCAGGTACTCCTTGCCCTGGTTCGTCACGTAGGCGCGCTGCCCGTCGGGCGAGACGGCCATCCGTCCGTAGCCGCCGGGGTGGATCTCGACGATGAGCTCGATCGGCGACAGCACCGCGCCGCTGGCCGCGTCGACGACGGTCATCGAGGCGCCCAGGACGCTGTCGACGAGCACCTTCGTCCCGTCGGGCGTGACGGCCACACCGTTCGCGTACGACGGGATGGACGCCGTCGCCGTGACCGCGTTGCCGGCGGTGCCGATGATCGCGAGCTGCCCGCTCGACGCCGCGAACACGCGACTGCCGTCGGGGCTGATGGCGAGCAGCGTCGGCGGCGTGCCGACCGGAATGGTCGCCACGACCGCGGTGGGGGACAACGGAGACGCGCCCGGAGACGGACCTCCGGACGCCCCGCATCCGCCCAGCAGCATCAGTCCGACTACGACCCTCGTGACATCGCCGATCCGCATGCGCCCCTCCTCGAAAGAGTTTCGTCTCGCACTGTTGAAACGCATCCGTCCGATCCGCAAGATGCGCCCCGCAACCAGAGGAGACGTCGCCCATGAGAGCACGGATGCAGCGATACCTTCCACTCGCGCTGGCCATCACCCTGGCCTGCGGCCAGACCCAGGCGCCGTCGGCGGCACAGTACTCGTCACCGCCCCCGAACGGCGGCGGCGGGCTGCAGACGCTGGTGGCACCCATCGCGCTCTATCCCGACGCGCTCATCGCGCAGATCCTCCCGGCGTCGACGCAGCCGATCCAGATCGTCGAAGCGGCGCGCGCCGTCGCGGGTGGCGCCCGACCCGACGAGGCCACCGCCTCGCAATGGGATCCGAGCGTGCAGGCCCTGCTCTCGTTCCCCACCGTGCTCAAGATGATGAACGACAAGATCAACTGGACGACGCAGCTCGGCCAGGCGGTGGTGGCGAATCAGGGCGCCGTGATGACGGCGATCCAGCAGGTGCGGCAGCAGGCGCAGGCCGCCGGCAACCTCAAGTCGAACCAGCAGCAGGTGGTGCAGACGCAGGGCAGCACCATCATCATCGAGCCGGCAAACCCCGAATACATCTACGTACCGCAGTACAACCCGGTCGCCATCCTGGCGCCGGCGCCCTACTACGCCTACGCGCCGCTCATGACGTTCGGCATCGGCTTCGCGGCGGGCGCGGCCACCGCCTACGCCTGCGACTGGGGCCACTACGGCGGCTACGGCAGCGTCACGGTCAACAACAACTACCACTACAACTACAACAACAATTACAACGCGTACCACGCGGGCGGGAGCAGCTCGTACACGCGCTACAACCCCAACACCGGATCGAGCGGCACCTATCACTCCGGCTCGGGCACCTACACCGGCTACAACGCCAAGACCGGCACGTACGGCGCGTACAACCCGCACACCGGCAACTACGGCACGTACAACCCGTCGACCGGCAACTACAACAAGGACGGCAACACCGGCACGTACGACAAGTCGTCGAGCGACGCCTACCACGGCGGCGGCAGCGACGGCTGGGGCGGCTCGCACTCGGGCTGGGGATCGGGCGGCGGTAGCGGGGGCGACGCGTTCCACGGCATGGGCGGCGGCGGATGGGGCGCGCAGGACGCGAGCAATCGCGGCTACGGCAGCTCCGGCGGTCGCGGCTGGGGTGGCGGTGGTTGGGGCGGCGGAGTGGGGGGCATCGAGAGGAGAGCCGGAAGCAGGGGTGCTCGAAGGTACCTAAT
>CAYOIZ010000074.1:0-29091 GCA_964404165.1 uncultured Binatia bacterium (SeqCode) | reverse complement strand
GCCGGCACGCGCCGAGATGGCCGCGCTCGCCGACTGGCGCGCGGGCGAGTGCGAGCGCCGCGGCGTCGACGTCCGGCTCGGCGTGACGGCCGTGGCCGACGACGTGCTCGCGCTGCGCCCCGACGCGGTGGTGGTGGCGACGGGTGGATACGCCACGGTGCACGGCTCGTCGAAGTTCCACCCCATGCCGGTGCCCGGTGCGGAGCAGGCCTTCGTCATCGATCACGAGCGGGCGATCGCAGGCCCCGAGCGGCTCGGGCGTCGCGTCGTCGTGCTCGACGCCGTCGGCCACATCGAGGCCATCGGGCTCGGCGAGCTGCTCGCAGCTGCCGGCGTCGAGGCGACCGTCGTGACGCCGCTGCCGTCGCCCATCCAGCTCGACGCCGAGACGCTGGCGTACGCCCTGCCGCGCGCGTGCCGTGCCGGCATGCGCTGGCGGCCGAGCACGGTGCTCGCCGCCATCGGCGAGCACACGGTCACGCTGGTCGACGTGCTCTCCGGCCGCCAGGAGGTGCAGGGCGGCGTCGACACCGTGGTGATCCGCACCAACGGCCTGCCCGACGACGGCCTGTGGCGCGCGCTCCGCGGGCGGGTGGCGAGCCTCCACCGCGTCGGCGACGCGCTCGCCGTGCGCACCGCCGATCGCGCCGTCTTCGACGGCCATCTCGCCGGACGGGCGGTGTAGGCGATGATGCCGGCGGTTCGCGACGACCTGAAGGACCTGCTCGTCGTCCGCCTGCGCGCGGCGCTCTGGCTCACGTTCGCGGGCATCCTCGCCTTCGGTCTCACCGACCCGGTGACGCATCCCGGCCTGCTCGGTCCGCTGTGGGCGCTGATCGCGTGCGAGCTGACGCTGGTGCTCGGCGTGCTGTGGCGGCTCGGCCGGCCGATCGACACGTCGTCGGCGGTCGTCTTCGGCCTGATCGTCGCGTGCACGATGTGCGTCACCACCGCCGCGTCGGGCATCGTCGCGGGGGACGCCAACACGACGCCCGTCGTGCTGCTGGTGCTCACCATGAGCGCGGCGACGCTGCTGCCGTGGGGGCTGCGCCCGCAGCTCATCGTGCAGGTGGTGGCGACGGTGGCGATCTTCTGGAACGTGCACGTGGTGCAGGGGCTCGGGAACGTCGGGGCGCTGCCGGTGGCGGTCGTCATGGGCGCCGTCGCGGCGCTCTACGCGGCGAGCGCGGCCGAGCGCTACCACACCGAGCGCCGGCGCGCGGAGGAGGCCGAGGCCGAGGTGCGGGCGCGGGCGCACCAGGCGGGGCTGGCGCACGCGGCACGGCTCAGCACGGTGGGCGGGCTCGCCGCCGGCCTGGCGCACGAGATCAATCAGCCGCTCGCCGCCATCGTGAGCTACGCGCGCGGTTGCGCGCATCGCATCCGCGCCGGCGACGTGCCGCCGGCGATGCTGCTCGAGGTCATCGAGGCCATGTCGGCGCAGGCCATGCGGGCGAGCGAGGTCCTGCGTCGCATCCACGGCTTCGTGCGTGCCAGCGAGGTGCTGCGCCAGCGCGTCGACCTGAACTCACTCGTCATCGAGGCGCTGCACTTCGTCGAGGTGGAGGCGCGGCATCGCGGCGTCACGCTGCAGCTGACGCTGGCGCCCGGCCCGCTCGAGGTGGCGGTCGATCCGATCCAGATCGAGCAGGTCATCCTGAACTTCGTCCGCAACGGCTTCGAGGCCATGAGCATGGCCGAGGACACGCGCGAGCTGCGGGTCGAGACGGTGCGCGTCGGAGCGGACGCGGTGGCGGTGCGCGTCAGCGACACCGGCCCGGGCGTGCCGCAGGCGGTCATCGCGCGGCTGTTCGATCCGTTCTTCACCACCAAGCGCGAGGGGCTCGGCCTCGGTCTGTCGATCAGCCGCTCGATCGCCGAGGCGCACGAGGGGCGCCTCGAGGTGACGACGAACGCGCCCCACGGCGCGACGTTCCAGCTCGCCCTGCCGCTGGCGGCGTGATGGTCCCCCGTTGGCTCTGGATCGTCGGCCTCGTGGCGGCGGCGCTGGTCTTCGATGCGTTCGTCGGCCTCGATGCGCCGTTGCCGCTGCTGGCGGTGGTGCTGGCGGCGGCCCTGTTCCTGATCCCGGCGTGGATCGGACGTACGGCACTCGGCCGGACGCCGGATGCCGAGCGCCGCCGCACCCGGCGTCGCGTCGCCCGATTCCTCCGCCTCCTCGGCGAGGCCGCGATCGCGCCGGCCCTCCTGTGGTCGGCGTACGACGTCGTCACGCGAGGGGCCGTCGAGGGAAGCATCCCGCCGTGGGCGCTCCTGTTGCTGGTGTTCGTCGGCTTCCCGGCGATGATCATCGGCACCCTCGCGGACGACTAGGCCTTCTGCTACGCCCCGGCCATGCAGGACTTCGAGAAGCTCGGCGCCTTCTACCTCGGCCGCAGGTACGACCTCGCCGCCAGGAAGCGCCTCGACGACCTGCTGCTCTACGATGCGCGCGACCTGACCACGCACGCCGTCTGCGTCGGCATGACGGGCAGTGGCAAGACCGGCCTCTGCCTCGGCCTGCTCGAGGAGGCGGCCATCGACGGGGTGCCCGCCATCGCCATCGACCCGAAGGGCGACCTCGGCAACCTGATGCTGACGTTCCCCGAGCTGCGACCCGCCGACTTCCGTCCGTGGATCGACGACGGCGAGGCTGCGCGCAAGGGCCAGACGCCCGACGCCTTCGCCGAAGCGACGGCCGACACATGGCGGAAGGGGCTCGCCGACTGGGGCCAGGACGGTGCGCGCATCGCGCGGCTCCGCGCGGCGGCCGAGGTGGCGATCTACACGCCGGGCAGCCGCGCTGGACGTCCGCTGCGCGTGCTGCGCTCGTTCGCGGCACCACCCGCGGCGCTCGTGGCCGACGACGATGCGCTGCGCGAGCGCGTCGGTGGCGCCGTCTCGGGTCTGCTGGCCCTGCTCGGCATCGAGGCCGATCCGGTGCGGAGCCGCGAGCACATCCTGCTCTCGACGTTGATCGAGCGCGCCTGGCGCGAGCCCCGCGACCTCGAGATCGCGCAGCTCATCCAGGAGGTGCAGTCGCCACCGTTCCAGACCGTCGGCGTCATCGACCTGGAGGCGTTCTTCCCGGCGAAGGATCGCTTCGCGCTGGCGATGTCGCTCAACAACCTGCTGGCGTCGCCGGGCTTCGCCGCCTGGATGGAGGGCGAGCCGCTCGACGTCGGCCGTCTGCTGTGGACACCCGAGGGCAAGCCGCGCATCGCCATCGTCTCCATCGCGCACCTCTCCGACGCCGAGCGCATGTTCATCGTGACGCTCCTCCTCTCCGAGGTGGTGGCGTGGGTGCGCTCGCAGCCCGGCACGACGAGCCTGCGCGCGCTGCTCTATATGGACGAGGTGTTCGGCTACCTGCCGCCGAGCGCCAACCCGCCGTCGAAGACGCCGATGCTGACGCTGCTGAAGCAGGCGCGCGCGCAGGGGCTCGGCGTCGTGCTGGCGACGCAGAACCCCGTCGACGTCGACTACAAGGCGCTCGCCAACGCTGGCACCTGGTTCGTCGGCCGCCTGCAGACCGAGCGCGACAAGGCGCGTCTGCTCGACGGCCTCGAGGGCGCGTCGGCCACCGCGGGCAAGCCCATCGACCGCGCGCAGATGGACGCGACGCTGTCGGCGCTCGGCCAGCGCGTGTTCCTCATGCACGACGTGCACGAGGACGGTCCCGTCGTGTTCCAGACGCGGTGGACGCTGTCGTATCTGCGCGGGCCGCTGACGCGGGCGCAGATCCAGACGCTGAAAGGCACCGAGCCGGCAGCGGCGCCGGCGCCTGCGCCCGCGACCGCACCGGCGGTCGCGCCGCGACCCGTGCTGCCGCCCGGCATCCCGGAATGCTTCGTCGCCGCCACCGGCGGTGGCCGCCTGACGTACCAGCCGAAGCTCCTCGCCACCGCCAAGCTGCACTTCGTCAACGCGAGCAGCGGGGTCGACGCGTGGCAGACGGTGTCGCTGCTGGCCGACGTGCCCGACGACGCGGGCAACGCGCCGTGGGACGAGGCCGAGGTGCTGGAGGGCGAGCCGCCCGTCGTGTCGGACGTCGCGGCCGGCGCCGCGTTCGCCGAGCTGCCACCGCCCGCGGCCCGCGCCGCGAGCTACGGGGCGTGGCAGAAGAGCCTGGTGAGCCACCTCACGCAGGCGCAGGCCGTCACCGTGTTCCGCTGCAAGGCGCTCGACGCGGTGTCACGCCCCGGCGAGGGCGAGGGCGAGTTCCGCGGCCGGCTCGGGCTGCACGCGCGCGAGGCACGCGACGCCGGCGTGGAGACGCTGCGCAAACGCTACGCGCCGAAGCTCGCCGCCATCGAGGAACGCATTCGCACAGCCGAGCAGCGCGTCGCGCGCGAGCAGTCGGACTACGGGCAGAAGAAGATCGACACCGCGGTGTCGATCGGCGCCACCGTCCTGGGTGCGCTCTTCGGGCGCAAGCTCGGCAGCGCGTCCACCGTCGGACGCGCGAGCACCGCGGCGCGGTCCGTGAGCCGCACGGCCCGCGAGCGGGAGGACGTCGCGCGCGCACAGGAGACCGTCGAGGCGCTGCGCCAGAAGCGCGCCGATCTCGAGGCCGAGTTCGCGGCCGAGACCGGCAGCGTCCACGCCGAGGTCGACCCGACGGCCGTGGAGCTGGAGGAGATCACCGTGCGCCCGCGGAAGAGCGACGTGACGGTGACGCGACTCGCCCTCGCCTGGACGCCGTGGAGCACGGCGCCCGACGGCACGATCCGTCGCGCCTACTGAGCGACGCGCTCGTTGCGCAGCACGCGCCCCGGCCTGGCCCCGGTGTGCTCACCGTTGCGCAGTGTGACGCGGCCGTTCACGACCGTGGCGGTGAAGCCGCGCGCGCGCTGGCTCAGGTTGATGGCACCGCCGGGCATGTCATGGCGCACCTCGGGCATCTCGAGGTCGATGGCGTCGAGGTCGATGACGTTCAGGTCGGCGAACCAGCCCGGCTGGACGAGGCCGCGCTGCGGAATGCCCCACAGGCTGGCGGGATCGAACGTGAGGCGGCGCACGGTGCTGGCGAGCGACAGCGCCTTCTGGCGCCGCACCCAGTAGGCCAGCATGAAGGTGGGGACGCCGATGTCGCACGTCTGGCTGGTGTGCGCCCCCGAGTCGCCGAGCGCCGGCAGCGTGAGCGGATGGTCGAGCATGGCGCGCGACGTCTCGAGGTCCCAGCTCGAGATCGCCACCATGAAGAGGCGGCGCAGGTTCGAGTCGATCAGCGCGTCGACGATGACGTCGACGACGGACACGCCGCGCGCCTCGGCCAGCCCGGCGACGGTGCGCGCGCGGCCACCCTCGTAGGCGGCGACGCCATCGCCCTCGAGCGGCGTGATGCGGTCGAAGGTGGCGAGGCCGCCGAGCAGCGGCGCCTCGGGATCGATGCCCTCGCGCAGGCGGGCGCGCATCGCCGGATCGCGTAGCGCGGTCAGCAGTGCGTCGCCGTCGAGCCCGAGCAGATCGCCGGCCTCGGGGAACAGGAAGAACGGCGACAGCAGGCCGCCCATGCCGAGCAGCAGGCCGATCTGTCGCGGTGCCACCTGCGCGTGCAGGCGCGCGCCGGACGCCACGGCGGCTTCCACCTGCTGCAGCGACTCGCGCCAGACGTCCGGATACTGCCGCGACTGCGTCACCAGCACGCTGACGGGCCGGCCGCTCTCGCGCGCCACCCAGGCGAAGTCGTCGATGTCGCGCGCGAACCCGTGCGCCGCCTCGCCGGCGGCCCCGTACGGCACGGCCTCGAAGATGCCGGCGCCGCGACGCGCGAGCGGCTCGATCAGCGCCGCCAGCTCGCGACGGTCGGCGAACGTGCCGGGCACCGAGTCGCCGTCGGGCGTGCGGTGCATGGTGGTGCGGCCGGTGGAGAGGCCGAGCGCGCCGGCAGCGAGCGCCTCGTCGACCGACTGGCGCATGGTCTCGAGCTCGGCGTCGGTGGGCTTGACGTCGAGCACGCCGCGCTCGCCCATGGCGTAGACGCGGAGCGGCGCGTGCGCGACGTAGGCGCCGGCGTTGATGCCGAGGCCGCAGCGGCCGAGGGTGTCGAGGTACTGCCCGAACGACTCCCACTCCCAGCGCATGCCCGCGGCCATCGCCGAGCGCGGCACGTCCTCGACGCCCTCCATCAGGAACATGAGGTAGTCGCGATCGGCGGGACGGCACGGCGCGAAGCCGACGCCGCAGTTGCCCACCACCACCGACGTCACACCGTGCCAGCACGACGGCGCGCCGAGCGGATCCCAGGTGAGCTGCGCGTCCAGGTGCGTGTGCACGTCGACGAAGCCCGGGGTGACGATCTTGCCGCGTGCGTCGACGACGTCGCCCGCGGTACCCTCGTGCCGTCCGACCGCGACGATGCGATCCTCGTGCACCACCACGTCGGCCTCGAAGGGCGGCCGTCCGCTGCCGTCCACAACCGTGCCGCCCTTGAGGACCAGATCGGGAGTCATGGACGGGCGTTACCAGGGGCCGGGCGCGACGGTCAACGTCGCCTGCGGTGCGGTCGGCGACGGCTTCGGCCCGAGCAGGCCGCGCACGAGGCGGTCGATCTCCTGGTCGTCGAGTACGCCCTCGTGCCGATGTACCTGTCCGCGACCGATCAGGAAGGTCGTGGGCACGCCGCGCGGAAGCAGCGCCGCCAGCTGCTCGCGCTCCTCGGCGGGAGCCCAGACGACGGGATACTCGATGCCCCACGAGCGCGACACGGCTTCGACCTCGTCCGGATCGTCGGTGTCGACGGCGACACCGAGGATGCGCACGCCGCGTTCGGCCCAGCGGTCGGTGGCCCGGTTCAGCACCGGGACCTCCATCTTGCAGGGGGCGCAGTACGTCGCCCACAGGGTGACGACGGCGGGGCCGTCACCCACCATCGTGCGGAGCGTGCGCGCCGGTCCCTCGGCCCCACGGACCGTGAGGTCGAGGACGGCGTCGTCGGGCGCGGCGGCGATCAGGGCGAGGGCGACGGCAAGGGCAGCAGCACGCATGCGGAGGACTCTACCTCACTGGACGGTGACCTGCCCCTTGATGGGCAGCTCGTCGTCGCTGTGGCCCTGCGCGTCCTGGGGCGAGGCGGTGTAGGCGTACTTGCCGGGCTGCAACGCGCACAGGCTGCCGAACCGTCCCGGGGGGATGACGCCGGTGAGCTTGCCGTCGGCGACGTCGAACAGCCCCCACGGTGCGCGCTTGGCCTGCGGCTCCGAGAGCAGACCGCAGCGCACGCGGGCGGCGCTGTCGGCGGGTTCGGTGAAGGTCACGCGCATCGGGTGCAGGGAGTGGTTCTCGAAGACGAGCACGTCGTCGGGCGCCATCGTGAGCGAGTCGGGCTGAACGCGCTGGTTGTCGAGGAGGACGGTGCGCTGCGGGTGGCCGGCGTGTGGGCCTTCGGCGGCAGCGATCGCGACGGTGAGGGCGAGCACGGCGATGACGGTCCGACGGATCATTCGGTACCTCCGGGGTTGTGGGTGGCGAGGGCCCAGATTGTCCGGATCGGGCGTATCGTCAATGGGCTGCATCATGCGGCACGGCGGTTGCTTCGATGCCATCGGCCTCGGGGCGTTACGAAAGATCCGCGAGGCGGCCGGCGCATCCGTGGCCGGTCGAGCGTCATTTAAATGCCGTCCCGGCACGCCATGACTCCTTCCGACGACCCCACCGCGCACGCCGCCGACTGCCCGGAGGCCGGCTGTACGCTGGCCGATCTGCGGGCCGCGACGGTGCCGCTCCTCGTCGAGCGGGCCCGGACCGGCTTCTGGCTGTGTGCGGTGTCGCTGGCCCTGTTCGCCGTCGTGGATTTCCTGATCTACCCCCAGCTGCTCGCCGCCATGTACGCGGTGGGCGCGGTCCAGGTGGCGATCCTGATCCTCGGGTTCTGGAGCCTGAACCGCATCACGACGTGGACGTCGGCCGTGAACGTGACCCTGGCGACGCTGGGCGGGCTGTTCGCGTTCGGCGTGCTGTCGGACGTCATCAGCACCAATCTCGAGGCGACGGCGCTGGCGTCGATCACGTCCTGCATGATCACGGCGACGCTGCTGCCGTGGGGCCTGTGGCCGCAGGTGGCGCTCGCCGTCATGTCGGGCGTGGTGTGCCTCTCGGCGGTGCTCCTGATCGCGGGATCGGTCGCCGGCTTCGGGCACCTCGGCGTCGCCACCCTCGTCGTGCTGCTCGGCTCGGTGTGGCTGGCGTCGGCGTCGGAGCGGGCGCGGCTGCATCGTCATCGGGGCGAGGAGGCGCTCACGGCGGCGGCGCGTCGCGCCGAGGAGGAGACGCGCATCGCGGCGGCGCTCGCCGACGTCGGGCGGACCCTCAGCGAGCACCTCGGGCAGCCGGACATGCTCGAGCGCGTGAACGGGCTGGCGGTCGCGGCGCTCGGCGTCGACTGGAGCAGCACCTTCATCTGGGACGAGCGGCGCGCGACGATGCGACTGGTGGCGAACGTCGGGTCGCGGTCGGACGTGTGCTCCGAGCTCGCCGAGGTCGAGTTCGCCCTCGGGGAGTTCCCGCTCATCGGCCTCGTGCATGCCGGTCAGATGGTCGAGATCGCGGACGTCACCGCGCAGGAGCTCGCCCCGATCGAGCTGATGCGCCGATTCGACGTCGCCTCCGCGATCTACGCGCCCATCGCGCGCGGCGGCGCCGTGGTGGGCTTCCAGGTGCACGGCCGCGTGACGCGCACCGGCCCGTTCTCGTCGGCGCAGCGACGCATCGCCACCGGCATCGCCGACGCCACCGCGATCGCGCTCGAGAACGCCCGCCTCATCGAGGACCTGCAGGCCGCGAGCCAGCTCAAGACGGAGTTCGTGGCGACCATGTCGCACGA
The DNA here is from genome assembly GCA_964404165.1 of uncultured Binatia bacterium (SeqCode). Taxonomy (GTDB): domain Bacteria; phylum Desulfobacterota; class Binatia; order DP-6; family DP-6; genus DASYLJ01. The sequence continues at coordinate 20,267 of CAYOIZ010000074.1, read as the reverse complement.
GCTGCGGACGCCGCTCAACGTCATCACGGGCTATGCCGACATGCTGGTGGAGGGCGCCTTCGGTGCCGTCGACGAAACCCAGCGCGAGACGCTCGATCGCATCCGTCGCAGCGCCGACGAGCTGCTCGAGCTGGTGAACGCGACGCTCGACGTCGGCCGCCTCGAGGCCGGCCGCGTGCCCATCGCGCGCGACACCGTCGCCATCGAGGACCTGCTGGCCGAGCTCGACGGCGAGCTGCGACCGCTGCTCGCGCCCGGCGTCGCGCTGCACTGGCGGCACGAGCTCGGGCGGCGCGAGGTGGTGATCGACCGCGGGAAGCTGAAGACGATCGTCAAGAACCTCGTCGGCAACGCCCTCAAGTTCACGAACCGGGGAAGCGTCGACGTGGTGGCGCGCTGGCGCACCGACGTCCTCGCCGTCGAGGTGCGCGACACCGGCGTCGGCATCGCGCCCGACCAGCTGCCGCACATCTTCGAGATGTTCCGCCAGGCCGACGGCTCGTCGACGCGCCGGTTCGGTGGCGTCGGCCTCGGCCTCCACATCGTCCGGCGGCTCGTCGAGCTGCTCGGCGGTCGCGTCGAGGTGACCAGCACGCCGGGTGACGGATCGACGTTCGTGGTGTCGTGTCCCGCGCCGCTGGAGGCGTACCGGGCGACCGGATCCTGACAGCGGCTGTCGTGCGAATGCGCTAGAAGGTCGGTGCGTTGCCGGGCGGACGTCGAGTCCGCTACAGGCGCGCGACACCGACATGCTCACCGTCTGGCAGGGGAACCGACTCGAGACGCTGGCCGACCGCCTCGCCGCGGTGCTGCGTGAGCCGCTCGCGTCGGCGCTCACGCCCGACGTCGTCGTGGTGCAGAACACCGGCATGGCGCGCTGGCTGTCGCTGCATCTGGCGCGCGCGCTCGGGGTCTGCGCCAACGTCCGCTTCCGCCTGCCGGCGGCGTTCCTGTGGGAAACCTATCGCGCCGTCGTGCCCGACGCGTCCGACACCTCGGCGGTCGAGCCCGACGTCGCCACCTGGCATCTCATGGCGTTGCTCGACGAGGTCGGCGACGAGGCGCGCTTCGAGCCGGTGCGACGCTACCTCGGCGACGGCACCGACGACCGCAAGCGCTACGAGCTGGCGCGCCGGCTCGCCGACACGTTCGAGCAGTACCAGGTGTACCGGCCGGAATGGATCGCGGCATGGGAAGCGGGCGACGACGCCGGCTGGCAGCCGGAGCTGTGGCGACGGCTGGTCGGCCGCGGCGTGCGGCACCACCGCGCCGCCATGCACGGCGAGCTGCTGGCGGCTCTCGGGCGCGCGCCCATCGAGCGCCTGCCACCGCGCGTGTCGCTGTTCGGCATTCCGGCGCTGGCGCCGGCGTATCTCGACGTCTTCCAGCAGCTGGGCGAGCTCGTCGACCTGCGGCTCTACCTCCTGAACCCGTGCCGCGAGTACTGGGGCGACGTGATGCCGGCGCGCGACGCCGCGCGCGTCGCCCGCGACCGCGATCCGGCCGCGATGCTCCTCGTGTCGGGCAACGATCTGCTCGCCTCGATGGGGAAGCAGGGGCGCGATTTCCTCGATCGGGTGACGGCGCTCGGCGGCGTCCACGACGAGGCGTTCGAAGCGCCGGCGGGGCAGGGCATGCTCGCCGTCGTCCAGGGCGACATCCTCGCGTTGCGGAATCCACAGCCCACCACCCCGACGCTGGCGGTCGCCGCGTCCGACCGTTCCATCCAGGTCCACGCCTGTCATTCGCCCATGCGCGAAGTCGAGGTGCTGCACGATCAGCTCCTGGCGCTGTTCGACGCCACGCCCGCGCTCCGTCCCTCCGACGTCGTGGTGATGACCCCCGACATCGAGGGCTACGCCCCGTGCATCGAGGCGGTGTTCGGCGCGGCCGCGCAGATTCCGTTCACGATCGCCGATCGCAGCCGGCGCGCCGAGAGCCCGCTCATCGAGGCGTTCTTCGGCCTGCTCGAGCTGCCCGACAGTCGATGGGAGGCGGCGCGCCTGCTCGCGTTGCTCGACGCCGCCGCCCTGCGCCGCCGGTTCGGCGTCGAGGCCACCGACCTGCCGGTGCTCCAGGACTGGGTGCGGAACGCGGGCATCCGATGGGGAATCGACGCGGCGGGCCGCGCGGCCGTCGATCTTCCCGCCACCAACGAGCACACCTGGCGCTTCGGGCTCGATCGCCTGTTGCTGGGGCATGCCCTCGCCGACGACCCGCCCGCGCTCTTCGCCGACGTCCTGCCGTGCGCCGACGTCGAGGGCACGCGCGCCGCGGTGCTGGGCCAGCTCCTCGCCTTCACCGACGCCGCGTTCGCGCTCGACGGCGAGCTGACGACGCCGCGTTCGCTCGGGGCGTGGTCCACCACGCTCGGCGCGCTGCTGGCGCGCTTCTTCGACCCCGACGACGAGGAGGAAGCCGACGCGCAGGCCGTCCGCGACGCGCTGCTCGCCATGGCCGATGCCGCCACCGCGGCGGCGTTCGACACGCCCGTCGCCCTGCCGCTGGTGCAGGCGCATCTCCGCCGCCTGCTCGACGTGGACGCGCCGCGCGGGCGGTTCCTCGCCGGTCGCGTGACGTTCTGCGCGATGGTGCCCATGCGCAGCATCCCGTTCGAGGTGGTCTGCCTGCTCGGGCTCGACGTCTCGAGCTTCCCGCGTACGCGCCGCCCGCCCGGCTTCGACCTGATGGCGAAGGAGCCCCGCCGCGGCGATCGCTCGCGCCGCGACGACGACCGCTATCTGTTCCTCGAGGCGCTGGTCTCCGCTCGTCGCGCCTTCTACGTGAGCTACGTCGGGCGCAGCATCCGCGACAACACCGAGATCCCGCCGTCGGTGCTGGTGAGCGAGCTCTTCGACTACCTCCACCGACGCTTCACTGCGCCCGACGGCGGCAGCGTCGTCGAGCGGCATGTCCGCGTCGTCCATCCGCTGCAGCCGTTCAGCCGCGCCTACTTCGGCGGCGGTGACGGCACCCTGTTCAGCTACTCGGCCCCCCTGTGCGACGCCAGCCGCGCGCTGCGACGCGGGGAGGGACGCACCTCGGCGGCGCTCTGCGGGGAGCGCCTCGCCGAGCCCGACGCCGGCATGCGCATCGTCACGCCCGATCAGCTCGTGCGGTTCTTCCGCAATCCCACGCAGTACTTCCTGACCCAGCGTCTGCAGATGCGATTGGCGGAGGCCGCCGGTGTCCTCGAGGCGCGCGAGCCCTTCCGGGTGGAGGGTCTCGAGCGATACGGGCTGCGCAACGAGATGCTGGCGTTGCGGCTCGACGCCGCGGCCGCCGATCCCTACGTGCTCGTGCGCGCCGGCGGTGCCCTGCCGCACGGCGAGGTGGGGCGCGCGGTCTATCGCGGCGAGCGCGCGGCCGTCGACGCCTTCGCGGCGCGCGTGACGGCGGCCCTCGGCGACGCCCCACGCACCGCCGTCCCCATCCACCTCGCCACCACGCCGGTCGAGGTCCACGGTCCGCTGCGGGGCCTCGCCCCCGACGGACTCGTCGATTTCCGTCTCGCGAAGACGAAGGCGCGCGACCTGCTCTCGCTGTGGATCCGCCATCTCCTGCTCGCGTGTGCCGCCCCCGAGGGCATCGCGCTCCGGAGCCTCTGGATCGGCGACGACTCCACCGTCGAGCTGGGCGCGGTCGCCGATCCGGCGGCGGCGCTGCAGCCGCTCCTCGACTGCTACTGGGAGGGCCTGCGCCGGCCGCTGCACTTCTTTCCGGAGAGCGCCTTCGTCTACTGCGCCGAAGACGGCCTTCCCGACGCTCGCGACTGCTGGGAGGGCGACGACTACGGCTTCGTGCGTGGCGAGGGCGAAGACCCGTACTACCGCGCCGCGTTCCGCGACACCGACCCGCTCGACGACGAGTTCGAGCGACTCGCGGTGCTCGTCTACCGGCCGTTGCTGGCCGCGAGGCCGGCGTCGTGAGCGAGCAGCCGCTCGACGTGCTCGCGCTGCCGCTGCGCGACGTCGCCATCATCGAGGCGAGCGCAGGCACCGGCAAGACGTACACGATCACGCGGCTGCATCTGCGCCTCGTGGTCGAGGCCGGGCTTCCCGTCGATCGCATCCTCGTGGTCACCTACACGGTCGCCGCCACCGACGAGCTGCGCGCGCGCATCCGGGCGCTGCTGGTCGAGGCGCTGGCCGCCCTCGACGGCGGCCCGGCGGACGCCTTTCTCGAGGGATTGCTCGGCCGGGTCGATGCCACGGTGGCGCGCCAGCGCGTCACCGCGGCGCTGCACGGGTTCGACGAGGCGTCGGTGTTCACCATCCACGGCTTCTGCCAGCGCGTCCTCGCCGACGGCGCCTTCGAGAGCGGCACGCCGTTCGACACCGAGCTGATCACCGACGAGCGCGATCTCGTCCGCGAGATCTGCGACGACTTCTGGCGGCAGACCTTCCACGACGTGTCGCCGTTGCTCGCCGGCTATCTGGTGCGCCGTCGTCTCGGACCCGACGTCTGGCAGGCCGTCGTGGCGCCGCACCTCGGCCGTGCCGACCTCGCGGTGCTGCTGCCGGCCGCTCCGCCGGACTGCGCCGCGCTCGAGGCCGCCTGCACCGTCGCCTTCGACGCGGCCAGACGCACGTGGCAGCGCGACGAGGTCGCGGCACTCCTGTCGCGCGAGGGCGTGCTCAACCGGTCGCACTACAGGCCCGCCAACCTGCGCGAATGGCTCGATCGGGTCGACGTCTACCTGGCGGCCGAGCTGCCCGACCTGAAGCCGTTCAAGCAGCTCGAGAAGTTCGCCCGCGCGCGCATCGCGCGCTCGACGTTGAAGGGCAAGGTGTCGCCGTCGCATCCCTTCTTCGACGCCTGCGACGACCTGTGGACGGCCGTCACCGGGCTCGAAGCCGCGTTCGGGGCGCAGCTCCTGCATGCGCAGGGTCGGCTCATCGACTACTGCCGCGAGCAGCTCGCGGTGCGGAAGCGCCGCCGCCAGGTGCAGTCGTTCGACGACCTGCTCTCGCAGCTCGACGCGGCGCTGCGCGGTCCGCGTGGCGCCGTGCTCGCCGCCGACATCCGCGAGCGCTGGCAGGCCGCACTGATCGACGAATTCCAGGATACCGATCCGGTACAGTACGGCATCTTCCGCGCGGTCTACGGCGAGACGGGCCTGCCGGTGTTCCTGGTCGGCGATCCGAAGCAGGCGATCTACAGCTTCCGCGGCGCCGACATCTTCGCCTATCTCGCCGCGCGACGGGACGCGCACGCGCAGTGGCCGCTCGACGTGAACTGGCGATCCGACCCGCGCCTCATCGCGGGCGTCAACGCCGTCTTCGGGGGGGTGCGGCGCCCGTTCGTCGTCGACGAGATCCCGTTCCATCCCGCCCGTGCCGCCGACCACGAGCGCACCGCGCTGCACATCGCCGGTGACGACGGGCCGCCGCTCCGCATCTGGTTCATGTCGCCCGAAGGAGGACGGAAGCAGGTGACGAAGGCGGTCGGCCGGCGCCGCGCCGCACGCGCCACGGCGGCCTCCATCGCCGGGCTCCTCGAGCAGGCGCGCCGTGGCGAGGCGCGTCTCGGCGATCGCGCGCTCGACGGCGGCGACATCGCGGTCCTCGTGCGCACGCACCGCGAGGGCACCCTGATGCGCGCCGAGCTGCTGCGGCTCGGGGTCCCGAGCGTGCAGCAGGCACAGGACAGCGTCTTCGTCACGCACGAGGCGGCCGAGCTCGAGCGGGTGCTGCTGGCCGTGGCCGAGCCCGGTCATCCCGGGCTGCTGCGCGCGGCGCTCGCCACCGAGCTGCTCGGCGTCGATGCGACGGCGCTGCTGGCCCTCGCGGCGTCCGACGTCGAATGGACCGCGGTCGTGGAGACGTTCTACGGCTACCGCCATCTCTGGCGCGAGCGCGGCTTCAGCGCGATGCTGCGCACGCTGCTCGACGAGCGCGGCGTCGCCATGCGCCTGCTGTCGTACCAGGACGGGGAACGACGGCTGACGAACGTCCTGCACCTCGCCGAGCTGCTCCAGGAGGCGGCGGTGCAGCGGCGTGGCGGCATCGAGCGTCTGGTGGCGTGGATGGCCGAACGCCGGCAGGCCGACGCCGCCGAGAGCGAGGAGCAGCAGCTCCGGCTCGAGAGCGACGAGCACCTCGTCAAGATCGTCACCGTGCACAAGAGCAAGGGGCTCGAGTATCCGATCGTGTACTGCCCGTTCGTCTGGGACGGGATGCTCTTCAACATGAAGGCGAAGCGCCCGTTCGCGTTCCACGATCCCGACGCCGGCAACCGCCCCACGCTGCATCTGGCTGCGGACGACGCCACCTTGCGCGACCATGCCATGCGCGAGGAACTGGCCGAGAACCTGCGCCTCTTCTACGTGGCCCTCACGCGGGCGAAGCATCGCTGCACGCTCGTCACCGGCCGCGTCGGCGACGTCGGCACGTCGGCCCTGGCCTGGCTGCTGCACACGCCGGACACCATGACGAGCCCGGCGGCCATGGGCCGACACGTGCGCGAGCTGTCCGATGCCGACGTCCACGCGCATCTCGATGCGCTGGTGGCGCGCGCCGGCGGAGCCATCGGCGTGGACGCCCTGCCCGAGCAGCGCGGCGTGCCCTACCGCGGCGGCGAGGGCGACGGCCGTCCGTTGCAGGCGCGCCGTCTGGCGCAGCCGGTTCCGCGTCCATGGGGGATCGTCAGCTTCAGCGCCCTCGCCGCCGGTCGCAGCGACGAATCCCCCGATCACGACGCCAACCGCTGGCGCGATGCGCCCGACGCCGCCACCCCGGCTCGCGACGTCTTCGGGTTCCCGAAAGGGGCGCGCGCCGGAAGCTGCCTGCATCGCATCTTCGAGCTGCAGGAGTTCACGTCGCGCGACGCCGACCGGCGTGCGGCGCTCGTCGGGCACGAGCTGCGCGGGCACGGGATCGATCCGTCGTGGACGCCGGTCGTCGCCGACCTGGTGGAGCGCGTGCTGACGACGCCGCTCGATGCCGCTGGCCGCGTGCGGCTGTGCGAGGTCGCGCGTGCCCAGCGCCTCGAGGAGCTCGAGTTCTACTATCCGCTCGAACGATTCGACGCCGGCGCGCTGCGGTCGCTGCTCGCGATCCACGAGCTCGGCACGCCGGGGCTGCGCGACGCGATGGCGCACTTCGGCTTCGAGGTGACGCCGGGGTTCATGAAGGGCTTCGTCGACCTCGTCTTCGAGGCCGACGGACGCTTCTGGGTGCTCGACTGGAAGTCGAACTGGCTCGGCGCCACCCCGGCCGACTACGCGCCCGTGCGCCTGGAGGCGGCGATCGCGCGCGATGCGTACTGGCTCCAGTACCTCGTCTACACCGTCATGCTGCACCGCCTGCTGCGCCTGCGGCTGCCCGACTACGACTACGATCGCCACGTCGGCGGCGTGTTCTACGTCTTCCTGCGCGGCGTCGATCCGGCGGTCGGGCCGGGGTCGGGGGTCTTCCACGACCGGCCGTCGCGGGCGTTGATCGAGGCCCTCGATCGCCACATGGCGGGGGCGGCGTGATGCAGGCTGCGCTCGAGCGGCTGTGTGCCGAGGGGCACCTGGCCCCGCTCGATCTGCATTTCGCGCGCTTCCTGGCGCGCATCGCCGGCGATGCGTCGCCCGAGCTGCTGCTCGGCGCGTGTCTCGCGAGCCGCCAGACGGCCGCGGGGCACGTCTGCGTCGACCTGCGCGCGGTCGCCGGCCGCGCCATCGTGGACGACGTGGCCGACGCGCCCGAGGCCCCGGCGCTCGAGCCATGGATCGCGGCACTGCGCCGTACCGCCGTCGTCGCCCGACCCGGCGATCGGCGGCCGCTCGTCCTCGACGACGTCGGCCGGCTCTACCTGCACCGCTACTGGGCGTACGAGCATCGGCTCGCGCAGCAGCTGCTGGCGCGCGCTGCCGCCCCGGTCGACGACGTCGACGAGGCGCGCCTCGGGCGCGATCTCGCCGTGCTCTTCCCGTCCGCGGGGACCGACTGGCAGCGCATCGCGGCGGCCACCGCCGTCCTGCGCCGCCTGTGCGTCGTCTCCGGCGGTCCGGGCACGGGCAAGACGACCACGGTGGTGCGCATCCTGGCCCTGCTGGTGGCGCAGCATCCGGACGCCCGGATCGCGCTCGCCGCTCCCACCGGGAAGGCGGCGGCGCGCCTCCAGGACGCGGTCCGACTCGCGGCGCGGCAGCTTCCCGTCGACCGCGCGACCGTCGCGCAGGACGCCACCACGGTGCACCGGCTGCTCGGCTCCCGACCCGATGGCACGTTCCGTCACGACGCCCGCACGCCACTGCCGTTCGACGTCGTCGTCGTCGACGAGGCGTCCATGGTCGACCTCGCGTTGATGGCCAAGCTCGTCGACGCGCTGCCGCCGGCGGCGCGGCTGGTGCTGCTCGGCGACCGCGATCAGCTCGCCTCGGTCGAGGCCGGTGCGGTGCTGGGTGACGTGTGTGGTGACGTGCCCGGCTTCTCGGAGACGTTTCGTGCGCGCGTGGCGTCGATCACCGGCGCGCCGGTGCCGGCGGGGGAGGGGGCGGCCACCTCGCCGTTGCGCGATGCCGTCGTGCTGCTGCGCGAGAGCCATCGCTTCACCGCCGAGAGCGGCATCGGGCAGGTGGCGGCGGCCATCAACGCGGGCGACGGCGCCGGGGCGCTGGCGCTGCTGCAGCGTGGCGGCGACGACCTCGCGTGGCGTGGCGTGGCGTCGCCGGCCGATCTCGATGCGGCGCTGGCCGACGCCGTCGCCGCCGGGTTCGACGAAGCCTGCGCGCTCGTGGCCGGCGGGGCACCGCCCGCCGAGGTGCTGGCGGCGTACGCGCGCTTCCGCATCCTGTGCGCACATCGCACCGGCCCCGCCGGCGTCGACGCGCTCAACCGTCACGTCGAGCAGCACCTCGCGGCGTCGGGCCGGCTGACGCCGCGATCGACCTGGTATGCGGGGCGGCCGGTCATGGTCGTGCGCAACGACTACGGCCAGAACCTCTGGAACGGCGACGTCGGCGTCACGCTGCCCGACGCCGCCGGCCGCCTGCGGGTGTGGTTCGAGGCCGGCGACGGCGGCATGCGCGACGTCTCGCCGGTGCGCCTGCCCGCCCACGAGACGGTCTGGGCGATGACCGTGCACAAGAGCCAGGGCTCCGAGTTCGACCGGGTGGTACTGGTGCTGCCGCCGCGTGCGTCGCGCGTCACGACGCGCGAGCTGCTCTACACCGGCCTGACCCGCGCGCGACGCCACGTGGCCGTCTGGGGCACCGAGGCGGTCTTCGCCGACGCCGTCGCCGCCAGGCTCGAGCGCGCCTCCGGGCTGCGCGACGCGCTGTGGGGCGTGGCTCGCACGCGCGAGCCGGTGCAGGGAGCGTTCGCGTTCTGAGCGGTGAGCTATCTGGTCTTCGCCTGGCGCACGTACCGTGACAGATCCTCGCGGTCGATGAGCGACAGCAGCTCGACGCGGTTGCCGTCGAGCAGGCGGTAGATCAGGCGCACGTCGGTGGCGACGCGCAGGCGGTAGTAGTCGGGCAGGCCTTCGAGCGGGATGGCGCGCAGGCTCGGATGGCGCCAGTCCTCGGCGAGGCGATACGCCTTCTCGAAGGCGTTGCGCACGATCTTGCGATCCCAGCGCCGGATCGACTCGTAGAACTCGTCGCTGAACACCGGCACGTTCCAGCCCGCAGCGCCGCTGCGCCCGCTCTCCATGTCGTCGTGCTCGCCCGATGGGCCGCCGACGCGTGAGGCCTCCTCGAGCGCGCGCAGGCGCCGGCCGAGCGCGGCTTCGGCGTCGCGCGTCTCGTCGAGGTCGACCTCGAGGCTGCGGGCACGACGGGTCGTCGTCTCGAGCTCCTTCGTGAGCCGCGTCACCTCGCCCGCGGTGCCGGATTGGAGCTGGGCACGCAGGCCGTCGCGATCGGCGGCGAGACGCAGCCGCTCGGCGTCGAGGGCCTCGCGCGCGATCTCGGACTTGCGCAGGTCGAGGCGGGCGGCCGCCAACCCCTTCTCGAGCTCGCGCACGCGATCCTTCATGTTGCTGACGCGCTTGAGCGCCCGCGCGCTCTGGCTGCGGGCACGCTTCACGTCCTTCACGATGGCGAGCGTCGGGTCCTCGACCTCGGGCGCCGGCTCGAGCGGCGCCTCGCCGGAGGCGGCGGCCGCGGCGTCCTCTTCCTTGCGTGCCTGCTCCTCGGCGTAGTCGTAGTCGGCGATGATCGTCTGCACGAGCGACGCGGCCAGCGCGCCCGCGCCCTCGACGCTCGACGACAGCAGCGCCCAGGCGAGATCGCGCGCGGGGTCGGGCGAGTCGAGCAGCAGCCAGGTCACGGCGCGTGCGCCGTCGGGGGCGGCCACGGCACCCGCGAGATCGGACGGGCCCACCTCCTTGCGCAGGGTCTTGTCGACGAGCCCGGCGACCTCGAGGTCGTTCTCGTAGAAGTCGACCAGCGACCAGGCGAGGTCCCATACCGACAGGCCGTCGATGCGCACGCCTTCTGGCGCGGTGCCGAGTCGACCGACGAGCTTCTTGAGGCTCTTCTGCGGCAGGGCGACGACCAGAAAGGTCGTGCGCTCGTCGGGATCGAGGGGGGTGAGCAGGGCCACGGGGCGTCTCTTTACCGGGTCTCCCGGGCGCGGGCCATCGGCTGCGCGGCGATCGACGCGGCGTGGCAGCACCGGTGGCGGCGATCGACCACGTGGACTTTCCAGTTGAAAGGAGCGGGTCGACTGGGGCAAGACCCTGGCGTGGGTCGATTGGGGGTAGCCCTCGCGGCGCTGACCGTCGGCCTGAGCGTCGGGGTGGCGGCGCACGCGCACCAGAGCCTCGACGAGCTCGAGCGGGCCCTGGGCGAGGAGGCGACGAAACGTCCCGACGATCCGGCGGTGTACGTCGACCGCGGCAAGCTCATGCTGCAGGCGAAGCGGTTCGACGAAGCGTTGGTCGCCTTCGAGCATGCCGCCGAGCATGGGGCCGATCCGGACGTGGTGGCGGGAGCGCGCGGTCGCGTCTTCCTCGAGGCCGGGTGGCCGCGCATGGCCACGGTCGAGTTCGACCGGGTGCTCGCGCGGCGCCCCGACGCCTACGGCGTTCTCTACGACCGGGGTGAGGCATGGCTGGCGCTCGGGGACCCCGACCGCGCGGCGCGCGACTTCGGCGCGGCCATCGCCGGCATGCGCTCCCCGCGTCCCGAGCAGGTGTTCGCGTACCGCGATGCGCTGCTCGCCGCCGGGCGACGGGCGGATGCGGTCGGCGCACTCGACGCAGGGATCGCCCGTCTCGGCCCGGTCGCGGCGTTGGAGCTGGCGGCCGTCGACCTCGAGGTCGAGCTCGAGCGCTGGGATGCGGCCTTGCGCCGACTCGACCGCCTGCTGGCGAAGACACCAGCGCAGCCGGCATGGGCCGCCCGGCGCGGCGAGATCCTGCAGAAGGCCGGCCGCGAGGCGGACGCGCAGCGTGCATACGTGTCGGCGCTGGCCATGATCGACGCCCGCCCGGCCGATCGCCGCGCGGGCCCACTCGACGAGCTGGCCGGAGAGCTTCGTCGGAAACTGGCCGCATCGAGCGGCGCAACCGAGGGGGGACGATGAACACATCGAAGATGGCGGTGCTCGTGGCCGTCGGACTGATGACGAGCGTCGCGCACGCCGTCACCGTCACTCGCGGACCGTACCTGCAGACGCAGACCACGTCGTCGATCATCGTCCGGTGGCGCACCGACGTGCCGACCGACAGCCGCGTGAGCTTCGGCGCCGCGGTCGGATCGCTCACGAACACCGTCGACGACGGCGCAGCCACCACCGAGCACGTCGTCGCGGTCACGGGGCTCGCCGCCGACACGGGCTACTACTACGCCGTCGGTTCGGTCTCGGGGGCGCTGGTCGGGGACGATCCGGACTACGTCTTCAACACCGCGCCCGCGCCGGGGACGGAACGCCCGATGCGCTTCTGGCTCCCGGGCGACGGCGGGTTCTACACCGGGGCGCAGGCGCCGAACACGGTCGCGGTGCGGAACGCGTACACCGCGTTCACCGCCGGCCGGCGGACCGATCTGTTCCTGCCGCTCGGCGACAACGCGTATCTCGTCGGCACCGACGCCGAGTTCCAGGGCGCGCTCTTCGACATGCACCACGATCTGCTGCGCAACACGCCCGTCTACCCGATCTACGGCAACCACGAGGAGTTCAGCTCGGACACGCTGACGGCGACGGGACCGTTCTTCGACATGTTCACGTTGCCCACCGCCGGCGAGGGAGGCGGAGTGCCGTCCGGGAGCGAGACCTACTTCTCGTTCGACTACGGCAACGTCCACTTCGTCGTGCTCGACTCCGAGCAGTCGCCCACCAGCGCGACCACGCCGCAGATGCTGTGGCTCACCGCGGATCTCCAGGCGACCACCGCCAAGTGGATCATCGCGCTCTGGCATCGGCCGCCCTATTCGCGCGGCCTCCTCCACAACTCCGACACCGAGGCCGAGGAGATCCGGATGCGGCAGTTCGCGGTGCCGATCCTCGAGGCCTACGGCGTCGACCTGGTGCTGAACGGCCACAGCCACTCCTACGAGCGGAGCTACCTGCTCGACGGGCACTATGGCCTGGCGAACACCTTCGGTCCGGCCAACCAGATGGACGCCGGCGACGGCGATCCGACCACGGGCGGCTCGGGTGCCTACCGCAAGCCCGAGGGGCTGACGGCCAACAACGGGGCCGTGTACGTCGTCGGCGGCAGCTCGAGCGAGGTGCGTCCGACGACGCTGAATCACCCGGCGCACGTCGTCGGTCTCCTCGAGCACGGCTCGGTCGTGCTCGACGTCGACGGCAACGTCGCCACCGTCCGCTTCCTCAACAAGGACGGCAACGTCACCGACCACTTCCAGGTCGTGAAGGGCGACGCGTGCCCGCCGACGCCGCGCCCGGGATGTGAAGCGAGTGCCAAGGGCAAGCTGGTGCTCAAGAACAACGCCATCGACGCCAAGGACAAGCTGACCTTCAAGTGGAAGGACGGCACGCTGCCGGTGGCCGACGTCGGCACGCCGGAGGCCCAGACCGATCTCGCGATCTGCGTCTACGACGCGGGCGGTGTGCTCGCCGGTGGGCTCCTGCCGCACGGCGGGGGTCTCTGGAAGGCGTCCGGGAGCGGACTGCGCTCCTACAACGATCCGCTGCTGTCGGCGCACGGCATCCAGAAGCTGAAGATCAAGCCCGGCATCGGCGCCAAGGGCCTGTTCGTCGGCAAGGGCAAGGGGGCGGGACTCGCACTGCCCGCGTTGCCGGCCACGCTCCCGCTCACCGTCCAGCTCTGGAACCCCGGCAACGACGAGTGCTGGCAGACCACGTACGTGACGGCGAAGAAGAACGACGCCGCCCAGGTGGTGGCCGTCACGCCCTGACGCGGGTCGGGACGGTTCGACGACGGCGGGCGCGCGACCAGATGGCCGCGCGCCCGCCGCGATGCGCTAGGAGTCGCCCGACTCCAACCGGCGCTGCAGGAGGGCGCGGCGCTCGTTCACCTCGCGTTGGGTGACCGTGGTGACGTCGCCTTCGAGGCCGAGCGAGCGGCGGATGCCCTCGGGGTCGAGGGCGGCGGCGGTCGGGTCGAAGCCGATGTCCTGCAGGATGCGGGCGCCGTGGCGCTCGGCGAAGAAGCCGTAGATGCGCGTCACCTGCTCGAAGATGTTGACGTCGGGCGCCAGCTTCGTGATGGCGCCGTCGAAGAACAGCATGCCCTTCACGTAGAGCATGAGGTGCTTCGGCAGACGGGCGCCGAGGCCGAGGAGCCCCTTCAGCAGACGCTGGATCTCGCGCACCAGCTCCTCGCTGGAGAGCTGCGTCGGGTCCTGTACCGGCTCGTCGATGCGGAGCAGGCGCACCACCTCGTCGACGTCGGCGTCGGGCGGCAGCGCGCCCAGGTCGCGGAAGGCCATGATCTGCCCGCGCAGGTCGTTCACGGCGCCGGTCATCATCATGCGCAGGAAGGCCAGGCGCTGCGCCTCGTTCATGCGGCCGGTGATGCCGTAGTCGAACAGCGCCACGCGGCCGTCGGGCATGACGAAGAGGTTGCCGCCGTGCAGGTCGCCGTGGAACACGCCGTAGATCATCGCCCCTTCGAGGAACGCGATCAGCAGCGAGCGCACGACCTCGGCGGTGTCGACGCCGGCGGCGACCATGCCCTCGACGTCGTCGTACTTGAAGCCGTGGAGACGCTCCATCACCAGCACGCGCGGCGTCACCAGCGTGGGGTGGGGGCGCGGCACGACGATGATCGTCTGCCCCGCCTCGCGCAGCACGCGCGCGACGTCGAGCATGTTGTCGGCCTCGAGACGGAAGTCGAGCTCCTCGACGATGGTCTCCGCGAACAGCTCGACCAGCGCGGGCGGATTGGCGAGCGCGGCGACGGGGATGCGACCGACGAGCAGCGGGGCGATCCAGGCCATGGCCTGGATGTCGCGTCGCACCAGGCGCGCCACCTTCGGGCGCTGCACCTTCACCACGACCTCTTCGCCGCCGTGCAGCCGCGCCGCGTGCACCTGTGCGATCGAGGCGGCGGCCAGGCACTGCTCGTCGAAGCGGGCGAACACCTCGCCGAGCGGACGACCGAGATCCTCCTCCACCACCCGGCGCACGACGTCGAAGGGCTCCGGCGGGACCTGGTCGCGGCAGCGCTTGAACTCCTCGACCAGCTCGGGCGGGAACAGGCCCTGGCCCGACGACACGATCTGTCCGAGCTTGATGTAGGCGGGCCCGAGCCGCTCGAACGCGCGTCGCAGGCGTCGTGACAGGCCGGCGCGTGACGCCGAGTCGCCCTGCCGGCGCTCGCCCAGATACCACGCCGTCAGTCCGCCGCCGATCAGCACCGCGGCCTCGCTGAAGCGCCCGAGCGGAGGAATGGTCCGCCGCTGCACCAGGTCGGGCACGTCGGCCTGCGAGCGTGCACGCAACGCGGCGACGTCGGTGCGCCATGCGCACGCGGCGGGATCGATGGTCCAGGGTCCGTGATCGCTGAACGCGCCGAACGCGGTGTCGGATGCGGGAGGGGTGGCCACGAGGAGAGGACCCTACCGGCCACGGCGTCCCCGGGCAAAGGGCGTGGATACCCCAAACGGCGTCCCCCGGGAAAGAAATCATTTCGTGGGTTGACGCGCTCGCCTCCGCACATAGGACCGGAGGTGCGGTGGGGTCGCCATGAGGGGGGACACGCAGGACATCGCACGGATGCCGTCCCTGTGCGGACCCCTGGCGGCCCGAGCGCCGCCGTCGAGCTGGGAAACCGTCCACGTTCGAACAGTCACACACAGCAGAAGGAGGAATTCACATGCGTTCACATGGACCACTCGCGATGATGGTGCTCGCGAGCGCGTTGCTCGGGTCGACGGCCGTCTCCCACGCGCAGACGTGCGGCAACGGGACACTCGAGGGCGACGAACAGTGCGATCCCCCGGGCAGCATCAGCTGTCCCCCCGGCTCGCCGGACGGCGCGTTCCAGACGTGCAACGAGGATTGCACCTGCCCGAGCGATGCGTCGTCGGCGGCAGGCGCGTTCCAGTGCTACGGCATCAAGTCGGGTAGCACGACGTCGGAGTCCGGCGTCTCGCTGGTCGACCAGTTCGGCGAGCTGACCGTCGACCTCGAAGGGCCGAATCGCCTGTGCGCGCCGGCCAACGTCGACGACGAGGATCCGGGCGCACCCGACCTCGCCGACCATCTGTCGGAATATCGCATCCGTGGCCGCACGGGATTCACGCCAGAGCGCAACGTCCGCATGATCAACCAGTTCGGCGAGGTCTTCGTCGACGTCATGCGTCCGACGTCGTTGCTGGTGCCGACGGCGAAGAGCCTGGACGGACCCGCCGGTGAGCCCGGCACGGGCACCGACCACTTCACCTGCTACGACGTGAAGCGGACCCCCGGCTCGACGAAGTTCGCCCGGCTGAACGACGTGCCGGTGGAGACGCAGTTCGAGTCCACGACACTCGACGTCCGCCGTCCGCGCCAGCTGTGTGCGCCGACGGACAAGAACGGCGAGGATCCGGGCGCCGAGACCGACCCGGTGCACCTGCTCTGCTACCAGATCAAGGGCCACGGCGGCATCGACCGGCCGCGGGTGTCGCTGAACGATCAGTTCGGCGCGCGCACGGTCACGCTCGGCCAGCGGCAGATGCTCTGCGTCGCGTCGCAGGGCACGCCGCCCACCACGACCACCACCAGCACCACGGTTTCGACGACGAGCACCAGCTCGACGACGACCACCACCGTGGCACCGACGACCACCACGTCGTCGTCCACCACGACCATCCCGAGCACCACCACGTCGACCACGGTGGCCCCCACCACCACGACGTCGACGAGCACGGTGCCGTCCACGACCACGAGCACCACCACGAGCAGCACCACGACGACGACCCTGTACGGATCGCCGTCGCGGGCGTTCCTCACGCCGACGCCCGATCTGCTCGACTGAGCGCTCCTCCACCACACGCCGTCCCCCGGGGGTTACGACCCCGGGGGCGGCGGGCTCAGTCGCCGACGGTGATCACGGCCGGCGCGAACAGCAGCAGCACCGGCGTGCCGACGGCGTCGACCGCGAGCGTGAACGGGAGCAGCGGCCAGACCCAGGGCTCCAGATGCAGCCGCGTGAATGCCCCTGCGGGCAAGGGCGGCAACGGGACGGCCTCCGGCGTGTCGAGCACGATGAGCCCCGTGTCGCCGTGCACGACCTGGATCGGCACCGCCTGCTCGCGCCGTCGCCGGGCGTCGGCGTCCGACAACCAGCCGACCGTCAGGGTGTCGACGGGACGATCGCCGGCGCGCACCTCGGCCAGCGGAATGGTCGCCCAGCGCTCGGTCGTGCCGGCGGGCCGGCCGGCGTCGTCGACGTCGACCGCGGCATAGCGCACCAGCAGGTCGTCGCCGTCGACGAACGCCTCCTGCCACGTGCGCACCTGCTCGCGTCGTCGCGCGTGGTCGAGGAGATGCCCCGAGAAGCAGCCGGAGAGGAGCCCGGCCAGCACCACGACGGCCAGCGTCCTAGTACAGCAAACCATCGTACACCACGTAGCCGCGCACCGGCCCGCCCCCGAAGTAGTCGGTGCGGGGATAGTGGAAGACGCGATCGCCGCGATCCCAGCGGAAGATGAGCGGGGCGTCGGCGCGGTTGGGGTCGTAGGCGGTGAAGCGGATCTCCGCCGGCGTCTCCTCGACGGCGTAGACGAGCAGCAGGTGGTTCAGCGTCGAGCCGGGAAACACGACGATGTGCACGATGGGCGTCGTCCCGGCCCGCACGGCCGCCGCCATCGACTCCGCCTCGTGCCGCTGGTGCGCGATGGTGAACGGGAAGATCATCCGCCAGTTGCCGCGCTGCAGGTAGCTCTGCCACGGTCCGAGCAGCGCCACCTTCATCGCCGCTTCGTGTGCCGCGCTGAAGGTGCGCAGGTCGGGGTAGCCCGGGATCACCACCGGGTCGGGAGCGGCCGTCGTGCGGCGCGGGTCGCGCGCGATGACGGCGCGCATGAGTGTGGCGTAGGTGGCGTCGTCGACGCGCGGCGCGTCGGGCGCGAAGCGGGCCTGGAGGTGGAACGTGCGTGCCGCGCTCACCATGTTGCCGCAGCGGAGGATGAAGTCGGGGGTGGGATCGCGATCGTGCCAGCGCATGGCGCCGGTCGCCGCGTCGATCTCGTACTCGCGGGCGGTCTCGTTGGCGAAGGCGAACGTGTCCGTCGCGAACCGGAAGGGCGGGGCGGGCGTCGCCGCGGTTGGCGCGCGCCGCGCGCAGCCCGCGGCGAGCGCCAGAACGAGCACGAGGATGGAGCGGACGCGGACGCGCGGCATGCGGCGGAGGCCTACCTATACGAGGGCGCGCGCAGGGTCGACTCGCCTTGACTTCACGCAGGCCCTCTGGGAAGCCCGCGCGATGCCCATGGTCACCGTCGAGAAGCCCGTCCCGCACGTGAGCCTGATCGCGCTCAACCGTCCCGAGCGGCTGAACGCCATGTCGTTCGACACCGTCGTCCCGCTGCTCGACGCGATCGCGCAGGTCGGCGCCGACAACGACACCTGGGTCGTGGTCCTGACGGGCGCCGGTCGCGGCTTCTGCTCGGGGCTCGACCTCGAGGACCACGGCATGCCGCCCGGGTGCGACGGGTTGCCCATGTCGCGCATCGCCATCCGCGCCATGGAGACGATGGCGAACGTGGTGCCGGCGATGCGTGCCATTCCGCAGCCGATCATCGCGGCGGTGAACGGGGCGGCGGTCGGCGGCGGGCTCTGTCTGACCCTCGGCGCCGACATCCGTCTCGCCGGGGCGTCGGCGACCTTCCGCAACGCCGGCATCAACAACGGGCTCAGCGGCACCGAGCTCGGCATCAGCTGGCTGCTGCCGCGCCTCATCGGGGCGGCGCACGCGTGGGACGTCATCCTCACCGGCCGCGAGCTCGACGCCGCCGAGGCGCTGCGCCTCGGCCTGGTGTCGCGCGTCCTGCCCGACGCCGAGCTGCGCGATGCCGCGATCGCCCTCGCCACCACCATGTGCGGCTACAGTCCGCACGGCCTGTCGATGACGAAGACGGTGCTGTGGTCGAACCTCGAGGTCGGCAGCCTGACCGCCGGCATGGACCTCGAGAACCGCAACCAGCTCCTGGTGCGCATGACGACGCAGAACCTGCAGGAGGCGATCGTGGCGCGGAAGCAGAAGCGCGCGCCGACGTACGAGGATTAGGAGAGCGACCCAAGACCATGTCTTGGGTCGGGAGGCACGCCAGCGTGTGGCGACACGTCGCGTGCGACCACTCTGGCACGGCCGGCGAAGCCGGCGTGCCATACTGCTCCGATCGGCTGAGGGCGAACACCGACCGGGACTGACCTCGGGTCGCGCTCCTATCTCCGCCGTCGCGCCACCAGGAACACCAGCGTCGGCGCGCCGAGCAGCGCCGTGATGACGCCGACCGGCAGCTCGCGTCCGGGCAGCGCCAGGCGCGCCACCGTGTCGCACGCCACCAGGAACGCCGCGCCGCCGACGAGCGACGCCGGCAGCACCGCCCGCTGCGTGACGCCGACCAGCCGGCGCACGATGTGCGGCACCATGAGCCCGACGAACGCGATCGGTCCGCACCAGGCGACGCACGCCGAGACGCCGGCCGACGCCGCCACCAGCGCGATCGTGCGCGTCCGCCCCACGTCGACGCCCTGGGCGCGCGCCAGGTCCTCGTCGACGGCGAGCGCCTGCAGCGCGCGCGTCTGCGACAGCAGGACCGCGCACGACCCGGCGACCACCGGCGCCAGCACGACGACGCCGCGATAGCCCACCTGCGGCAGGTGGCCGAGCGACCACTGCGCCGCCGCGAACATGGCGCGCATGTCGGCGGTGTACTGCAGCCCGGTGGCGATGGCGCTCGCCGCCAGCGTGACGCCGATGCCCGCCAGCAGCACGTCGGCCATGCCGGCACGCCCGCTCGACGCGAACGCCGCCACGACGAGGCTCACGGTGAGCGCGCCCGCGAAGGCGCCGATGACCGTCGCCGGGAGACCGGCGAGCGCGAACGACGTCGGCAGGACGAGCGCCGCGAGCGCGCCGAGCGTGGCCCCGGCGATGGTACCGACGGTGCTCGGCGTCGCCAGCGGATTCGCGAACACGGCCTGGAACACCGCGCCGGCCAGCGACAGCATGCCGCCGACCAGTGCCGCCACGAGCACGCGCGGCACCCGCAGCTGCCAGACGATGAAGTCGCCACGCGTACCGTCGAGCCCGCCGCCGAGCACCGGTGCGACGGCGACGACGGCGACGCAGACCGCCGTCAGCGCGAGCAGCCGGCGCGTCACACCGCCCCCACGCGCGGCACGATCACGCGATGCGCGCCGCTGGCGAGCGTCTCCATCGGGACGCCGAAGAGCTCGGCCAGCCGCTCCGGCAGATCGGCGGCGTCGTACGGACGCTCGAAGCGGATGCGACCTCCCGCCAGGCCGACGACGCGCACGGCGTCGGGTCGCCCGAGGTGCGCCAGGACGTTCAGGTCGTGGGTGACGCACAGGATGCCGAGCCCCTCGCGCCACAATCCGCCGAGGAGGGCGTAGACCTCGCCCTGCCGTGCGGGATCGAGATGCGTCGCCGGCTCGTCGAGCAGGAGCAGCGGCGCCTCCTGCGCGAGAAGGGCGGCCAGCGCCACCCGTTGTCGCTCACCGCCGGAGAGCGCCAGCACGTCGCGGCTCGCCAACGCCGCGGCGCCGACGCGGGTCAGGGCCGCCTCGGCGGCGTGCAGCGAGGCCGCCGGCGCCTCGTCGAAGCGATAGCGCGCGGCGGCCACCAGCTCGAAACTCGGTCCTACCGTGGAGCCGTCGGCCTTG
>CAYOIZ010000073.1:9446-29388 GCA_964404165.1 uncultured Binatia bacterium (SeqCode) | reverse complement strand
GGCCACCGGCGACCTGTCGAAGAAGATCACCGTCGACGTGAAGGGCGAGATCCTGCAGCTGAAGATCACCGTCAACACGATGGTGGATCAGCTGAGCTCGTTCGCGTCCGAGGTGACGCGCGTCGCGCGCGAGGTGGGCACGGAGGGGCGCCTCGGCGGCCAGGCCAAGGTCGAAGGCGTGTCGGGCACCTGGAAGGACCTGACCGACAGCGTGAACTCGATGGCCGGCAACCTCACGGCGCAGGTGCGCAACATCGCCGACGTCACCACCGCCGTCGCCACCGGCAACCTGTCGAAGAAGATCACCGTCGACGTGAAGGGCGAGATCCTGGAGCTCAAGAACACCATCAACACGATGGTGGACCAGCTGAGCTCGTTCGCCGCCGAGGTGACGCGCGTCGCGCGCGAGGTGGGCACCGAGGGCATCCTCGGCGGCCAGGCCGACGTGAAGGGCGTGTCGGGCACCTGGAAGGACCTGACCGACAGCGTGAACTTCATGGCCGGCAACCTGACCGGGCAGGTGCGCGGCATCGCGAAGGTCGTCACCGCGGTCGCCAACGGCGACCTGCAGCAGAAGCTCACCGTCGACGCGAAGGGCGAGATCGCGGCGCTCGCCGACACCATCAACGGCATGATCGACACCCTGGCGACGTTCGCGGACCAGGTGACGACGGTGGCGCGCGAGGTGGGCGTCGAGGGCAAGCTGGGCGGACAGGCGAAGGTGCCCGGCGCTGCCGGCACCTGGAAGGGACTCACGGAGAACGTGAACCAGCTGGCCGCCAACCTGACGACGCAGGTGCGCGCCATCGCCGAAGTGGCCACGGCGGTGACGCAGGGCGACCTGACGCGGTCGATCACGGTGGAGGCGCAGGGCGAGGTGGCGGCGCTGAAGGACACCACCAACGAGATGATCAGCAACCTGCGCGACACGACGCAGAAGAACACGCAGCAGGACTGGCTCAAGACGAACCTCGCCAAGTTCAGCCGCATGCTCCAGGGCCAGAAGGATCTGAACACCGTCGGCCGGCTCATCCTCTCGGAGCTCGCCCCGGTCGTCTCGGCGCAGCAGGCGCTCTTCTACGTGCTCGACGCCGCCAAGGAGACGCCCACGCTGCGCCTGCTCGCTAGCTATGCCGCGGCCGACGGCACGCCGCGCCAGCTCCAGCTCGGCGAGGGCATCATCGGCCAGTGCGCCGCCGAGGCGAAGAAGATCCTGCTCACGCAGGTGCCGCAGCAGTACGTGCACGTCTCCTCCGGGCTCGGCTCGGCCGCGCCGAAGAGCATCCTGGTCCTCCCGGTCGTGTTCGAGGGGCAGGTCCGCGGCGTGCTCGAGCTGGCGTCGTTCGAGCGCTTCGACTTCACGCATCAGGCCTTCCTCGATCAGCTCATGGAGAGCATCGGCATCGTCATCAACACCATCGAAGCCAACATGCGCACCGAGGACCTGCTGAAGCAGTCGCAGTCGCTCGCGCAGGAGCTCCAGAGCCGGCAGCAGGAGCTGCAGCAGACCAACCAGGAGCTGCAGGAGAAGGCGCGGCTGCTCGCCCACCAGAACGAGGAGGTCGAGCGCAAGAATCAGGAGGTCGAGCAGGCCCGGCAGGCGCTCGAGGACAAGGCGAAGCAGCTCGCGCTCACGTCGAAGTACAAGTCGGAGTTCCTCGCCAACATGTCGCACGAGCTGCGCACGCCGCTGAACAGCCTGCTGATCCTGTCGGACCAGCTCTGCAAGAACCCGGAAGGCAACCTGCGACCGAAGCAGATCGAGTTCTCGAAGACGATCCACTCCTCGGGCAACGACCTGCTGATGCTCATCAACGACATCCTCGACCTCTCCAAGATCGAGTCCGGCACGGTGGCCGTCGACATCAACGAGCTGTCGCTGGACGACCTCCACACCTACGTCGAGCGCACCTTCCGGCACGTCGCGGAGGCGAAGGGTCTCGACTTCCGGATCATCCTCGACCCGCGCGTCGCGGTGTCCCTCTTCACCGACGCCAAGCGGCTGCAGCAGATCATCAAGAACCTGCTCTCCAACGCCTTCAAGTTCACCCATCGCGGCGAGGTGACGCTGACGATCGCGCCCGCCTCCGCGGGCTGGAGCCGCGACAACGAGGACCTGGAGCGGGCCACCGACGTGCTCGCCTTCTCGGTGTCGGACACCGGCATCGGCATCTCGTCGGACAAGCAGCAGATCATCTTCGAGGCCTTCCAGCAGGCCGACGGCAGCACCAACCGCAAGTACGGCGGCACGGGCCTCGGCCTCGCCATCAGCCGCGAGCTCGCCCGCCTGCTGCACGGCGAGATCGGGCTGGTCAGTACGCCGGGCAAGGGCAGCACCTTCACGCTCTATCTGTCCCGGACCTTCGTGTCGGCGCGCGCTCCCCGCAAGCTGGTGCCCGGGGACGGCGCCATGGCCGGCACCGCGCTCGTCCACGCCATCGGCGAGCGCTTCGACGTCGACGTCCCGCGTGATCCGTCCCCGGCGCGCCATCTGACTCTCGTCCAGCCGTCGCCGCCGGAGCCGCCCGTCCTGGTGAACGAAGCCGAGGACGATCGGGATCGCATCCGTCCCGGCGATCGCGTCCTGCTGATCGTCGAGAACGACCTGCAGTTCGCGCGCTTCCTGCTCGAGACCGCGCGCGAGCAGGGCTTCAAGGGGCTCGTCACGTCACTCGGCGCCGCCGCGCTCATGCTCGCGCAGGAGCACCAGCCGTCGGCGATCACCCTCGACCTGGTGCTCCCCGACATCGCCGGGTGGCGCGTCCTCGAGCGGCTCAAGAACGAGCTGTCGACGCGCCACATCCCGGTCTGTGTCGTGTCGACGGAGGACGAGAGCGCCCGCGCCATGCGGTCCGGCGCGATGCGCTTCGTGCCGAAGCCCATCCAGAGCAAGGAGGTGCTGGTCGATCTCCTGCGGGACCTCACGGCGTTCATCGGCGAGCCCACGCGGCGCATCCTGCTGGTCGGCCGCGACGTCGCCGAGTTCGTACAGCTCCGCGCGACGCTCGCCGCCGCCGGCGTCGACGTCGTGGGGGTGGACGATGCCGGGGCGGCGCACGCGATGCTCGCGCAACGCCGGTTCGACTGCGTCGTCGTGCATGCCGCCACCGTGACGCCGGAGGCGCTGTCGAACGGCACCGGGTCCATCGATGCGATGGGCCTTCTGGTGTACGGCGACGACGGCCCCATGACCGACGCCTGGGATCGTCTGGGACGCCGCAATCATCGGTTGCGGCGGGTCCATTCGCCCGAGCGCCTGCTCGATCAGGCGTTGCTCGCGCTCCACCGCAAGGTCGAGACCCTCTCGGACGACCAGCAGCGCGTGCTGCTCGACATCTACCAGTCGACGAAACCGTTGGCCGGCAAGCGGGTGCTCATCGTCGACGACGACATGCGCAACATCTTCGCGCTGTCCTCGGTGCTCGAGGATCACGCGATGAAGATCGTCTCGGCCGACAACGGTCGGGACGCCATCAACCTGGTCGGCAACCGGACGGACATCGACGTCGTGCTCATGGACATCATGATGCCCGAGATGGACGGCATGGATACCATCCGCGAGATCCGCAAGATCCCGGAGTGCAAGGGTCTGCCGATCATCGCCGTCACGGCGAAGGCCATGAAGGGCGATCGGGAGCGTTGCCTCGAGGCCGGGGCGTGGGATTACCTGTCCAAGCCCGTCGACACCGAGCAGATGCTCGCCGTCCTGCGTGCATGGTTGCACCGCTGATGGGAAAGGCCCCGGCAACCATGGAGGGCGCGGCGCCGTCCGGCGGACGAGACGGTCCGCGGCGCGCCAACATCCTCGTGGTCGACGACCATGCGGACAAGCTCCTGGTGCTGCGGACCATTCTCGACGAGCTGCACGAGAACGTGGTGACGGTCCGCTCCGGCCGCGAGGCCCTGAAGCGTCTGCTCGAGACCGAGTTCGCGGTCATCCTGCTCGACGTGAAGATGCCGGAGATGGACGGCTTCGAGACGGCGAAGCTCATCCGGGGGCGGCGGCAGTTCGCCCATACGCCGATCATCTTCGTCACGGCCTACGAGGACGAGATGCGGCAGGCGGAGGGCTACTCGCTCGGTGCCGTCGACTACATCCTGACGCCGATCGTCCCGGAAGTCCTCCGCAGCAAGGTCAGCGTGTTCGTCCAGCTCTTCCATCTGCGCAATCAGATCGAGCGCCAGGCCGACGAACGCATCGCCTTGATGCGCGAGCAGGCGGCACGCGAGGTGGCGGAGGCTTCGATCCGTCGCTCGGTCCTGCTCGCCGAGGCCAGTCAGGTGCTCGGCCGCTCCCTCGACGTCGAGGCGACCGCGGAGGGGCTGACCCGCTTCGTGGTGCCGAGCCTGGCGGAGGTGTGCGCCCTGGCGCTCGTCGACGCGTCCGGTGACGTGCGCCAGACCGCACTCGCCTGGGCTGGTGGCGGCGACGGGAGCCCGGTCGGGCAGGCGTCGGTCGTGCGCATCACGGACGCCCGTGTGGCCGACGGCATCGCCCGTGCGCTCGACACCGGGGGGACCGTCTGGCTCGACTTCCCGACGGCGCCACGCACGATCGACGTCGAGCCAGCGCGGCCCGTGGAGCTCGGGATGCCGCTGCGACACGCAACGATCTTCCCGTTGCACGCGCGAGGTCGGCGCCTGGGGGTCCTGGTCATGGGCTGGTCCAACGGGGCCATGACTTCGGTCGATCACGCGCTGGCGGAGGACATCGCCGGACGGACCGCGATCGCGCTCGACAATGCGTTGCTCTACTCCAGGATCCAGGAGGCCGACCGGCGGAAGGACGAGTTCCTCGCCATGCTGGCGCACGAGCTGCGCAATCCCCTCGCGCCGATCCGCAACGCGCTCAGCGTCCTCCGGATGTCCGCGCCCCAGGAGGGGATCGTCCAGCGGAGTCAGAACATCATCGATCGGCAGGTCGAACAGCTCACGCGCATCGTCGATGATCTGCTCGACGTCTCGCGTCTCACGCACGGGAAGATCCGGTTGGAGCGGGTCGTCGTCGACCTGGAGCACGTGCTCGAGCGGGCGCTGGAGACCGTCCGACCGTTGATCACGGATCGCCGGCACGTCCTGACGATGGACCTGCCCGACGACCCGATCCACGTGTGTGGCGATCCGGTCCGTCTCGCGCAGGTGTTCTCCAACCTGCTCAGCAACGCCGCGAAGTACACGCCCGAGGGAGGCCGCATCCACGTCGGCGTCCAGCACGACGGCACGCAGGTCGCCGTCCGCGTCGCGGACGACGGCGGCGGCATCCCGCCCGACGTGCTGCCGCACGTGTTCGATCTGTTCACGCAGGGCAACCGCTCGCTCGCGCGATCCGAAGGCGGTCTCGGAATCGGGCTCACCGTGGTGCGGACGCTCCTCGAGAAGCACGACGGGTCGGTCGAGGCGCGGAGCGAGGGGCCCGGCTCCGGCAGCGAGTTCACGGTGCGGCTCCCGCTGACGACCGGGGCGATGCTGGCGACCGGGTCCGGAGACGCGCCGGCGCCGCCGCCGACTCCCGACGGTGTCCGCGTCCTGCTGGTCGACGACAACGCCGACGCCAACGAGGCGCTCGAGGAGCTGCTCCGGCTCGAGGGCCAGAACGTACGGTCGGCCCTGGACGGTCCCACGGCCCTCGGCATCGCGCGCGACTGGAAGCCCCAGCTGGTGCTGTGTGATCTCGGTCTGCCCGGGATGGACGGGTACGAAGTGGTCCGGATGCTGCGCCAGCAGTCGGGTGACGTGGTGCCGGTGGTGGCCGCCGTCACCGGCTACGCACGAGCCGAAGACAAGCGTCGCACGCGGGAGGCCGGGTTCGACCACCACCTCGCCAAGCCGGTCGCCCTCGACGTGCTGCGCGATCTGCTCGCCTCGTTGTCGCGTCCCGATCGCTCCAGGTAAGGGCGCCGGCGTCGCGCCCCCCCCCGCTGGTTTCGCAACGATGCGTCTCCGGCGGGGGAATTTGTCGCATTCTCGGGAAGCGCGCCGCGATTTCCCTAGCGATTCTATGACTCGGTTCGCGGCGTGTCTTGGAATGAAAGTTGCTGTGTCTGGGGTGCGAGCCGGGGGAGGTGTGACGAGACGATGTCGCTGCGACGATCCTTGATGGTCGACGTGGGTCGTCACGTACGATCCGTCAGGACGTTTCTCTGCTTGACGCAAGTCGAGCTCGCACGCGCCTCCGGCGTGAGCCAGTGCGCGATCAGCCGACTGGAAAACGCCACCGGCGTCGCGACGCCGCACGTGGTCATCGTGCAGGTACAGCGCGCGCTCGCCGAGGGTCTGCGAAGCCTGCAGGAGCGGCTGCCGTTCTCTCCCGAGGTGCTGGAGATGCTGCAGCACCCCAGCATGTTCGCCGAAGCCTCGACCAATGATCGTCCCCTGGTGGCCGACCCGATCCTGCACGAGTACCTGGCGCAGTACGTGAGCGTCGAACCGAGCCTCCGCCCCCATCTCCTGTCGATGGTGCGTGCCAGCGTCGAGGCCCTGGTCGGCTCTCGCACGCTGCGACGAGGCGTCGCCGGGCCGGACGACCCTCCCTCGAGCGGCGCGTCGCGGTGAGCTAGCGGCAGCGGTAGGTCGCGCCCTTCGCCGTGCACGACGAGAAGACGTGCGTGCCGCAGAGCCCGCCGGCACCAGCGGCCCGGGTCGCGCCGAGCACGAGCGTCAGGCGAACCGGACCGATCGGCATCGGGAGCGCTCCCCCCTGCGTCTGCAGGCTGAACGAGACGCCGCGCCCCCGTGCCCGGCGGTCCTTCAGGCGTATGCGGCGCAGCCCCCGGGCGCTGCCGGGCGGGCAGGACGGCGGCGCGAGCGCGTCCGAGCGGTTGTCGTAGGTCGTCTTCTTCCAGCCGTCCTTCGCATCGCAGCCGGTCCCCTTGGGGCCTGGCGGAATCGGGGCCGTGGCGGCGGTGAGGTCGAGCAGCGCCCCGTGCGCGCCGACGTCCTCGATCAGGAGCTGCAGCCCGCTGCTGCCCGGATCGAGCACCGGTGGTGAGCCGGCGGCGAGCATGATGCTGCCGGCGATCACGAGCCGCTCGTCGCCCGGCGCGCCGCCGGCCTTGGTGAGACGAAGCGTCATCCCGTCCATCGGGACGCCGCCCTGGCAGAGCGGCACCGGGAGCGTGGTGGTGGTCGTCGACGGCGGTGGGGGGACGGTGCTGCTGGTCGGTGACGACGTCGAGGTCGTGCTCGTGGTCGGCAACGTGGAGGCGGTGGTGCTCGTCGTCGTGGTCGTGGTCGCGATCGTCGACGACGTGGTCGTCGCGACGGTGGTGGATGTCGTTGCGACGGTCGTCGACGTCGTGGCGACGGTCGTCGACGTCGTGGTCGCCGTCGTCGAGGTCGTCGTGCTGGTCGTCGCCACCGTCGTCGTCGTGGTTGCGGACACGGCGTCGCGCTCGACGGCGCCGATGTCGCACGCGGCGCCCGCAGGACGGACGTAGCCGCGCTGGTCGGTGGCGGCGCAGGTGGTCCCGCCGGTGCCGGGCGTGCCCGGATCGCCCGCGTCGAGCAGCGGGCTCCCCGCGTCCGGCAGGCGCGTGCTCGTGAGCCCGCCGTTGTCCGCGTAGGTGCCGAGCGCCGGATCGACGCCGGTCTGGTCGCCGGTGCCGGGGGCCATGGTGCAGCCGGTGGTGCTCTCGAGCAGGTTGTGCCCCTGCGAGGTGAGGGTGCCCTGACAGTCCGACGCCACGCCGTTGGCGAGGTTGTCGGCGACGACGGTGTTGCGGAGCGTGACCGTGCCGCCGGTGCTGCAGTCGATGCCGCCGCCGGGGTCGGAGCCCGTGGCGTCGGAGTCGCTCACGTTGCCGGTGAGGGTGACGTTGGCGAGCGTGATGGTGCCGCCGCCCGCGGTGCGGATGCCGCCGCCCTCGTTGGCGGCCTGGTTGCCGTGGACGGTGACGTTGGTGAGCGTCAGCGTGCACAGCGCCGAGGTCGAGATGCCGCCCGCCCATGCCGCCGACGTGTTGAACACGATGCTGCTGTCGCTGACGTCCATCGTGTCGGCGCACGAGATCGCGCCACCGCCGATGCTGGCCGTGCCGACGGTGTTCAGGATGAAGGTCGCATTGGTGATGGTCGTCGGCGCGTCCGAGTAGATCGCCCCGCCGTCCTCGCCGGTGTCGTTGGCGTACAGGGTGGCGCTGTCGATCGACAGGCTGCCGTTCGGGCTCTGGTAGATCGCGCCGCCGCGCTCGACGGCGGTGTTGCTCAGGAAGGACACCTGCTCGAGGGTGGCGGTGCCGTGGTTCGCGATGGCGCCGCCGTTGGTTTCGGCGAGGTTGCCGCTGAAGAGGCTGAAGCTGACGTCGAGCGTGGTGCCGGCGAGGCTGTAGATCGCGCCGCCGGTCGTGGCGTCGGCGATGTTGTTCTGGAACGTGCAGTCGGTGACGGTGAGGGCGGCACGGTTCATCACGGCGGCGCCGGCCTGCGCGGGGGTGGCGTTCTGCATGGTCAGGCTCGAGAGCGTGACGACCGCCCCCGACCGGACCTCGAAGAAGCGGTCGTCGAGGGAGCCGGCGAGGATGGTGCCGGCCCGGCTCGCGCCGGCGATCTGCACCGTGCCCGTCAGGTCGAGGTCGCCGGTGGCGGCGGCGTTCTCGCTCGAGCCGGTGACGGCCATCGTGTACGTGCCGTTGGGAACGGTGATCAGGTCGGCACCGGAGCCGGCGGGACAGGCGTCCACCGCCGCATCCGTGTTGGCGGCGACGACGGCTTCCCGCAGCGAGCAGTCACCGTCGGTGGTGAGCTCGTCGACGGTCGTCGTCACCGGGATGGTGGTCGCCTGGGCTGCGGACGCGACCAGCAGGCAGAGAAGGAGGCGCAGACGGTGGAGGCCCATGGAAGTGCATATCGGCGGCGCATGGCGACCTCTGCAGGTCAGAGTCCTGACACGGCGGCGTTCCCCGGGGACGGGGGGAACGCCGCCGGCGAAGCGTGTCAGCTGGACTGCATCGGGGCCGCCTTCTGCGGGTGCTTCTTGGTCGCGTGCCGATGGTGCTTCTTGTGCGTGGCGGGCTTCTTGGTGGCGGCGGTCTGCGCGTGCATCGCCGCGGCCGCTGCCGTCGGCGGCGTCGCCGCGGCTAGGACCGACATGCCGAGGACGAGCGCGGGAAGCAGCCTCATGTGTCTCGGGTCCATGGTTCGGGTTCCTCCTGCAGCAGGTGCCGCAGCAACCCGCGTGCCCGCGCCGGAGTGGCGAACCGCCTCGGGTCTCCGCGAGGCCTGCGGCGTTGCGCCGTGACCGTTTGCCACGGTGGGTGCGGCGATCGGCCTCACTCGCGCGATCGCGGTCGCGGGAGTACAGGAAGCAGAGGGGCTTCTCGTGCTCCGGACGCTTCGCTTCCAACTGCTCGGTATCGTCGTGGGGACGGTCCTCGTCGTCTTCGCTGCGTCGCGGTGGGTCGACGCCCGGCTCGCCGAGCACACGCTCGATCAGGACATCGAAGGCCGTGCGCTGAGCGCGTTGCGTACCGTCGACTTCTTCTGGGGGCGCACCGAGCCGCGCCTGCTGGCCCACGAGCTCGACGTCCTGGTGCGCAGCAACGGGCCGATCGTCGGCATCGAGGTGTTCGCGCCCACGGACGACCACCTCGAGCCGCTGCTCGGCACGACGCCCGACCACGCGCCGGCGCCGAGCGACGCCGCGCTCCGCCTGCTCGCCGATGCCGGCACCGGGCGCACCGTCGCGAGCGATCGCAGCGAGCATCGGTGGCACGTCGCCATGGCCGTGCGACGCGCCGGGCACCTCGTCGGCATCGCGCAGGCGACGCTGTCGCCCGACGAGGCGATCATGCTGCACGATCGCCTGCGGGCCATCGACCTCGGTGCGCTCGGCCTGTCGGTGACGCTCACGTCGATGGTGCTCGGCCTCTTCGTCGAGCGTTGCGTGGCGCGTCCCGTGCGCCAGCTCGTCGGCGGCATGCGGCGGGCGGAGGCGGGCGAGCGCGGCGTGCAGGTGACGGCGGGTGGTAGCGAGGAGTTCACGTTCCTGTCCGACGCCTTCAACCGCATGCTGGCGCGGCTCGAGCACCTCGCCGGGGATCTCGAGCACCGCGTCCAGCGCGCGACGCGGGATCTCGCCGATCGCAACCAGCAGCTCGCTGACACCAACGCCCGACTCTGGCGTGCGCAGCTCGACGTCGTGCGAGGCGAGCGCTTCGCCGCGCTCGGCCAGATGGCCGCGACGATCGCGCACGAGCTCGGCACGCCGCTCAACTCCGTCCTCGGCTACACCCAGCTCCTGCGCCGCGAGGACATGCCGCCCGCGCAGGCGGCACGGCTCGCCATCGTCGAGTCGCAGGTGCAGCGCATGATCGAGACGATCCGCAGCGTCCTCGATCGCACCCGCGGCGCGCCCGCACGCACGCCGGTGTCGCTCGGCCCACTCGTGACGGAGACGCTCGGCCTGCTGGAGAACCGGCTCGTCGAGCGTGGGCTCGAGACGTCGAACGACATGGCGCCCGACCTGCCACCCGTGCCCGGCGACCCGGTGGCGCTGCGCCAGGTCCTGCTGAACCTCCTGGCGAACGCGATCGATGCCACCGCGCCGGGCGGTCACATCGCGGTGCACGCGGGCTGGACCGACGACGGTGCGATCGAGCTCGCGGTGCGCGACACGGGCGTCGGGCTGGCCCCCGAGGACGTGCGGCGCATCTTCGAGCCCTTCTACACGACGAAATCCCCCGAGCGGGGCAGTGGGCTCGGGCTCGCCATCGTCGATCACGTGACGCGGGCGCACGGCGGCCGCGTGCTGGTCGAGAGCCTGCCCGGCCGCGGCACCACGATGCGGGTGATCCTGCCGCTCGAGACCCAACGGAAGGGCCATGCATGACGCGCATCCTGGTTGCCGACGACGACGACGTCACGTGCCAGCTCCTGACCGAGGTGCTCGGGCGGGACGGGGCCACGGTGGTGGGCGAAACGGACCCGCGCCGCGCGCTCGCGCGTGCGAGCCGTGAGCCGATCGATCTGGCCATCCTCGACCTGCGCATGCCCGAGAAGGACGGCCTCACGCTGCTGCGCGAGCTGCGCACGCGCATGCCGGCGCTGCCCGTGATCCTGATGACCGCCTTCGGGTCGGTCGACACCGCCGTGCAGGCCATTGCCGCCGGCGCCGTCGACTACGTCTCGAAGCCGATGAACGTGGAGGAGCTGCGCGAGACGGTGCGCCGCGCGCTCGGCCGTCGCCGGGAGGCCCAGGCGGCTCTGCCGCCCGCCGACGAGGGACGCGATCGGCTCGTCGGTCGCTCGCCGGCCATGGTGGACACCTATCGCACGATCGCGCGCGCCGCGCCGTCGCGCGCCACGGTGCTCCTCCTCGGCGAGAGCGGCACCGGCAAGGAGGTCGTCGCGCGCGCCATCCACGAGCACAGCCCGCGGGCGCGCGGGCGCTTCGTCGCCGTCGACTGCGGCGCGCTCACCGAGACGCTGCTCGAGAGCGAGCTCTTCGGCCACGTGCGCGGCGCCTTCACGGGCGCCGTCACCGACGTGCCGGGGCTCTTCTGCGAGGCGGACGGCGGCACGATCTTCCTCGACGAGATCGGTGACGTCTCGCCGGTCGTGCAGGCGAAGCTGCTGCGCGTGCTGCAGGAGCATCAGGTCCGTCCGGTGGGCGGCGCCGGCTGGCGTACCGTCGACGTCCGCGTCATCGCCGCCACCAACCGCGATCTCGCCGCCGCCGTCCGCGCCGAGCGCTTCCGCGAGGACCTGTACTATCGGCTGAAGGTCGTGACGATCGAGATTCCGCCGCTGCGCGAGCGGCCGGAGGACGTGCCGCTGCTCGTCGACTTCCTCGTCCGGCGCGCCGCGGCGGATTGCGGCAAGCCCGTCCACGGCGTGTCGGAGGCGGCGTTGGCCCTGCTGCGGGCCTATCCGTGGCCGGGCAACGTGCGCGAGCTGGCCCACGTCCTCGAGCGCGCCGTCGCGCTCGCCCGCCACGAGGTCCTCGGCGCCGACGACCTGCCGGCGGAGCTGCACGGCGAGGCGCCGGTGTCGCGCGCGGCGGTGCCGAGCGGTCGCCCGACGTTGGCGGAGCTGAAGCAGCACTACGTGTTGCGGGTCCTCGAAGACGAGCGTGGCAACGTCAGTCGGACGGCTGTCGTGCTCGGCATCGACCGGCGGTCCCTGCATCGCATGCTGCAGCGCTGGGGCCGCGTGCCGCCCGGTCGGATGCCGGCGTGAGGCGGGTCGGTCCGGGACCGGACGGCGGTCCATCGGGACGTACCGCCCCGGTCACGCGTGGGGGCGTTCCGCCGGACGTGACGTTCGTCGTGGCACCGGTCTTGCCTCGATCGGGGGCATGGAGACACGACGAACCACCCCACCCCACAGCCCGTTGCGACGCGCGTCCGTGACGCTCGCCGCGGCGATCGCCCTCGCGGGTCGCGCCCTCCCGGTGCACGCGCAACCGCTGCGCCGCGACCTGGCGAGCTACTTCATCTTCGCGCTCCGCAACGCCGACCTGAAGAACATCTCCGTGCAGGGGCCGTGCAACGTCGGCGTCGACTGCGCGCAGCCGTCGGCGAACAGCTTCTGCGGCGTCGTCGACCAGGAGAACGTGCTCTATGCCGACGGCTCGCAGATCGCCGGCGACGTCGCCCGCTTCTCGAAGCCGGGCGCCAACGTCTTCCAGGTGTTCCGCAACCTGGGTCCGCCGCTGACCGGCGTGACGATCCGCGACCCCGGCCCGGCGCCCGACGGGGCCAATCCCCTGGTGCCGCTGCCGATCCTCGGCGACCTCGACGGTGACGGAACCCCGAGCTGCGTATCGTCGAACGGGGGCTGCGTCCCGGACCCTGGCGATCTCGCGGTGGCCTGCGGGTTCCCCGATCCGTTCCCCGCGTGTGCGCCCGCCAATCCGGTGAAGGTGCTGCCGAACGGCGACTGCGTCGGCGCTCCGGACGCGACGCCGGGCAACGGCCGTTGCGACCTGGCGCCGGGTGCCTACGGTGATCTCGTCGTGGCGAACGGCGCCGCCATCGATCTCGCGGGCGGCCCGTACGCGTTCTGCTCGATGAACGTCGGCAAGAGCACGACGACCACGACCAGCGCGGCGTCGGTGGTCGCGGTGTCGGGCGAGGTGCACGTCAACAACGGCGCCCGCATGGGCCAGCAGTGCGGCGATCTCGTCGTCGACGCGGCGGGGCAGGGCGGGTTCACCTTCGGACGCAACTCGACCATCGTCGGCCGCTTCTGCGCGCCGGAGCGCACGATGGCGCTCGGGCACGACAACGACCTCACCGGACAGTTCGTCGGTGACGTCGTGCGCGCCGACGGCAACGACACTGGCCACTGCTGTGGCGGGTCGTGCAGCTGCTACGACGCGTTCTCGCCGTCGTCGGCGCATCCGGGCGACACGCTCACGCTCACCAGCGGCTGCGACCTGACCAACGTCGACGCGGTCACCATCTGCGGCGTGTCGGCCCCCATCGTCTCGAAGGCCGCCGGCGTGCTCGAGGCGACCGTACCCGCGGTCGCCCCCGGCGCGTGCCCGGTCGCGGTGCAGAGTCCCGCCGGCACGTTCGTCGGCGTCGGCACCCTGACCGTGCTGTGAGAGGGAGGGGAGGGCCCACCCTGCGGCAATGACCGCAGGGTGGGCCAAGACCCCCAGCACGGACGACCCGACCGACGCGCCAGTCGGGGAAGCCGGCTGGCGCGCGCTTTGCTGAACGGCCCGTGGTCGTGAGCAGTCGTGCGTCGCGCTGGTTGGCGTTCGTATGGAGCGCCCTTGCGCTCGTCGTCCCACCCCCGCTGCGCGCCGACTTCGTCACCTTCGAGAGCGGCCAGGTGCGCCCGCTGGCCCTGTCTCCCGACGGGCGCCGGCTCTTCGCGCTGAACACCCCGGACGGCCGGCTCGAGCTGTTCGCCGTCGATGCCGCGGGCCTGTCGCCGATCGCGAGCGTCCCCGTCGGTCTCGAACCGGTCGCCGTCGCCGCCCGCTCGGACGCCGAGGTGTGGGTGGTGAACCACCTCTCGGACAGCGTCTCCGTCGTCGACGTCGCCGCGTCGCCGCCCCGGGTGGTGCGGACGCTGCTCGTCGGCGACGAGCCGCGCGACATCGTCTTCGCCGGGCCCGGTCGCGACCGCGCCTTCGTCACCGCCGCGCATCGCGGCCAGAACCGCCCCGGCGATCCGGGCCTCACCACGCCCGGGATCGGTCGCGCCGACGTCTGGGTCTTCGACGCGGCAGCCCCCGGCGCCGCACTCGGCGGGACGCCGCTCGCCATCGTGACGCTCTTCACCGACACGCCACGGGCCCTCGCCGTCAGCCCGGACGGCGCCACCGTCTTCGCCGCCGGCTTCCACTCCGGCAATCGGACGACCGCGATCCACGCGGGGCTCGTCTGCGACGGCGGTGCCGACGCGCCGCCCTGCAGCGTCAGCGGCCATCCCATGCCCGGCGGCCTCCCGGCGCCGAACACCGACGTCGACCTCGTGGCGCAGCCGGAGGTCGGGCTGGTCGTCCAGTTCGACGGCACGGCGTGGCGCGACGACGTCGGACGCGATTGGAGCCGGGCCGTTCGCTTCTCGCTCCCGGACACCGACGTCTTCGCGCTCGATGCGATGGCGAACCCGCCGACCGCGTCCGCCGTCGCGAGCGGCGTGGGCACGATCCTCTTCGACATGGTGGTGAACCCTGCCACGGGAGCGCTCTACGTCAGCAACACCGAGGCCCGGAACGCGGTGCGGTTCGAGGGCCCCGGTGCGTTCGGCGGCTCGACCGTTCGGGGGCATCTGCACGAGGCCCGCATCACGGTCGTCGGACGCGACGGGACCGTCGCGCCGCGGCACCTGAACACGCACATCGACTACGACGTCGTCCCGAGCCCGCCCGGTGTGAAGGAGCGAAGCCTCGCGACGCCGACCGCCATGGCCGTCACCACCGACGGCCGGACGCTCTACGTGGCGGCGCTCGGGTC
Source organism: uncultured Binatia bacterium (SeqCode) (assembly GCA_964404165.1). GTDB lineage: Bacteria > Desulfobacterota > Binatia > DP-6 > DP-6 > DASYLJ01. Next base: position 14,476 of record CAYOIZ010000073.1, on the reverse strand, counting down.
GAGCAAGGTGGGCGTGTTCGACACCGCGGCGCTCGAGGCCGACACCTTCGTGCCCGACGCGGCTCGGCATGTCGTGCTCGGAGGCGGCGGCCCGACGGGGCTGGTCCTCGACGAGGCCAACGAGCGGCTCTACGTGCTGACACGGTTCGACGACGCCGTCGCCGTCGTCGACACGCGCACGCGGCGCGAGATCGCGCGCCATCCGTTGCACGACCCGGAACCGGCGTCGGTGATCGCCGGCCGCCGCGTGCTCTACGATGCGACGGCGACGTCGAGCAACGGCGAGGCGTCGTGCGCGGCGTGCCACGTCTTCGGCGACATGGACGGCCTCGCCTGGGACCTCGGCAACCCCGACGGCGCCGTCGTGCAGAACCTGAACCCGCTGCGTCCCGGCCTGAACGCGAGTCCCGATTTCCATCCCATGAAGGGGCCGATGACGACGCAGAGCCTGCGTGGCCTCGCGCACCACGGGCCGATGCACTGGCGGGGCGATCGCACGGGCGGCCTCGACGCCCCGAGCGTCGAGCCCGACGGCGGCGCGTTCGACGAGGTCGCCGCGTTCCTGGCGTTCGACGGGGCCTTCGCGAGCCTGCTCGGACGCGATGCACCACTGCCGGCGCAGTCGATGCGGGTGTTCGCCGATTTCGCGCTCCAGGTGACGTATCCGCCGAATCCGATCCGCCGGCTCGACGGGGGCCTCACGCCAGACCAGCAGGCCGGGCGCGACTTCTACTTCCAGTCGAGCCCGTCCGACGTGAGCGGGCCGTGCGACTTCTGCCACGTCGTCGATGCGTCGCGTGGTCTCTATGGTACCGACGGCCGTTCGGTGGTGGAGCCCGAGGGCGCGTTCAAGGTCCCCCACCTGCGCAACGCCTACCAGAAGGTGGGGATGTTCGGCATGCCGCACGTGCCGAGCCCGCTCACGGGGTTCGGCTTCAACGCCGGCGATCACGTCGCCACCGGTGATCAGGTGCGTGGCGTGGGCTTCACGCACGACGGCAGCGTCGACACCGTGTTCCGGTTCCTGCAGCGGCAGGGGTTCAATCGCAGCGCCGGCAATCCGGGCGGCTTTCCGGTGGAAGCCGGCGGCGACGTGCTGCGCCGCCAGGTCGAAGCGTTCGTCCTCGCGATGGATACCGACCTGGCGCCGATCGTCGGCCAGCAGGTCTCGGCGACGGCGACGACGTTCGAGGACGACACCGTGATCGCGCGGATCGCCCTGATGGAGGCGCGGGCCGCCGCCGGCGACTGTGATCTCACGGTGAAGGGCGTGCACGAGGGGGCGGCTCGTGGCTGGCTCTACGACGCCGCTGCCGGCGCGTTCCGCTCCGATCGCGAGGCCGAACCGCCGGTGCGCGAGTCGCAGCTGCGCGCACAGGCGGCGAACGTCGGCGAGACGCGGACCTACACCTGCGTGCCCCCCGGGTCCGGCGAACGCGTCGCCCTCGATCGTGACGACGACGGCTTCCGTGATCGGGACGAGATCGACGCCGGCAGCGATCCCGCCGACGCCACGCGCACGCCACGTGATCTGGACCCGCAGGTCGTGGTCCGCGGCGTGTCGCTGGCGCTGCGTGACGCGGCGTCGCGGCGGCTCCGCTACCGGGCGACGACGCGCCGGCACGCGGGGCTGCCGCGCTGGGACGATGCCGCTGATCCGACGCAGCCGGGAAGCGGTGGTGGGGCCGTGCTCACGGTCTCGAACGCGAACGGCACGGGCGAGGCGGTCACGGTGACCCTGCCCGCCGCACGGTGGCGCCGCCGGGGAACGCGTGCGCGACCGCGCGGCTTCCGGTACGCCGACCCGAAGCAGCTCGCCGGGCCGATCTCGCGGGTCACGATCTCGCACCGGGGCGCCATCACGGTCGTCGGGGGCGGGCCGGCGTGGGCGTACACGCTCGACGAGCCCGCGCAGGGTGCGGTCGCGGTACGGCTGCAACTCGGTCGCGGCGACGTCTGGTGCAGCGTGTTCGACGCGGCGAGGGGCGCTGGCGGCGACGACGACCGCGTCGGACGCTTCGTCGGTGTCGCGCGCCGTCCTCTGCCCGACGCCTGTCCGCCGGCGCGCTGAGCGCGCTGCGTGAGAAGCCCCGACGGGTGTGGGTGGATGTCCCCACACATCTCCGCCGTGCGGAAGAAACGCCAACGAGTTCGCCATGGTCGCGCACGGCACGGCGCGTGCTCTCGAGGGTGACGGGATTCAACCCGGACACTTCTGGAGGAGGCTCCGATGCGCAGCACCACGACCATACTGGCAGTCACCGGACTGGTGACGCTCCTGACGATGGGCGTCAGCGAAGCGAAGAAGGGCAGCGTCAAATTGAACCTGGCTCCGACGGCCGCCGCGCCGGCCGCGACGGGCAAGGTCGGACTCAGCGTTCGCAATCCGTCGGACGCGCGCTTCGACGTGCGCGTCGGCAAGCTCGCGCCGAACACGGCGTACGACCTCGTCGTCGGCGGCATTCGTGTCGGCGGGATCACGACCAACGGCGGCGGTGCGGGCCGCATCAAGTATGCGTCGCGGGCGCGCGGCAAGGTGCTCCTGCTCGGCTTCGATCCGCGCGGTGACGCGATCCAGATCCGCCGCGCGAGCGACGACGTGCTCACCGGCAACCTGCCCTTCAACGAGGGCAGCAACGACACCGACGTCGCGTGCTGTCTGCCCGACGACAGCGGCACCGAGTGCGAGGACCGCACGGCGGAGGCCTGCGTCGCCGAAGGCGGCACCGTGTCGACGGCGGCGTCCTGCCTGCCCGATCCGTGTGGCACCGTGACGCCGCCGGTCGGCAGCAGCATCGTCTGCTGTCTGCCCGACGACAGCGGCCCGCAGTGCGAGGATCGGACCACGGCCGAGTGCCTCGCCGGCAACGGCGTCGTCGTGCAGGCGACGTCGTGCACGCCGAACCCGTGTGCCGCAACGCCCCCGCCGCCGGACGCGCACGTGCAGTGCTGCATCCCGGCCTACTACAACTGGACGTGCGAGGATCGGACGGCGGCCGAGTGCATGGCGGCCGGTGGCATCGACAAGGGGACCGGCACCTGCTCCCCGTTCCCCTGCACCGACCTCGGCGAGTCGGACGGCCGGCAGATGTGCTGCCTGCCGAACCTGGCCGGTGACGAGATCGAGTGCGAGGATCGCGATCCCGCCGTCTGCGTCGCCGCCGGCGGCGTCGCGCGTGGTATCGGCGTCTGCTCCGCCACGACCTGCGCGGACATCCCGCCGCCCAATCCCGACGTGATGTGCTGCCTGCCGAACGCGGCCGGTGACGAGAGCGAGTGCGAGGACCGGACGGCGGCGCAGTGCGCGGCCGAAGGCGGTGTCGACAAGGGCGTCGGCGTGTGTGCGATCGACACCTGCGCCACGACCAACCCCGGCGACATCATGTGCTGCCTGCCCCACAACTCGGGGACGTCGATCGAGTGCGAGGATCGCACGCCCGAGCTCTGCGCCACCGAGGGTGGCGTGAACAAGGGCGCGGGCGTCTGCGCCGTCGACACGTGTGCCGACGTGCCGCTGCCGGAGGACGACATCCAGTGCTGCGTCCCCGACTCGCACGGCGTGTCCTCGTGCGAGGACCGCACGCCGACCCAGTGCGCGACCCTGGGCGGGACCAACGTCGGCACCGGGGCATGCCCCGCGGTCGATCCGTGTAGCTGAGCGCGATCGATCGTGTGTTCGAGGAGAGGCGGATGGCCACCGGGCCTCCGCCTCTCCGTGCGTACGACCCTACTCCTGCGCCGCCGCGAGCCACTCCACGACCGGTGCGACGCGCTTCGCGTGCTTCACGAGCCACGCCACCAGGCCGCGGTCGACGAGGAGCGCCTTCGGCAGGTCGGGGAAGGCCACGATGAGCCCCTTCTGCCGCAGCAGCGCGGCGCGCGGATGCGCGGGATCGACGCCGCGAGGAACCTTCGTCAGCGTCTCGTGGGCGCCGACGCCGTAGCCCGCGCGTGTCAGGCGGTGCAGCATCGTCGCCAGCTCGCCGCCCGTCCGATCGTCGAGCAGGGCCGCGCGGAAGCGCGCCACCTGCGGCGGCAGCATCATGTAGTGGCCCGCGCAGGCGAACAGCTCGGTGTCGCCGAGGTGCAGGTAGAGCGGCGACGGCGCGGACGGACCGGCGTCGTCCCCGTCCAGGCCGAGATAGCCGCCGACGTGGGTCTTGTACGGCGACTTGTCCTTCGCGAAGCGCACGTCGCGATGGATGCGGAACACCTTCGGCGGCGCCAGCGGTTGCTGCGGATAGGTGGCGTCGATGCGCTCGCGGACCTCGGCGAGCAGCGCCTGCATCGGGCGCAGCCAGCCGTCCTCGTACTCGCGCTTGTGGGCGAGGAACCAGGTGCGGTCCTGGTGCGTCGCGAGCGCGCGGAAGAAGCGCCGATCGGGGTCGGCGAAGCCGGTGAAGCGGGTCGGGAGCGCGGCTGCCGTCGTCGCCATCGCTACGGGCAGGCGGCGGGCGCCGCCGCGTTGGTCGCGGTGACCTTCTTGCCGGCGGTGAAGTCCACCGACCCGCCGAAGCGGGCGCAGTAGCTCGTACCGCCGGTGGACAGCACGACGTCGATCGGGTCGGGGTTCGACGTCAGGTCGACGTCGAGTCCGCTGCCCTTGGCGACGATCTTGATCTGCTTCGGCTTGAGGAGCGCCGACACCACCGGCCCCGCGGACCGCGACTTGTCCACGTAGCGGTAGCCCTTGTCGGCGCCCTCTGGCCCGAGGAGCTTCCAGCGTCCCGCAGGCAGGGCGTACGTGGCGTCGAAGCCCCCTGCGGTCGATCGCACCCGCAGCGTCGCACCCGCGCTGCGGGGATCGTCGGTGCTACCGTTGCCACCGCCGAGCGTCACCGTGGCGTCCTTGACGGTGAGCGCGAGGAGCCGCTTCTGCGGCTTGCCGGCCTTGTCCTTCACGACGAGCTTCGTGCCGGGGAGGAGCAGCTGCGTGAGCGGCAGGGTCGTGGTCGTCGTCGTGGTCGTGCCGCCGGCAACGGTGCTGCTGGTGCTGGTCGAGCCGCCGATCGCGGTGCTGCTGGTGGTGC
>CAYOIZ010000073.1:0-9436 GCA_964404165.1 uncultured Binatia bacterium (SeqCode) | reverse complement strand
GTCATCGGCGCTGCTGTTGGTGGTGGTGCGGCGGAGCTGGGGGCGGGGGAGGGTGGTGGTCGTCGTCGTGGTCGTGGCCGAGAGGCATCCGCCCGAGAAGCACTCGACCGTCAGGCCGTAGGCACCGGTCTCGATGTTGTCGAGCGCCACCGTCCCGGCGTCGTCGACGTCCTCGACGGCGAAGGCGTAGGTGCCGGTGGAGGGAATCAGGCACTGCGTCTGCACGGTCGGATTGCTCGCGTCGTCGAGCAGGCCGTACGACGGGCTGCACGTCACGCCCGGGAAGTAGACGATCGCCGACGGGTCGACGGCGCCCGAGGTCCGGTTCACCGTGAACAGGAGCTCGTCGCCGGCGTCGGCCGCGATGGTGAAGAAGTCCATCTCGCCGGCCTGGTCGATGGAGCCGGCGGCGCCGGCGCCGAGCGTGACGGCGGTGGCGCCCACCGGCGCCGTGGTGCTCTGCAGGAACACGCGGTAGGTCTGGCCCGGATAGAGGGAGGCGGTCGGACTCGAGGGGACGCGGATCTCGTAGGACTGTCCGGACAGGACCGTCGCCTGTTCGATCGTCGTCACGGGACCGATGCCACCACCCATCGCGACGTTGCCGACGCCGACCCGCTCGATGCTCATGCCGACGCTCTGTTCACCCGCCGTGCTGACCACGCGCACGAGCACGCGCCCGTCGGCCGGCGCCGTGAACGTGAAGACGTCCTGCTCGCCGCTGGTGGCCGCCAGGGTACCGGTGAGCGTTTGTCCGTAGGTGATGGCGCTCGTGTCGGCACCAGCGCGCGCCGGCATCGAGCCCAGGAGCAGGAGGAGGAGAGCGGTACGGCGCATGGGCGAGGAGTACTCCACTCCCGGCCCCCAGGGGAAGTCGAATCCGTGCTCCCGGTGTTACCGGTCGCTGCGCTCGGCATTCATCCCCCGGCGAGCAACCACAACGCGCGCGTGACGGCGTCGTCGAGGGCGGCGGCGAGCGCGCCCGCACAGGTCGCCCCGAGGGTGCGGCGCGCGGCCGGCGTGCGCGCCAGACGCAGCGCGCCGCTCCAATGCCGGGTCGTGCGACGAATGGTTCGGCCGGGATCGCCGGTGGTCGGGGACACGAGGGCGCAGGCACGAGCCGTCTTGCGGAGCACGCTCGCCGGGCGGGTCTCGCCGACGCACGCCGTGTCGGTCGCACGCTGGCAGGCGCAGGCGATGGCGGCGAGCGCGCTGGCGGGGGTGGGCATGCAGGAGGCCTCGCTCGGGATGTCGTCGCGGCATGGGTCGCCGTCGTCGCAGGCGTGCTGGTGCGGTTCGGCCGGTTCGATGGCCCCGATCGCGGCATTCGCGATGCCGGGCGTTCCGACTGTCTGGGCGGCGGCGAGCCCGGGGGTCACGGAGAGCACGAGTGTGGCGAGCAACCGGGCGAACGACGTCGTCATGCCCGCATGAGACGCAGCGGAGGCGACGGCCCATTGCACCGGCTCCGATCGCAGGCGCTTCAGGGCACGAGCACCGCCGCGCCCTGCACCCGCCCGGCGCGCAGGTCGTCGAGCGCCTGGTTCGCGTCCGTCAATGCGTAGGGCTGCACCGAGGTCTCGATGGGGATCCGCGGCGCCAGCGCCAGGAACTCGGTCGCGTCGGCGCGGGTCAGGTTGGCCACCGAGCGCACCGTGCGCTCGCCCCACAGGAGGTCGTAGGGAAACGACGGGATGTCGCTCATGTGGATGCCGCCGCAGACGACGGTCCCGCCGGGCTGGACGGCACGCAGCGCCGCGGGCACGAGCTCGCCGGCTGGTGCGAAGATGATGGCGGCGTCGAGCGGCTCGGGAGGCATGTCGCCGGCGTCGCCGGCCCACACCGCGCCGAGGGAGCGCGCGAACGCCTTTGCCGCGTCGTCGCCGGGTCGCACGAAGGCGTAGAGCCGTCGTCCCTCGAAGCGTGCGACCTGCGCCACGATGTGGGCGGCGGCACCGAACCCGTAGATGCCGAGGGTGCGTGCGTCGCCCGCCATGCGCAGGCTGCGGTAGCCGATCAGGCCGGCGCAGAGGAGCGGCGCCGCCGCCGCGGGCTCGTAGCCATCGGGGATGCGGAAGCAGAAGCGGTGGTCGGCGACGACCTTGTCGGCGTAGCCGCCGTCCAGATCGTAGCCGGTGAAGCGGGCGCGCGGGCAGAGGTTCTCGCGGCCGCTGCGGCAGAACGCGCAGCTGCCGCAGGTCCAGCCGAGCCACGGCACGCCGACGACGTCGCCGGGCGCGATCCCCTCGACCTCGGTGCCGACGCCGATCACCCGGCCGACGATCTCGTGCCCGGGCACCAGCGGCAGCGCCGGATGCGGCAGCTCGCCGTCGACGACGTGCAGATCGGTGCGGCAGACCGCGCAGGCCAGCGTGCGCAGCAGGACCTGCTGCGGCTCGGGGACCGGCGACGGACGTCCGACGAGCCGCAGCGGCGTGTGCGGAGCATCGAGGACCATGGCGCGCATGGACCCACTCATGCGCCCCGACGGCGGACGCGTCGAGGGATGGCCCGGTGCGCCGGTGGCCGACGGGGAGGTTTCGTGCGATGCGGTCCGCGTGCCGACTCCCACCCGTCGCCTGCTGATGGCCGCCCTCGGGCTCGTGGTGCTCACGACCGGTGGGACCGTCGGCTACATGGTGATCGAGGAGATGCCGCTGCTCGATGCGGCGTACATGACCGTCACGACGCTCTCCACGGTCGGGTACGGCGAGGTGCATCCGCTGTCGCCGGACGGCCGCATCTTCACGATGGTGCTGATCGCGCTCGGCGTCGGCAATGCCGGTTACCTGCTGGGCAGCATCGCGAGCCTGGTGGTCGAGGGGCAGCTCCGCAACGTCCTGCGAGGGAATGCGATGCAACGACGGATCGACGCATTGAACGACCACGTCATCGTCTGCGGCTTCGGCCGCTTCGGCCGCGTCGTCGCCACCGAGCTCTCGGCGAACCACACGGCCGTGGTCGTGGTCGACGCCGATCCACAGAAGGAGATCGAGCTGCGGCGAACCGACTTCGCCTACGTCATCGGCGACGCCCTCACCGACGACGTGCTCGAGCAGGCCGGCATCCGGCGCGCGCGTGCCCTCGTCGCGGCCACCGCCTCCGACCCGAACAACGTCTTCCTCACGCTCTCCGCCCGCGAGCGCAACCCCGCCATCCGCGTCCACGCACGCGGCGAGTCCGACGGTGGGCTCCGTCATCTGCGGCTCGCCGGTGCCGACCAGGTCATCTCGGCCTACCAGTCGGGTGGCATCCGGGTGGCGACCGCCATCCTGCGACCGTCGGTGGTCGACTTCCTCGAGGTGTCGTTGCCGGGACGCGGCGACGAGGTGGCGCTCGAGGAGGTGCGGGTCGGTGTGGGGTCGGAGCTGACCGCGCGTTCGCTGCGCGCCATCGAAGCGGACTCGCCCCGGCTGCGGGTGGTGGCCTGGAAGCGCGGCGGCGATACCCCACTCCGGCTCATTCCCGACCCCGAGACGACGGTGGAGGGGGGCGATCTGCTCGTGGTCGTCGGCGAGCGGCCGGCGCTCGATCTGCTCGCGCGTCGCGCGCTCGGACGGGACACGTCGCAATGACCGCAGCCACCGTGTGCTTCCCGGATATGGGAAGCCCGCTCCCATGGCTCGGACGTCACGGGCCGCGGGCCCCCGTCCCTGCGAGGGCGGGACATGGCCCCGCGGTTGCAGTCGGCGCGTGGTGCCCGACGTCGCGTTCGTCCTCGTCCCGTTCCTCGGTGGGCTCGCCGGCTCGCTGCACTGTGTGAGCATGTGCGGCGGCTTCCCGCTGGCGCTGCGGGCGGGAGGTCCCGGGGTACGACGGCAGCTCCTCTACAACCTCGGGCGCCTGAACACCCTGATGTTCCTGGGGGCCATGGCGGGCGGCCTGGGTGCCGTGGTCGCCACCGGGCCGCTGCATCAGGCCGAGCGCGTGCTCGCGATCGTGGCTGGCGTGATCATCGTCGTCGCCGGCTGCGACATGCTCGGCCTGCTGCGCTGGCGCATGCCGCGCCTGGCGATGGCGGTCCAAGCCAGCGTGGGACGCCTGCTGAACGGCGCCATGCGATCTCCCTCGTCGATCGCCCCGCTGGCGCTCGGGATTTTCAACGCGTTCCTGCCGTGTCAGCTGCTCTACGCCTTCGTCGCGCAGGCGGCGACCACCGGCACGTTCGCCGGCGGCACGCTGGTCATGCTGGCGTTCGGGCTCGGTACCGTTCCGGCCATGCTCGCCCTCGGCGTGACCCGTGTGCTGGCGCGCCCGGCACTGCGCGTGGCGCTGTCGCGCGTGGCCGGTGTGCTCGTCCTGGGGTTCGGCGTGCTGACGCTGCTGCGTGGCCTGACGGCGCTCCACGCCCATCACCACTGACGCGTCAGCGCGCCAGGGCGATCGCCATCATGAGGCCGGTCGTCAGCACGAGCTTCAGGAGCCCCAGGACGAGGGTGCCCAGCACCAACGGTCCGAGCCGCAATCGGCCGTGTCGGGCGAGCACGGCCGCGACCGCGACCGGGATCACCGTGTAGCTCAGGGCGAGACGGGTGAAATGGCCCTCGCGCAGGTGCGACCACAGCGGCGTCGGCGCCAGCAGGAAGAGCAGGGTCGAGCCGAAGAGGATTCCGAAGAACGCGCCGCGGCTCAGGTCGACGCGCGTCCATACGCCCGTCATGGGCAATGGAGCGAAGAGCCGCGGGTGGGGAGTCCGTGCGTCGGTCATCACCGTCGTCATGCGAGCCCCGTGCCGGGGCAGTTACGTCGAGGATGCGAGAACGCGGCACGGTTCGATTCCGAGATCTGGGATGTGCCCTACGCCGAGCAATCGATTCGCGCTGGTACGGTGTTTGCGATGCGGACTCCCGCGATGTCGGACGAACCGCGACGGCTCCTCGAGGAGATCGAAACCCACCGTGCCGCCATCGCGGCCCTGGAGGCGCGCCTGCGTCTGACGAAACCGCCGTCCACGCCGACGTGGCCGCCGGCCGGGTTCTACACGACGTACTACGTCGTGGCCGGCATGCTGATCGGCATTCTGGGGAGCCTGACGAGCTTCGGGGTGAACGTCGTCGGCTCGCTGCTCGTGAACCAGGATCCGCTGCACGTGCTGCGCGTCTACGGCACCGTCTTCCTCGGGGCGCGCGCGCTCACCACCAGCGATCTCAACTTCTTCATGCTCGTGGCCGTCGTCCACTTCTCGGTGGGAGCGGTGGCGGGCGCGGTGTTCCACGTGGCCGTGAATCGGTTCGTCCCCGATCGGCCCCTGCTGCAGATACTGCTGGGAGGAGCGTACGGCCTGTGCATGTGGCTCGTGAACTTTCATCTCATCCTGGTCTGGCTCCAGCCGCGCCTCGTCGGCGAGCCGTACGTGCTCCAGCTGATGCCGACGTGGATCGCGGTGCTCACGCACCTGGTCTACGGGTTGACGCTCGGTGTCCTGCAGCCGCTCGGTCGCTTCGAGCCCTATCGTCAGCCGGTGGCGGCATGAGCGCGCTGCGGGTCGCGCTGGTGGTACTGGGGCTCGCGACGGTCGCGGCAGCGGCGCCCGAAGGCACCGTCGTCTACGATCGCTACTGCGCCGGGTGTCACGGCACCGCAGGTGACGGCAACGGTCCGGCGGCGCCCATGCTGCTGGTGAAGCCGCGCGACTTCACGAAGGGCGTGTTCAAGTTCCGCACCACGCCGGCGGGATCGCTGCCGACCGACGACGATCTCTTCCGCACGATCACGCGCGGCATCCACCGCACGTCCATGCCGGAGTGGTCGCTCCTGCCCGAGCGCGAGCGCTGGGCGCTCGTCGAGCGGGTGAAGGCGTTCTACCCGGAGTGGGCGACGCAGGGGTCGGCCGAGCCGATCGCGATCCCGCGCCCGCCGGCATCGCTCTCGACACCCGAGGCCATCGCGCGCGGACAGGAGATCTACGCATTGCTCGAGTGCTCCACGTGCCATGGCGCGTCCGGACGCGGCGACGGACCGTCGGCGGCGACGCTCGCGGCCGACGCGTGGGGACATCCGCAGAAGCCGTTCGACTTCACCAAGGGACGTCTCAAGAGCGGCGGCGCGCCGCAGGACGTCTATCGCACCTTCATGACGGGGCTGAACGGCACCGCCATGCCGACGTACCAGGACATCTTCGCCGCGCCCGACGGCGAGAACATCCGCGAGGGCGACGCCTGGAACCTGGTCGCCTACGTCCTCTCACTCCGCACGCCGGCCGCGCCGGCGAGAAAGGACGTGGCCCCGTGACCGCCACCGGCCGTTCCCTCGTCAACATCCCGCTGATGCGATGGCACCTGACGGCGAGCGCCGCCTGCTTCGCGGTCAGCCTGCTCGCCGGCCTCGCCTACGCGTTCCAGTTCAACAACCTCTACCCGTTCGCCGGCGTCGAGTGGCTGTCGCCCGGTCGCGTGCGCATGGTGCACACCAACATCGCGGCGTACGGCTTCATCGCCAACGCGTTCATCGCCGGGTTGCTCTACGCGATCCCGCGACTCACCGCCCGACCCATCCTGTCCGATCGCCTGGGGTGGCTCGTCTTCGCCGCCTGGCAGCTCGTCCTCGTGCTGACGGTCGTGGGACAGCTCGCCGGGTACGGGCAGGCGATCGAGTGGGGCGAGACGCCGGTATTCGTCGACCCGCTCGTGATGGTCGGCCTCGTGCTGCTCGTGGTGAATCTCGCGGTGCCGATCTTCCAGACCACGGAGCCGGGACTCTACGTGAGCCTCTGGTACTTCCTCGCCGCCTTCGCGTGGACGGGGCTGGTCTACTTCATGGGCAACTACCTGCCGCAGTTCTGGGTGCCCGGGACCGCAGGCGCGGCCATCACGGGGCTCTTCATCCACGACCTGGTGGGCTTGTTCGTCACGCCGATCGGCTGGGGCCTCATGTACTTCTTCGTGCCGCTCCTGCTGCGGAAGCCGATCTGGAGCCACGCGCTGTCGCTGATCGGCTTCTGGGGCATCGCCTTCTTCTACCCGATGCAGGGCGTGCACCACTTCCTGCTGAGCCCGATCCCGATGTACGCGCAGTACGGCGCCGTCGTTGCCACCATCGCCGTCGAGGTGGTGGTGCTCACCGTGCTGGTGAACTTCTTCGGCACGCTGCACGGTCGCGCCGACGCCATGCGCGGCAACCTGGCGCTGCGCTGGTTCTACACCGGGATGGTCCTTTACGGCATCACCTGTCTGCAGTGCGCGTTCCAGGTGACGCTCACGTTCCAGAAGATCATCCACTTCACCGACTGGGTGGTGGCGCACGCGCACATGGTGATGTTCGGCGTGTTCGGCTTCTGGATCATGGGCTTCTTCGTCGAGCTGTGGCCGCGCGCGGTGGGACGCCCGTGGGCGTCGCCGCAGCTGTTGACGGCGCACTACTGGCTCACGGTGGGCGGTCTGGTGCTCATGATCATCGACCTCACCGCGGCGGGGCTCGTGCAGGGATACAGCTGGTCGGCGTTGTCGCACTGGGGCGAGTCGGTGGTCGCCTCGATGCCGTTCTGGTGGGTGCGCACGGCGGCGGGGATCATGATCGTCGCCGGTCAGGGACTCTTCCTCTGGGAGCTGTGGGCGACCGCTCGCGAGCCCATCGTCGCTCCCGAGTCATCGCGAGAGGCGGCGTAGACATGGAACGATTTGGAGCGACCTTCCTGATCGCGGGCGTGGTGACCTTCCTGCTCGGCTTCTTCCTGCAGGGGCTGATGCCGGTGCTCACGCTGCGCCATCTGCACATCGACAGCGTCGAGGAGTCGGCGGCGACGGTGCCGCCCGAGTTCACGCAGCTGGCCGAGGACTATCCGGCGGAGTTCGCGGCGGCATTCGGGACGCCGTCGTCCGCGAGCCTCGCCACCGCGCTGCGCGAGGGCAAGTCGATCTACATGGGCGAGGCGTGCTGGCACTGCCACTCGCAGTTCGTGCGGCCGGTGTCGAACGAGGCGCTGCGCTTCGGTCCGGTGTCGACGCCGGAGGAGTATCAGAACGAGATGAACCTGCCGCACCTCTTCGGGACCCGTCGCGTCGGTCCCGATCTGATCCGCGAGGCGGGCCGGCATTCGAACGACTGGCAGATGGCGCACCTCTACGAGCCGCGCAGCGTGGCGCCGTACTCGGTGATGCCGTCGTATCCGTGGTTCTTCGACGAGGCACAGCGGCCGACGCGTCGGGCGCTGGCCCTGGTGGCGTACCTGCAGTGGCTCGGGAGCTGGATCCCCGAGTCGCAACGCGTGGGAGGCAGCTGATGCGCACGCGCAGCATCGTGGTGTTCGTGCTCGCGATCGGCGTGATGGTGATCGCCGGTGGAGCGTTCCTCAACAAGATGGTGGAGTTCGCCATCACCATGGCCGGAGACGAGGTGGCCGGCTTCGGCGCCGTCGCGGTGACGACGTACCTGACGGGCATGCTGCCTCTGCTCTTCCTGACGCTGTGGGCGATCATGACGGGGCGCTTCCGCGACATCGAGCGCCCGGCGACCCGCATGCTCGAGCTCGACCGCGAGATCGAGGCCAAGGGGGCGCGCTACCGTGTCTGACCACGGACCGTTCCCCGTCGGCGAGCCGGTCGTCGCGCCACGCGGGCAGAGCCCCGCCGCTGCGTCGCGCCCCGATCGTGCACCCGACGACGAGCGCTGGCATCTCTACGAATCCAACCCCGCCCCGTGGTGGTTGGCGGCGACGTGGATCGCGTTCTTCATCTTCGGTGTCGTCTATCTCGTGCGGAACCTGATGGAGTGAGCGATGGCCGGGGACTGCACGCACTGTGGCCTGCCGCTCGGCCGGCGTCCGACGTCCGGCGTGGTCGGCGGCGAGCAGGTGCGGGTGTGCTGCTTCGGCTGCCTGCTGGCACTGCAGGTGACGCGGGCGACCGGCGAGGACGGCGTTGCCGCGGCCATCGTCATCCGGCTCGGGCTCGCGGTGTTCTTCACCATGAACGTCATGATGGTGAGCATGCCGTCGTACGTGCCGCAGGTGTACGGCGACACCGGCGTGCCGGTCGACGGACCGCTCTTCGCCATGCTGCGCGTCCTGGCGATGCTGCTCGCGGCGCCCGTCATGGCACTCCTCGGCTGGCCGATCCTGACGGCGGGCTGGCGCGGCCTGCGTGCCGGCGCCGCCAACGGCGACGTGCTCATCATCCTCGCCACGCTCGCGGCGTACGGGCTCTCGGTCGTGCACGTCGTGCGCGGTGACGGGCGCACCTACTTCGACACGGCGGCGATGCTGCTGGTCCTGGTCACGCTCGGTCGGTGGCTCGAAGCGCGCGCACGCGCGGACGCGGGCGCCGCGATCCGGAGTGCGCTCGGTCCGGCCCCGGCGGGCGCGGTCCGGCTGCGCGGCGGGGCGCGCGACCGCGTCCCGGCCGGGTCGATCGTGCCGGGGGACGTCCTCGTGGTCGGGGCCGGTGACGCCGTCCCCGTGGACGGGACCGTCATCGCGGGCCGGGGCGGCGTCGACCAGTCG
>CAYOIZ010000072.1:0-29596 GCA_964404165.1 uncultured Binatia bacterium (SeqCode) | reverse complement strand
CCCCCCCCACCCCGTTCCCCCCCCACCCCCCCTCCCCCCCCGCCCCTCCGGCGCCCCCCACCGCCACACCCACCACCGGCGGGACGGGACGCCATCGCGACGCCGTCCCGGGCGGGGGTTTGCTGCAGAGACCGAGGAAGCCGCGCTCGTCGGTGATCGCGGTGAGGAAGGTCGGGCGGGCGTGGATCTGCGTCGTGGACCTGGCGAGCTTGCCGCTGGCGTGCCGGTGTCGTCGGCAACGCGCGTTGGCTCGTGATCGCCATTCCCAACGCGATGGAGGCGGGGCACATCATCGATCACGGCCGCGCCCTCAACCCGACACTCGAGATCATGGTGCGCGCCCACACCGACGGCGAGGTGCAGTATCTGCGCGGCCACGGCGTCGATCTCGTGATGACGGGCGAGCGCGAGATCGCCGACGGCATGGTGGAGCACATCCTGCCCGACGTTGCGTGACGCCGGGTCGGGCCGTCCGTCACCGCCGCCGTCGTCGAGCTTCTCCCCGCCCCGTACTCCGGCGGAGCGGGTTCGTGAACCCGGGTCGTACGTCGCCGAACCGTCACGTCGCCGTCGCGAGGGCGTCGTGGAACGCGTGCTATCGGGTTGCCCCGACGGTCTCGCTCTCCCCGCGGGCGCCGAGCATCCGACAGATGCCGCTCGGCGCCCCGGGGACGCCCCGTCTCAGAGCCGGATCTCGCCCTCGATCACCGTCACCGCCGAGCCGCCGATCTCGATCACGCGTCCTTCGTCGGTGACGTGCACGGTGACCGCGCCGTCGCGGCCGACCTCGCGTCCCTGGCTCGACGTGTACCGGGGACCGGTGCGAGCCAGCAGCCCGGTGTCGGCCAGGAACGCGCCGACGGCCGCATTGCCGCTGCCGCAGACCGGATCCTCGGTGATGCCGGCGGCGGGGGCGAACGTGCGCACGACGACGGGCACGTCTTTGGCATCGGACAAGGCGACCACCGTGACGCCGCTGATGCCGAGCTCACGGCTCAGGTGATCGATCAGCGAGAGGTCGGGTCGGAGCGTGCGCAGCGCCGTCTCGCTGGCGACGAGCGCCACCAGCCACACCGCACCGACGTCGATGACGCGTGGCGCGGAGGTGTCGCTCACCGTCGTGCCGAGCGCCTCGGTCAGCGGCTCGACCAGGGTCTCGTCGGCATCGGCGACGCGCGGCGGCGGCACGCGCACGGCGATGCGCCGGGTGGGGCCGGCGCCGTCGATCGACAGCGGCAGGACGCCGGCCTTGCACTCCTGCTGCAGCCGCGTGGCGCCGGCCGGCACCAGCCCGGTGGACAGCACCGCGTGCGCCGAGCCGACCGTGGGATGCCCGGCGAACGGCAGCTCGCTGCGCGGGGTGAAGATGCGCAGCCGGTAGTCGGCGCCTGGCTGCGTCGGGCGCAGGACGAAGGTCGTCTCCGACAGGTTCGTCCACCCCGCCACCTGCTGCATCGTGGCCTCCGGGATGTCGTCGGCGTCGAGGACGACGGCGACGGGATTGCCGCGCAGCGCGCGGCTCGTGAACACGTCGACCTGCTGGAAGCGATAGGTGGGCATGGGGACGTGGTAGCGGGGTTCGACGCCCCAGGGAACCCGCCCGCTCAAGTTCCGGCGGCGACCCGCCGATAGTGGGGCGATGTGGACCGTGCTCCGGGCGGTGGTGGCCGCGCTGCTGCTGTGGACCGGGGCCGAGGCCAGGCCCCCACGGATCGTCCAGGGCACCCTGACGTCGGACTACCCGTCGACGGGAGCCCTGCTGGTGGTGAGCGGCGACTCGGGCATCACCTGTTCCGGGGTGATGATCGGCTGCGAGACGTTCCTCACCGCCGCGCACTGCGTCTGCCCCGCCGGCAAGGCCCCGTGCCAGGGGGACGACGCGCCCGACCCGTTCGACGTCACGGTCTACCTCGACAACGCCGGCTTCTTTCCCGCCGACGTCGTCATCGTGCACCCCGACTACGACTTCCCGGTGGCCGACCTCGCCGTCGTGAAGCTCCTCTTCGCGCCGACGAGCATTCCGCCGTCGAAGCTGGCGAACGTGAGCGTGCCGCTCGGGACGCCGGGGACGATCGTCGGCTTCGGCACGTCGGGCGGCAACGACGACAGCACCGGCCTCAAGCGCTACGGCACCGTCGTCACGGCGGGCTGTCCGACCGACGTGTCCGACACCACGTCGGTCTGCTGGCGCTTCACGGGCGAGGGCGCGAACTCGTGCTCCGGCGACTCCGGCGGGCCGCTCTTCCTGGACGACGGCAGCATCGCCGGCACGACGTCGGGCGGGGTGCGCGCGAGCTGCCTCGCCACCGACTCGAGCTACGACGCGAACGTCCCGTACTACCACGACTGGATCGCCGCCCAGGCGGGCGCGGATATCGCCAACACCGTCTGCGGCGAGCTGCCGCAGGTGGGGCAGGCGGGCAGCACCGTCACCGGGTTCACGGGGACGCTCGACCGCGACGTCACCGAGGCGGTGCACACGATCGTCGTGCCGGAGAACACCGAGGAGCTGCGCATCGGCATGCACGGCGCGGACGACGGGCGCATCGACTTCGATCTCGCCGTCCGATTCGATGCGCCGCCGACCGACGAGGAGTCGGACTGCGAGGATGCGGCGCCCGGGCAGTACGCCTACTGCGAGTTCTTCTACCCCGATCCCGGCACGTGGCACGTGCGCGTGAAGCGCGTCGCCGGCGACGGGGCGTACCAGCTCGTGGTGACGACCCTCGGCGGCTCGACCGCCGAGTGCGGCAACGACGTGCGCGAAGCCGCCGAGGAGTGCGACGGAGCGGACGCGCCGGACTGTCCCGGCGGGTGCGACCCGTTCGACTGCGTGTGCACCCCGTGCCCCGAGGACCTGACGATCGATCAGATCCAGCTGGCGCGGAAGTTCGTCCTGCGCGGCGCGTTGGCGAACACCGAGGGCGTGTACGAAGGCTTCGATCCGCGCAGCGTCGATCTCGACGTCTCGGTCGCCGATGCCGGCGGTCGCGTCGCCGAGGTCCGCATCCCCGCCTTCGATGCGGGATGGAAGGCGTCGCGGTCGGGAAAGAGCTGGCGCTGGCGCGGGCGGCTCGACGGCCTGCGCCGCGTGACGCTGCGCGATCGCACGAAGAAGCGCGGCGTGTGGACGATCGTCGCCGACGGCCGCGACGTGCCGGGCGCGGACCGTATCGGCACCTCGGGCCTCACCGTGACCGTGCGGTCGGACTACACCTGCGCGATGAAGCGCTACTGAGTCACCGCAGCGCCGCCACCACCGCCGTGCCCGACCCCGCGCCAGCGATCGTTCAGCAGCGACACGACGGCGTCGCCGTGGCGGCTGAGCGCGCCGTCGTCGACCACACCGTCCGCGTCCGCTGGCAAGAACATTCGTGGCACCGGTCGCGCGGTGGGGAAGTCAGGGATCCGCGCGGGCAGGGACGCAGAGCTCGCCGGCTTTCAGTGCGTCGAGCATCACGGTGCCGAGAAGGTCGCTCAGGAAGAGCGGACCCTGGCGCTTCCAGGGCGGCGTGCGCTCCTTCACCTGGTAGCACATCAGCGCGTCTGCCGAGGCGGCGTTGCCCAGGGGGCCGTTCAACAGATCGGCGGGCATGCACAGGCGCTTCGGCTTCTTGAGGTCGATCGCGTGGACGCCCAGGACGTCCTGGATCGCGACGCTGGCAGGGGGAACGAACTTCGGCGCACCCTTCTGCGGCTTGACCGCGTAGCAGCGCATGCCGTCGACGCCGGCGTTCGCCGGTGGCGTGGGGACCGCCAACGGATCGAGGGTACTCGGAACCTGGATCGCCACCGCTTTGGAGAGCTGCACGCGGAGTTCCCCGAAGCGATCGCGTACGGTGCGGACGATCGGCGTGAACGTGCCTGCGGACGGGACGGACTGGTAGTCCATCAGGTGGTCGGCGAGCGGTGACGGTGCCGCCCCGTCCTCTCCGGCGGCGGTGCACAGCAACGACGGCTTGCGTACGGTGTTGGTCGACGCCCCGAGCGCGTCGACCGCGGGCACGCCGGTGCGCGGAACGAACTTCGGTGCGCCGCGCGACGCGACCGTTTTGTAGCAGAGGACGGGCGACGGGCAGTCGAGTCGCAGGTCCAGGTCGATGACCGGCGGAGGAATGCGCAGCAGCGGGCTCTCCGTGGCGCAGCCGTCACGCTCGGCGCGCACGCGATACCAGCCCGGGAGCACGTCCCACCCGAAGTGGCCCTCGGCGTCGGTCGTGTCGGGGTTCTGGCGGTTCGACGGCGACATGAGGGCGCTGCCGTCCGGGACGGGGAGGAAGGGGTCGAGTGGGCTGTCGGCGTGCAGGAGCGTGACGATCGCGCCGGTGATGGGCGCACCCGACGGCGTGCGCACCCAGCCGCTCGGGTCGATCCACAGCCAGGCGGTGAAATCGGTGATCTGGTGGGCGAGGTCGGGGCAGATGACATGGAGGCGGAAGTCGACGTCGCCGACGGTGGGCTCCCACGTGGGAACGGTGGCCGAGTAGACGCCGCTCGGGCCTTCGACGGCCTGCCCCTCGTACACGAGCGTTCCGTCCTGGCGTGCCTCGATCGTGGCCGTGCCGCCGGGGCAGCCGGGTTTGGTGATCGTCACCGGCGACCGGGCGCGTATGACGGGGACACCGTCGCGCACGTCGAGGACCGGAAGCGTCACGTCGGGTGGTGGCGGCACGGCGGCGCGCAGCACGACGTCGCGGCCCGTGACGACGTCCGTGGTGGCGAGCGCCAGCGGGCCGTTCTGTCGTGGCCGTAGCGTCGAGCTGGCGGGGCCGCGCGCGTCGAGCAGGTACGTTCCCGGGTTCACGCCGACGAACGAGTACGTGCCGGCCGGACCGGTGACGACGCTGGAGCAACACGTGGAGGAGCAGATCGCCACGTGGGCGCCCGCCAGCTCCTGGCCGGGGGCCGCCGACTCGGCATAGACCGTGCCGCTCAGCGTGGCGCCGGTGGCCCCGAGGCAGTCGTAGTCGCACGCATCGCCGACGCCGTCGGCGTCGCCATCGCCTTGCGCGGGGTTGTAGACGGTGGGGCAGTTGTCGGCGGCGTTCGACGCGCCGTCCTCGTCGTCGTCGTTCGGGGAGCCGGTGTGGCGGCACTCGCCGCTGTCGTTGCACGCGTCGAGCGTGGTGGCGTCCCCGTCGTCGGCACACGGCGTCCCGGCGGGCTCGCGGCACACGTCGGCGTCCTCGTCGCAGAATCGCGTGCACTCGGGGCCGGTGGTGCACGGATCGCTGGCGGGAGCGCACACCCCGCCGACGCAGGCGTCGAGCCCGGTGCAGAAGCGCTCGTCGGAGCAGTACGTGCCGTCGGGCAGGATGGTGCAGGCCGACGGGCTCCCGAGGCAGGTCCAGCACCACTCGGCGGTGCAGGTGGAGCTGCAGCCGTCGCCGCCGACGACGTTGCCGTCGTCGCAGGACTCGGGCAACTCGACCACCGCGTTGCCGCAGAGCGGGATCCAGCAGTCGCTCGGGCAGCCGTCGGCGTCGGTGAGGTTGCCGTCGTCGCAGCGCTCGTCGTCGGGGTCGATCGTGCCGTCGCCGCAATAGGTCTGGCGGACGCGGACGAGCGGGCCCGTGGCGACGAAGGTGAAGGTGTCGCAGTCGATGATCGTGCCCTGGAGACCGAAGAGCTCGACGGTCGTCCCGCTGCGGCTCCCGGTGAACGGCACGTGGGGCGTGGGCCCGGCGAGGTTGTACACGACACCGAGGAGCGAGCCGTCGACGGCTTCGACGATCGTGAAGCGGCCAGTCTCCAGGCCGCCGCCGCCGGGGAGTGGCTGTCCCCAGGTGCCGGTCAGCGGGCAGAGCTCCATGCCGCAGGTCGCCGAGCAGCCGTCGCCGTCGACGATGTTGCCGTCGTCGCAGGCTTCGCCGGGTTCCTCCACCGTGCCGCTGCCGCACGTCGACGTGGAGGTGCGCGTGAAGGTGTCGGGTCCGAAGACGTCGCTGGTGAGATGCATCTCGTCGCAGCTCGCCTGCGCGCCCGTCCACGTGACGCCGACGCCCGCGTGCGTGCTCAACGAGACGGAGAACCCGAACCTGAGCCCGGTCGCTGCGTAGACCGATCCATCCAGGAAGCGCGCCGTGCCGGTGACGTTGCCGAGTGGGTCCTCGACCACCGTCCAGACGACAGTGACCGGAAGAGACGATTGCCACGTGCCGGTGACGGGGCAGCCCTCCGGCGAGCACGTTTGCGAGCACCCGTCGCCGTCGACGAGGTTGCCGTCGTCGCAGCTCTCGCCGGGATCGACGACGCCGTTGCCACAGGCTTCGAGCTGGCATGTCGCGGAGCACCCGTCGCCGCCGACCGTTCCGCCGTCGTCGCAGGTCTCGGGCGCGTCGACGCTGGCATCTCCGCAGAGCGGCGTGCAGGTGACCGGGCAGCCGTCGTCGTTCGTGAGGTTGCCGTCGTCGCAGGCTTCGGAGGGCGACTGCAGGATGCCGTCGCCGCAGTACGTCGGCCGGATGCGCGTGAAGGTGAAGAGGCCCGACAGGATGTACATCGTGTCGCAGCTCGTCATCGTGAACTCGAAGGTGCCGAGCGGGCTCGTGATGCTGGCGGACGGTCCGGTGCGCGTGCCGCTGAGCGGCTGGACGAGGTGCGGTGCCGGGATGGGGTAGATGACGCCGGTGAGGAGTCCCGAGCCGTCCTCGACCAGCACCGACCTGGTGAACACCGGACCGAAGGGGTAGCCCGGGAACGAGGGCAGGGGCCCGTCCGCGTCCCACGTGCCGGTGAGCGGACACCCCTCGAAGGTGCACGCGCCCGAACAGCCGTCGCCGTCGACGAGGTTACCGTCGTCGCACTGCTCGTTCGCGTCCAGGACGAAGTCGCCGCACGCACTCCAGGCGGGCACCGCGAGCAGGAGCGGGAGGAGGAGCGCCAGGAACGTGCGTGCCATCGTCACCCCGTCGCGGAGGCCGCGATCGAATGACCGTCATCGACCGACGCTCGCGTCCGCATGTCGGGCGGGTTCTTACCCACACGCCGAGCGTGCGGTCAAGACACAATCCGTGAAACGTAGCGAGCTTCCTGTCCAGCGCGGATCGTCCTCAGATGGCCCGGTCGCGGCCCGCCCAGTACGGATCGCGCAGCTTCCGCTTGTACAGCTTGCCGTTCGGGTCGCGCGGCATCGCCTCGACGAAGTCGATCGAGCGCGGACATTTGAACTTGGCGAGCTTCTGCTGACAGAAGGCCATGAGCTCCTCCGCGAGGGCGGGGCTCGGGGTCACGCCCGCTGCCGGCTCGACGACCGCTTTCACCGACTCGCCCCAGTCGGTGTCGGGAATGCCGAACGCCGCCGCGTCGCCGACCTTCGGGTGCGACAGCAGTGCGCCCTCGATCTCGGCCGGGTAGATGTTGGCGCCGCCCGAGATGATCATGTCGATCTTGCGGTCGCGCAGGAACAGGTAGCCGTCCTCGTCGAGCAGGCCGACGTCGCCCACGGTGAAGAAGCCGTCGCGCCGGTTCGCGTCGGTCTTGCCCTTGTCGCCGTGGTACTCGAAGTCGTTCGAGCCGAGCTTCATGTAGACGGTGCCGATCTCGCCCGTCGGCACGTCCTTGCCCTCGTCGTCGAGGATGCGGATCTCCGAGCTGGGCCATGCGCGCCCGACGGTGCCCGGCTTCTCGAGCCACTCGCTCGGCGTCACCAGCGAGCCGCCGCCTTCGCTGGCGGCGTAGTACTCGTAGATCACCGGTCCCCACCACGCGAGCATCGCCCGCTTCACGTCGATGGGGCAGGGCGCCGCCGCATGGATGATGTGGCGCAGCGACGACAGGTCGTATTTCGCCTTCACGTCCTCGGGCAGCGCCAGCAGGCGGTGGAACTGCGTCGGCACCATGTGGCTCGTGGTGACGCGGTCGCGCTCCATGACGGCGAGCGACGACTCGGGCGTCCACTTGTCCATGAGCACGACGCCGTGCCCGAAGTGCATCGAGCTGCCCGCGAACATCAGCACGGCAGTGTGGTAGAGCGGCGAGCCGACGAGGTGGACGTTGCCGTCGAGCGGCTGCACGCCGAACATCATCAGGAACATGCCGATGGTCTGGCCGACGATGTCGGGATCGTACGGCGCCAGCGGACGGCGCACGCCCTTCGGCCGCCCCGTCGTGCCCGAGGTGTAGTTCATCACCTGGCCGGCGACGCGATCGGGCGGCATGGTGTCGGGCTGGCCCGCCATCAGGTCCTCGTAGGGACGGAAGCCGGGAATCGTGCCGACGGCGAAGCGCGCGGCGGCCGGCAGGCCGGCCTCGTCGGCCGCGGCGGCGCACGCGTCGGCGAAGCGCTCGCCCGCGACCAGCACCTTCGCGCCCGAATCCTGCACGATGTAGGCGATCTCGGATGCGGTCAGATGGTGGTTGATCGGGACCAGATAGAAGCCCGCCTGCAGGGCTGCGAGATAGAGCTCGATCATGGGGCCGCCGTTCGGCAGCACCGTGGTGACCACGTCGCCGACGCCGAGGCCGAGGGCGCGGAGCCCGTGGACCAGCTTGTTCGTGTTCGCGAGCACCTCGCCGGCGGTGCGACGGCGGCCGTCGGGCTCGACGAGGGCGATGCGTGAGGGGTCGTTCTGCGCCAGGCGCCAGAAGCCGTATTCCGACATGGGGGGTCGGGGTAGCACAGCGGGGCGGCGGTGCTCCAGCGCTCCGTTGACCCGCCCGGACCCGCCGTGTAACGCGTCCGCCGTGCCCCCGAGCCGTCGTGCCTGCTGAGTCGGTGCTGTCGCCGCGCTTCCTGCGGCTCACGACGGCGAACTTCTGCTTCTTCCTCACGTTCACGTCGTTCTTCCTGCTGCCGCTGCACATCCGGGCGCTCGGCGGCTCCGACGCCATGGCCGGCTACGTCATGGGGACGAACGGCGTCGCGGGGCTGGTCGGCATCCTGGTCGTGGGCGCGCTGCTCGACCGTTTCGATCGGCGGCTCTTCCTGCGCGGCGGCCTCGTCGCCATGGCGGTGCTCTCGCTCTGCTTCCTCGTCGTCGACCGGGTGGGACCGCTGCTGTTCCTGCTGCGCGCGCTCCAGGGCGTGGCGTTCGCCGCCGGGTTCAATGCGGCGTCGACGCTGGCGGTCGACTTCGCGCCGCCGGCGCGACGCGGCGAGGCGCTCGGCCTGTTCGGGGTCTCGACGCTGGCGACGCATGCCCTCGCGCCGACCATCGGCGAGCAGCTGATCGGCGTCGGCGGGTTCCCGCTGCTCTTCGTCGTCGCGGGCGGCTACTCCGTCGTGGGGCTCGCCATCGCCTGGACGCTGCCGGCGCCGGTGCTGCCGGTCCACGGGCGCTCCGCGCCGCTGCGGCCGACGCCCGACCTCATGGCCCTGCTCCTCGCGGTCGGCTGCTGCGGCGTCGCGTTCGGGACCGTCGTCACCTTCACGCCGACGTTCGTGCACGACGAGCATCTCGGGCCGGTGGCGACGTTCTTCCTGTCGTACACGCTGGCGGCGATCGCCGTCCGCATCGTCGCCGGGCGGCTGGGAGACCGCGTCGGCTACCGGCGCGTGGCGCTGCCCGCCATGCTCGGGCTCGCGGCGTCGATCGCCGCGCTGGCCACGGTACACTCGGTGCTCCTGCTGGGGATCGTCGGGCTGGTGTTCGGTGCCATGCAGGGCCTCGTGTTCCCGACCCTCAACGCCTTCGCGATCGCGCACGCGGAGCCCACCCAGATCGGCCGGCTGCAGACGTTCTTCAACGGGACCTTCAATCTCGGTGTCACCGCGGGAGCCATGCTGCTCGGCAACGTGGTCGACGCCTTCGGTCACCGCTCGGCGTTCCGCTTCGCTGCAGCGACTGCGCTGCTCGCCGTGGTCCTGGTCGCTGCCGGCACCCATCCGGATCGAGTTTCCAGTTGACGTCCGGGCGCTTGCGCTGGTAGCGCCTCCACTTTCGGAGGATGCGAATGCGCCGAGTGAGAGCCCTGGCCGTCGTGAGCGTCGTGGTGGCGGTCGTGGCGGTGTTCGCGGCGCCAGCCGAGGCCCGCCGCCGCCTCGCGCGTCCGAAGACGCCGATCCTGCGGCCCCGCATCGTGAACGGCACCTTCACCTCGGTGTTCCCGTCGACGGGCCTGCTCCTCGACGGCGGCAACCCCGCCACCGCGTCCGCCTCGTGCTCGGGCACGGTGATCGGCTGCAACACGTTCCTCACCGCCGCCCACTGCGTGTGCGACACCATCGGGGCCGACTGCCAGGGACCCGGCGCCCCCAATCCGGCGGCGAGCCTGGTCTTCCTGCAGCACGCCGGCTTCTTCTCGGTCGCGAGCATCGCCGTCCATCCCGACTACGATTTCCCGGTGGCCGACGTCGCGGTGCTCACCCTGGGGTCGCCGGTGAACGGCATCGCCCCGACGCCGATCAACGAGACGCTCCCCGTGCCCGGGCTCGCCGGCACCATCGTCGGCTTCGGTCGCAGCGGCGGCGTGTCGTACGACTACGGGTTGAAGCGCGTCGGCAACGTCACCACCGCGTCGTGCACCGGCGGTGTCTCGAACATCACGTCGGTGTGCTGGACGTTCACCGGCTCGGGCGCCAACACCTGCAACGGCGACTCGGGCGGTCCGCTCTTCCTCGACCTCGGCAGCGGCCCGGTCGTCGCCGGCATCACGTCGGGTGGCGACAGTGGCAGCTGCCTGCCCACCGACCACAGCTACGACGCCAACGTCGCCCACTACGCCTCCTACATCCAGGGCATCGCGGGCACCGACCTCGAGGCGACGAGCTGCGGCCCGCTGGCGTCTGCGGGCGCCGCCGGGACGGCGGTGATGTCGGCGCAGGGCACGCTCAGCAGCATCGGCACGACGCGTACGCACCCGTTCCCGGTCACCGCGGGCGTCGACGTCCTGCGCGTCACCATGAACGCCGTCGACGACGGCAACAGCGACTTCGACCTGTACGTGAAGGCGGGCAGCCCGCCCACGCTCGCCGACTACGACTGCCGCGCCAACGGCTCCAACCAGTACGGGGCCTGCGAGCTGGCTGCGCCCGCGGGCGGGGTCTGGTACGCGATGGTGCATCGCTTCGGTGGTGCGGGCGCCTACCAGGTCACGGCGACGACGTTCGGCGGACCGGCCGCGGTGTGTGGCAACGCCGCCTGGGAGAGCGGCGAGGCCTGCGACGGCGCCGAGGACGCGGCGTGCCCCGGCGCCTGTGCGCCCGACTGCACCTGCGACACGGTGTGCGGCACCGACGACCTCGTCATCGACAAGCTGCGCATGGCGCGCGGCATCACGCTGCGCGCCACGATCGACAGCACCATCGGCGTCTACGACGGCATCGATCCACGACTCAGCCCGTTGACGGTGACCTTCACCGACGGCGTCGACACCGCCGCGGTCACGATCCCGGCCGACGACGCGGGCTGGAACCGCTCGCGTCCCGACCGGGGCATCTACAAGTGGCGCGGCAACGCCGGTGGTCTGCGCCGCCTGCTGCTGCGCACGGACGGTGCCACCTGGGACCTGCACCTGTCGGCGCGTGACGTCCCGAACACGGGCCTGATCGATCCGACGTCGGTGGACGTCACGCTCGCCTTCGGCGATGCGTGCGCGACCGGGTCGCCGTAGCTACAGCGCCACGACCCGCTTCACCGCCACCCGCAGCGCGTCCAGATCGAGCGGCTTCTCGAGCAGCACGGCGCCGAGGTCCTTCGCCTCGGCCCGCGTCGCCGGATCGCCGTAGGCGGTGATCAGGATCACCGGGGTGGCCCACGTCGTACAGCGGAGCGCCGCCAGGACGTCGAGCCCGGTGAGGCCGGGCATGTTGATGTCGGCCACGATGACGCTGAAGAAGTCGCGTCGCTCGATGGTGGACTCGATCTGATCGAGCAGGTCGACCCCGTCGTGTGCCTCGACGACGTCGTAGCCCGCGCGTCGCAACGTCATGCCCAGGAGCCGGCGCATGTCGACGTCGTCGTCGGCGACGAGGACCCGGGATTTGTTCGGCGTCGCGGCGATCCGCAGCCGCGTGGGCTCGAACGTGGAGTCCCAGGTGGCCTGGTAGTCGATGGCGAGCTCGTGCATGTCCACCTCCGCACCGTTCTACGAAGCAGGCGCCGTGCCACCGGAAAACCCTTGTCCCGCGGTGGCGGCCGGCGGAGCACCCGGGGCAGGGCGCCTCGATCGGTACGGAGATGGCGGGGCGCCCTGGCGCCCCGCACGTCACCCGCCGGCGAGCCGGAGGGGGCGGGTGCGCGCCAGCTTGCGGCGCAGCGTCTTGCGATCGAGCCCCAGTGCCTGCGCCGCCAGCGTCTTGTTGCCGCGCACCATGTCGAGCACGCGCAGGATGTGGCGGCGCTCCACCTCGGCGAGCGGCATCAGCCCGGGCGGCGCGTCCGAGCCGATCAGCGCCGACGACGGCCGATAGCTGCCGATGCGCTCGGGCAGGTCGTCGACGGTGAGGTGCTCGTAGCGCGCGAGGACGGCGGCGCGCTCGATGCAGTTCTGCAGCTCGCGCACGTTGCCCGGCCACGAGTAGGCCAGCAGACGGCGCGCCGCCGCCGCGGACAGGCCGACGACGGCGGTCCCCGCCTCGGCGCGGCAGCGGTCGAGGAAGTGCTGGGCCAGGAGGAGCACGTCGTTGCTGCGGTCGCGCAGCGCCGGCATGGCGATCGGGATCACGTTGATGCGGAAGTAGAGGTCCTCGCGGAAGCGGTGCTCGCGCACCGCGGCCTCGAGGTCGCGATTGGTCGACGCCACCAGCCGCACGTCGCACGGCACCTCCACGTCGGAGCCCACCGGGCGCACGCGGCGCTCCTGCAGCGCGCGCAACAGCTTCGGCTGCAGCGGCAGTGGCAGATCGCCGATCTCGTCGAGGAACAACGTGCCCCCGTTGGCCTGGATGAAGAGCCCGGGGCGGGCCGTGCGCGCGTCGGTGAAGGCGCCGCGGGTGTGGCCGAACAGCTCGCTCTCGAGCAGCGCCTCCGGCACCGCGGCACAGTTGACGGCGACGAAGGGGCCGCTGGCGCGCCGGCCGTGGCGGTGCAGCGCCCGCGCCACCAGCTCCTTGCCGGTGCCGCTCTCGCCCGTCACCAGGACCGACGCTTCGGCGTCGGCGACCCGCCCGAGCAGCTCGTAGACGCGCTGCATGGCGGGGCTGTTGCCGATCAGCTCGCCGACGCGACGCGTGGGCGTGGTCCCCGGGAGGCGGCGCAGCTCCTCGTGCAGCGACGCCTGCTGCACGGCACGGTCCAGCGTGTGCGCGAGCGCGTCGATGTCGGGCGGCTTCGCGATGAAGTCGTAGACGCCGACGCGAATCGCCGCGACGGCGGTTTCGAGGGTGCCGAACGCGGTCAGCACGGTCACCGGCAGATCGGGCCGGTTGCTGACGATGCGCTCGCACAGCTCGAGCCCGTTCATGCCAGCCATGTTGAGGTCGGTGACGACGGCGTCGACCTCCGTCGAGGCGATCACCTCGAGGGCCTCGGCGGCCGTCGTGCGCCACGTCACGGTGAAGCCGAGACGCTGGAGCTGCAGCGAGAGCAGCGCACACAGGTCGCGATCGTCGTCGACCACGAGGATGCGCCCGCGGGTGGCGTCGGCCACGGTCACGCCGCCCGCGCCCGGTTGCAGAGCTCGGCCACGCTGCGCACCTGCTCGCGCACGTCGTCGATGGCTTTGTGCGTGCGGGCGCTGGTCTCGAGGCGTGCGGCGGCTTCGGTGATGCTCGGGAAGCCGTAGCCGCCGGCGGTGCCCTTCAGCTGATGGGCGAGCGCGGCGACGCGGTCGAGGTCGCCCGCATCGAGCGTGCGCTCGAGGGCGTTGGCGCGCTCCGGCAGGCCTTCGACGAACATCTGCACCAGCTCGCGCAGCTCGGGGTCGTCGTGCATCTTCGTCAGCAGGCTCGTGGACGTCTCGGCGGTCTGACCCATGGGAATCCCTCCTCTGCGTTCGTCGAGATGCCGGCGCACCAATGCCAGCAACGCGTCGCGGTCGATCGGTTTGGTGGCGAAGTCGTCACAGCCGGCGTGGAGACACTTCTCGCGATCGCCGTCCATGGCGTGCGCGGTGAGCGCGATGACGGGGCCGCGGTAGCCGGCGCGGCGCAGCTCGGCGGTGGCGTCGTAGCCGTCGAGCTCGGGCATCTGCATGTCCATCAGGATGAGGTCGTAGGGCGCACCGGCGAGCGCCATGTCGACGGCGACGCGGCCGTTCTCGGCCACGTCCACGGTGGCGCCGGCGCGGCGCAGGTGGAACGTGATCAGGCGCTGGTTGTCGGGCGCGTCCTCGGCGAGGAGCAGTCGGCCGACGAGCCGCACCGCGGGGCGGGGCACGGTGACGCTCGCCGTCGCGGTCGCACGGACGGGCACGACGCGGGGCACGCCGGCGAGCGCGCCCGGATCGACGTCGACGCTGAAGGTGCTGCCCGTGCCCGGCGTGCTGTCGACCGTGATGTCGCCGCCGAGCATCCTGGCCAGGCGGCGAGAGATGGTGAGGCCGAGCCCCGAGCCGCCGTAGCGACGGCTGGTCGACGGATCGGCCTGCATGAACGGCGTGAACAGCCGCTCGCGGACGTCGGGCGCGACGCCGATGCCGGTGTCGACCACGTCGAAGTGCAGCCGGGGCGGCGGCCCGTCGCTCAGGCGGACCACGAGGCGCACCGTGCCGCCGGGCTCGGTGAACTTGATGGCGTTGCCGAGCAGGTTCATCAGGATCTGTCGCAGTCGCGTGGGATCGGCGCGGATGCGTTCGGGCACCGGACCCGGATACTCGACGGCGAAGGTCAGGCCCTTCTCGCGTGCGCGCGCTTCCATGAGGGCGGCGACGCCGTCCACCAGCTCGCCGACGGGGCACGCGATGCGCTCGACGGTGAGCTTGCCGGCCTCGATCTTCGACAGGTCGAGGATGTCGTTGATCAGGGTCAGCAGGTGCTCGCCGTTGCGACGGATGGTCTCCAGGTGCGCGGCGCGGTCTGTCGCCGACAGGGCGGGATCGGCGAGGACACCCGTGAAGCCCAGGATGGCGGTGAGCGGCGTGCGGATCTCGTGGCTCATGTTGGCCAGGAACTCCGACTTCGCCTGCGCC
Source organism: uncultured Binatia bacterium (SeqCode) (assembly GCA_964404165.1). Taxonomy (GTDB): domain Bacteria; phylum Desulfobacterota; class Binatia; order DP-6; family DP-6; genus DASYLJ01. Next base: position 14,587 of record CAYOIZ010000072.1, on the reverse strand, counting down.
GCACCGATGGCGGCGTTGCGTGCCTCGATGAGCGCGTGCGTGCGATCCTGCACGCGCTGCTCGAGGTCGTCGTACGCCTCGTGGACCGCGTGCTCGAGGCGCCGGCGCTGCCACGTCGTCCAGCGCAGCAGGGCCAGGAGCGGCAGGATGACGAGGCCGGTGGCGAGCCCGAGCGTCTGCAGGATCGTGCGCGTCGGGGCGAGCACGTCGGCCGTGTCCATGCGGACCAGCACGCGCCAGCCCGGACCCGATACGTCGGCGGGGTCGACGCCGTGCGCATAGCCGGTGACCGTCGGCACACCACGGCTCCCGTCGACCTCGAGGAACCATCCCGGGTGATGCGGCTCCGCGAACATGACCGGGGGCAGGGCACGCACCGACGGCGCCGCGCGGCGGTGCCGCGACGCCGAGTCGAGCGCGACGATGCCGTTGCGCGACACCAGCTCCCATTCCAGGTGCGCCGGCGAGCTGCGCTGCAGCTGGATCGCCTCGGTCTTGCGCGTGAAGACGGTCTCCAGCGCCCCGCGCGCGATGTGGGCGACCAGGACGCGCTCGCGCACGCCCTTGTCGGTGATCGGCACCGCGAAGCGGATGGTGGGCATGCCGTCGCCGCGTGGCGGCGACGGGGTCACCTGCACGGCGGTGCCATTGCCGTCGTCGAGCGAGCGGAACCAGCGTCGCGCGCCCCAGTCGTCGCCGACGGCTCCGGGGCGCGTCGACGCGAGCACGTGGCCCTGCGCGTCGGTGACGGCGAGCCACAGGAAGCGCGACGAGCTACCGCGCGTGGCCGTCAGCAGCGCCGTCATCTCCTCGGGCGTGCCGTGGCGCAGTGCCCCGGCCCGCGCCATCAGCTGCAGCTCGCGACCGACGTCGCCCTGCCAGCGCGTGACGTCGTCGGCGATGTCGGCGGCGGAGAGGGCGAGACCCTCGCCGGCGCTCGCGATCATGGTCTGGTCGACGGAGCGCACGTAGACGCCGACGGCGAGGAGGATCGCCCCGGCGATCACCACCAGCACGGTCCAGAGCCGCCCGTACCAGGTCGGGTTGAGCCGCATGCGCGTGCTCACGTCGTCGAACACGTCGCCTGCGAGGAATGGATGCGGTGCGTTCACGCTGCGTCTCCGGAAAGGCAAGAGACGTGCCGCACCGCGGACTTACGCAGCGGCGTGACGGCGTGGGGACTTTCGCCCCGCGCACGGCGGCTGCGGGCGTCACCTCGGTGGCGAGGTGGCGCAGGATTGTCCGCGCCGGGTGCGCGGATGCCGTGCGGTCACGTCAGCGCGACGCGTGCTCCTGCGACGCCGGCGTCAGCGCCATCGGCACGCCCAATCCCGCCTTCACCGCGGCCTTCACGCCCGGATCGTTCACCGCGACGCCGAACCGCTTCATCGCCGCCCGCGAGCCCTGCGGCAGCGTGCTGCCATACCGATACACGTCGCGATGCGCCTCGACCCACGTGCGGTCGTCCCGCCGTCCCACCTTCACCGGCTGATAGACGAACGCGCCCGGGGTGCCGACCGGCACCAGTGGGAACAGATGCTCGACGTCCTCCGGGTAGAGCCGCGCACAGCCGTTGCTGACGTTCATGCCGACGCCCCACGGAATGTTGGTGCCATGAATGGCGTACGGCGAGATGCTGAGATCGAAGCGGTAATTGCCGAGCGGGTTGTCGGGATCGCCGCCGCGGATGGCGCTGCGGTGGTCGCCGCTCTCGCGGATGTGGTCCTGGCGGATGCGCGGCGGGATGTTCCAGGTGGGGTTCTTCGTCTTGCCGACGACGCGGAACGTCTTGCGTGGGGTGCGGCGATCGTCGCGCCCGAGGCCGACGGGATAGGTGCGCACGATGGTCGTCTTCGGATCGCCGGGCTTCCTCTGGAAGAAGTAGAGCCGCATCTCGGGGATGTTCACGATCATGCCGTCGTAGGTGCAGCACGGCAGCACCCACGTCGTCGGCACCAGCACCGTCTTGCCGACCGGGGGCACCCATTCGTCCACGTCCGGGTTGGCGTCGACCATCTCGTTGAAGCCGAGGTCGAACCAGCGCGCGACGTCCATCAGCGTGTCGCCGTCGCGGATGGTGTAGGTGCGCATCGCGCCGATGACCGAGACCTCGGGCATCTTCCCCGGCGCCGGGGTGGGGATGGTGTACGTCTCGAGCGGCTTCTTCGTGAAGTTCGCCTCGGTGAAGGCCGGTACGACGGCAGCGACCGGTACGACCTTCGGGCGGGCACACCCCGCGACCGCCACCAGCACCGCCACCCACACGCCCGCCCACCGCATGCGGGTGGACTATCGTCCTGAGCCGCGATGTCAACTGGTTTGCCGCCGCATCTGCCAGCGCTTCGCGAGCAGGAACAGCACCGGGTACACCAGGAGCTCGAGCAGGAAGCTCACGCCGATGCCGCCGATCAGCGGTGCCACCAGGCGGCGGGTGACGTCGGCGCCGGTGCCCGACGCCCACAACAGCGGCAGCAGCCCGATCATGTCGGTGGCGACGGTCATCGTCTTCGGGCGGATGCGTTGCACGGCGCCCTCGTGGATGGCGGCGAAGAGGTCGGCGGGCGTGCGCATGCGGCCCTCCTCGACGTACCGGTCGTACGTGGTGTCGAGGTAGAGCAGCATCACCTGACCCGTTTCCGCGTCGACGCCGAGCAGCGCGATGATGCCCACCCAGACGGCGAGGCTCATGTCGTAGCCGAGCAGCCACAGGAACCAGAAGGCGCCGATCATGCTGAACGGCACGGCGAGCAGGATGATGCCGACGCGCAGCCAGCTCTGCGTCGCGACGTAGAGCAGCAGCACGATCAGCGCCAGCGTGATCGGGATGACGACGCGGAGCCGCGCGTTCGCCGCCTCGAGATACTCGAAGCGACCCGACCAGACGCGGGTGTAGCCCGGCGGCAGTGGGGCCTGGGCCGCGACCACCTGCTTCGCCTCGCGGACGTAGCCGCCGAGGTCGCGCCCGGCGATGTCGACGTAGATCCACGCCGTCCGCTGTGCGTTCTCGCTGCGGATCATCGGCGGGCCGGCGGTGATCTTCAGGTCGGCGAGCTGGCCGAGTGGCACCGGGCCGCCGGTCTTCGTCGCGACCAGGATCTGGCGCAGCGACGGCACGTCGTCGCGCAGCTCGCGCGCGTAGCGGACGTTCAATGGGTAGCGCTCGAGGCCTTCCACCGTCGTCGTGACGTTCATGCCGCCGATGGCGGCCTGGACGGTGTCCTGCACGTCGCCGGTGGTGAGGCCGTAACGCGCCGCCGCGGCGCGATCGACGTCGACGTCGAGGTAGTAGCCGCCGAACGTGCGTTCCGGATAGGCGCTGAGCGTCCCCGGTACGGCGCGGATCGCCGTCGCGGTGCGCTCGGCGACCTCGCTCAGCGTCTCGAGGTCGGGTCCCATGATCTTGATGCCGACCGGCGTCTTGATGCCGGTGGCGAGCATGTTGATGCGGTTCTCGATCGGGTAGGGCCAGGCGTTGGCGACGCCCGGGAACGACACCGCCTGGTTGAGCCCCGGGTGCACCGTGCCGTCGGGGTCGGTCCAGCCGTACTTGAGCTCGTCCATCGTGATGCGCCGCTCGCGCGGCCACCACGAGCCGACGCTGCGCGTGCGCCAGCGGGCCGGGTCGGTGTGGAGCTGGACGACGGTCTCGATCATCGACAGCGGGGCGGGGTCGGTGGCGCTGTCGGCGCGACCGATCTTGCCGTGCACGCTCGCCACCTCGGGGAACGTCTTGATCAGCCGGTCGGTCTGCTGCAGCAGCTCCTTGCTCTTGGTGACGCTGATGCTCGGGTCGGTCGTCGGCATGTAGAGGAGGTCGCCCTCCTCGAGGGCGGGCATGAACTCCTCGCCGAGCTGCGACAGCGGCCACAGCGCCGACAGCCCGAGCACGAGCGTGACGAGGAGCGTCGCCGCCGGATGCCGCATGACGACACGGAACGCCGGGTCGTAGAGCCGCATCGAGAGCCGGTTGAGCGGATTGCGATCCTCTGCCGGAATCCGCCCACCCACGAGATAGACCATCAGCACCGGCACGACGGTGATGCCGAGGACGGCGCCCGCCGCGATCGCGAACGTCTTCGTGTACGCCAGCGGCTTGAAGAGCCGTCCCGACTGATCGCCGAGGACGAAGATGGGCAGGAACGCGACGGTGATGACCAGGAGGGAGAAGAACAGGCTCGGCCCGACCTCCTGCGCCGCCTCGAGCACGACGGCGATCTGCCCGCGTGGCGCCTCGCCGCGATCGATGCGTTCGCGCTCGCGCTCGAGGTGCTTGTGCGCGTTCTCGATCATGACGACGCCCGAGTCGACCATCACGCCGATCGCGAGCGACAGACCGCCGAGGCTCATGATGTTGGCGTTGATGCCCATCACCTGCATGACCAGTAACGAGACCAGGAGGCCGATCGGCAGGACGACGACGGCGACGATGGCGCTGCGCACGTGGCCCAGGAAGGCGAGGCAGATGAACGCCGTCAGCAGCAGCTGCTCGATGACCGCCTCGCGCAGCGTGTCGACGGCGCGCTCGATCAGGCCGGAGCGGTCGTAGGTGGTCCGGACGAACACGCCCGGCGGCAGCCCGTCCTCCAGCTCGCCGAGCTTCGCCTTCGCGTCGCGGATCACCTGCAGGGCGTTCTCGCCGTACCGCGCCACCACCACGCCGCCGACCGCCTCGCCGCGGCCGTCGAGCTCGCCGATGCCGCGACGCATCTCGCCGCCGATCTCGAGCGTGGCGACGTCGCCGAGCATGATCGGCGTACCGCGCTCGCCGGTGCCGACGACGACGTCGCGCAGGTCGTCGAGCCCGCGCAGATAGCCGCGGCTCCGCACCATGTACTCGTGCTCGCTCATCTCGACGACCGAGCCGCCGACGTCGGTGTTGCTGCGCTCGATGGCGCCGGTGACGTCCATGAGCGAGAGGCCGTACGCCTGCAGCCGCTCGGGCTGCAGCACGACCTGGTACTGCCGCACGAAGCCGCCGATGGACGCCACCTCGGAGACGCCGCCGACGGCCGTGAGCGGATAGCGCAGGTACCAGTCCTGCAGGCTGCGCAGCTGCGCCAGGTCCTGGTTCGACGGGAGGAGCGGCGTGTCGTCGAGCGGGCACGTGCCGGCGGACTCGAAGCCGCGCACGCGCGTCAGCGTCGCGCGTCGGTTCGCGGGGGCGGCGTCCGGCGTCGCGTACCAGCGATCCTGCTCGACGTCGTGCCAGAGGCCACGTGGGTGATCGGCGCAGTACCAGCCCGGATAGAGGACGTACTGGTAGACCCAGCCGACCCCGGTGGCGTCGGGCCCGAGGCGTGGCTGCACACCGGCGGGCAGGCGGTCGCGTGCGAAGCTCAGGTACTCGAGCACGCGGCTGCGTGCCCAGTACGGGTCGGTGCCGTCCTCGAAGAGGACGTAGACGAACGACAGCTCGAACATGCTGTAGCCGCGCACGTAGGTGGCGCCGGGGACGGCGAGCATCGCGCTCGCCATCGGGTACGTCACCTGGTCGTCGACGACCTGCGGGTTCTGCCCGGGATACTCCGTGACGACGATCACCTGCACGTCGGACAGGTCGGGAATGGCGTCGAGCCGGATGGTCTGCAGGCTCCACAGCCCGAGCCCGAGCAGGATCGCCGTCAGCAGCAGCACCAGGACGCGGTGCCGCACCGAGAGTGCGATGATGCGCGCGATCATCTCGGCACCGGCGCCGGATCGAGATGCTTGCGGATCGCCTCCTGCATCCGGCTCTCGGCGTCGAGCAGGAACTGCCCGCTGACGACGACGGTGTCGCCGGGCTGCAGGCCGGCGAGCACCTGCACCATGCCGTCGTCGGCGGCGACGCCGAGCGTGACGTCGCGCGGCTCGAAGCGGCCGGCGCCGCGGGCGAGGAAGACGACCTGGCGCGTGCCGGTGTCGATGACGGCGTCGCGTGACACCAGCAGGGCCGACGGCGCGACCTCGGCGTCGATCGTGACCGTGGCGTACATGCCGGGGCGCAGCTCGAGCTGCGGGTTCGGCACCAGCAGCCGCACCATCGCGGTGCGGGTCGTCATGTCGAGGTGCGGATGGATGAAGATGACGGTCCCGGTGAAGGTGCGGCCGGGCAGGGCGGTGACGGTGGCGGTCGCCTGCTCGCCGAGACGCACCAGCGGCAGCTGCTGCTCGAAGACCTGGGCGTCGAGCCAGAGCGCCGTGTGGTCGACGATGCGCATCACCTGCGTGCCGGCGGTGACGGCCGAGCCGTCGACGACGTTCTTCACGGTGAGATGGCCCGTCACCGGGCTGGTGAACGTGATGGTGGCCGGCGGTCGATCGAGGGTGGCGAGGCGTTCGACCTGCGCATCGGTGAGGCCGAGCAGACGGAGCTTCCGTCGTGCCGCGTCCACCAGCGCATCGCCGGCGCCGCTGGCGCGGGCCCGTCGAGCGCCGATGAGCTCGCCGACGGCCGCCTCCAGCTCCGCGCTGTAGAGGTCGAACAGCGGCTGGCCCGCCGTCACGTGCATGCCCTCGGTGTCGGCGTAGAGCCGCTGGACGTAGCCGGAGACGCGCAGCGTGATGTCGTGCTGGCTCGGTTGCGCCTCCGCGAGCACGCCGGCGGCGCGTACGTGGCTGCGCAGCGGCGCCTCGACGACGACGGCGGTGCGGACGCCCATGTTCTGCACGATCACCGGGTCGATGGTGATGCCGTGGTCGTGCGTGCCGCCGCCGGCGCGCAGCGGCGTCAGCGTCATGCCGCAGATGGGACAGTTGCCGGGGTGATCCTGGATGACCTGCGGATGCATGCCGCACGTCCAGAGCTGCGCGGGGGCCTTCGCCTGCTCGTGCGCCGCAGGCGGCGGCGAGAGCAGGCCGCGGGCGGCGAATCCGGCGGCGCCGGCGGCGAGGGCGGTACACACGAGCAGGATGGTGCGCTTCATGACAACGTCTCCATGTCGACGCCGGCCAGCGCTTCCAGCTCGGCGAGCCGCGTCTCGCGGGCGATACGAGCCTCCGCGAGCAGCAGGTGCACGTCGACGACCATGCGCTCGGCGGCGATGAGATCGGGCATCGGCAGCGTGCCGGCGACGTAGCGGTCGCGCGCCGCCGCTACCGCCTGCGCTGCGATGGGGCCGAGGCGGTCGCGCAGGAAGGTCGTCTGGCGTTCGCTCTCGCGCAGCGCCGTGAGGGTCGCGACGAAGCTGGCGGCGCGCTCGTGCCGCGTCTGCCGGGCGGTGGCCTCGGCCCGATGCAGCATGTGGCGTGCCTCGCGGATGGCGCCGGCGATCATCGGGATACGCACGGGCAGCGAGGCCATGAGGCCGGCCACCTGCGCCATGCTGCCCTCGAAGCCCGCGAACGGGTTGATGTCGGGGATGTACTGCTGCCAGGCCAGGTCGAGCGCGTCGTCGCGTCCGGCGACCTCGTGCGCGAGGGCGGCGAGCTCCGGACTGCGATCGACGGCGAGAGCCAGCAGCCGCGCGTCGCTCGCAGGCAGCGAGCGCGGGTCGGGGAGGGTGGCCGGTGGCTCGAGCGGCGCATCGCCACTGCGGCCGAGCAGTCCGTTCAGCATCGCGCGTCGCTGCGGCACCTCGGCCTCGAGGCGGCGGAGCGCGTCCTCGCCCTGGGCGTACGCCAGCTCCGCGTCGAGCATCTCGCCCTGCGCGCTGCCTGCGGCCACGTTCGTCCCGGCGGTGTCGGCGACCACCTCGAGCAACGCCAGCTGCTCGCGCTGCAGTCGCACGCGCTCCGCCGCCAGCACCAGGTCGAGCCAGGCGGTGAGCACCCGGCGCTGCAGGTCGAACTTCGCCGCCTCGAACCGCAGCCCGGCCGCCTGCGCCTCCTCGAAGGCGACGCGGCCCGCGGCCATCACCTTGGTGGGGAACGCCAGGTTCTGCATCGGATCGACGCCGACGCTGATCGTCGAGCGGTCCCATCCCTTCAGGTTGCCGCCCGAGAACATGTACTCGTAGCCGAGCGACACGTTCGTGTTCGGGTAGGCGGCGGCCTGGTCGATGCGATCGATCGCCGTCCGCCAGTCGAGGTAGGCGGCCTCGAGCTCGCCGTTGGCGAGGAACGCGCGCGCCAGCACCTGCTGCCACGTCGGCGTCGGCGGCAGCTCGGGCAGCGTGCGTTCGGGGAACGGGTGTTCCCACGGCGTGCCGGCGCGCTCGGCGCGCAGGCGCTCCTCGCTCGTGCCGGACGGAGCCAGCACGCAGCCGGTGGTGGTCGCGAGCGCGAGCGCCATGGCACTCGCGCGGAATACGATCGTCGTCATCGGGTCTCCCTGGGCGCACGCACGAGCGCGCGCGATGGACCGCGCCGTCAGGCGGGTCGTTGCGTGGGAGACGCGATCAGATCAGCAGGGTGCGCAGGGTCAGCCAGCGCGGTGGGCCGTCGCGTTGCAGCTCGCCGGGGTCGGCGACTGCGAGGACGGCGCCGCGGACCACGACGTCGAGGGGACGGGGCAGCAGGGCCACCACCGGGGGGACCGGCGGCAGGGCCGGCGCCGCAGCGACGACGGCGCGATCACCCGCGGCGTTCGACACCTGGCAGCACTGCGAGGCGTCGGCCACCGAGCGCGGCATCTTCGAGTGCGCGGTGCAGTGGCTGACGGCGGTGAGCTCGGCGGCGATCAGCTGGGGGGCGCTGACGCCGACCCGCAGGGTCAGCGCCGCGAGCAGGAGCAGGATGCGCCCCGCATGCCGTCTCGGCGTCACGGGCGCGATGCTAGGCGTGGTGGTGCGGGAAGGCAAGCAGGGCGGTTCTCCGCTGTAGTGTCCCGACGGGCACGCGTATACTCCACAGAGGATGAGCCGCCTACCGAAGTGGGTGACGGACAACGAGACCTCCGTTCGGCGCGAGGCGGAGCCCTATCGCCGTCTCACTCCCGAGGAACGGCTCGAGGCCGTCGCGACCGCGTGCCGCGGAGCCGCCCGTCAGCTGGCACATCGGCCCGACCGGCAACGCATTCTCGATCATCGCGACCCCTTGCCGGTGAGTACGGTGGAGGCCCTTCGGCGCCTCCGGAACGAGCGAAAGCGCGTGCGATGACCGAGCCGGGCGACGCCTTCGAGGCGGCCACGATGATCGGAAGGAGCCTCGAGTCGCACGGCGTGCCATACGCGGGGCGTCATCGTCGACGTCGGCGAGGTCACGGCGGCCATTGCTCGCGAGGGGATGTTCGTGGCCCGGTGGGCGGGCTTTCGGCTCGACGTGTTCACGCCGAGCATCGACTTCGCCTGGGAGGCGGAGCGAACGCGGCAACGCCACCTGATCGGCGACGTCGGTGTCTGGTTCCTGTCGGCCGAGGCGGTGTGCGTGTTCAAGCTGCTCTTCTTCCGCAGCAAGGATGTCGTCGACCTGGAACGTCTGATCGCCGTGTACGGCGACCGCTTGGATGGCGCCTACGTTCGCGCTCGCATCGTCGAGATGATGGGGGCCGACGACCCCCGCGTGGCGACCTGGGATCAGCTCCTGGCGACGTTCTCGCCGTCCTGAAGCCGCGCCATCGCCGCCTGGTACGCCGGCAGGAACCGCACCCGCTCCGGCAGCGCCCACCACGATGCCCGCAGCCCGCGGATCGTCGTCTCGGCCACCAGCTGCTCCCACCACCCGTACGCGAGTCCGAACTCGACGCGCAGGCGGTCCGGCAGCAGGTGGGCCGTCACCGCCGCGAACCAGTCCCACGCCGGGCCGATCCACGATCCCGGCGGGTGGAGCAGGAAATGTGCGAGCTCGCGCGCCGGGACGCCGACGCTGATCGTCGACGACGCCAGCATGCCGTCCCAGTAGCGACGGAACGCCGGCCAGTCGGGCGGCACGATCGCGTCCGGGATGCCGAACAGCGCCGCGAAGCGCTTCGTCTCCTCGTAGTAGGTCGCCTTCTCCACGTCGGTCAGCGGACGGACCACCAGCTCGTACACCTGGATCGACGTCTCCCAGAGCGTGGCGTGTACCCAGAGCAGCGCCTCGGGCGTGTTCGCCGCGTATGGCGTGCCCGCGGTGAACGCCCCGACCGTCTCGCGGACGTCACCCGTGATGTGCGTGTGTACCGTGTGGACGCGGCGTGCCGACGCGCAGGCGGCGTCGAGATCGCCGTAGACCATGGCGAAGACGTTCTCGAACGTCCGGACGAAGCGGCCGAGCGTGTCGGTGCGGGTGGCGGAGTGCTGATCGACGCCGTGCGCGACGAACGGGTGCGCGAGCTGCAGCAACGCCGCGCGCCCGCCGCCGAGGAAGATGACGGCTTCGCGATTGACGGCCCAGACGGTGGAGCCCGGGCCGAAGATGCCTGCGCGCGGGTCGGGGACGGCGGCGCGGAGCGCGTCGAGCCGCCGATCGAGATCGACGCGCGCGACCGTCACTTCCACTCGGGAATGCCGGTCGAGCGGATCTGCTGCTCGTCGTGCGATACCAGCAGCGTGACGCCGGCGCGCGTGCCGAGGTCGCGCAGGTACTGACGCAGCGACTGCAGCCGCGCCGTCGCCTCCGGCACGATGAGCAGGCTGTAGTAGTACGGCTTCGGGATGTCGTGCGTGATGGCGTCGCCGTTGTTGGCGATGTCGCCGATGAAGGCGTACGTCGTGCCGGCGACGCGTGCGAACACGATCTGGCTGCCGGGCGTATGACCCGCCGCGTGGAAGACCGCGACGCCGGGGAAGCCCGGCACGTCGCGCAGCGAGCCGCCCTCGAGCCGCGTCGGTCGGGCGCACGACGCGTGCATGACGGCCTCGTGTGGCCCTCGCGTCGTGTAGTTGACGACGTCCTGCTGCGCGGGAGTCATGAAGATCGGCACCGCCGCCGGGCCGCCGTCGCAGAGCGCCTGGAGGCCACCGGTGTGGTCCTCGTGCAGATGCGTGAAGATCACGCCGCCGACGCGGGACCGCGCCGCGCCGAGGGCGTCGGCCGTCGCGCGCAGCGGCTCCATCGGCTCCGCCGTGCCCAGCATGCTGATCAGCTCACCGAACTTGACGGCCCCGTCGTGCGTCATGCCGACGTCGACGAGCAGCAGCCGGCCGTCGGCCCACTCGAGGACGAACGCCGGATGGCTCATGACGTAGGGCGCGTCGGGCGTCGGGTCGCGATCGACCTCGAGCACGGCGGACCGCGGCATGCGCTGGCGCGCGGTGTCGATCCAGCTGAGGCGCACGGGCCCGCCCTCGTTCACGCCGATGGCCGCGATCTCGGCAGCGGTCGGCACCGGTGCGCCCTCGCGTCGCACCTCGACGTGATCCCACGTGAGGATGACCGCGATCGCCGCGACGGCGCCGGTCACCAGGAGGAGGAGCGCCACGACGAGCTTTCGCACGGGGGCCTTTTTGGGCACGATCCCCGGAAATCCTCAAGTGAACGACGAATTCCGCATCCGCACCGCGCGCCCCGACGACCTGGCGGCGCTGCCGGCGATCGAGCGCGCCGCGGCGCGGCTCTTCGTCGGGCTCGGGCTCATCGACCACCTGCTCGAGCGCACGCTGTCCCTCGACGAGCTCGGCCAGCATCAGGCCGCCGGGCGCGTCTGGGTGGCCGTCGGCGGCGACGATCGCCCGGTCGGCTTCGCCGTCGCCTCGGTGCTCGACGGCGCCGCGCACCTGGAGGAGCTGGACGTCCACCCGAGCGCCGCGCGCCGGGGCCTCGGGCGCCGGCTGGTCGAGACGGTGTGCGCGTGGGCGTCGGCGCAGTCGCTCCCCGCGGTCACGCTCTCGACCTTCCGCGACATCCCCTGGAACGCGCCGTTCTACGCCACCGCCGGCTTCCGCATCCTCGCCGGCCACGAGCTCGGGCTCGACCTGCGCGCCATGCGCACCCGGGAGGATCGTCTCGGCGTGCCGATCGACCGTCGGGTCGTGATGCGCCGCGACCTGGTTCCCGCGCCGGTGGATCGTGGCGGCGTCTTCCTCACCGCGCGCTGGGCGCACCTGGTCATGCTCAACTGGCCGATCGATCCAGCGGTGCTGGCGCCGCTGGTGCCCGCCGGCACCGTGCTCGACACCTTCGCCGGCGCCACCTGGATCAGCATGGTGGGCTTCCGCTTCCTCGACACGCGCGTGCTCGGCGTCGGCATCCCGTTCCACCGGAACTTCGACGAGGTGAATCTGCGCTTCTACGTGCGCCGCGAGCTGGACGCCGAGGTGCGACGCGGCGTCGTCTTCGTGAAGGAGATCGTGCCGCGCCGGGCGATCGCGGCGGTGGCGCGCAGCCTGTACGGCGAGCGGTACACCGCGCTGCCGATGCGGCACGACATCGGTCCGGCGCAGGTGGCGTACGCCTGGCGCTACCGCGGTCGCTGGCACCAGCTCGCGCTGTGCCCGGTGGGCGATCCGGGCGCGCTCGTGCCGGGCTCGGCGGAGGCGTTCATCACCGAGCACTACTGGGGCTACGCCTCGCAGCGACGTGGCGGCACCGTGGAATATCGCGTCGAGCATCCGCCGTGGCGCGTCTCGCAGGCCACCGGTGCGACCTTCACCTGCGACGTGGCGTCGCTCTATGGTCCGGCGTTCGCCGGCGCGCTCGCCGGCCCACCGCACTCGGCCTTCCTTGCCGAGGGATCGCCGGTCGAGGTACGTCGCGGCGTGCGCATCCCGAGGACCGCCCGCCGTTGAGCCGCTGGCTGCGCGCGGCGTTCTTCGTAGCGGGCTTCCTCGGCCTCGCAGGCCTGCTGTCGGTGGCCATGCTGCCCGACTACGAGGTGCACTACGACGCCCAGGCGCCGCAGCTGGTGTGCGCCGCGGGCCGCTGCTACGCCAGCTATCACCTCGAGGTGGGGAACACGGGCAGCGAGCCGCAGGAGCGGGTCCGCGTGCGGCTCGCGGCGGCGGCGCTCGACGAGGCCGTGCTCCAGCCGAGGGCCGCGGCCTTCGGCGTGCGCCGGCTGCCGATCGAGGTGACCGAGACCGACGACGTGCGGACCCTGGCCTTCGGGCCGCTCGCCGCGCGCGACCGGGTGGCGCTGACGTTCACGCTCGCGGTCCCCGAGCGGGCCCCGGGCTGGGACGCGCTCGGGCTCGCCGTCGAGCCCGCGCGGGGCACGGCCCATCCCGGGTCCCCCGCCGCGCTGACGTTCGGCCGCTTCCTGTTCTCGGCCGGCCGCGGCCTGGTGGCGTTGATCCCCTGACGATCGTTGCGTCGCCGGGGTGGGCCTCCTATTGTCCCCCCCCGCGTGCACGACGTCCCGTTCTACCTGCCCGTCGGCGACGAGGTGGAGGTCTTCACGGCCGCCTGGGAGGCCCGACTTCCCGTCCTGCTGAAGGGCCCCACCGGCTGCGGCAAGACGCGCTTCATCGAGTACATGGCGGCGACGGTCCCGCGCCGCACCGGCGGCGACGGCCACGTGCCGGGCCACCTGATCACCGTCGCCTGTCACGAGGACCTCACCGGCAGCGACCTGATCGGCCGCTACCTCATCAAGGGCGACGAGACCGTCTGGATCGACGGCCCGCTGACGCGCGCCGTCCGCCACGGCGCCGTCTGCTACCTCGACGAGGTGGTCGAGGCGCGCAAGGACACCGTCGTCCTGATCCATCCGCTCACCGACCACCGTCGCATCCTGCCGGTGGACAAGACCGGCGAGATCCTCGAGGCGCACCCCGACTTCCTGCTCGTCCTCTCGTACAACCCCGGCTACCAGAGCGTGATGAAGGACCTGAAGCAGTCGACGCGCCAGCGGTTCGTGGCGCTCGAGTTCGGCTACCCGCCGCGCGACACCGAGGCGCGCATCATCGCGCACGAGAGCGGGCTCGACGTCGAGCAGGCGATGCGGCTCGCGACGCTCGGCGAGAAGGTGCGGCATCTGCGCGCCAGCGGCCTGCCGGAGGGCGTCAGCACGCGGCTGCTCGTCTATGCGGCGCAGCTCGTGCGCCAGGGCGTGACGCCGCGGCGCGCGTGCATGGTGGCCGTCAGCCGTGCGCTCACCGACGACGGCGAGAGCGCGCGGGCCATCGATGACGTCGCGGCCGCGATCTTCGGCTGAGCGCCGTTTGGCGCAGGTGTCGCGCGTCGTCGCCGACGCGTTCGACGCCGTGGCGCCGGCGGCACGGCGCGCGCTGGGCGGTGGCTTCACGCGCTGGGCCGACGGCGCCGCCGATCTCGCCGAGGCCGCAACCCCCGCACACGGCGCCGTGCTCGCCTACCTGCACGCGCCACGCGACGGTGCCGCGCTGGCGGCGTGGAACGCGACGGCGCTGCGCATCGCCGCCGTCTCGGGCACGCTCGCGGCGAGCTTCTGCGAGGGATCGGCGACGCTCGTCGGCCGGGTCGACGCGGCCACGCTCGACGCCTGGGCCGACGCCGGCATCGCGCTCCGCGCCGAGGCCGGGTGGCGCGGCGAGCGCGTCGCGCACGCCTTCTTCGGGGCGACGTCGGCGGGGCTGCACGCGCTCCGTCCCGAGCACTTCGTGCGCTTCGGCGCCCTGGCCCGACACCTGCGGCCGGCGCTCGACGAGCCCGTGATGTTCCGGGCGCTGCCGGGCGAGGTGGCGCACTGGAGCGCCGACGAGCGCAGCGCCTGGCTCGCGGGCGCGATGGCGTTGCCGCCCGAGCTGGCGGTGCTGCTCTATCGCGACGTGCCCGCCGCACTGCACGCGCTGGCGCCGCGGCACCGCGCGGCGCTGCTCGACGTCGTGCGGCA
>CAYOIZ010000071.1:0-30043 GCA_964404165.1 uncultured Binatia bacterium (SeqCode) | reverse complement strand
GCGTGTGGGGTGCCCGTCAATGAGCGAGTTGCGAGAGGCGCGGGGCGCTGGGCGGGGGGTTGGGTGCCGCCACGAGCTCCGAGCGAACGACGGGCACCCCACACGCCCGCCGCACCCAACGCACGCGACCCACCTTACTGGGCGCGCGTGACGCTCCAGAGGAAGTCGAGCTTCAGAGACGCCCCGAAGAGCGGATCGTCCGGCGAGACGAATCCATTGGCCTGGTAGTTGGTCGAGAAGTTCGGCCACGCGGCCATCTGGTGGCACGTCATGCAGTTCGACTGGACGCCGTCGAGACCGGGCAGGCCCGTCTCGAGGTACGGGTTGAAGCAGACCTGCGGCGTGCCGGTCAGGCTCTCCGGCGGGCCGTTCATCGTCCACGCGGTGCACATGACGTAGTTGCGGAACTCGCGCTTCACGCCGGGGATGCGATCGTCACCAGCGGGCGATTCGTTCGGCGTCGGCGACCACCAGAAGGTCTGCCACGTCCAGCGCGGCGTCTCCTTGCTCGTGACGTGCATCGCGACGAGCACCGCGTAATCGCCCGGCACGACGCCGGTGCCGACGAGCGAGGAGTCGTTCGACATCTCGGCCACCTCGTCGGCCGTCAGCGGGAAGGCGTAGAAGCGCTTCAGCGGCACGACCTCGCACGGATAGTCGGGGATGCCGTTGCAGGTGCACGATGTCGGCGACGAGGGCGCGTCCGTGCCCGGCGGCACCACCGCCACGCACTGGGTCCACGTGTCGGGCGTCGGGTTCACGAGATTCGTGCTCGCCGTCGGCCCCGCCCAGTACGGCAGGATGGTGACGCCGCTCTGCGCGACGGTGGTGAACACGGGCTTGAGCGCGACCGACGCGCGCGGGAACTCGTCGATCTCGCGCGCACCGATCGGCGTCTCGGGGCCGAAGCTGGCGTTGAGCGCGTCGAGCACCGACGCCTGGTTGTAGTTGCGCTCGCAGACGTGCTCGACGACCTCGCGATTGAACCGGTTGAAGCCCGTCACCTGCTCGTTCGGCAGCGCACCACCGTGGATGAACTGGCTGGGCCGCTCGAAGTCGCGGTCGAAGGCGCGGCGCAGGACGTCCTCGCAGGCGTACGGTCGCGGATCGTAGAGCTCCGCGCCCGAGAACCACGTCTCGAACACCGGCAGTCGGCGGCCGTTGAACCGCTCCGGCGTGCGCGCCGTCAGCCCGGCCCAGATCTGCCAGGCATGCTGGCGGATGGCGCGATCGTTCGCCGTCGTGATGAGCGTGTCGAGACGCGCCGCCGACGCGGGCACGCCGAAGCGCGCCGGCAGCGGACGGTAGCGGATCTCCGGCACGGCGCTGAAGCGGAACATGTCGTCCTGCTTCGTCATCTGCCCACTCACCATGCCGCGCGCTTTGATGCGCAGGCGGTTGTGGCGACGGCGCGGATCGAGCTGGACGTCGACGACGAGCGGCACCCCCGGGGTCACCGGCATGAACCCGGCGACGAGCTTGCCGTCGAGCCGCGCCGCGATCGAGAGGCCGTCGGCGGACGACGGCGTCACCACGATCCGACAGGTGTTGATGCGTCCGGCGCAGTCGGTGGCGGTCTGGCACGCCATACCCACCATGCCGCTCGTGCAGAGGCCGGTCGTGAGATCGCAGTCGCCCTGGACGGCGCATGCGGCGTCGACGGCCACGTCCACCCGCTCGGTGGCGGGGGAGCTGAAGGAGAGCAACGGTCCGCTCACGGCGGCCGCAGGCGCGACGATCGTGAGCAGGAGGGCTACGGACGCAAGGATGGCGTGCACGCGCCGAGCGCAGCAATCGCCACGCCAATCGGCACCGATGCCGGCCCGACGTTTCCGGGCGGGCACCGGGTCAGGGCTCTGTCACCCCGTCAGTCGCCCGACCTGCCGGCGTACATCGCCGCGATCTCGCGCGCGTACTTCTCGGCGATCGGCTTGCGCTTGAGCTTCATCGTCGGCGTCAGCTCGTCGCCACCCGCCGGCCAGTCGCCGTGCACGATGTGGAACTTCTTCACCTGCTCGACGCGGGCCAGGCGCTGGTTGGCGCGCTCGACGTCCGCCGTCACCGCCGCGATCATCGCCGGCTCGGTGGCGAGTTGCTCGAGCGTGCGATCGCCGAGCCCGTGCTGCGCCGCCCACACCGGCGCGAAATCGGCGTCGAGCACGATGAGTGCCGTGTTGAACGGCCGCGCGTCGCCGATGACGGCGCACTGGCCGATGAGCGAGCTGCCGCCCTTGAGCGTGCCCTCGATGTTCGCCGGCGACATGTTCTTGCTCCTTCTTGCGGTCGACGATGCGGAGATAGCCGTCGGCATCGATCTGGCCGACGTCGCCGGTGGCGAGCCAGCCGTCCGCGTCGATGGTCTCGGCGGTCTTGCCGGGCTGGTTGCGGTACCCGGCCATGACGACGTCGCCGCGGATGAAGACCTCGCCGTCGTCGCCGAGGCGGAGCTCCACGCCGGGGATCGGCGGACCCACGGTCCCGAGCTTGATGCGTTCCGGCGGATTCGTCGTGCCGGCACCGCTCGTCTCCGACATGCCCCACAGCTCGCCGAGCCGGACGCCGATGGCATGGAAGAACTCGAGCACGTCGCGCGGCGTGGGCGCGGCGCCGACGTTGACGGCCACCGCCTGATCGAGCCCGAGCATGGTGCGGAGCATCGAGAACAGCGCAGCATCGGCCGCCGCGACCTGCTCGGCCAACGCCGGCGGCACCGGCTTGCCGTCCTGCTCGAGCTGCACCTTCTGCACCGCCGCCGCGAGCGCCGCCTGCGCCTTCGTGCGCTGCTCGTCGGGCAGACCGGCGAGGCGCGCCTCGAGACCGGCCTTGATCTTCTCCCAGATCCGCGGCACGGCGAAGAACCAGTTCGGCCGTACCTGCGGCAGCAGCGCCACCACCTCCTTGGCGTTCGGACAGCAGGTGATGGTGAAGCCGAAGACGATCGGCACGTAGTGATGCGCGGCGCGCTCCGCGATGTGCGCCGCCGGCAGCCACGAGATCACGCGCGCGCCCTCCGGGAACCGCACGATCGTCTGCAGCGCCTCGGCGCAGGCGATGAGGTTGCGATGCGTGAGCTGCACGCCCTTCGGCGGTCCGGTCGTGCCCGACGTATAGATGAGCGTCAGGAGATCGTCCGGCGCGACGGCGTTTCCCGCGGCCACGGCGTCGAAGCCGGGATTCGAGCCCTCGACCTCGGCGAGCGTCGTCGTGCCCCCCTCCCCGTCGACGACGATCACGTGCTCGAGCTGCGGCAGGTTCCTGCGCGCGGTCAGGATGGCCGGCAGGAACGCCGGCTCGACGATGACGACGCGCGCGCCTGCGTCGCCGACGACGTACTCGATCTGCTCGGGCGAGAGGGTCTGGTAGATCGAGAACGGCGTCGCCCCGAGCGTCATGGCGGCGAGATCGGCGAGGTGGAACTCGGGCCGGTTGCTCAGCATGATCGCGACGGTGTGGCCGCGCTGCACACCCAGCCTGGCGAGGCCGCCCGCGAGGGCGTCGACGCGCGTCGCGAGGGCGCCCCAGGTCAGCGACACGGCGTTGTCGATGGTGCGGACGGCGACACGATCGGGCGCGCTGGCGACGGTCGTCCGGAAGGCCTCGATGATCGTGCGGGCGCTCATGCGCGGTGGCTACCTCAGGTCGCGCGAGAGGGGCAAGCCGTGTCGCGGCACGTCGTGCTATGGGCGAGCGATGCGAGTCCACGCCCTCACCTGCGGCTGGCTGACGTCGGCGCGCGGCCTCTTTCTCGAGGGCGCGAGCGGCCACATCCGGGTGCCCGTGCCGTCGTTCCTGATCGAGCATCCGCGCGGGCTGGTACTGTTCGACACCGGCATGCATCCCGCCGTGCGGACCGACCCGACCGCGCGACTCGGCCCCGCCGCGCCCTTCTTCACCGTCGAGATGGCGGACGACGACGTGCTCACGAACCGTCTCGCCGCGCTCGGCGTCGAGGCGACGCGAGTCGAGTGGCTCGTCAACTCGCACCTCCACTTCGACCACGCCGGCGGCAACGCCCTGGTGCCGAACGCACGCCTCGTGGTGCAGCG
Organism: uncultured Binatia bacterium (SeqCode); assembly: GCA_964404165.1. Lineage (GTDB taxonomy): Bacteria > Desulfobacterota > Binatia > DP-6 > DP-6 > DASYLJ01. The sequence continues at coordinate 25,997 of CAYOIZ010000071.1, read as the reverse complement.
TCGCGAGTGGGAGGCGGCCCACGACCCCGACGTCGCCGCCGCCAACGGCATCGGCGCCATCGACTGGGATCTCGGGCACGCCGTGCAGACGGTCGACGGCGAGCACGACCTCTTCGGCGACGGCCGCGTCGTCTGCCTGCCGACGCACGGTCACACGCCGGGCCACCAGTCGCTGCGACTGCGGCTCGACGACGGCGGCGACGTCGTCCTCACCAGCGACGCCTGCTACCTGCGCGAGACGCTCGAGCAGCTGCACCTGCCGGCGATCGTCCACGACCGCGAGCAGATGCTGGCGAGCCTGCACGCGCTGCGTCGCCTCCGCGATGCGGGCGCGCGGCTCGTCTTCGGCCACGATCCCGAGGCCTGGGCCGGCATGCCTGCCGTGCTCACATGAGGATCGAGCACGCCACGACGCCCGCTCCGACCGACGTCGCCTCGGTGCGCGACCGGCTCGAGCAATGGAACGTCGTCGTCACCGGCCGCAGCGACTGGTGGGAGGTCGCCCTCTTCCTGCGCGACGACACCGACGCCATCCGCGGCGGTCTGCTCGGCGCGGTGTGGGCCGGCTGGCTCCACGTATCGATCCTCTGGGTCGACGAGCCGCTGCGGGGACACGGCTACGGCCGGCAGCTGCTGGAGGCAGCGGAGGCAGACGCCCGCCAACGGGGCGTGGGCAACGTCCACCTAGACACATTCAGTTTCCAGGCGGGGCCCAGCTACTACGAACGGCTGGGCTACGTCGTGTTCGGGCGATTGCCCGAACATCCCCCGGGACACACCCATTACTTCCTGACGAAGCGCCTCTGAGCACACACAGGACGGGCCGCAGCGCCGGAGGGGGGCCGGCGCCACGTCCCGGATCAGGAGAAGTCAGCCCGCCTTGCGGCGGGAAACGCGTGCGCCTTCGCGCTCGAGACGCTCGGTGAGCGCCTTCACCACGAATCCCATGACGGACTCGTCGGTGCGCACGCAGTGCAGTTTGAGCTCGCGGTGCAGATCCTTGGGGATGCGCGTCGCCAGCTGCACCCACACCTCATCGTTGTCGGACGGCATGAAACACCTCTTCGTGAGTTCTCCGGCTTGCAAGATTCAGCCGGGGTTGCACCGTTCTGACGGTGATCCGGGATTTCTATTCATGGTGGGGGTGGTGCATGGGCAGGGCGGATCTAGGCGACCGCGCGCAGCCCTTGTCAGGTCCGTTGCGACGTTGATACGACCCGAAGCCCATGGAATTCGGACTGTTCGTACAGGCACACGTCCCCCGTCACGAGATGGAGGCCGACCCCGAGAACGCGGAGCACTCCCGCCTCATGCGGGAGCTCGAGCTCGCCATAGCGTGCGACCGCTTCAACTGGAAGTACGTCTGGTCGGTCGAGCACCACTTTCTCGAGGAGTACTCCCATATATCCGCGTCGGAGATATTCCTGCCCTACGTCGCCGCCCGCACGCAGCGGCTGCACGTCGGCTCGGCGATCTACAACATCACCCCGCCGGTGAATCATCCCGCCCGGATGGCCGAACGGGTGGCGATGCTCGATCACCTGAGCGAGGGCCGCTTCGAGTTCGGGACGGGCCGCGGCTCGTCGTCGACCGAGTTCAAGGGCTTCGGCATCCCCGACGGCGAGACCACGCGTGCCATGTACGACGAGTCGCTGCGCGAGATCCTGCGCATGTGGCGCGAGACGAAGTACAGCTTCGACGGCCAGTTCTTCACGATGCCCGAGCGCAACGTACTGCCGAAGCCGTACACCAAGCCCCACCCGCCCATCTGGGTCGCCTGCGGCAGCCCGTCGACGTTCGAGAAGGCGGGCAAGCTCGGCCTCGGCGCGCTGTGCTTCAGCCTCGGCACCCCGAAGGACTTCGAGCCCCTCATCAAGATCTACAAGGACGCTATCAAGCACGCCGAGCCGGTGGGCGGCTACGTCAACGACAACGTCGCCTGCGTGACGGCGCTGGTGTGCCTCGACGACGGCAAGGAGGCCCGCCGCGTCGCCCTCGACATGGGCAGCGGCTACCACACCAGCCTGGTCTTCAGGTACCTCGACACCTTCCCGCGTCCCGCCGGCGTGCCGGCGTGGCCGGCGCTCATCCCCGACCCGACCCCGGAGCAGCTCGAGGAGCGCATCGCGTCGGGCCAGCGCATCGTCGGCGACCCCGACGAGTGCGCCGCGGCGGTGCAGAAGTTCGTCGACGTCGGCTGCGACCAGATCATCTTCGGCGTGCTGGCGTCGTCGCAGCCGCAGGCCGTGGCGCTGCGCTCGGTGGAGCTGTTCGGGCAGGAAGTGATCCCGCGCTTCGACAAGGACCCGATCCATCGCACGACGCGGCATCGCGAGGCCGCCGCCGCCCGGGCCGCGTCGCGGTGACGGCGGCCGTCCAGATCGTCCCCCCGGGGCGGTTCGTCGTGGGCCTGCAGCTGCCGGTGGCGGCGCAGAGCACGATGTTCGCCGCCCCGTGGGAAGCCCAGGCGGGGACGGTCGAGCTGGTGAAGGTCGCCAAGGCGTGCGACCGCGCCGGCTTCTTCTACGTCGCCGTCTGCGACCACGTCGCCGTGCCGCGCGAGCAGGCGAAGGCGATGACGACGACCTGGTACGACCCGATCGCCACCATGGGCTTCCTGGCGGCGGCGACGAAGCACGTGCGGCTCATGTCGTATGTGTGGGTGGCGGCCTACCGTCACCCGCTCATGACCGCGAAGGCGTTCATGACGCTCGACGCGCTCTCCGGCGGGCGCGTCATCCTCGGCGTCGGCGCGGGACATCTGCAGGGCGAGTTCGCCGCACTCGGCGTCGACTTCACACAACGCGGGAAGCTCCTCGACGAGGCGATCGACGTCGTCACCAAGGCCTTCCTCGACGAGTACCCGGAACACGACAGCGCGCGCTGGCCCGTGCACGACATGGGGCTCCGCCCGCGTCCGATCCAGCAGCCGCGGCCGCCGATCTGGGTGGGCGGCAACACGCCGGCGGCGCTCCGTCGCGCGGCGACCCGTGGCGACGGCTGGCTGCCGCAGGGCACCTTCCGTGACCAGCTCCCGGGACAGATCGCCACCATCAGGGCGCATCGGCAGAAGGTCCGCGGCGACGAGCCGATCGAGATCGGCGCCAACAGCGAGTGGCTCTACGTCGGCACGCCGTCCTTCGACCTCGGGCCCAACGCCCGCTCGGGGTCGGGCGAGTCCATCGCCGAGTCGCTGCTGGCCCTCAAAGCCATGGGCGTGAACCACTGCGGGGTGCGGTTCCGCTCGCGGTCGTGCGACGAGCTGGTCGAGCAGATCGACGCGTTCGCGACCCAGGTGGCGCCCCACCTGAACGGATGACCATGCTGCTCACGGATCGCGTCGCCATCGTATCCGGCATCGGCCCCGGCATGGGCCGGGAGATCGCCCTCGCCCTCGCCCGCGAAGGCGCCGACGTCGTGCTCGCCGCGCGCACGCAGTCGGCCCTCGACGAGGTGGCAGAGGCGGTTCGGGCGAATGGCCGTCGCGCCCTCACCGTCCCCACCGACATCGCCAGGGCCGACGACTGCCAGCGGCTCGCCGACGCCGCGCAGGCCGAGTTCGGTCGCATCGACGTGTTGGTGAACAACGCCTTCCTGAGCAACCCGGTGGGCCCGTTCGCCACCGCCGACCTCGCCGACTGGCGGAAGATCTTCGACGTCAACGTCTTCGGTGCGCTCCAGCTCACGCAGGCGGTGGTCCGGCACATGCGCCCGCACAGGCGCGGCTCGATCGTCTTCATCAACTCGATGTCGATGCGGATCATCGAGCCCAACGTCGGCGGCTACGCGGCGTCGAAGGGGGCCCTCATGACGGCGTCGCAGACGCTCGCGCGCGAGCTCGGCGCCGACGGCATCCGCGTCAACACGGTGGTGCCCGGTTACATCTGGAGCCCGAAGATGGAAGGCTACTTCCACCACATCGCGAAGACGCAGGGCACCACCTACGAGGCGGTGCACGCCGACATCACGTCGCGCACCGCGCTGCGCCACATCCCCGACTCGGCCGAGATCGCCGACACGGTGGTATTCTTCGCCTCCGACCTCTCGCGCGTCGTCACCGGGCAGGCGCTCGACGTCAACGGCGGCCACTTCTTCCACTGATGGCGACGCTCACCGTCGACTGCTTCTGGTCGTTCCGGAGCCCCTACTCGTACCTGGCGACGCCGCGCCTGGTGCAGATCGCCGCGGAGTACGACGTCGACCTGCGGGTGCGGCCGGTGCTACCGATCGCGGTCCGCATCGCGGGCTTCTTCCAGCAGGTGAACCCGCTCTGGCTGCCCTACCTCCTGCGCGACACCTTCCGCATCGCGCAGCAGCTCGGCATTCCGTACGGCCCGCCCCGCCCCGATCCCATCGTGCAGGACATGGCGACGCGCGAGGTGTCGCCCGATCAGCCGTACATCTTCCGGCTGACCCGGCTCGGTGTCGAAGCCGCCGCGCGCGGTCGCGGGCTGCCGTTCATCGCCGAGGTGTCGCGTCTCATCTGGGGCGGCGAGGTGGTCGGCTGGCACGAGGGCACGCACCTCGCCGACGCCGCCGCACGCGCCGGGCTCGACCTGGCGTCGCTCGACGCCGCGATCGCCGCCGACCCCGCCCACTACGACGCCATCATCGCCGGCAACCAGGCCGAGCTCGAAGCCGCCGGCCACTGGGGCGTGCCGACGTTCGTCTTCCAGGGCGAGCCGTTCTTCGGCCAGGATCGCATCGAGACGCTGCTCTGGCGCCTCGGGCAGCACGGGCTCACGCGACGGGCATGACGGCGCCGCGGACCGTCGCCGTGACCGGCGCCACGGGCTTCCTCGGGCGCTACATCGTCGACGTGCTGCTGCGACGCGGCTGCCACGTCATCGGCGTGGTGCGGAACCCGGCGCGCGTGCCGGAGCTGGCGGCGCGCGGCGTCGAGCTGCGCAAGGCCGACCTCGCCGAGCCCGAGCGACTGGCCGAGGGTTTCGCCGGCGCCGACGCGGTGGTGTCGAACGCCGCGCTGTACGCCCTGGGACGACTGGTGTCGTTCCGCGATCGCAACTGGGAGGAGCACCATCGCGCCAACATCGACGGCACGCGCCACGTCGTCGAGGCGGCGGCCAGGGCCGGCGTACGCCGGCTGGTGCACGTGTCGTCGGTGATCGTCTACCAGACGCCGATGCCGGCGCACGTCGACGAGGATCACCCGCTGATCCCGGCGTCGACGAAGCCCGGGCCGGCGAACGCCTACGCCTTGTCGAAAGCCGAGGCCGAGCGGGTCGTCACGCGGCTCGCCGCGGAGCACGCCATCGACCTCACGATCGTGCGGCCGGGCGGCATCTACGGCGCATTCGACCCCAACTTCACGACGCTCTTCCGCCGTCTGCTCCGACTGCCGGTGGCTCCGTTCCCCGCGCTCCTGCACACGCCGTTCGCGTACGGCGGCGACGTCGCGGAAGCGATCGCGCTCGCCCTCGAAACGCCGGCCGCCGTGGGCCGCGCGTACAACGTCGTCGGCGAGGACCGTCCCGTGTGGGAGCTGGTCGACGCGTGGGGCGCTGCCGGCGGACGCGTGCCGTGGATACGCATCCCGGTGCCCATCCCCGTTCGCGTATCGTACGACATCACGCGCGCGACGCGGGAGCTCGGCTGGACGAACCGTCCGCTCGCCGACGGCATGCGCGAGACGCTCGCACTCGACCCGGGCTGAGCCGCCGCAGCGTCTGCGAGGTTTACACGAACGCGTCGAGTGCGTTACAGCCTCGCTCGCGATTCGAGAAGCGTCCGCATGCTCGATCTCGTCCTGCGATCCGTTCTTGCTCCTGGCGTGCTCGCCGCACGGTGGATGCTGCCTGCCACCGCGCCCGCGCTCGACGAGCTGCCCGTGTCGCGCCTCTCGTTCGGTCTCGCCGGCAAGATCCTGCTCGACGAGATCTTCTTCCTCACCGAGGTGCTGTCGATGCACCTGGTGTCACCGGGCGATCGCGTGCGGCTGCGCAGCGAGGTCAGCGCCGCGCTCGAGATGTTCACGAGCCGCGGCTGGATCGCGTCGCCGTCGACCTACCACCGCACGCCGCCGCCGCTCGTGCCGAGCGATCTGCGGCGCGCGCGGTCGCGCGGGCTGCGCTATCAGCACCTGCAGTTCGACAGCGGCTACGAGCCGCACGCCGACGAGCCGGGCCGCGAGCGCTGGCTCGGCTACGTCCGCAATCGCACCGGTCACGCGTGGGTGCTGGAGCATCCCGGCGCGCCGCGCCCGTGGCTCGTGTGCGTGCACGGCTACCGGATGGGCGTGCCGATGGTCGACTTCACCGGCTTCCCGGCGTCGTGGTTCCATCGCGAGCTGGGGCTGAACGTCGTTTTCCCCGTGCTGCCGCTGCACGGCCCCCGCACGCAGGGACGGCGCACCGGCGACGGCTTCCTCTCCGGCGACTACCTCGACACCGTCCACCTGCAGTCGCAGGCGGTGTGGGACGTCCGTCGCGTGCTGGGGTGGCTGCGCGAGGAGCGTGACGCCCCGGCGATCGGGGTCTACGGCCTGTCCCTCGGCGGCTTCACGTCCGCACTCGTGGCGGCGATGGAGGACGACCTCGCCTGCGTCATCACCGGCATCCCCGCCACCAGCCACACCGGGCTGGCGCGCTGGAACGTCCCGCCCTTCCTGCTGCGGCTGACCGAGCACATGGGCCTCGCCTGGGACCATCTCGAGGACGTCGTGCGGGTCGTCTCCCCCCTGGCCTTCGCCCCCCGCGTCCCCTGGGACCGCCGCTTCATGTTCGCCGGGACGGCCGATCGTCTGGTGCCGCCCCACAACGTCCGCGACCTCTGGCGTCACTGGGACCGGCCGCGGCTCGAGTGGTACGAGGGCGGGCACGTGTCCTTCGGGTGGGAACCGACCGTCCGGGCGCTCCTCGCCGAGGCGCTCGAGCGTTCCGGGCTGGTCCCCGGCGCCATGACACCCGATCGTCATCCCCAGTCTGCGGGCCGGTAATCCACTGCCGGTAGGGTCTCGCCTTGCGAGATGACCGGCATGACGATACCTCTCACCGCTGCGATTCGTGGCCCGACCCCCCGAGTTGCCCTGAAGGCAGGCAGCCACTGGCTGCGCTGCAGGCAGGGCGGCCCTCCGGGGGGTGCACCAGGACAGTCCAGTGGGCAGCGCATCGCGGCACCGTCCTTGCTCCAGTGTGGAGCATGGCTGTGGGTGCGAGGTCAGCGGGACCCAGGGGGTCCCGGGTGGAGACGGGGATGGTGATGGTGGCGGGGAGGCTCGGCCTCGAAGAGTACGTGGAGCCGCGTGTGCGGCGCGTGGTGGCCGACCGGTTGGGCGTCGACGAGTCCGATCTCGGGCTCGACGTGTCGCTGGCCGACGACCTGGCGGCCGACTCGCTCGATCTGCTCGAGGTGGCGATCTGCCTCGAAGGCGAGCTCGGCATCACCATCTCGGAGCGACGGCTCGAGCTGGTGCGGAGCTACGGCGACCTGGTCGAGACGGTCCTCTCCGTGGTCGCGGCCGATCGGCAGATGGTGCCGTCGACCCCGGCCGAGGTGTGCATGCGCGTCGTCCCCGACGACAGCATGCCGCAGCGCGCCGTCGCACGGAGCGGCCCGCTCACGCCGTACACGGCGCAGACGATCACCGACGACGTGCTGCGGGCCGGTCCCGGCGCACGGCTCGAGGTGACCGTCCGCGGCGACGCGCCGGCGCGCGTGCTGTCGCGCGTGCGTGGCCTCTTCGCCGGGCTGGCGGCGCGCGGCATCGCCGTCAACGTGCGTCCCGATCCGGCGGCATCGTCGCGCAGCCGGGCGGCTTGAGCGCATCGGGTCGGGCGTGCGATCTTCGCCGTCCGACCCATGGCCGACGACATCCTCGCCACGCGCCTCGAGCGCTTCCTCGGTGCGCGGCTCCCGGGCACCGTCCGCGTCACCGCGCTCGAGCGCAGCACCGAGGGCTTCTCGCAGGAGACGTTCGCCTTCGACGCCGAGCTGACCCACGCCGACGGCCGGCGCGAGGCGCGGCGTTGGATCGCGAAGCGCGAGCCGGTGGCGGGGCTCCTCGAGCCGTACGATCTCGGCCCCGAGTTCCGCGTCCTGCACGCGCTGTCGGACGATCCCCTGCCCTCCCCGCCGACGCCGTGGTTCACCACCGACCCCGCCGACCTCGACCGGCCGTTCTACGTGATGGAGCGCATCGACGGCGACGTGCCGATCCCGGCGCCGGGCGACGGCGAGGGACCGTTCTCGGAGGCCGAGCGCGCGACCCTCGGACCCGACGTCGTCGACGCGCTGGCGCAGCTCCACGCCATCGACTGGCGCGCGCGCGACCTCGCCTTCCTCGGCGTGCCCACGGCGGGCACCGGCATCGCCGCCCGCGAGGTCGAGCGCTGGGAGAAGCGCATCGCCGACAGCGGGCTCGCCGTCGATCCGCCGCTGGCCGAGGCGCTGCGCTGGTTGCGCGCCAACCTGCCGTCCACCGACGAGATCACGCTCGTGCACGGCGACTACCGTCTCGGCAACTTCCTCGTGCGCGACGGGCGGCTCACCGGCATCCTCGACTGGGAGATGGTGCATCTCGGCGACCCGCTCGAGGACGTCGCCTGGTGCTCGTCGTCGCTCTGGCGCGCCGGCACGCCGATGGCCGCGGGACTGATGACGCCGGACGAGTTCGCCGCGCGCTACGCGCAGAGCAGCGGGCGCGTCGCCGACCCGGGTCGCCTGCGGTTCTACGACGTCCTCGCGATCGTCAAGATGATCGCCATCATGCTCACCGGCATCCGCGCCTTCCGCGACGGCCGCACGACGGATCTCCGCATGGCCATCTTCGATCACCAGCTGCCGTTCCTCTATCTGCTGCTCGGCATGTCGCGGGGGTGGCTGGCATGAGCAATCTTCCCGTCACCGCCCTCATCGACGGCGTCATGCAGACGTTGCGCGAGGCGGTGCTGCCCGACGTGCAGACGCGCTTCGCCCGCGGCCAGGTCTTCGCCGTGCTCGAGGTGCTGAACAACCTGCGCGACCGCATCGCGCCGTCGCCGGAGCTGATCCAGGCCGAGATCGATTCCGCGACGGTCGCACTGACCCAGGTCATCGCGGCACTGCATCTGCCCGCGGCCGCGCCGGTGCACGCCGCGCTCGCCGCGGCACCCGTCCTGCCGCTCGCCGACCGTCTGACGGCGTTGCGCGCCGCGCTGGTGGTGGCGCTCGACGCCACCACGGCGCATCCCGAGGCGCGCGCACCGGTGCTGGCGCATCTCTCGGCGCAGGCGATGCGCGACGTGATGGTGTTGAAGCCGTCGCTGCTGCAGGAGATATCGAAAGGCTGACCCGTCATGCTGACGCGCTTCGACGACTACCTCGTCCACCAGACCGCCGAGCCGATCGCGCAGCCCCAGAGCGGCGACCGCAACTGCTACGATCGCTACTTCTTCAACGGCTACTCGCGCGACGGCGACCTCTTCTTCGCGGCAGCGCTCGGCCTCTACCCGAACCGTCGCGTCATGGACGCCGCCTTCAGCGTCGTGCGCGACGGCAAGCAGCACGTCGTGCGCGCGTCGCGCCTGGCACCGACCGAGCGCGCCGAGTCGCGCGTCGGGCCCATCAAGGTGGACGTGCTCGAGCCGCTGCGCGTGCTGCATCTCAAGGTGGCGCCGAACGAGTTCGGGCTCGAGGCCGACATGGCCTTCTACGCCCGCACCGCCGCCATCGAGGAGCCGCGCTTCGTCTACAAGCCGAACAACCGCGTCATGATGGACTCGACGCGCCTGACGCAGTTCGGCTTCTGGGAGGGCTACATCCGCATCGACGGCGAGGAGATCATCGTCGATCCGAGCACGGTGCCGGGGTGTCGCGATCGGTCGTGGGGCGTGCGCCCCGTCGGCGAGCCGGAGGGCGGTGCGCCGGGCATGCCGCCGCAGTTCTTCTGGCTGTGGAGCCCGGTGCACTTCGACGACTTCTGCACGCACGTCGCGGTGAACGAGGACGCCGCGGGGCGACCGTGGCACGCGAGCGGCTCGGTGGCGCCGGTCGCCATGCTCGACGAGAGCGCGCCCGAGCCGATGGCGTCGGTCGGGCACCGCGTGACGTGGACGCCGGGGACGCGACGCGCGTCCGCCGCGGAGCTCACGCTCCGCCCGCACGGGCGCGAGCCGATGGTGGTGTCGCTGGCGCCGATCCTCACGTTCCAGATGCGCGGGCTCGGGTATCTCGACCCCGAGTGGGGCCACGGGATGTGGAAGGGCGAGTCGGCGCTCGACGGCGTGACGTGGACGCTCGCGGATCTCGACCCGATGGATCCGCGGCACGTGCACGTGCAGCAGCTCTGCCGGGCACGCATCGGGGAGCGTGAGGGGCTGGGCGTGCTGGAGACATTGGTGCTGGGGCCGCACGCGCCCTCGGGATTCGCGTCGGTGCTGGATCCGGCGCGATAGGACCGCACGAAGGAGACCGTCATGGGAACCGCATCACCCGAGACCCTGCTCGCACGCTTCGTCGCCTACACCCAGGCCTTCGAGGCCACCTACGCCGACGACGACTGGACCCGACTCGAGCCCTTCTTCGCGCCGGACGCCGTCTATCGCGTGCTGGGCAGCCAGGGCTGGGACTGCGTCGTCGAGGGACGCGCGAACATCTTCGCCGCCATCAAGAAGTTCCTCGACGGGTTCGACCGGCACTGCACGCGCGAGATCGCGCCGGGCTCGTCCCCACCGTCGGTGGAGGGTGACATCGTCCGCGTGGCAGGCGTCGCGCTCTACCGTCGCGGCGATTCGGACGCGCTGAAGCTCGAGATCGAGCTGATGGCCGAGTACCGCGACGGCCTCATCGTGGCCCTGAGCGACGTCTACCCGGTGTCGACCGGCACCCACATGCGCGCGTGGATGGAGCGCTGGGGCGCGGGACTGAACCCGTCGTACGTGTGACGACGACGTGATCCGTCGGCGGCTTGTCTCGACGGGTCACGAACCCGACACGACGGCCACGCAGCGGCAGATATCGCACCGCCGGCAAAGGCGCGCGGTGATGGCATGCGATCTGCTTTCGCTGCCCTCGCCGCGCTCGGGCTCGTCCTCTTCACCACCGCGTCCGACGCGAAGAAGCGCCCACCCTGTCCGGACGCGGCCTACGTCGCGGAGGACGCGCCCATCGTTCCGGGCGACGAAAGCCTGCAGCACAACGGCATCGTGCTGGTCGGGAAGACGATCGGCGTCGGCGGCGCGTGCGCGCCCGCGCGCGTCAAGCAGAAGACGTCGAAGAAGGGCACGCGCCTGCGCGCGCGCTTCAAGAGCTGCACCGGCGTCACCGGCCCGGTCGCGCTGAAGGCGACGATCGACGCCGCCTGCACGACGCTCACCGGCACCCTCACCGGTCGCAAGGCGAAGCTCGCCCGCGACCTCACGGCAACGGCCGTGCCGACGGGCGCCGTCACCGGCATCGCACGCATCGTGCGCGCCGTGGCCGTCCCCGAGGGGGCGCGCGCCGAGGTCCTCGCGAGCCGCGCGCAGATCGAGGCACTCGGCGCCACGGTGCGCGAGGACGGCTCCGCCGTCCTGCACGCGCCGGTCGGCGCGGGCGGTTGGCGCGTCACCGTCGGCGACCGCGAGACGTACACCCGTGCCGACGGAACCTTCGACCTCGTGCTCGACACCGTCGGTCCGACCGAAGGCACCCTCTACCATCCCGCCCAGGACACCGATCCGGCGGTCGTCTTCTGGCTGGTGCCGCACCTGGCCGCGGCGGGCGGCACGCCGGTGCCGATCGACATCGAGCTCGAGACGCAGGGCGCCTGCGGCATGGACGAGGCGCCTGCCGACAATCCGTCGCACTGCTCGTCGCTGGCCTCGTCGCACGCCGCGCACGCACACCATGGCGACGGACCCGTCACCGCGCCGGTCACGTTCGTCTTCAACCTCGGACCGCTCGGAAGCTACCCCAGCCTGACGTCCACCTCGTGCCGCGACCAGGACGGCGGCTTCGGGCTCTCCGGCACGACGATCGCCGGCGCCCTCACCAACTACGTCGGCAGCACGTGCGACACGCAGGTGACGCTCGGCTGCTGCGACAACGAGCTCGGCAGCATCAAGGTGTCGATCAAGTCGGCGCTCGGGAAGCTCACCGGCTTCAAGCCCATCGGTTGCCAGAAGAACCACAAGGGCCGCTTCTGCGACGACCTGCTGCACGACGACGTCGGCGCGCAGGTGCCGGCCGGCATCGTCAACGCGTCGGCCACGCTGAGCTTCGCGAAGGCGGTGACGCAGCCGGTGTCCCCGTTGGTGCCGGTGCCGGTGACCGTGCACCACAACGCCTGCTACGGCGAGACGATCGTCACCAAGACCGTCAGCGACCTGGGCGGAACGCTGACGGGGCTCGCCGGCAACAAGGTGCTCCACTACACGACGTCGCCGACGGGGAACTTCACCTTCGTCGCCGACATCCCGATCGTCTACATCCCGCCCGCGGCGTGCCCGGCCGGGCTCACCAATCCCACCGACGTCTACCACTTCGAGGCCGACGGCTACGGCGTGGACGTCACCTTCCAGATGGCGTGCACGCTCGTCACGACCACCACGACCGGCGGCGGCGTGACCACCACGACGCTGCAGACGGGACGCGCCGTGCGCCTCCTCTACGAGACCGGCGGCAGCAGCGCCGGTACCGACGTCTGCCTGTCCCGCATCGGCGGCGCCTGCGTCACGCCGGCCCATCCGCCGATGTGCAGCTACATCCACCTGCACGCGCTCGGGACCACGATCAGCATCGACGGTACCGGCAGCTACATCGACCCGCATCTGAGCCTGGACCAGCCGTGCGGATATGGCGAGGTGGTGACCGTCGGCGGGTGCGGGCCCGACACCGTACCGGCCTGCGGCTAGTGGCGCGACCCAAGACCATGTCTTGGGTCGGGAAGCACGCGAGTGTGGGGCGACGGGGCGATCCCGCATGTGCGCAAGCTTTCTCGCCTCCGCTCAAGCAACCCAGAGCGCCAGCGCGTCGCTCCGACCAAGGACCGATCCGGATCACGAAACACACGTGAATCCGGATACCTACATGCGCCACATGCTCGTGCAGCTGCGCATGCTTTGGGGTACGCCTTTCGACGGATGTGTTGAAATTTCTTGACGCCCTGCGTTCCCGCGGGTTACCAGCCATTCGCGGCCGGATTCGTCCGTCGTCGGCAAGTACACGCGGTCATGCAACAGGTCTCTCTCGTCCGAGCGGTGCACGGCGTCGGGGCTCGCCTCCGGGCGGCGCTCGTACTCGTCGCCCTGCTCGTGGCCACCCCTGCCCGTGCCGTCTCCATCGGGCCCCAGGTCCCCCTCGCACCGTTCCAGTCGTACTCGCTCGCCGGCGACGTCGTCGTCACGGGCGTCGGCATGCGCAACGCCGGCGGCGGCGAGATCGACGTCGCGGTGCCGCCCGGCGGTGTGGTCGTTGCCGCCTACCTCTACTGGAGCCTGATCGCGCCCGCCGAGCCGTCCACGGGCGGCCTCTTCAACGACGACCCCGTCGCGGGCGAGCTGATCGCGCAGACCGGCTCCGCGTGCTGGCCGACGCTCAACGAGGCGAACCAGGACCCGCCGACCCTCTTCACCTGGACGTACCGCGCCGACGTCACGAGCCTGGTCGGCGCCACGAACACCCTGGCCGACTTTCCCTCCGGATTGACCGGCGACGAGAGTCCGACCGATCCCGGCGCACCGTCGGCCTACCCGCTCCTCGACGGCGCGTCGCTCGTCGTCGTCTACTCGCTGCCCGGCGACTTCACGCGCAACATCGCCATCTCCGACGGCGCGCGCACGTTCTTCGCCGAGGGCGTCTCCACCACCGTCACCTGGGGCGCACCGGGCGCGCTCGCGCCGGTGGCCGCGCGCACCGTTTTCGTGGTCGCGAACGGACAGTCGTTCTTCCCGGGCGACCAGACGCTGTTCAACGGCACGGTGGTCGCGGGTCCCGGGGCCCTGCTCCGCCCGCTCGACGCCCTCGACGGGACCGACGGCGGCGGACCGGTGGCACCGCACGGCCTGTGGGACACCCTCGACGTGGACGTCAGCGCGCTGGTCGCTCCCGGCGCAACGTCCGGCGTCGCGCGCGTCGTCTCCGGCGACAAGTTCGACTGCGTGACGTGGATCGCGCAGGTCACGAGCGTCGCCACCGGCCTGCCCCCGACCACCACCACGAGCACCACGCTCCCCGGCTCGACGACGACGACGACCACGGTGTCGTCGACCACGACGAGCAGCACCACCAGCTCGACGACGTCCTCGACGACGAGCAGCACGTCTTCGACCACGACCACCACCTCGTCGTCGTCCTCCTCGACATCGACGAACTCCTCGAGCTCGACCTCCAGCACCTCGACGACGTCTTCGACATCGTCCACCACCACGATCGCGCCGTCGACGACGACCTCCACGTCGAGCACCAGCTCCACGTCGAGCACGTCCACCTCCAGCACCAGCTCCAGCTCCACGTCGACGACGACGTCGAGCACCACGTCGACGACCGTCGCGACCCCGGGGTGCGACGCACCGCGCGCCCTCACCTACGACTCGCTCCGCTGCCGCCTGCGCGAGCTCTCGGCCTACATCGAGGACGAGCCGCAGCTCGACGCGTACGAGCGCTTCCTCGTCCGGCTCGTCGATCGCGCGCTCCGCCACGTCGACCGCAGCGAGGCGCTGCACCGCGCCGTTCGCGATCGGTCGGCCAAGAGCCGGCTACGCTCGTCCGGCCGCTACATGACGACGATCGGCTACCGCATCGACTCGCTGATCGGGAAGCGCGCCATCGACGTCACCGTCCGCGACGCCGTCCGCCGGCGCGTCGACGAGCTGCGCGACGACATGCGCGACCTGCGCGCCATCCTGGGGCCCGGCGTCCCATGATCATGCGCACCGCAGTCGCGCTGGTCGTCCTCATGGCCACCACACCCGCGTGGGCCGCCCGGCTCGACGCCGTCGCGCCGCAGTGTGCGGCCGTCGGCGCCGAGGTCACCGTCGCCGGCAAGGGCCTGCGCAAGCTGTCGTTCGCCGTCGGCGGGGTCGGCACGCTGACGACGAAGCGATCGCGCACCGAGGCCACCATCCTGGTGCCGTCCGGTGTGCCGTCGGGCCCCACCACGATCGAGGCCGAGCGCGGAAAGAAGCGCGTCACCGTGCCCTTCGTCGTGAAGGGCGACGAGGTCTGCGACGGCGTCGACAACGACTGCAACGGCTTCGTCGACGACGTCGTGCAGGACGACCGCTCGCGCTGCGAGAACGGCCGCCTGCTCCTCGGCCGGCGCGACGCGACGGCCGCGCTCGACGCCTGCGTCCCCGGCACCATCGAGGCCTGCTACACCGGCCCCGAGGACACCGAGGGCGTCGGGCTCTGCCACGCCGGCGCGCGCGTGTGCTCGCTCGACGGCGTGTGGGGCCGGTGCGACGGCGAGGTCGTGCCGGGCGAGGAAGACCCGGGCAACGGCATCGACGAGGACTGCAACGGCCGCGACGGCCCGGGCGGCGGCGAGCTCTGCATCCCGGGCACGCTGCGAACCTGCTACAGCGGGCCGCCGGCTACCCGCGACGTCGGCCTCTGTCACGCCGGCGCGCGCATGTGCGACGACGCCGGCTTCTTCGGTCCGTGCGAGAACGAGGTCGTGCCGGTGGCGGACATCCCCGGCAACGCCGTCGACGAGAACTGCGACGGTGGCGACGGGCAGCGCGCGCCGCTGCTCGACATCGTCGTCAACCCCGTCCTGACGCCGACGTTCCAGACGTCGCAGGTCCTGACCGGCACCGTCGGCACCGAGCTGGCGCCCGTCACCGACCCTCCGCCGCCACCACTGGTCGCGAGCGTCTCGCCCAACAATGGCCGACAGGGGCAAACCCTGACCGTCACGGTCACCGGGCAGAACAGCGCCTTCGCCGAGGGCACGACGCAGGTAAACTTCGGCGCCGGCGTCCGCGTCACGTCGTTGGTCGTCACCGGACCGTCGACGCTGACCGTCGGCCTCAGCATCGCGCCCGACGCCACCATCGGCCCGCGCGTCGTCGCCGTCGCCACAAACCGGCAGGAGGCCATCGCCAGCAACGCGTTCAACGTGCAGCCCGCCGACGCCGCCGTCGACGGCAAGGTGGCCGACGCCACCGGCACGCCGATCGCCGGCGCCACGGTGTGCGTCAGCGGGACGTCGATCTGCACCACGACCGGCGCCGACGGCACCTTCACGTTGCCCGGCGTCCCGACGAACGCCACCCGCCTCATCGTAACCAAGGCCGGCTTCGAGGAATTCTCGATCGCCATCGGCGATCGCAGCAGCGACGTGAACGTCGGGCTGCTGGCGTTCGAGGACACCGGCGAGCCGCAGCCGCCGCCCCCGCAGTCCGGCGCACCGCCGCTCGACGCCAGGATCGCGTCCGTGGTGGCCCGCCTCAACACTACCGCCCCCGAGCTGCTGACGCCCGACCAGGCACGCAAGACGGTGCGCGACTTCATCCTGCTGGTCGGCGGCGACGAGCTCGGCCTGCTCGACGCGCAGGGGGCGCAGCTCAATCCCGCGATCACCGGCACCGGCCCCCTCAGCATCCAGCCCGCCGGCATCGACGCCCTGGCGCGCGGCTTCCAGCAGGGCGCCGCCACCACGTTCGAGCAGTGGATCTTCTCGCTCGCGCTGACGTTCCAGTGGACCGGCGCCGCACCCGACGTCGACGTCATGCTGGCGCGGTTCCAGGACGCCGTCGACGCGGCGTGGGCCGATCCCGACGCGCCCGAATCGGCGCTCATGATCGCGCTCTTCAACCCCGGGCCCGTGTTCGTGAAGGATGCGCCGCGGCTCTCGCGCGTCACACGCATCAACCGCGTCGGCACCACCGTCCTGCTCGCCGCGGTGATGATCGACAGCATGGAGCGGCGCACGGGTCAGGGCCCGGGCGGCAACATCGCCCTCGCGTTCCGCAGCGACGTGCTGAGCGACGTGCCGATCGTGCTGGCGCAGGCCGACCCGCCGCCCGGCGAGGTCCGCTCGTTCCGTCAGCTCACGCGCGCCCTGCCCGATCTCGACGACGTCGCGCTGGCGATCAGCCAGGCCATCGTCGGCTCGGCCGTGTTCAGCATCCCGGCCGCGATCGCCGGCGGCACGCTCGGCATCGTCACGCTCGTCGGCGCCGGCGTCGGCGGCGTCGCGGAGCTCTTCCTGTTCGCCGCGGCGCAGGCCACGCTCACCGCGCGCCTCGCCCCGCTGCCGCCGGCCATCGTCGGCGTCGAATCGTCGGGACGCGTCGTCCGCATCAAGGTGCAGCGCACCGACAAGGACACGCCGCAGTACGCGCAGCGCGCCGGCCCCCAGCTCGGACGGTTCAACTACACCGTCTATCGCGGCTGTCTGACCGGCGGCACGCGCGTCGTCGTCGCCAACGTCTCGATGCCGTTCACGAAGGACGATCCCGCCGGCGTCTTCGAGGTCGTCGACCGCCGGCCGGTGCCCGGGCTCAACTGCTACTACGCCGACGTCGTCCAGAACGTCGGCGTCGACGTGCCACCGGCGTTGCAGGGGCTGGCGTCGGCGCTCTCGGTGCCGGCACGCGTGCCGTTCGGCGACGTCCTGAGCCTGCTCTTCATCAGCGATCTCCTGAGCGACTACTCGGTGCCGAGCCCGTTCCCCATGCCGGGCCAGCCCGGCGCCGACGGCCAGGACGAGCCCACCGACGAGCAGGTGGCACGGACCCGCGTCGTGTGGGCGCCGCCCGCGAGCCAGGCGGCCGAGGGCCCGTACGCGTTCGTCGACGCCGTGCGCGCCGACGACGCCGGCAACTACTACGTCAGCGACAGCGAGTCGGGCACGGTGACCAAGACGCTGCCCTCGCGGGCGCGCCAGCCCTATGCCGTCACCGGCTTCAACGGGCCGCAGGTGGGGCTCGCCATCGACGCGCAGGCCAGCGTCTACACCGAGAGCGTCGACTCGGAGTCGCGTTTCAGCGGCCGCACCTTCAAGTTCGCGCAGCCCGACGGCGCCCGGAAGTTCACGGGCACGGTCGACAAGTACAGCCCGCTCCTCGATCGCGGCAACGAGGTGGCGGTGTCGTCGCTCGCGATCGGCCCCGGCATCGCCGGCGGGCTCGGCGACCTGTTCGCGGCCGAGAACTATCGCCGGCGCATCCGTCGCCTGCCGACGTCGATCATCCCGCCCGCCGGGATCGAGGCGTTGCCCGCACCGGGCCACGGCATCTTCGGACCCCTGGCGGCGTCGCCGATCGTCGGCTTCCCCTATCTCGACTTCCCCACCTGCGAGCAGGGCCGCATCGAGGACATCGACTTCGATCAGCAGGGCACGCTGTACGCCGTCACCGACAGCAACCTCTACGCGGTGCCGTACGACGTCGACACGAAGGCCGCCGGTGAGCGGCGTACGATCGCGCAGCTCGGCTGCGGCGACGGCTTCGTGCAGGTCGGCGTCGACGGCCCGCCCGCGATCAGCACCGGCAGCACGCGCCTCTTCACCGCCACCGGCTCTCCCTGCGCGGGCACGTTCACGTGGTCGACCGACGATCCGACGGTGCTGGAGATCAGCAACCAGACCGCGACGGGCGACGGCGTCGGGCACACCGACGTGAAGGGCCTGAAGCAGGGCCGTGCCAAGCTCATCGCGACCTACGAGACCGCGCAGGGCACGGGCACGGGCGAGATCGACGTCTTCGTCGGCGGTCCCTTCATCTTCTTCCACGGCATCGGCGGCACCGCGGCCAACTGGGACGCGTTGAAGGAGTTCCTGAGCCAGCCCGATCAGATGGGCGAGTTCGCGTTCGGCGGGGAGCTCTGTGACAGCGTGCCACCCGTGCCGCCGACGCCGATCGGCCGCGACTGCGAGATCCATCCACGGCCGGCCTTCATGTACACCTACAACTTCCGCAACAGCGTCGGCAGCTTCATCGATCAGGGGGCGGAAGTCGGGCGCGTGATCGAGCGTGTCCGGGAGCTCAACCACGTCGACAAGGTGGTGATCGTCGGGTTCAGCATGGGCGGCGTCGCGGTCCGCTCGTACGTGCAGAACTTCGGCGCGATCCACGACGTGCCCTACGCGAACGACGTCAGCGAGGTCATCACCATCAACACGCCGCACGCCGGCAGCCCGTGGCCGAACCTGACGCAGGAGCCGATGATCGCGTACCTCATCGACTCCTTCCAGAACTTCGTCGACAAGAACACGCCCGAAGGCACATTCGACGCCATCCGCGGCATCCGTGCCGCGATTCCGCCGCCCAAGCCCAACGACGACGGCCTGATCCAGCTGCAGATCAACAGCCCTGCGCTGAACGCCATGAACAACCCCTCGGCGATCCACGAGCCGCCGCGGGACATCAGGTGGAAGACCGTCGTCGCCACCGCGCGCGCGTCGCTCACGTTCGACATGTGCTTCTGGTTCGCGAACGGCGTCGACTTCTACGCCGGCGACTACAGCGGCGTGGTGCCGTCGCTGGCACCCTTCAACCTCTGTCACTTCCTCGAGAACTCCGATCTCGTCGTCGGCACCGACAGTCAGGATCTGAATCGCATCTTCCCGGGGCTCAGCGAGACGATCCGGGTCGAGGGTCACCACAACGGCGTGCCCCCGGTACCGCCCAACGTGGTCCCGCTGATGCTCCAGCTGATCGGGTTGGCGCCATGAGGGCACGCTGGATCGTCGCCGTGCTGGTCGGCTGGCTCACCGTCGTTCCCGCCGCCGCCACGTTCGTCGTCACCTCGACCGGCGACGGCGCCGATGCGAGCAGCGCCGACGGCCTCTGCGCGGATGCCGGCGGCAACTGCACGTTGCGTGCGGCCATCGAGCAGGCGAACGCCACGGCCGGCACGGACACGATCGGGTTCGCCATTCCCGGAACCCCGGTCATCACTCCGGCGACGGCCCTGCCGCCGGTGATCGGCACCGCCGCCATCGACGGCACGACCCAGCCCGGGGGAGGCATCGTCACGCTCGACGGCACGAGCACGGGCGCGGGAACCATCGGTCTCGTCCTGCGCGGGCCGGGCTCCACCGTGCAGGGGCTCGCCATCGGCCACTTCCCCGGCCACGGCCTCCTCCTGTTCGGCGCCAACGGCAGCACGATCGCGAACACGTTCGTCGGCATCGACCCCGACGGCGTCGGTGCGGCCACCAACGGCCAGAACGGCATCGTCGTCGCCGCCACCGGCGTCACCGTCACCGGGTGCACCATCGGATTCAACGCGGCCGACGGGCTCGCCGTCACGCCCGGCGGCGCCGCCAACCGCATCACGCAGACGCGGTTCATCTCCAACGGCGCCCTCGGCATCGACCTCGGCGACGACGGTATCGTCAATCCGAACGACACCCTCGACACCGACGTGGGCGGCAACGGCCTGCAGAACGGCCCCTACCTCGTCCGGGCGCTCGGCGGTGAAGAGATCGACATCGCCGGTGGGCTCGTGAGCGCACCGAGCACGACCTACACGCTCGAGTTCTTCCGCAGTCCCGCCTGCTCGCCGAGCGAGTCGGGCGAGGGCGCGGTGTTCCTCGGCGCGACGACGGTCACCACCGACGCGAGCGGCGTCACCACCTTCGCCGCGGTCCTGCCCATAAGCGTCATCACCCCCGACTGGGTCGCCGCCACGGCGACCGCGCCGGACGGCAGCACGTCGGAGTTCTCCGACTGCGTGAAGGTGGGCGGTCCGCCGAAGACGACGACCTCGACGGTGGGCACCTCGACGAGCAGCTCGACCAGCACGACGTCCAGCTCGACGTCGACGACGAGCACGACGTCCTCGTCGTCGTCGACCAGCAGCACGAGCACCTCGACCACCACGTCGACCACCGCCACCACCCTCCCCGGCTCGACGTCGACCTCGTCCACGACCACCACGACCTCGTCGACGACGACCACGACCGAACCCGCGATCCCCACCGGCCCCCTGCCCGCCTGCGTGCGCGATCCGGGCGGCCTCGCGGTGGACGACGTCGGCCAGGTCTATCTCTCCGATCGCGTCCAGGGTGGTGTCACGGTCTTCGACGCGCTGACGGGCCAGAGCACGCCGATCGTCGGCGGGCTCGCCACACCGGGCGACATCGAGATCCGCGGCTGCGACGTCCTCGTCGCCGAGCCGAACGAGGTCGTCGAGCAACGGCTCGGCGTCTCCGGCCGCGTCCTCGACTTCGACTTCCTGCCGGCCCCGAACGCGCGCGTCACCGTACGCTCGATCGGCGGCCAGACGTCGAAGACGTTCGCCACCGACGCCGACGGCCGCTTCGCCATCGCCCTCGACTTCGTGCCCTGCGAGCTGCAGGGCACGCTGTACGTCACCGTCCAGAGCCTTCCCACCGCCGATCGGCCGAGCCGCACCGTCGAGGTGCCGGTGCCCGTCCGACCCGGAACCGCGCGCCGTCCCTTCGGGCAGACCGTCGCGGAGATCGTGCTGCCGGCGCCATGAGGCTCACACTCCTCCTCGCTGTGCTGCTCGGCGTCGGGCTGCAATCGGTGGGTGCCGTCACCGCACCGACGGTGCCGACGACGGTCGGCATCACCGGCGGCAGCTCGGCCGCGACCCAGACCCTGCCGCCGGGGCAGAGCGCGTTCGGGCTGCGGGTGCCGCTGCGCACCAACACCGAGAACGAGCTCGTCGTCGCCGCCAGCAACTCGAAGAGCCCGACCGTCACCCAGGGCGGCATCAAGATCATGCAGATCGCCCTCCAGGACATCGTGCTCGCCCGCGTCGAGGCGCGGCGGCTCACGGTGCAGGAGGTGAAGACCCTGGTCGCCGACGGCACCATCCAGCTGAGCGACCCCGAGAACTTCAACGTCTCCCTGTTCGTGATCGTCCTCACCATCGCCGACCAGCCGGTCGAGGTCCGGATGCCGGTGGTGCAGCCGAAGAACGATCCGGAGCCCCCGATCGGGCGGCCGATCAGCATCGGCTGCGGTCAGCCGGGCGAGCCGCTCAAGGCGACGGAGACCGCGATCAGCATCCCGTGCGGCGACGGCGGCGGCGGCAGCCCGCCGGACAGCCCGCCGCAGATCATGATCCCGTTCGTGATCGACGCGCCGGACGCGCCGTTCGTGCCGCCGATCCCGGGCGTCATCGTGATCGAGGGCCGCATCAAGACGCTGAAGGAGTTCTTCAACGTCAGCCTGATCCTGAGCAACGTGTCCTCGATCTTCACCCTGAGCGACGTGCAGGCGTCGCTCGAGGTGCCCGAGGGCAAGATGAGCCTGGTGAAGCCGTCGTCGGGCCCGGTGATGATCGACGATCTGCCGCCGGGGGCCGAGAAGCGCGGCGACTTCATCACCCGCGGCGACAAGATCGGCACGCACACCGTCACCGCGCATTTCAGCGGCACGATCAGCGGGCTCGGCATCGCCACGCCCATCCCGGTGTCCGGGCAGGCCTCCACCGACATCGAGGTGAAGGGTCCGCCGAAGATGGACGTCCGCGTCGAGCACCCGAGCGCGGTGCGCGGCGGCGAGCCCTACGAGCTGACGGTGGAGATCACGAACACCGACAGCGAGCTGCCGGCGCTCTACACGTCGTTCGCGCTCGACGTCGGCGCCGACGCGCGCATCGTCGATCCGCTGACCGGGCAGCCGCGCACCACCGCCGACGTCCGCCAGCTCGGCGACATCCTGCCGGGCGAGAAGTCGGTGCAGAAGTACACCATCCTGCCCCTCAAGACGGGGCCGATCACGAGCTGCACGGCGGGCGCCACCGAGAACCTGCGCCTCGACATCGCCTTCGTCGGTGGCGGCGGCCCGCAGTGCGCCATCGGCACCTTCCCGTCCGAGGTCGCCGACCTCGGCGGCGAGCCCACCGTCATCGTGGTGCCGACGCACAACACGGTGGGCGTGACCGTCCACCCGGCCGTCACCGCGATCTTCTCGGCGACGATGCTGGCCGACACCATCACGTCGGGCTTCGCCGGCGCGACGTTCCGCCTGCTCGATCCGGGCGGCAACCTCGTGCCCTCGACGCTCGAGATCGCCGCCCTCGGCAGCGGCCGCACGATCGCCATCCTGCGGCCGCTCGGCACCCTCGCCTTCGGCGCGCGCTACACCGTCGAGGTCGTCCCCGACATCTTCGACGTCGACGGGCGCCGGCTGGCGTCGGGCTACGCCGGCCGCTTCACGACCGAGGCGTCGCCCACCGACGTCGACATCGAGGCGCCCACGGCGTTGCTCACCATCGAGCCGCCGACGGTCCCCACCGCCGTGCCGCTCGGCCAGCACGTGCCGCTGCGCGTGGACGCCTTCGACAACCTCGGCGTCACGCGCATCGATCTGCAGGTGAACGGCCAGTTCGTCGACTCGCAGCCCGGCCAGTCGACGACGCACTTCATGCTCGACACGTCGCCGCTGCCGGCGAACCAGCCGCACCTGGTGCGCGTCGTCGCGTTCGACGCCCGCGGCAACCAGGGCATCGACCAGGCCACGATCACGGTCTTCAGCGACGGCACGCCGCCGACGGCGAGCTTCACCGCCGCCTCCACGGCGCTGCGCGGCCGCACCCTGCCCGTGCGGCTGAACGCGCAGGACAACGGCAGCATCGCGCACGCGGCGGTGTTCGTCGACGGCGATACGACGCCGGTGTTCACCGGCATGCTCACGCCGTTCCAGTTCGGCCTCGCCACGGATGACCTCGGGGTGGGCAGCCACACGCTCCGCGGCGTCGTGCGCGACGGCGCGGGCAACGAGACCGAGGTCCAGCACGTCTTCGACGTGACCGAGGACACGGCGCCGCCCGTGATCACGTTCCAGTCGCCCGTCGCCGGCGCACAGGTCGGCGTGGGCGCGCTGGTCGCGGTGAACGCCACCGCGACCGACGACGTCGGCGTCGACGCGGTGTCCTTCTTCCTCGACGCCGAGGCGACCCCGCGCTCGACGGGGCAGCAGGGCTTCATCCTCGACAGCCGGCTCGTGGCGCTCGGCACCCACACCGTGCGCGTCGACGCGCTCGACCTGGCCGGCAACCCCGCCAGCGCGACGCTCACGTTCGAGATCCTCCCCATCGTGCCCGACACGACGGCGCCCGCCGTGCCGGCGCTGGTCGGCGCGGGCGTGCCGTCGCTCGGCGCCAGCATGGTCTCCGGCCAGAGTGGCGCCGTCGAATCCCAGGCACGCGTCGAGGTGGTGAACCTGCGCGACGGCTCGACCGCCGTCGTCGACGCCGGGTTCGACGGCAGCTTCGGGACCCCGATCGACGCGGAGGGCGGCGACACCCTGCGCGTCACGGCGATCGACAAGGCCGGCAACCGCAGCACGGCGCTCGACCTGGTCGTGCCGGCGCCCCCCGTCCTGCTCGGCATCACCGTGACGCCCACCGCGATCGAGCTGACCCGCACGCAGCCGTCGGCCCAGCTCGTCGTCACCGGACACTTCGACGACGCCACGTCGGCGCCGATCACCGACGGCGTCACGTTCACCTCGGCCCATCCGGCGATCGCCGCCATCGGCAGCACCGGGCTCGTCCTGCCGGGGCAGAACGGCGCCACCACGATCACCGTCGGAGCGCCGGGCGTCGTTCCGGTCGCCGTGCCGGTGAACGTCGCCTTCCCGGTGATCGCGAGCGTCGAGGTCGGCCCGACGAGCGTGGCGGTGTTCACGGCGGGTGCGCAGCAGACGCGGCAGCTCACCGTCACCGCCGTCCTCTCCGACGGCTTCCGCCTGCCTTTCCCCGGCGTCGTCCTGTTCGCGTCGGAGAACGAGACCGTCGCAACCGTGACCGACGGCGGTCTCGTCGGCGGCGTGTCCGCGGGCAGCACCAACGTCGTCGTCGCCCCGAACGGCTTCGCGCCGATCGTGGTGCCGGTGACGGTCACCGGCCGTGCGCTGACGTCGATCGCCATCAGCCCGCCGTCCATGACGTTCGTCGGCGCGGGGCAGTCGCAGGCGCTCACCGTCACCGGCACGTTCAACGATGCGAGCACCATGGACTTCACGGCGCAGGCGACCTGCGGCTCGAGCGCTCCGAGCATCGCGGCCGTGGCGGGGACGCTCGTCACCTCGGGCGACGACGGCGATGCCGTCGTCACCTGCACGGTGCCGGGGGTCGCGGCGGCCATGGCCACGGTGCGCGTCAAGTCGTACGCGTCGATCGCGGTCACGCCGAACCCGGTCGAGCTGATCGGCGCCGGCAAGACGCAGGCCCTCACCGTCACCGCCACCTTCACCGACGCCTCGCAGGCGACACTGCCGTCCGGCGTGACGTTCGCCACCAACGACGCGGCCGTCGCGAGCGTGAACACGGCGACCGGCCTGGTCGTCTCCACCGGCGTCGGCACCGCCACCATCACCGCCACCTTCGGAACACTCCAGGGCACCACCAGCGTGCACGTCGCACCACGGGTGATGGACGGCCTCACGGTGTCGCCGCCGTCGTTGCTGTTCACGGGCGCGGGCCAGACGGCCGACCTGACGGTCACCGCGCACTTCAACGACGGCACCACCGGACCCACTACCGATCCGCTCGGCTATCAGACGTCCACACCGGCGGTGGCGACGGTCTCGACGGGCGGCACGGTCACCGCCGTGACCACGGGCACCGCCACCATCACCGTCAGCTCCGGGCCGTTCACCGCCACGGTCGCGGTCAGCGTCGACATCCCGGTGGCGAACCCGCCGCCCGTCATCGGCCGCGTCGACCGGCCGCGCGCCGCCGAGGGCGACACCTTCGTCATCGACGGCGCCAACTTCGCAGCGCTGCCGGCGGACAACGTCGTCGTCGTCGGTGGCCTGCCCGCCACGGTGCTGCAGGCACGCAAGGATCAGCTCGTCGTCGTGGTGCCGAACGGCGTCGCGTCCGGCACCGGCATCGCCACGGTCGACGTCCAGGTCGCCGCCAACGCGCAGCCGAGCAACATCGCCACGCTCGACATCTATCAGCGGAAGGCCGTGGCCACCGAGGTGACGCCGGGTATCGATCAGACGGTGGCGCCGGGAACCATCCTGCCGTTGCCGGCAGTGCCGCCGTTCGAGGCCCGCGTCGGCGATCGCATCGTCCTGTCCAGCGCACCCGACATCCTGGCACCGCTCGCCGTCACCGGCACGCTCGAGGTGCAGATCGAC
>CAYOIZ010000070.1:0-30119 GCA_964404165.1 uncultured Binatia bacterium (SeqCode) | reverse complement strand
AATGGCACTCGGTCGATCCCGACAGCGGGCGCGTCATGTTCCGGATGCAGAACCGGCGCGACCATCCCGGCGGGCAGGCCCCGATCGATTTCCCGGGCGTGACGATTCTCCAGTACGCCGGCAACGGCCTCTGGAGCAGCGAGGAGGACTACTGGGCGGTGAAGCCGCGCGAGGTCGCCATGGCGGCGTACGCCGAGGCGTGTGCGCGGTTCGATCCGGACCATCCGGCCAAGGGCACGCGCAACGACTGGGGGAACGGCCCGGCGTGGACGAAAGGCGGCCCGTCGTACGCGCAGCGTCTGGTTCCTGCTTGACCCATCTCCAGAGGCGATGGGACAGTGGTCCACAATGCGCTCCCGTCTCCTGGTCACCGTCCTCGCCCTCCTGAGTCCCGCCCTCGGCGCCGCACAGGTCCAGACGCTCGGCAGCCCGCTCACCGCGACGCCGAACATCTCGGTCGACTGCGTCGCGCAGCCGCTGATCGCGAACGTCAACGGCGACTACGGGCTCTTCGCCTCGAACGTCGCCGACTGCACCTGGCGGCAGGCCGGCGTCTTCGCACCGGCGGCGGGGGACACCCGCTTCAGCTCGGTCCCCGGCGACGGGCGCATCACGAGCGTCACCGTCAAGTCGGGGCCGGCGCCGGTGGCGGCGCTGCGCTTCGTCGTCATGCGACAGCTCTACGCGCCGGGCGACGGCACGAGCACGCAGTGCTGCTTCTACGTCGGCGAGACCGATCCGGTGCAGCCGGCGCCCAATTCGGTCCAGACCTTCCCGGTGAACCTGCCCGTCCAGCGCAACGTCATCGACGGCCTCGGCGTCGTCGACCTGATCGGCGTCAGCGCGGCATCCGGCACGGGCAACCTGCCGCTGGCGGCGGTCGGCCCGATCAACACGTTCGCCCTGACCACACCGGGCAACTCGAACGCCGGCACCTTCTATCCGCGCATGGGCCAGATCCCGAACGACGTCGGCGGTGGCCGGCGCGAGGAGGGCATCCCCGGGATCGAGGTGCTCATCCAGTGGACGTGGTGCCCGGCGTCCGCCGGTGGCAACACGCCCGGCGTCTGCCCCACGGGCGGTGGTGGCGGCGGCGGTGGCGGAGGAGGCGGCGGCGGCGGGGGCGGCGGTGCCGCCGGACCGGCGCTCCGGAGTCAGGCGGCGCAGGTCGCGAACGGTCGCGCGCTGATCGACCTCATCTGCAACGGCGACACCGCGTGCAAGGGCCGCCTCGAACTGCTCGCCGCGCTCCCCGCGGACACGGCGGTGCGCGCTTCCGCCACGCCGTCGGCCAAGGGCGCGAAGGTCGTCCGATACGGCAAGAAGAAGTACACCATGGACCCCGGGGGCACCGCCGACATCCAGGTGAAGCTCACCGGCAAGGCGAAGAAGCTGCTGAAGCAGAACGGCAGTCTCGCGGTCGGCGTGCAGCTGATCCCGAAGAGCGGCGCCGGTCTCAGCACGACGGTCACGCTGACGCCCTGAGCCTCAACACCCTCCGCGCACCGCGGCGGCCTCGTCGACGGCGCCACGCTGCGCGAGCAGCCGCGCGAGCCGCGTCGCCGCGTCGCAGTTCGACGGCGCCAGCGCCACGGCACGACGCAGCAGCGCCTCGCCCGTGGCGACGTCACCGCCGAAGAGGCGCGGCAGCTCGACGAGGAAGGCGCCACGCGCCGCCAGGATCTCCGGATCGTCCGGCGCCAGACGAGTGGCGTCCTCGATGGTCCGGCGCAGGCGACGCACGGCGGACATGGCGGAGAAGCCGAGCCCGCGCGCCTCGGTCAGCCGACCGAGATTGCAGAACTCGGCGAGGTGCGCGCGCGCGTCCGCCTCGTCGCGCGCGAGCGCGGCTTCGGCGAGGTGCAGGCCGCGCTGCAGGAGGTCTTCGTGCACGACGCCGGGCGCCGCGACGGCCGCTTTGCAGGCGGTCAGCGCTTCCTCCGCGAGCGGCGCAGCACCCGCGCTGGCGGCATACGCCAGCAGCGTGACGGCGGCGAGGCGTGGCAGCAGGCGGCGTGACATCGCCCGTACTACGCATCGGCCGTGCGATCGGATGTCAGCCGGCGTTCAGCGGAAGCGTGCCGGGCGCTTCTCGAGGAACGCCGCCACCGCCTCCTTGTGCTCCGGCGACTTCCAGCAGTCGCGCAGCAGACGGCTCTCGCCCTCCTGCACCTCGGCGAGATCGGGGCCGAGACCGTGCGCCGTCAGCAGCTGCTTGGTCATGCGCAGCTGCAGATCGGGATTGGCGGCGAAGCTGCCGGCGATGGCGAGGGCGCGCGGCAGCAGCTCGTCGGGTGACGTCAGATGGTCGACGAGCCCGATGCGGGCCGCCTCCTCGCCCGGGTAGAGGCGACCGGAGAGGCACATCTCGCTGGCGTGCCCGACGCCGACGCGCTGCACGAGGAGCCGCGTGCTCGCCAGCTCGGGCACCAGGCCCATCTTGATGAATCCCATGCCGAGCTTCGCCGCCGTCGATGCGACGATAACGTCGCAGGGCAGCACCATGGTGAGTCCGATGCCCACCGCCGCGCCGTTCACGGCGGCGACGATCGGCTTCGCCTCACGCAGCGTCCGCACCCAGTCGAGCCCGGCGGGCATGCCGCCCTGCCCGGCCTGGGTGTCGGCACCCGGGTCCTTGCCGTCGATGCGACTCTGGAACGTCGCCGCCATGTCGGCGCCGGCGCAGAAGCCGCGCCCGGCGCCGGTCATGACGATCGCACCGATGTTCGGGTCGGCATTGGCGCGGCCGATGGCGTCGACCTGCTCCACCGACATGGCCGGCGTCCATGCGTTGAGCTTCTCGGGACGGTTCAGCGTCACCACCGCGACGGCGTCGTGGGTGGCATAGGTGATGAGGTCGTACGCCATGGCCGTCGTCCTTCGCACGATCGGTGGCGGGTTGGGAAGTCGCTTGTGCGACCGCGGGCCCTCGACTAGCGTCCGGCAGCGTGCCGGTCGTCGTTGCGCTGCTGCTAGTCCTGCTCGCCGGCTGCTCGTGTCAGCTGAGCGGCACGCCGCTCGACACGATGGAGAAGAAGCTCAACCCGGCGTGCTGGTCGCTCGGCGACGACACGCCCGACGACACCCCACCCCCGCCGGCGGAGTGACGCGGCCGGATCCGTGGGCCCGATGGCTTCGGGCCAGGACTCCCGCTCCTGCTAGCCTCGTCGTCATGCGGACGATCCTGGCGATCCTGCTCATGGCGGCGACGGCGTCGGCCCGACCCACCATCGCCGTGCTGGCGCAGAACGACGGCACCGAGATCACCGACTTCCTCGTGCCCTTCGGCGTCATCGCGAGCGCGGGCACAGCCGACGTGATCGCGGTGGCGACGGCGGGCGGTCCGGTCACGATGTGGCCCGGGCTCACCATCGTCGCCGACACGACGACGGACGCCTTCGATCGCACCCATCCCGGCGGTGCCGACGTCGTCGTCGTGCCAGCCATGCACGACGCCGGCAACGAGGTCACGCGACGCTGGCTCCGCACCCAGGCCGAGCGCGGTGCTGTGATCGTCTCGATCTGCGACGGCGCGCTGGTCCTCGCCGGCACCGGCCTGCTCGACGGCCGTCGCGCCACTGGCCACTTCTACTCGGCGACGCAGCGCCGGCGTGAGTTCCCGGCAGTGCACTGGGTGGGCGATACGCGCTGGGTCCACGACGGGCCGTTCGTCACGACGTCGGGGGTGAGCGCGTCGCTGCCGGCGGCAGTCTACGTCACCGAGCTGCTCGCCGGAGCGACGCGGGCGCAGGAGGTGGCGGCGGCGCAGGGCGTCGGCGTGGTCGATGCCACGCACGACTCCGACGGGTTCCGGATCGGCACCGCCGAGTACTGGCTCGGCGCGCGCAACCTGCTGTTCGGCTGGCCGCGCGACGTGTACGCGGTCGAGCTGCGCGACGGCATGGACGAGGTCGCGCTGGCGTTCGCCACCGACATGCTGTCGCGGACGTACTTCTCGCACGCCGTCACCGTCGCCCCGACCGAGACCATCACGACGCGGCACGGCCTGCGCGTGCGGCGCGACGTCGCGCCGGACGCGGTGCCGTCACGGGCGATCCCGGTGCGGATCGGCGGCACGGACGGCGTCGTCGTCCGCGAGGGCGCGCACGCGCCGGACGACGTGCTCGCCGTCCTCACCGCGCGCTACGGCCCCGACGTCGCGGCGTTCGTGGCGACGCAGCTCGAGTACCCGACGGCGCGGTGATCAGCGGCAGAGCGTGATCCGCGGCGGCGAGCCGAGGCGCTCGCTCGCCGCCGCTCCCGCCTCGAGCGCCGCGATGTCCGCGGCGACGCGGGTCCGCAGCGCCTCTACCTGCACGCCGAACGCCTCGGCCTCGAACGGGGCGAGCTTCGCGAGCCCCATGCCCAGCATGCGTGTGCCGCCGGGATGGCCCGAGGCGCACTTGTGGTAGCCGACCGCCACCTGGATCAGCGCGACGAGCAGGTCCCAGCGCCCGTCGTCCTCGCAGGCGTCGAGCAGCTCCTCGAACTCCTCGTGCGCCTCGAAGTAGTCGCCGCCGTTGAAACGACGTACGCCGTCGAGGAAGGCCGCTGGGAACGCCGACGCCATCTCAGCCGTAGCGGACGATGCTCCGGATGGCCTCGCCGTGATGCATCAGGTCGAAGGCGCGGTTGATGTCGTCGAGCGGCATGGTGGCGGTGATCATCTCGTCGAGCTTGATGCGCCCGCTCATGTAGCCGTCGACGTAGCCGGGGAGCTGCGTGCGCCCGCGCGTGCCGCCGAACGCCGTGCCGCGCCAGGTGCGCCCCGTCACCAGCAGGAACGGCCGCGCGTGGATCTCTTCGCCCGCGCCGGCGACACCGATGATGATGGCCTGGCCCCACCCCTTGTGCGTGCACGCGAGCGCCTGGCCCATGACGTCGACGTTGCCGATGCACTCGAAGGAGTAGTCGACGCCGCCCCCCGTCATGTCGACGATGGCCGCGGCGACGTCGCCGACCTCGGTGGGGTTCACGGTGTGGGTGACGCCGAGCTGGCGCGCCAGCTCGTACTTCCTGGGGTTGGTGTCGACGCCGATGATGCGCTCGGCCCCGGCCATGACGGCGCCCTGCACCACCGACAGCCCGATGCCGCCGAGCCCGAACACCGCGACCGACGACCCCGGGGTGACCTTCGCCGTG
Source organism: uncultured Binatia bacterium (SeqCode) (assembly GCA_964404165.1). GTDB lineage: Bacteria > Desulfobacterota > Binatia > DP-6 > DP-6 > DASYLJ01. Next base: position 24,977 of record CAYOIZ010000070.1, on the reverse strand, counting down.
TTCAGCACGGCACCAATCCCGGTGGTGACGCCGCAGCCGAGCAGGCAGACGGTCTCGAGCGGGGCGTCCTTCCGGATCTTCGCCAGCGCCACCTCGGGCACGACGGTGTACTCGGCGAAGGTCGACGTGCCCATGTAGTGGTGCAGCATCGTCCCCTTGTGGGAGAGGCGGCTGGTGCCGTCGGGCATGAGGCCCTTGCCCTGCGTGGCCAGCAGCGCCCCGCACAGGTTGGTGCGGTGCGAGGTGCAGAACCGGCACTGGCGGCACTCCGGAACGTAGAGCGGGATGACGTGGTCGCCGACCGCGAGGGACGTCACCCCCGGCCCGACCTCCTCGACCACCCCGCCCCCCTCGTGTCCGAGGACGGTCGGGAACAGGCCCGACGGGTCGCGGCCGCTCATGGTGTAGGCGTCGGTGTGGCAGACGCCCGTCGCCACCAGCCGCACCAGGCACTCGCCCGCCCGGGGCCCTTCGAGGTCGATCTGGTCCACCGCCAGCGGCTGGCCCGGCCCCCAGCAGATCGCCGCCTTCACCTTCATTCCGCCTCCTACGCGCGTGGTTTGTAGTCGTCACCACGCCGCCGGCATAATACGGGCCTCGTCACACCGCCGTAAAGCTGAATGCCGTCGCCGCGCACCTCTCGCTCGACCAGACCCCGCACCCGCGCCTCGTGGGTCCGCCTGCCGGATCACGAGCTGCTGGACCTGCGGCTGTGCGACCTCGACCTCGACATCACGCGCTCCCCGCTGCACCCGCGCATCGAGCAGCTGCAGCACGAGCTCGAGCGCCGCCACCTCAAGTTCAAGCCCTACTTCTGGCTCTCGGACGACTGGTACACGCCGGACGGCGTCCCCGGCGTCGCCATCCCCTTCTATCTGGCGCATCCACGTCTGGCCGAGCTCGAGAAGGCGCAGATGCGGGAGGTCGAGGGCGGCACGCCGGAGTGGTGCATGCGCATCCTGCGCCACGAGGCCGGGCACGCCATCGAGAACGCCTACCGCCTGCGCCGCCGCAAGCGCCGCCAGCAGCTCTTCGGCAAGACCTCCGAGCCCTACCCGCAGCACTACGCGCCGCGCCCGTACAGCAAGCGGTACGTCCTCCACCTCGAGGCCTACTACGCCCAGAGCCATCCCGACGAGGACTTCGCCGAGACGTTCGCCGTCTGGCTGACGCCGCGCTCGCGCTGGCGCCAGCGCTACGCCGGCTGGCCGGCGCTGCGGAAGCTCGAGTACGTCGACGCCCTCATGGACGAGCTCGCCGGCGTGGCTGCACCGGTGCGGGTACGGCGTCACGTCGACCCGCTGTCCACGCTCAAGAAGACGCTGCGTGAGCACTATCGCGAGAAGCGCGCACGCTACGGCATCGAGAGCCTGCGCCAGTACGACCCCGAGCTGAAACGGCTCTTCTCCGCCAGTAAGGAATTCGCCCGCCATCCGACGGCGGCGAGCTTCCTCCGCCAGGCCCGCCCGCAGCTGCGACGCAAGATCGCCGAGCTGACGGGCGAGCACCAGTACACCATCGACCGGGTGCTGGACGAGCTGATCACCCGTGCGGGCGAGCTGAAGCTCCGGCTGACGCGCCCCCCGCACGCGACCATGCTCGACTTCGGCATCCTGCTGACCGGCCAGATCATGCGCTTCCTGCGCAGTGGCCGTCATCGGGTGGCACTATGAAGAAGCTGCGGTTGCTGGCGTTGATGGACGAAGCGCTGGTCCCTCCCGACGACGTGAAGGGCATCGACGTCGCCACGGTGGACTGGAAGACCGAGTTCGACGTGGTGAGCACGCTGCGCGAGCTCGGGCACGAGGTGCAGTGCCTCGGCGTCGGCAGCGACCTCGCCGTCGTCCGCAAGGCCGTCGGCGAGCTGCAACCGCACGCCGTCTTCAACCTGCTCGAAGACTTCCACGACGTGCCGATCTACGACCAGAACGTCGTCAGCTACCTCGAGCTGCTGCGCGTGCCGTACACCGGCTGCAACCCGCGTGGCCTCATGCTGGCGCGCGACAAGGCGATCTCGAAGAAGCTGCTGTCGTTCCACCGCCTGCCCGTCCCCGAGTTCGCGGTCTTCCGCATGGGGCGCGCGGTGCGGCGCCCGGGGAAGCTGTCGTACCCGCTCATCGTCAAGTCGCTCACCAAGGAGGGCTCGGCGGGCATCGCCCAGACGTCGCTCGTCCACGACGACGAGAAGCTCGCCGAGCGCGTCGCCTTCATCCACAAGCGCCTCGGCACCGACGCGATCGCCGAGCGCTTCATCCACGGCCGCGAGCTCTACGTCGGCATCCTCGGCAACACGCGCCTGCAGTGCTTCCCGATCTGGGAGCTGCTGTTCACCAACATGCCCGACGAGGCGCCGCGCATCGCCACGCAGAAGGTGAAGTGGGACGCCGCGTACCAGAAGAAGCACGGCATCATGAGCGACGTCGCGAAGGGCCTGCCCGCCGACCAGGTCACGCGCATCCAGCAGATCTGCAAGCGCATCTACCGCATCCTCGAGCTGAGCGGCTACGCACGCATCGACCTGCGGCTCGACACCGAGGGCCGCGTCTACGTGCTCGAGGCCAACCCGAACCCGCAGCTCGCCTACGGCGAGGACTTCGCCGAGTCGGCCGAGCGCGCCGGACTGGACTACGACGCGCTCATCCAGCGCATCGTGAACCTGGCGCTGCAGCGCGTGCCCGACGGGGTGAAGTAGGGTCAGCGTCCGAAGAGGCGGTCGATGCCACGGCGGATCTTCTCCTCGGTGCCGCCCTTCTTCTTTTTCTTGCCGCCCTTCGGGTCGTCCGTGCCGAGCACGGCGTCGAGCCCGTGCGACAGCAGGCCGCGCTGCAGCGCCTGCGTGACGATGCCGAGATCGGGCTGCGCCTTCACCTTCGGCAGCCGGCCGCGGAGCAGGAAGGGAATCTGCAGCAGGCCGTCGTCGTTGGTGATGAAGCGCGCCTCGCGGATGCTGGCGACGACGTCGGCGGTGAGGCCGCGCGCCGCGACGAACGTCCCGGCGAAGTCGACGCGCCCGACCGCATCGAGGCTGCCCGCGCCGCGCACGGAGAAGGCTTTCGCGGCCAGCAGGAAGTCCTCGGTGCGCGCCGTCTCCCCGGCGATGGTGGCGGTGGCGCGCAACGACTCGAAGCGCGTGTCGCCGCTCTCGAACAGATCCGGGCGCTTCTGACGCAGCTTCGGCGGCAGCAGGTTGGCGATGCCCGGGATGGTGACGGCGCCCAGGATGTCGTCACCGATGTTGACGTCGTGCACGACGCCGTCGTGGACCTCGACCCGCGCCGTGCCGGCGGCCGTCCGCTGCAACGCGGCCCAGGTGAGACCGGTGGCCGACAGCGCGGCGTCGCTGTCGAAGCGACCGCTCACCCGCTGCGCGTTCTCGATCTGCTGCGACCTGATCAGACCGTCGAGCTCGACGCCGCGCACGGTGGACTCGACGGCGAACCGCGGGCGCGCCGGCTCCCGCAGCTCGGCGCGTCCCGTGCCACGCACCGTGCCCCCGTACATCGCGAGCGAGAACGGCGCGACGATGGCGACGCGATCGTGCACCCGCACCGTCGCCGTCAGGTCCCCATACTCGACGCCGTGGACGACGCCGCCCGACGAGCGGAAGGTGCCCTCACCCTCCGGCACGTCGCCCACGAGCTTCCCCCGCCCCTCGAGGACGAACCCGCGCACCACGTCCGCCGGCAGGCCCTTCTCCGCCGGCAGGCCGAAGACCGCGAGCGGGATCGCGTCACCCGCGGCCCGCAGCTCGACGTGCGGACTGTCGAAGTCACGCACCGAGCCACCTGCCTCCATCGGCAGGTCCGCGACCAGGAAGCGCGACGGCGGCATCACGACGCCGTCGCCCTCGAGCTGGATCGTGGTGGTGAGCTCGGAGATGCCGACCGGCGCGTCGGCGCGTCGCACCGCGACGTCCTCGAGCGCGATCGTGCCGGTGGCCGACGGCACGCGATCGTCGCCGAGCTCGCCGGTGACCTTCGCATGCATCTCGGCCCTGCCCGAGACGCCGGCCACGGCGGGCACCATGGCGGCTATGTGCGTCAGGTCGGCGGCGGTGCCGTCGACCTGGACGTCGAGCTGCACGACGTCGCCGGGGGTGACGGTGCCGGAGGCGTCGAGCGTCATCTCGGCCAGCCGTACCCCGACACGATCGAAGCGCAGGACGTGGTCGTCGCGCCGTCCGTTGACGGTGACGGTGCAGGGGATCTCCGGCGGCTTCCGGAGATCGGTGTCCCACCCGAGCGTGGCCGCACCCAGGTCGACGCTCCCTGCGACCGCCAGCGATTTCGGCGTGCCGGTGGCCGTCCCCTCCACCGTGACCGGGCCCGACAACGTGATCTCGGACGGCAGCAGGGCCGCTACGTCGGGCATGACCTGCAGGAGCGCCGCCACGTCGACGTCGCGCGCCGCGAACGAGGCGTCCACCGGGACGGCGTCGAGCACCGGCCGCTCGCCGACCGGACCGACGGTGCCCTTCGCGGTGAGGTTGGGCTCGGTGGCGTCGAGCAGACGCGCCTCGACCTCGAAGGACACGGGGGACCCGAGGCTCATGTCCTCGGCCGCGACGTGCAGCCCGCGCACCGTGGTCTCGGCCGGTGGCGTCACGCGGCGATCGATCCAGCGCAGCTCGCCGTCGCGCATGTCGAGCAGCGCCACCACGACGAGCGGAACCGTGCGCTCCTTCGGCGGACCGTCACCGGCGGCCTTCGCCCGTCGGGGCCGCGGCCGGTCGCCCAGCGAGTCGACGTTGAATCCGTCGCCGTCGCGGATGACGGTCACGACCGGGGCCTCGAGGATCACGCGGCGCACCTCGTACCGCCCGAACAGCGCCGGCAGCACGCGCACCGTCACCTGGGCGCTCGCGGCCTGGAGGAAATCGCCATCGGCGTAGCGCGGGTCGTCGGCGATGCGCAGTCCGGTGACGCGCACGCCCATCCCACCCCACAGCGTCACGCCGATCGCGTCGAAGGCGACGGCGCGCCCGAGCTCGCGCTCCGCCCGCTGCGTCAGCCAGTCGTGGTTGGCGGTGAGCCACTGGCTCAGGTTGGCCATGGCCAGCGCGAGGCCGCCCGCCGCGACGGCCGCTCCCACCGCTCCCACGATCAGCCAACGCCGCATGCGCCGGACCTCCCTATCGGGACGCGCCTTGCCTGGAAAGCCCTCCGACGGTACGCCCACCCCCATGCGGCTCGATAGCATCCGGATCACGGCACCTGACCTCGACGACGCCACCCTGGCCTACACGCTGCTGCTCGGAATTCCGCCGACGGCCGACGGGGACGGCGTGCGACGGTTCCAGCTCGGCCGCGGTGCCATCGAGCTGACGGCGGGGCCGGGCGGCATCGACAGCCTCGGCTTCTTCGTGGCCGACGGGGCGCCCGTCCCGCAGCTCGGCGCCGACGTGGCGCTCCGCATCGCGCGGGGCACGCCGCCCCCGCACGACGACACGATGGCGGTCGCCATCGACCACGTCGTCATCCAGTCGCCGGACGCGGCGCGGGCCACCGCCCTGTGGCGCGACGGCGCCGGCCTGCGCCTGGCGCTCGATCGCGAGTTCCCGACGCGCGGTTTGCGTCTCCTGTTCTTCCGCACGAACGGCATCACGCTCGAATACGCCACGCCGCTGCCGGCCCCGACCGCCGACGCCACCCCCGACCGTCTCTGGGGCGTGAGCTACCGTGTCAGGGATCTGACGGCGCGCCGCGAGCGCCTCCTCGCCGCGGGGGTGGACGTCAGCGAGGTGCGGACGGGAATGAAACCGGGCACCACGGTGGCCACGGTCCGCTCCGGAACCGCCGGCATCCCGACCATCCTGATCCAGCCCGACACACAGCACTGACTGCGACTTCCCTGCACGATCCGACGCGCGTGCAACGTTCCACCGTCGGCGTATCCACGTCGCAACTATGCTTCCACGGCACGGAGATTGCGGTACTGTGATGCGTCAGGAGACGTCGATCGATGACGATGCGCGCGAGACGACAGGTGACCCATACGGCATTCGCGCTGTTGGTCGCCCTCGTCACCGTCGCGCACGCCGGCGATCCGACGGGATCACCCACCGCCCAGGAGGCCCTCGCGCGCTGCTACGACGCCGATCGTCTCCCCGAGTCCACCCGGCGCGAAGCGCTCGACCACGGCCTCGTGCTGGCGGAGCGCGCCATCGCCGAGTCGCCCGACGACGCCGTCGCGTACTTCGCCGCGTTCTGCCTGCGCGGCAAGCGCGTCGATCTCGAAGGGCTGTCGCTGCGCCTCCTCGGCGAGGTGCGTCTCGTGCGCCAGCACATCGACCGTGCCCTCGCGCTCGCGCCCGACTGGCCGGCGGCGCTCGCCGGCAAGGGCGCCATCCTCCTCACGCTGCCGCGCCTGCTCGGTGGCGACGCCGGCGAAGGCGAGCGGCTGCTTCGTCGTGCCATCGCACTCGATCCCAGCAGCTCCAGCGCGCGCGACACGCTCACACGGCTGCTGCCGTCGTCGGTCCCGACCGACGGCGAGCGCACGGCCGACGCGGACTAGGGCCGCAGGCTCTTCTCGATCCAGGTCGCGAAGGCCTGGCCGAACTTGCGCAGCAGGTCGCGCGTGCGGTCGTCGGTGAGCGCGCCCGACTCGTCGAACAGCTTGCCGGCGTTGGCGATGTAGGCCTCCGGCGTCGGCATCATCGGGACGTTCAGCGACACCACCGACTGGCGCAGGTGATGGTTGGCGCCGAAGGCGCCGGTCGGGCCGGGCGTGACGCTGATCACCGCCGCCGGCTTGCCGTTCCAGACGCTCTCCTTCGGCGGACGCGAGCCGACGTCGATGGCGTTCTTCAGCACGCCGGGAACCGAGCGGTTGTATTCCGGCGTCACGAAGAGGACGGCGTCCTTCGCCCGGACGCCGGCACGGAACGCCGTCCACGATGCGGGCGGCGTCGCCTCCAGGTCCTGATCGAACAGCGCCAGGTCGCGGATCTCGACGAACGCGAACGTGAGGCCGTCGGGAGCGACGGCGATCAGCTCGCGCGCGATGCGCCGGCTGAAGGAGTCCTTGCGGAGGCTGCCGACGATGACGGCGACGGTGCGTGGCATCCCGCACTGATAGCCGGCCCACGCTCCGCCGCAAGGGGTCAGCCGGCGAGGGCCGCCTCGAGCACCGCCGACAGCGCGAGCAGGTCCCGATCGCCGCCCGGGCGGCCGACCACCTGCACGCCGATCGGCAACCCCGACGACGACCGCCCCGCGGGCAGACTCGACGCCGGCTGCCCCGACACGTTGAACGGCGCCGTGAAGGCGCCGATCGCGGCGGCGGCACGGAACATGCCCTCGCCGTCGAGGCCCTCGAATCCACCGACGCGCGGCGCCGGCTGGCCGACGGTGGGCGTGATCCAGGCATCAGCGTCGCCGAACCATGCCAGCACGCGGGCGGCGAGCGCGTCGCGACAGGCGAGCGCCTCGGCCTGCGAGACGCGTTTGCCGAGCCCGCGCATCCACCGCGTCGTCGGCTGCAGGCGCCGCTCGGCGAACGGCAGGAGCGGGATGTTGGCGACCATGCGCGCCATCAACGGCACGAACTCGTCGACGTCGCCGGCGAGCGGCTCGCCCTCCTCGACGTGGTGCCCGAGCGCCTCGAGCGCGCGCGCCGCGCGCACCACGCACGCGTCGACGGCGGGATCGACGGCGGTGAGCGGCGAGCGACGCAGCAGGCGGATGCGGCGCGGCGCCGGTGGCCGCGCGCACGCCTCGAGGAACGAGCCCGGCGCGGGCGTGTCGGTGTGCAGCGCGCGACCGTCGAGCACGTCCATCATGGCCGCCGCGTCGCGCACGGAATGCGCCAGCGGTCCGATCGCACTGATCCGGACGCGGTCGATGGCGTCGTACGGATGCGGCAGCCCACCGCGTCCCGCCTTCACGCCGACGAGGCCACAGAAGGACGCCGGGATGCGGATCGATCCGCCACCGTCCGACCCCGGCGCGATCGGCAGCATGCCGGCCGCCACAGCCGCCGCCGAACCCCCGCTCGAGCCGCCGGCGTAGTGCTCCGGCTGCCAGGGGTTGCGGGCGGGCGGGTGGAGGGCCGTGTGGATGAACGGCAGGATCGCGAACTCGGACGTCGCGAGCTTGCCGAGGAACACGAAGCCGCCGGCCCGGCACGCGCGAGCGACCGGGCCGTCGACGGGGAGCAGCACCCACCGGAAGGCGCGCGATCCGACGCGGGTGAAGTGCCCGCGGAGATGCTCGTGGTCCTTGATGCCGATGGGCAGCCCGAGAAACGCCGGCAGCGCCCCACCCGCCCGCAGCCGCGCGTCCGCCCGCGCCGCGGCACGCAGCGCGCGCCCGGCATGCACCTCGACGAACGACCCCAGCTCGGGGTTCCGGCGCGCGACCACGTCGAGATGGTGGCGGGTGAGCTCGGTCGACGACAGCGCGCCGCGGCGCAGCAATGCCGCCGTGCCCAGCGCCGACGCGGGGAGATCGCCCATGCGGCCTGCGGGTAGTCCAGATGGGAGCGCCACGCCAGCGGATCGCGCAGAAACTTCTTGACCTCGTGCGACGACCGACTAACGTCCGGATCGCGACCGATGCCCATCGACTCGCAGAAGGTGAGGACACCCGTGCACAAGAGGATCACATCGCTCATGGCCGCCCTCGGCGTGGCGCTGCTGTCGGCAGCGCCGTCGACCCAGGCGGCCTCCACGTACCCCACGAATCGATGCGTCGGCTCGAAGCAGGGGGACGCCGGCACGTACTGCAAAGCCGTGCTCTCGGCGCTGGCGAAGTGGGAGACGAGCCAGGACGATGCCACGCGCGACGCCGCACTCGCGAAGGCGGCGAACACGCTCGACGGCGCCTGGGCGAAGGCCGAGGCGAAGTCGCAGAAGTCCGGCGTCGATTGCGTCGACACCACGCTGACGTCGGCCGCCGCCCGCGCGCTGATCGACGACGCCGCCAACGCCATCGTCGCCGACGTCAACGACGGCCTGGACCTCGGCGCCAAGGACGACGCCCGCTGCGGCCGCAAGCTCCTCAAGGCGGCCGGCGTCGCCTGCAGAAAGCTCCTCGCGGCCGAGAGCCAGTTCATCGCGGCGCTCGACAAGGACCCCACCGCGGCGCGGCGTGACGGCAAGGCGAGCGACGCGCGCGCCGCGTTCGCGAAAGAGTTCGACAAGAAGATCGCCAAGGGCTGTCCCACCAGCGCCACCCGCGCAGGGGTGGGGGCGCAGATCGACGACGTCACCGCGGCCATCGTCACCCACACCATCGTCTCCCCCAACGTCGACGACACCCAGTTCACGACGATCAGCCCGACCGGGCCGATCCAGTACCAGGGCAAGACGCTCACCCCGCAGTGCATGGACGGGTCGCCGTACTCCTACTTCGTGAAGCGCGGCAGCGTGAACAAGGTGCTGTACTACTACCAGGGCGGCGGCGCGTGCTGGGAGAGCACCACCTGCGGCCTGCCGGTGTGTGACACCAACGTGAACCCCGCCGGCGGCGACAACCCGAACAACGCCAGCACCGGCTTCGCCGACATCGACAACCCGGCGAACCCGTTCCGGGACTGGAACATCGTCTTCGTGTCGTACTGCAGCTGCGACATCCACTTCGGCGACGCCGCGCAGGACTACCCGGCCAACATCCTGCCGGCCATCCACGTCGAGCACCGCGGTTATCCGAACGCGCGCGTCGTCGAGAAGTGGACGCGCGAGCACTTCGTGAACCCCGAGCGCGTCTTCGTCACCGGCTCGAGCGCCGGCGCCTACGGCGCCTGGTTCAACGGCCCGCTGCACGAGTTCATGTGGCCGGCGTCGCACTTCGACATCCTCGCCGACGCCGGCAACGGCGTCATCACGCAGGACTTCCTCGACAACGAGTTCCCGAACTGGAACTTCGCGGCCAACCTGCCCCCGAACATCCCCGGCCTCGAGGAGACGCTCACCAACGGGACCGGCATCCCCGGCTACACGAAGGTCGTCACCGATTACTTCCCGGAGACCCGCTTCGCGCACTACAGCACCGCGTACGACGGCGGCACCGGCGGCCAGACCGGCTTCTACCAGGTGATGCGCAACCCCGGGAACATTCCGGCCTGGCTCAACTGGTGGGAATCGAGCTGCGCGTACAACGAGCAGATGCGCGAGCAGGTGCAGGCCACCTTCGCGGACGTCACCAACGACAACTACCGCTACTACATCGGTACCGGCTCGCGGCACACGATGTGGGGCAGCAACAAGGTGTACACCGACACCACCGGCGGCGTGCCCACGCTCGTCGACTGGGTGAACGCCATGCTCGACGGCAGCGCGCTGTGGACCAACGTCGAGTGCACCAACTGCGGCCTGCTGCTGCCGGGCGACCCGCGCCCGAACCCGCTGCAGGCGCCGTTCGAGCAGCAGGGCTCGAACGTCGTCATCGACTGCTCGGCGGGATCGCCGAGCGGCGCGTTCCTGCAGTAACCCGCCCGAAGGCGGGTGTCCGGGGAGCCGCGCGCTCCTCGGACACCCGCCGCCGCTGCTCAGGGGGTGGTCGGGCAGAACCGCGCCGTCCAGGTGCCCGCGCGCGGCGTCACGAGATCGGTGAACGTGCCGGCACCGCCGGCGGGCTCCGTCGTCGTCGGCAGTCGCAGCGCACCGAAGAGGCGGAGATCGAACGGCACCGTGCCGGCGGTCGCGGGAATCAGGCACGCGATCCGACCGGTCGGCGTCACGTTGCAGTTGCCGGTGTCGAGTGTGGAGCGCGTCTCGCCGCCCGCGTCGAGCTCGACCGTGTTGCGCGAGGCGCCGATGCCGGTGGCCGGCACGACCAGCGGCAGCTCGATCGTGGTCTCGACGCCCTGGTCGTCGGTCAGCGCGAACAGCCAGCACTGCCCGAACGACGTCGGGTTGTCGGCGTTCGTGCGCGTCATCTCGATGGTCGTGGTGCCGCGCACGTCGGTCAGGTCGGTGCGCACGGACACGGTCTTGGTATCGAGGTTGCTGCGCGCGTGGCCCTCGCCGCTCGTCTCCAGGATCGGTGCGCCATCGCGAACGAGGTTCCCGTCACGCACCTTCCACAGCCCGTTCGCGCGCAGGTCGATGCCGAGATCGATCGCGTCGTGCACGTCGAGGGCGACGTCCATGCTCAGGCGACCCACGCGTCCGCGTTGCGTCAGCGTCACGGCGTCGACGGCCGTGGTGGCGCCCGGGAGGGTCACCTGCGCGTCCCAGACGCTCTGGAAGAGATCGGTGCCGGGCGAGAGCAGCCCCAGGAACTTGCGCTCGCGGCAGCGACCACGGTTGCACAGCAACGCCTTGCCCGAGGTCACGCCGCTGCCGTCGATGTCGGCGAGCAGACACAGCCGACCCGGCGGCAGCTCCTGCAGGAGGCGGTAGCAGGCATATGCCGGCTGCCCGGGGTTCTCCGGCAGCAGGATCGCGATGGGCGTCGAGATGTCGACGTCGACCAGTCCCTCGATGAGATTGATGTTCGCCCGGTCACGCGCCAGGTTGCGGGCCGGCTTCGCGCCACGCACGTCGTGCGAACGTAGCGCGCCGAGGCTCGTGCCGTCCTTCGGGCGGCAGATCCGATCGGCCTTCGCGAGCTCGTACCGACCCGAACCCAGGTTGGTCCTCGCGACCACGGGGCTCGGGACGACGGTGCCCTGGAAGGTGGGACACTCGAGCTCGGCCCCAATCGCCCCGACGGCGTGGAGCACGACGAGTCCCAGCGCGACACGCAGCAGATACATGTTTGCGCCATACGTCATGCGCGGCGGAATCTCAAAGACGGCCCCACGACGCGACACGCCGCTGCGGGTCGACATCATCGCGCCGTCGATGGCGCCGCTCGTCACGCTGGCGCCGTAGCTACGGGCAGTCTCTGGTCTTCTCCGCGCCGGTGCACGTGTTCTGCCCGGCGTGGCCGAAGGCCTTGTCGTTGCCATCGCCGCCGTGGAGTGCGTCGTTGCCCTTGCGGCCGCGCATCGCGTCGTCGCCGCCACCGCCGTCGATGACGTCGTTCCCCGGGCCACCGTCGATGAAGTCGTCGCCAGGGCCGCCGTAGATCTCGTCGTCGCCGCCTTTGCCGAGGATGCGGTCGCGGCCGCCGCCGCCGACGATGAGGTCGGCGCCCTTCGTGCCGCGCAGGCGGTCGTTGCCCGAGGTCCCGAAGATGGCCGCCTTGAGCGGCGCTGCGCAGCTGCCGGCGAGCTCCGCCGGCGCGTCCTTCCAGGCGACGTCCCAGTCGGCGTTGGTCGGGAACGGCTCCGCGTCGGGGCGCGGCTCCTTCGCCGGATCGGTGCCGAACGTGCCCGGCAGCGTCACCGCGAAGCCGATGCAGCCGCCCGCCGGACAGTCGACGTCGCGCACGGCGGCCTGACACACCTCGGAGTCGTTCGCGTGGCACTCGGCGTAGAAGGGATCCGTCGTATCGGTGATCGAGCACGTGCAGGCCCCGCTCTGCCAGGCGCAGAAGCTCGGCGGCTTGCACGCCCCCTCCCGGGCGCTCTCGAAGTCGGCCGCGAAGGCCGCCATGTCCACGGTCACGGTGAGAATGCCCGTCTTGGCGTCGTAGTCGGGCGCCGGCCACGACGCCGGCCAGTTCCCCGCCGGGAGATCGGGATCGAACACCAGCGGTGAGCTGGCGATGCTCGCGCGCACGACGCCGAGGTCACGCGTCGGCACGAAGTCGGCGTTGGCGCCGACGTACATCTGGTACGTCTGCCGCGTCGTCGGCTTCGCGAAGAGCAGGAACGCATAGTACGTCTGGCCGGCCTGGAAGACGGTGTAGCTCGGCGTGGTGATGTCCGGCGCGATCCCCTTGCGCTGACGCGCCGCCGACACCGTGGTGTCGATGTAGTACTTGCCGTGGTTGACGGTGAGGCTGTTGCGCTGCCACATCGCCTCGCCCATCAGGCGGATGCTCGGCGTCACCGGATGCGAGCCGTTCGACTGGCGCTCGGTCTTCGTCAGGTACTGGCGGTAGAGCGGCACGCCGTAGCAGCTCCGCGTCGTGCACACCTCGTTCCAGACGCTCTCGTCGCACGTGCCCTTCGCGGCACAGCGCGGATAGACGACGGTGGAGACGTAGTCGTACGGACTGGTGCGCGCGGTGATGTCCGAGGCGCATTCGACGGTCTCGACCGGCGCCGAGAAGAACTCGTCCTCGTTCACCGACGTGGTCTCGGCGAGCCCGGTGAGCGAGCCGTCATCGTCGTTCAGCACCGTCTGCCGATCGATGTCGGTGAAGCCGGTGAACATCGTCGGGCTCCACGTGCAGTAGCGCGACTTCACCGCCTGGGGGTCGGTCTGGAACGTCCCGGGCAGGAACGACGGCTCGACGACGAAGTGGCGGATGTCGACCGTGTCGAAGAAGAGGTTCCGTGAGCGGAACGCGGGCGGGTAGTAGAACCCGTTCGGCTGTTTCCAGGCGATGGCGGCGTTCGGCAGGTAGCACGACTGGCCGCGCTTCGGGATGCCGAGGCCGCGACCGTACATCCACTTGCTGTTCGGGCAGACGCCGTTCGCGAGGTCGCAGCCGTCGATGGGCGTCGGCGTGATGTCGAGGTAGGCGTTCGAGTCCTGCGTCGCGGGACCGTCGTAGATGCTGAACAGCCGCTGGTTGACGGAGAAGTTGTCGAGCGGGAACGCCACGCCCTCGGCACGCGACAGGCAGTTGTTGCCCTCGTTGGTGTCGCAGAGGAGCCCCGACGCCGGGTTGAACGGGCTCGCGGCCGACGCGAAGGGATTGTCGGGCTGCGTGCTGCCGATGAACACGCTCTTGCGCGCGTGCGCCCAGTGGCCGCCGATGGTCGACGCCTTGGTGTAGTCGCCACCCGTGACGAACGTGAGCCCACCATTCTGCACGTCGGAGAGCACGCTGTTGGTGTAGAGATACCACTGCGGCCGCAGCCAGACGGCGGCGAAGTTGGTCTGCGCCCAGTGGAACGCCGAAGTGTACCGGTCGATCACCGTCACCGCGCAGCGATCCTGGTGGCCGTTGGCGCACAGGTCGACGGCGCCGCAGTCGGCGTCGGTGTCCTGGCAGAGCGTCGGGAAGCGGCCGCCGCCCGGGTCGACGCGTGGGTAGTACGACGCCGCGAGGGCGCTGTCCCACGCCGGCGACAGCGTGTTCTTCACCGGCTGCAGCGCGATCGCCGGCGGCCCGCCGACGCCGAGGCACGCCGTCGTGTTGCCGACGACGTTGAACGAGTTCATCGCCGTCGAGCAGAAGTTGCCCTCGAAGCGCTTGAGCGGCGTGGTGGCCGCGCGATTGAAGGTGCCGGGCGTCGACAGCTGCATGGCCGCGTACGACTCCCACTTCTGGGTGCGCGACGGACCGCTGGTGGCGCCCGGCACGAGCCAGTAGCAGGTGCCGCAGGCGCTCGCCCCCGCCGCCATGTTGCCGATGAAGTCGTTGTAGCCGTTCATGATCCAGAACACCGACGGATGGTCGACGTCGGAGTTGAACGGCACGCGCTCGACGTCGAAGTCGCCGGGCGACGTCAGGATGCCGGGCACCTGCCGCGGGTTCTGCACGTTGTCCACCGCCGCGCGCGCGAAGACGCCGATGTTGGCGTGGTAGCGGTTCCGGATCTCCGTCCCGTCCTCGATGTAGTAGCCGTGGCCGATCGACTTCCAACCGACGTTGCGCTCGAGCGTGACGTCCTGCGTGGCGTGCACGACGTACCAGCGCGTCATCGACTCGTTGACCGAGCAGTCCTTCACGAAGGTCTCGGCGGGCACCTGCCGCGCCATGTGGAAGTGGATCGGGTAGTGCCCGAGCCGTCCACCCTGCCCGAGCTGCTTCAGCTCGACGCCCTGGAGCTGGTACTTCCGCACGCCGGCCCGCACGAGCGTGTGCCCGCCGATGAAGTTCCCCGGCGCCTCGGTGAACTCGCTGCCGAAGGTGGCGCCGGCGGAGACGATCCGGATGCTGCGGCTCAGGAGCGCCACCGCCGCGCGCGTCTCGGCGTAGTCGAGATCGATGCCGAGACGTTCCGGCAGGAGGGCCAGCGGGAAGCGGTCGCCGTTGTGCGCGTGCTCGAGCGGGGTGTCGAGGGTGAACGAGCCGTCGGCGTTGACTTCGCTGATGGTGCGCTGCTCGGAGTGGCCGGGCAGGTAGTCGGTGGTGGTGATGACGATCTCGTCACCGGCCTGCCAGTCGACGGCGCCCTCGACCTTGATCGACGGTGCGCCCGTCTGCACCGTGCCATCGAGCCGCCGCCAGCTCTTCCCGGAGTCCGTGGGTTCGAGCGTGCCGTAGGACGCGCCCTTCCTGCCGTACATCGCGATCGTGCCGTCGTAGCCGACCGCCAGCACCTTGTAGCCGAAGAAGCCCTTCGTCGTGCCGCCGTCGTCGTACGGCATCGTGCCGTAGGCGTAGAAGTAGTCGGTGACGCCGCCGGGCAGCGACTTCTTCTCGGCCCCGTTCGAGTTCCAGATGTCCGCCGGCACGCCGCAGGTGCCGCCCGCGGTCTTGCAGACGATGCCCTGCCCGCCCATGCCCTCGACGCCGAAGGGCTGCGCGCCACGGTCGGGGCCGTAGAGGTGGATCGTCAGCGTGCCGTTCGTGCCGATGGGCGCGTCGGGCGTCCCCGCCGTGAGCGCGCTGTCGGCCTCGACCAGGATGGACGTGGCCCAGAAGTCGATGTCGGCGTCGGTGAAGCGCAGCGTGCCGCCGTCGTACACGTTGACGTTGTCGTAGTGGTACGTGCCCGGGCCGACGACGCAGGGGCCGGTGACCTCGAGATCCTCGCCGCTGCCGGCGGGGAGCATCTCCTCCATCTCCCCGATCGGACACTGCGTGGCCATCGCCACCTGGCCGAGGGACGGAGCCAGCAGCGCCACGCCCATCATCATCCCAACGGTCCATCCCCAGCGTGCTGGCATGCGTTCCTCCATGACTCAGATGCCGGACCTTCCGTCTCGGGTTCAAGCAGACGTCGCCAGGCATCCATCGCTTGAGCCCGCGGCCCCAGCGGCCTATGGCTGCCCACGCATGCAGCGCCTCCTCGGACTCGCCCTGCTCGCTGCGGTCACCGCGCACGCCGCGCCGCCGCGCTGTCCGCAATCGGCGACGCCACCGCAGCGCATCGTCTCGCTGACGCCCGCCATCACCGAGACGCTCTTCGCGATCGAGGCCGGGCCGCAGGTCGCCGGCGTCAGCGACTACTGCGTCGATCCACCCGAGGCGATGAAGCTGCCCCGCCTCGGCACCACGATGGCCCCGAACTACCAGGGCATCGCGCGCGCCACGCCGGGGCTGATCCTCGCCGAGGAGGGTCTCCACGTGCGCGCGCCCGAGCTGCGTGCCCTGGCCCCGACGTGTCTGCTGCCCTGGACCACGCTCGACGACGTCCTCGGCGGCATGCGCGAGCTCGGCCGCCTCACCGGCCACGCGGCCGCCGCCGACGATCTCGCCGACCTGCTCGGCGCCCGTCTCTCCGCGAAGCCACCCGCGACGGCACCGCGCGTGCTCCTCGTGCTCGCCTCCGAGGACGCCACCGTCGACGACGTGTGGTTCATCCAGCGCAACTCGATCCAGGGCTCGGCACTGGGCGCCGCCGGTGGCCGCAATGCGGTCGACCAGGACGTCACCGGCTTTCCGCGCATGAACCGCCAGCGCCTGCTGGCGATCGCCCCGGACATCGTCATCCTCCTCCTGCCACGACCCGACCCCGGTGCGGCGCAGAAGCTCCTCGCCGCCTGGAGGCAGCTCCCCACCCTGCCCGCCGTGCGGGCGAACCGGATCGCGGTGATCGACGCGCCCGAGGCCTTCGTCAGCGGCCCGCGCATCCTGACGCTCATGGACCGGTTGTCGGCCGAGCTGCGCCGTTTCGCGGTCACACCCTGAGCTTGCCTGGGTCCGGACTCCGGGATTGCGCAACGCCACAGCACGCCGCCGAATCCTGGAACGCCGAACTCGCAGGTGCGGCTCGACGCCGCCATGACACCACCCTGCCGCGTCGCGGCTACTGGCCGGCCGGCGCGGTCCCGCCCGGCTTGAACCGGAAGATCTGGAACGGCGCCGCCGCGCGCATCGTCGACGACGGCACGAACAGCACGTCCTGCAGATCGCTGCACGAGACGTAGAGCCAATCGTCCGGCCCGAAGCTGAGCCCGTCGGGCCAGCGCAGCCTTGCATCCTTCACCAGCGTGCGGAGCTTCCGATCCTGTCCGAGGACCAGGACCGCCGAGTGCTCGGGATCGGTGACGTACACGTTGCCCTGCGCGTCCGCGCTGAGCCCGTCGCTGATCGGCTTCGGCGCGAAGCGCTCGACGCGTTCGGCGAGCTGCGCCGGCGTCAGCGACGTGTCCTTCAGGTCGCGGGTGCGGACGCGCGACATGGTGCCGCCCGTCACCGGCCCGTAGTACAGCCAGTCGCCCGTCCCACGATCGAGCGCGATCGAGTCGATGCCGATGCGCAGCGTGAAGATGCCGAGCACCACCATGTCGCGACCGGGCGCCTGGATGCGGTAGTCCTCGGTGAGCACCGACGGGTGCGATTCGAGGACGCGCCGGCTGGTGCGCGTCTTCACGTCGTAGACGATCACCGCCGGTGTGTGCACGACCGGGCTCGCCTCGGCGATGTAGATCGTCTCGCCGGCGGCATCGACCTGGAAGTCGTTCAGCATCGAGAACAACCCGGCGACCTCCGAGGGGAACTCGTGCCGGTGCACCTCGTTGCCGGTGGCGAGGTCGAACGCCAGCAGCGTCGGCTGCCCGCGACCGTAGCCGGCGTGGTCGAGCGTCCAGAGGCGCCCCTGCCGATCGATGCGCAGCGACAGCACCGTCTCGAAGAGATTCTGCTGCTCCGCCGACGGGTACGGCACCGGGGTACCGTCGCGCAGCTCGAGCACGTGCACCGGCGGCCCCCCGTCGGGGTGGTAGGTGAAGAAGACGCGTCCGTCGGCCGACACCGCGACGTTGCCGGGCGGGTAGTCGAGGTCGGCGACCTTCTCGATCGCCGACGCCGGCAGCTCGGGCGCGGTGCTGCGGTCGTCGAGCCGCGCGCCGCCGCCGAAGAATATCCGCACCACCAGGACCAGGGCGACGGCGAAGCCTCCCGCCCAGATCAGGAAGCGCTTCACGACGCCGGGGGCTCCTGCGCGGTCTGGAGCGCGGCCGTCACCCGGCGGATGCGGTCGGCGTTCGTTCCCATGTCGCCGCGCCCGTCGCGCGACTTGGAGCGGACGTCGACGCGGCTGCCGCCGGCCGGATCGGGCCGGACCCGGATGACGATGTCGTCGTGGAAGCCGAAGACGCGCGTGGTGGCCACGGCCTCGATCTCGCCGGTGGCCGGATCGCGGCGGGTGACGACCCAGTCGGGCTGCGCCAGGGCGACGCTCTCGACGCGGATGAAGGCCGTGGCCGGCGGCACCGCGAGACGGATCGGCGCGAGATCGGCGCAGCAGGAGCGCTGCACGGCGGCGAACGGCGCCGGATAGGCCATGTCGCGACCGGCGTTCGCCTCCTCGCTCGCGGCCTGCCGGAAGGCCGGCGGATCGTCCGGATCGGTGGTGAAGTCGTTGATCGCCGGGGCGCCCCGGCTCTGCAGGCCGAGGGCCAGGAACCCGAGCCCGACCAGGCCGGCCAGGAATCGCATCCGCCCCGTGCCCCGTCCGCGTGCCGCCTGCACCACGCCCATCACGCCCACGATCAGCGCCACCAGGCCGCCGAGCGCGAACAGGATGAACCCGACCAGCCCCGGGACGAGCCGGAGCCACGCGAGCAGCGGCCCGAGCCCCATGACCACGAGCGCCAGCAGCCCCACGACGTCGAGCGTGCGCGACGGCGGCGTCCTCCCTGACAACCGTCCCATGGCCGGCACCGCTACCGGACCGCCTCGGGCGCCGTCAACCCGCGCGCAGTGCTTCACCCGGCCGACGACCCGGGCTATACCCGATCGAGTCCTCCCGATGCCCTCCTCCGGTACACCCTCCGTGGTCGGGATCGTCCTGGCCGGCGGCGAAGGCAAGCGCCTCTTTCCGCTGACCCGTGATCGCGCCAAGCCCGCCGTCCCGTTCGGCGGCCGCTACCGCATCATCGACTTCGTCCTCTCGAACCTCGTCAACTCCGGCATCTACAAGCTGAGCGTCATCACGCAGTACAAGGCCGGGTCGCTCATGCAGCACCTGGCGCGCGGCTGGCAGCTGGCGGCGCAGATGGGGCAGTACGTCGCCCCGGTGCCGCCGGCGATGAACCTCGGGCCGCGCTTCTTCCAGGGCAGCGCCGACGCCGTGCTGCAGAACCTCGACGTCATCGAGAACGAGCGGCCGACGCACGTCTGCGTCTTCGGCGCCGACCACATCTACAAGATGGACGTCCGCCAGATGCTCGCCTTCCACATCGAGCGTGAGGCCGACGCCACCGTCGCCGCCATCCCGGTGCCGGCGAGCGAGGCGAGCGGGTTCGGCATCATCGAAACCGACGCCCGTCAGCAGATCACCGGCTTCCTCGAGAAGCCCGACCTCGGCCCCGACGCCACCGGTACGCGCCTCGCCTCGATGGGCCTCTACATCTTCCGCGCCGATGCGCTGACGCGCGAGATCAAGAACGACGCCGAGCGCACCGACTCCACGCACGACTTCGGGCGCGACATCCTGCCGCTCATGGTGCCGTCGGGGAAGCTGTTCGCGTACGACTTCTCGCAGAACGCGGTGCCCGGCATGAAGGAGCACGAGCGCGGCTACTGGCGCGACATCGGCACGCTCGACGCCTACTGGCAGGCGTCGGAGGACCTCGTCTCGGTGTCGCCGTCGTTCAGCCTCTACAATCCCGAGTGGCCGATCTACACCGCCTACTATCCGAGCGCGCCGGCCAAGTTCGTCTTCTCCGATCGCGAGCAGAACCGCGTCGGCATCGCCACCGACTCGATGGTGTCCGAGGGCTGCATCATCTCGGGCGGCCACGTCGATCGCTCGATCCTCGGCCTGCGCGTACGCGTCAACAGCTTCTCCAGCGTCAGCGAGTCGGTGCTGTTCGACGACGTCGACGTCGGCCGCCACGCGCGCATCCGGCGCGCCATCATCGACAAGGGTGTCACCATCCCGCCCGGCACCACCATCGGCTACGACCTCGAGGCCGACCGCGCCCGGTTCGAGGTCAGCGACGGCGGCATCGTCGTCGTCGCCAAGAACACGCGCCTCGAGTGATGCAGATCCACCGCGCGCCGGTGCGGGACGGCCTGACGCTCGCCTTCGTCCGCGAAGGCGTCGGCGGCCTGCCCCTGCTGCTGGTGCACGGCTGGCCCGAGACGAAGCGCATCTGGTGGCGCAACGTGGCACCGCTCGCCGCCGCCGGCTTCGAGGTCATCGTCCCCGACCTGCGCGGCTTCGGCGACTCCGACCTCGCGCGCGACGGCTTCTACGATCCGGCGGCCCACGCGCGGGACATGCACGCGCTGGTGCACGACGTACTGGGCCACGCACGGTGCGTCGCCGTCGGCGGCGACCTCGGCGGCGTCGTGGTGCAGGACCTCGGCCTGCGCTTCCCCGGCTTCGTCGTCCGCCAGTGCGTGTTCAACACGGTGCTGCCGATGCTCGACGACGCCTACGCCGCCGCCGGCATCCCACCCGATCCGCCGCGGCACCTGCGTCCCGAGTCCGACTACTTCGTCCGCCAGGCCACCGACGCCGACGGCCTCGCCGCCGAGCTCGCCACGCCGGTGCTGCGCCGGCGCTACGTCGAGACGTTCTACGGCCCGCGCTTCTGGGGCGCACCGGGTGCGTTCACCGCCGACGACGTGGCGTTCATGGTCGAGCCCTTCGCCGACGCCGACCGCTTCCGCGCCGGCATCGCCAACTACGAGATCTCGGCGGGCAAGCGGCCCCTGTCGGAGATGGTGCACTTCTTCACGACGAACCCGCTGCCGACGCTCGTGCTCTACGGCCCCGAGGACCACGTCGTCGGTACGAGCTTCGTCGCGAAGAGCGAGGTGGCGTTCACCGAGCGCATCGGCCCGCTGCTGGTGCCGGGCGCGGGCCACTTCCTGCAGTGGGAGCGCGCCCACGTCCTGAACCAGACCCTGCGCTACTTCTGCGCCGACCTGCTCGCGGCGCACTAGTGTCCGACCTGTACGAGCGATCCGCGCACTACGCGACGCACCGACGGGCCGATCCACGCTGGGCGGCACACATCCGCGACGCGCTCGGCGACGCGGCCACGGTCGTCAACGTCGGCGCCGGCGCGGGGTCGTACGAGCCCACCGATCGACGCGTCGTCGCCGTCGAGCCGGCCGCCGGCATGATTGCGCAGCGGCCCGCGGGGAGCGCGCCCGTCGTGCGCGCGGTCGCCGAGGCGCTGCCGCTCGCCGACCGCGTCGCCGACGCCGCGATGGCCGTCCTCACCGTGCATCACTGGCACGACCTCGCGGCCGGGATCGCGGAGATGCGACGCGTGGCGCGGCGGCAGGTCGTCGTCACGTGGGAGCCCGCGCTGGTGATGTCGCGCTTCTGGTTCGTGCGCGACTACCTGCCCGAGGTGGTGGCGCACGAGGCCGGCCTCGCGACGCTCGACCACGTGTGCCGCCAGCTCCCCGGCGCCGACGTGCGTCCCCTGCCCGTCCCATCCGACTGCACCGACGGCTTCTTCGCCGCCTACTGGGCGCGGCCGCACGCCTACCTCGACCCGGGCGTCCGCGCCGCCATCTCGGGCCTGGCGTTGCTCGATCAGCGGCTCGTCACCACCGCCGTCGCGCGCCTCGAGCACGACCTCGCGAGCGGCCGCTGGGACGCGACCTACGCCGACCTCGCGGGGCGCACCGCGCTCGACGTCGGCTACCGACTGGTCGTCGCCGACCGCTGAGCGACGTCGACGACGATCTCGTCCCGACTGTCGTGACGTGGAGCCCACGGCGCGATGCGTACCGCCGGTGGGAAGTCCTCTTCACGGGAGCGTGAACCGGGATTCATGACCAACCGCGTGCATGGCCCCCCGGAGTCGGCGACGCCGCGCACGACACGCCGTCGGCGCGCGGCGTGACTCTTGCTGACACGAGAAGGTCAGCCATCGCTACGACATCGGCCGGCGGAGGTCCCCCGGCATGAAAGGACGACCATGACACACACCACATCCACGGTCGGGCGCCTCGCATCGCTCGCCTTGGCGCTTCTGGTCATCGCGGCCACGAGCGTTCACGCGGTCCAGCTCTGTGCGCGACCGAAACAGGATGGGAGCTTCAACACGACCGTCAAGATCCGCGGGCTCTGCAAGTCGACCGAGGCGGTACTCGACCCGGTCGCCCTCGGATTGCAGGGTCCGCAGGGGCTCCAAGGGCCTCCTGGTGCGCCAGGTACCACTGGGCCGCAGGGGCCGATCGGACCACAAGGTGAGCCTGGCGATACTGGCCCTGAAGGGCCCGCTGGTCCCGCAGGAGCACCTGGCCCGGACGGCCCTTCGGGACTGGCCAATTGCGTCGAACGCACCGACATGGTGCCGGTTCCGCCCTTTGGCTTCGCCACGGCAACGGCATTCTGTCACGCCGGTGAGGTTCCCACCGGCCTGGCCTGGGCGTTCGCGAACACTGCCGGCCAAAGCCTGCAACTGATCGGTACGGGGCTCGGGTACGGAATCCCTCTGGCCAATTGCACCGCCGCGAACCCGACCAGCCAGCCCGCCGATCTGATCTGCAGGGTCTATTGTTGCGCGCAGTGACAGCGGCGCGCCTCGAGCACGACCGCCGGTGAGGTCGACGGCGGCTATCGGCTCGTCGTCGCCGACGCCCGAGCAACGTCGAACGGTTCCGACGGTGCCGCCAGCAGGCCACGCTCGGTGCGCAGGAACAGCACGAGCATGCCCGCCGCCGACACGACGTTGCCGAGCGCCACGCACGTGAACACCGCGCGCTCCCCGAGCCCGAAGACGCGCGTGCACACCACCGCCGACACCAGCACGCCCAGCACGCGGAACCCCATCCACACCATCGGCACCGAGGCGCGGCCGAGGCCCTGGAACGCGAACGCCAGCACCATGCTGACGCCGAGGAACGGATACGACGGGCCGACGATGCGGAAGTACTGCGTGCCGACCTCGTGGATGCCGGGGTCCTGGCTGAAGAGCCCGAGCCACAGCGACGGCCGCCAGCACAGCACGCCGCCGGCGACGGCGAGGATGCCGCACGTGATGGCGCCGGCGCGCAGCACGAACGCGCGCACCAGGTCGTGGCGTCGCGCCCCCGACGCCATGCCCACCAGCGTGAGCACCGCGGCGCCGAAACCGTAGGCGAACGACAGCAGCAGGAAGTCGAGCCGCGTGCAGAGGCCGTAGGCCGCGAGATCGGGCGCGCCGAGCCGCGCCACCACGCCCGTCAGCACCATGAGGCCGACGTTGCTGATCGACGTCGACAGCGCCGCCGGCACGCCGACGCGGAGGATCTCGCGCACCGGCGCGAGCGAGCGCGGCCGCAGCACGGGTCGGACGTGGCCGCGCCCGCCGAGCACGAACCATGCACGCGGGATGGTCGCCACGAACTGGCATGCCAGCATCGCGAGCGCCCCGCCGACGAGCCCCCACCCGAACGTGAACATGAAGAGCGGCGTCACCAGCATCTGCAGCGCGAGCGACGTGCTCGACCAGATCGCCGGCACGCGCACGTTGCCCTCGCCGCGCATGACGCTGTCGAACATGCCGCCGAGGAACGTCAGCGCGGCGCCGCCGAACAGCACGCGTGCGAACAGCGTCGCCTGATCGAGGACGGCACCGCTCGCCCCGAGCAGGCCGAAGAGCCACGGAGCGCCCGCGAGGACGACGAGACCGAACGTCACGCCGATGGCGATGCTGAGCAGCAGCGCCTGCCCCGACAGCGCCGCCGCTTCGCGCGCACGCCCCGCGCCGAGCGCACGCGCCACCGCCGACGACGCGCCCGCACCGATGCCGCCGCCCATCGCGGTGATGGCGAGCAGCGAAACGGGGAACACGAGCGACACGGCGGCGATCGCGTCGACGCCGAGCTGGCTGACGAAGTAGGTGTAGACGACGTTCGAGATGGCCGCGACGGCCATGACGAGGGTGGTGGGTGCCGCGAGCCGGACGATCGCGGGCAGCGGGTCCATCGCCAGCAGCCGTGCCGGCTCGGCTCGCGTGCCGGCGCTCCCACTCATGCCGGTGCTTGTCGTCCGCGGGTCCGGTCAGGTCAAGGGTCGCGCGACCGTCTTGCGTACGTCGCGGACCGGGGATAGCGACGGCGCCGGAGGAGATACGAGCGATGAGCGATGCCCCCTACGTGGTCCAGAAGGTCGAGTGGTTCCAGTTCCGCGCCCCCGACGGCGAGGCGTTCTTCGTCATGGTGTCGAGCCTGCCGAACGGCTTCTTCACCGCGGTGCCGTGCGAGATCGCGCTCACACGCGCCGAGCACGGCCTGATGGCGCTCGCGGCCACGCCCGACGAAGCGCTGACGCAGCTGCAGTCGACGCTCGCCGGCAAGGCGCGCACCGACATCTTCCCGTCGGGCCACTCCTGATGGCCGCGGCGGTGCGAGGACCGCTGCTCACGACGGCAGCCGTCCTCTTCGGCGTGCTCGCGGGCTCGAACCTGCTGAAGCCGTTCCAGATCCTCGGCCCGCAGACCGGCTTCGTGCTCTTCGGCGAGCGGCTCGAGGGCACCGCCAACGCCGTCGCCGGTCCGCTCTTCGGGCTCTACCTGCTCGTCTACGCCATCGGCATCTGGGGCATGCGCCGGTGGGCGCTGCCCATGGCGTGGCTCTACGCGCTCTACGTCGTCGTCAACCTGGTGCTGTTCTCGTTCCGCACGGAGTCGCCGCCCGGCGTCGGCTACAAGATCTTCGGCCTGGTCTACATGCTGATCGCGATCGGCGTGTCGGGAGGCGCGGCATGGTTGCTGTCGCGTCGGAAGGCGGAGCTGCACTGATGGAGTTCGCCATCCAGGTGGGCGGCGGCCAGGTCCGCCACGACGCATCCGGCATCCAGGCCATCATCGACGAGACGCAGCTCGCCGAGTCGCTCGGCTTCGACATGGTCTTCGTGCCCGACCACTACGTCTTCGAGGCGCTCGGCACGATGCAGAC
>CAYOIZ010000069.1:0-30459 GCA_964404165.1 uncultured Binatia bacterium (SeqCode) | reverse complement strand
ACGAGCACCCGTCCCGTCGCCACGCCGGCGTCGAGGAGCGCCGCCGGCACGCGCGTCGTCTTGCCGGCGCCGGGTGCGGCTCGCAGCACCAGCCGCGACCCGCTGCGCAGCGCGTCGACCACCGACGGCAGCAGCGGATCGATCGGCAGGGGCTGGGTTGCCGGCCGCGAAGGCTCTCCGCTAGAGGTCGTGGTCATGCCTTCGTCGTCGATGGTTTCGACCGATCCCACCACCACCACGCCGATGTTCTTCGGTGAACCGGGAGAGGTGGCGCCGCACGTCTTCATGCATCCCGCGTTCGTGAACACCTACGGGCTGCGCACGCCCGACGGCGTCGTGGTGATCGATCCGGGCTTCACGCACACGAGCGGGACCGTGCGCGACGCCATCCACGCCTGGTGCGACATGCCGGTGCGCGCCGGCGTCTACACGCACGGTCACGCCGACCACGCCTTCGGCATGCGCGCCTTCCTCGACGCCGGCGAGCGTCCCGAGATCGTCGCGCAGGAGAACTGCGTGGCGCGGTTCAAGCGCTACGAGGCCATGAACGGGCTCAACGGCCGCATCAACATGCGCCAGTTCGGCCTGCCGCAGCCGATGTTCCCGCATCGGTTCGACTGGCCGACGTTCCTCGTGCGCGACGTCGCCGTGCAGCGCTTCGGCGACGTCGACGTCGAGTATCACGCCGCGCGCGGCGAAACCGACGACCATCTCTACGTCTGGGTGCCGGCGCACCGCTACCTCTTCACCGGCGACCTCGTCATCTGGCAGGCGCCGAACTGCGGCAACCCGCAGAAGGTGCAGCGCTATCCCGAGGACTGGGCGAACGTCCTCGAGGCCATGGCGGGGCTCGACGCCGAGTGGCTGTTCCCGGGCCACGGCCCCGCGCTGCACGGCCGCGAGGCGGTGCGGCTGCTCCTCACCGAGACGGCGCGCTATCTGCGCGTCATCGTCGAGCAGGTGCGCGAGCGCATGAACGCCGGGCAGACCGCCGACGAGATCTTCCACGCCGTCGAGCCCGATCCGGAGCTGGCGAAGCGGACGTTCCTGCAGCCCACGTACGACCATCCGAAGTTCATCGTGCGCAACTTGCTGCGGCTCTGGGGCGGGTGGTGGAACGGCAACGCCGCCGACCTGCTGCCGTCGACGCCGGCGGCACAGGCGGCGGAGATCGCGGCCATGGCGGGCGGCGTCGACACGGTGGTGGCACGCGGTCGCGCGCTCCTCGATGGCGGCGACGCCGTCATGGCGAGCCATCTCGCCGAGTGGGCGACGCGTGCGGCACCCGACGATCGCGCCGCGCAGACCCTCAAGCGCGACGTCTATCGGCAGCGCCACGCCGACGCCGTCGCCCTGATGGCGCGCGGCATCTTCCGCGCCGCCATGAACGACGCCGAACGCGCGCTCGGGGAGGAGCCGACGTTCGCCTCCGACCGCGGCATGAGCCTGACCGGCGGCCGGCACTAGCGTCACTGCGGCGGGCAGCGAGGATCGTTGCGCTGCACGCTGTCGATGACGTCGTCGCCGATCGGGATCGGGTCGCAGCCGTGGGTCCGCTCGCACGGCAGGTCAACGCGCCTGGTAGCGCACGACGCCAGCCGCCTCGCTGCGGAGCGCGCGACCCTCGAGCCGCAGCAGCTCCAGATGGGCCAGCGTCTCCGACGTCGCCGCCATCACCTGGAAGCGGTTGCCCGGGGTGATGGCGAAGGCGTCGAGGGCCACCTCGTAGGCGGTGAGCGAGTGTTTCCGGATCAGGTCGAGCATCGCGAGCTTGCGCACGCGGTGGAAGTCGATGAGCTGGCTGGCGCGCTTGCGATGGTCCTCGTAGACGCCGCCGTGCGCCGGGCAGACGAGGCGGGCGTCGCGCTTGGCGATCTTCTCGTGCGAGGCGAGGAAGTCGCCGAGCGGGTTCTGTGGCCCGCCGGGGCCGATGCCGACGTGGGGCGTGATCTTCGGCAGCAGATGGTCGCCGACGAAGAGCACCCGGTCGGGCTCGAGCAGGAGGCAGCAGTGGCCGGCCGTGTGGCCCGGCGTCCAGACGACGTCGAGCCGGCGCCCGTCGCCGAGGGGGATCTCGTCGCCGTCGGCGAGCAGGTGGTCGGGGACGGCCGGACAGTACAGGTTGCCGACGACCAGGCGCATCGGGGGCAACTGCTTCTCGAGGGGCGCGGGCGGCACGCCGTGGCTGGCCATGAACTCGGTGGGCTCGCCGCCGGCATCGCGTGCAGCGGCCGCCCGCTCGGCCTCGAGCGGATGCAGGTACACGGCGGCTTCCATCAGGTCGCGGTACGGGCCCGAGGTGCCGTAGTGGTCGATGTGGTGGTGGGTGCAGACGATGCGGCGGACGTCGGTGGGAGCGATGCCCACGGTGTCGAGCGCGGCGCGCATGGCGGCCGTGCTGTCGCCGGTGTGCATGCCGGTGTCGATCAAGGTCCAGCCGTCGCCGCCGCGCACCAGCCAGACGTTGATGATGCTGGGACGCATCGGCAGCGGCAGGCACACCTGCACCACGCCGTCGGCGACCTCGCGGGTCTTCGGCGCGTCGTCGCCCATGCTACTCGTGGATCTGCTCCTGCACGGCGAAGCTGACCTTCACCCGCACGCGCCACGCGGTGACACCGCCGTCCTCGACCACCGCGGTGATGCGATCGATCTCCACCTCGGGCTTGATGCCCTTGATGGTCGCGGCGGCGCGTGACACCGCCAGGCCGACCGCATCCTCGATGGAGTTGGTGGACGTCCCGGTGAGCTCGATCGTCTTCTCGACCATGGTGACCCCCCGCCGGGAATAAGGCCTGGATCGCGGGGGAGACACAAGCTAGAGAGCCCCATGGACGTGATGTTGCTGGTGGGGTTGGCGGCGGCTGCGGGGCTGCTGCTCGGGGCACTCGTCACCTGGCTGATCGGTCGTCCGCGCACCGTCGCGGTGTCGACGCAGCTCGGCGAGTCGCAGAAGCGGGTGGCGCAGCTCGAAGGGCAGCTCACCGAGACGCGACGCCATCTCGACGAGGTGGCGCACAATCGGGCCTGGCTCGAGGCCGACCTGCAGCACGAGCGCCGGGCCAGCGCCGAGAAGCTGGCGGTCGTCGCCGAGGCCGAGCGGGCGTTGCGCGACGCCTTCCAGAACCTCTCCGCCGAGGCCCTGCGCCAGAACAACGCGTCCTTCCTCGAGCTGGCGCGGGCCCAGCTCGGCGAGTTCCAGACCGGCGCCCAGCAGACGCTGGAGGCGCGGCACGTCGCCATCGACGAGCTGCTGAAGCCGGTGCGCGACTCCATCACCCGCATGGACGAGAGCCTGCGCCGCGTCGAGACCAACCACGGCGCGTTGAGCCAGCAGGTGACGGGGCTGCACGAGTCGGAGAAGAGCCTCCTGTCCCAGACCGCCAACCTCACCATGGCGCTGCGCGCGCCGGGCGTGCGCGGGCGCTGGGGCGAGGTGCAGCTCCGTCGCGTCGTCGAGCTGGCCGGCATGCTCGAGCACTGCGACTTCGACGAGCAGGTGTCGGCCGACGGCGACGAGGGCCGGCTTCGTCCCGACCTGATCGTGCGCCTGCCCGGTGGGCGCAACATCGTGGTCGACGCCAAGGCCGTCATGCGGGCCTACGTCGACGCCGAGCAGGCGCCCGACGAGGCGACGCGCACGGCGCTGCTGGCCGAGCATGCGAAGCTGGTGCGCGACCACATGACCAAGCTCTCGGGCAAGGCGTACCAGCAGCAGTTCCAGCCGTCGCCCGAGTTCGTGGTGATGTTCCTGCCCGGCGAGAACTTCTTCCGCGCGGCCCTCGACCAGGACAACACGCTCATCGATCGCGGTGTCGCGCAGCGCATCGTCCTGGCGAGCCCGATCAACCTGATCGCGCTGCTGTGGGGCGCCGCCCAGGCGTGGCGCGAGCAGCGCGTCGCCGAGAACGCGCAGGAGGTCTGCGAGAACGGCCGCGAGCTCTACAAGCGCATCGGCAAGCTCGCCGAGCACTTCGACACGCTGCGGAAGAGCCTGGCGCGCGCGGTCGACGCCTACAACGAGGCGGTGGGCTCGCTCGACCGTCGCGTGCTGCCGGCGGCGCGGCGCTTCAAGGAGCTCGGGGCGGGAACCAGCGAGGAGATCGATCCGCTGATGCCGGTCGACCGCCTGCCGGCGGCGGTGCAGGCGCCGGAGCTGCTGCCGCTGTTCGATCCGTCGCGCGGCGAGGGCACGGTGCCCGTGCTGCCGCTGATGCCGCCGGCGTCAGCGGACGACTAGCCGATCCAGCAGCGCGACGTCGGTCGGGAAGGCCAGCGGCGGCGGCGTCGCCGGGTCGAACCACGCCGCCGCGACGGCGTCGTCCCCCGCCACCGGCACGGCCGCCGGATCCGCCGGCGTCGCCGCGAACCACACGCCGACCGTGGGCCGCTCGGTCTCGTGGTCGTTGTTCACGACCTGCAGCACCTCGCCCAGCACGACGTCGAGCCCCGCTTCCTCGAGCGTCTCGCGCCGGGCGGCGTCGCGCACGTTCTCGCCCCACTCGACGAAGCCGCACGGGAAGCACCAGCGTCCGGCGCCGTACTGCCCCGGTCCGCGCTGCACGAGCAGCACCTGGCCCGCCGCGTTGCGGATCACCGTCGCCGCACCGAGGCCCATGTTGGCGAAGAACACGAAGCCGCACGCTGCGCACGACGGGCGCGGCGCACCGCCGCGCACCTGGCGGCCGAGCGCCTGGCCGCAGCGCGGACACCAGCCCCAGTCGTCGCCGAGCATCAGCCGAGGTGGGCGCCGCCGTCGAGATAGAGCACGTGCCCGGTGACGAACTGCGCGTCGTCGGTGGCGAGGAAGACGGCCACCGGTGCGATGTCGGTGTCGGGGTCGCCGAGCCGGCCGATGGGACGCTCCGCCATGAGCCGCGCGAAGCGCTCGGGGTCGCGCTGCTGGAAGTCGAGCCCGCGCTTCGACGCCGCGGCGGGATAGATGACGTTGACGGTGATGCCGTGGGTGCCCCACTCGCGCGCCGCGACCCGCGTCAGCGAGGTGATGCCGCCCTTCGCCGCCGCGTACTCGCCGAGCCCGGCGTGGCCGGCGTCGGCGGCGAGCGAGCCGAAGTTGATGATGCGTCCCCAGCCGCGCGCCTTCATGAGCGGCAGCACGGCGCACATGCCGTACCACGTGCCCTTCACGCCGGTACGCCACGACATGTCGAACTGCTCGTCGGGGATGTCTTCCAGGGGCGCGCGGTGGCCGAAGCCGTGGGCGTTGTTCACCAGCACGTCGACGGTGCCGTAGCGCCGCACCGTCTCCGCCACCATGGCATCGACGTCTTCGCGCCTGCCGACGTCGCAGACCGACGACATGGCCTCACCGCCGGCGTCGCGGATCTCCTCGGCGGTGCGCTCGGCGCGATGCGCTTTGAGCTCGGCGACACACACGCGTGCGCCCTCACGAGCGAAGGCCATCGCGATGGCGCGCCCGATCCCCTGACCCGCACCGGTCACGATGGCGCTGCGACCGGCAAGTCGTCCCGTCATGATCCCATCCCCCGCGCGGGTCCCCCGTGCGTGCC
This sequence comes from uncultured Binatia bacterium (SeqCode), assembly GCA_964404165.1. Taxonomy (GTDB): domain Bacteria; phylum Desulfobacterota; class Binatia; order DP-6; family DP-6; genus DASYLJ01. Next base: position 24,928 of record CAYOIZ010000069.1, on the reverse strand, counting down.
TCGTATGCCGCGCCGGCTTTGCCGGCCGCGGCATGCTGGTCGAGCGGACCAGAGCGCATCACTCTCGCGTTCCGTGCGCCCCAAGACATGGTCTTGGGGCGGCTATTCAAGCCAGCGATTCAACGCCCAGGTGCGCCACTCGTTCGTCAGGATGGTGTGCTGCACGGCGCGACGCACCCGCTGCTGCGCGTACGCCGTGGTGCACACGCGCTGCATCAGCTCGAGCGCCTTGTCGCCGTGCTCCTCCTCGGCGTAGGCGTGCACCTCGAGGTTCTTCACCTTGACGCCGTAGTGCTTCCAGAGTCCCTGGTAGAGCGTCTTGGCGTAGCCGCTCATGCCGGCGGCGCGCTCGCGCGCGTAGCCGAGGGCGCCGAGGGCCTCGTCGTACGAGCGACGGCAGTAGTAGAGCAGCGTGTACACCGAGCCGATCGTCTCCGGCATGGGCACGTACGCGCGCAGCTCGTCGTCGGGGATGTCGAACGCGCGCGTGTATTCGACCTTCATGAGGACGTGGTTCGGGTCGCGCAGATAGCCGCTCTCGTCGGCGAAGTTCTGCGCCCAGTGCGCGTAGTGCTCCGAGTCGTCGAGCGTGAAGGCGTCGGTGTCGGGCGCGTTCGCGATCAGCAGCGGGAACTCGGGCGTCATCCAGAGACCCAGGTAGTAGAGCTCCTTCGCGTAGCGCTTCACCACGTCGAGGCTCGCCTTGCCCTCGCCGATCGCCGGCACGACCTTGTTCTGCGTGTACGGGCTGTGCGCGACGATGAAGGCGTCGAGCTCGGCCAGGAAGGCGTCGACCGGCATCGCCTGGGCGGGACCCCGGTCGCGTTTGATCACGTCCTTGAAGGTTCCCTTGGCGGTCATCGTGCCGTCGTTGTAGGAACTTCGTCGCGTGGCCGTCAAGCAACTGCCGCTGGAGGGGCTCCGGGTCCTGGCGTTCACCCAGCTCGGCGCCGGCCCCTTCGGCATGATGTTCCTCTCGGATCTCGGGGCCGAGGTCATCAAGGTCGAGAACCCGGCCACCCGCGGCGACGAGGCGCGGCGCGTGCCGCCCTTCGCCGACGCCGACGCCCACGACGGCCTCTACTACCAGTCGTTCAACCGCGGCACGCGCAGCCTGACGCTCGACGTCACCAGCGACCGCGGCCGCGCGCTGCTGCACCGCCTCGTCGGTCGCGTGGACGCCGTCTACAACAACCTGCGCGGCGACCTGCCGGGTCGGCTCGGGCTCGACCATGCGGCGCTGCAGCACGCCAACCCGCGCGTCGTGTGCTGTTCGCTGACGGGATTCGGCCGCACCGGGCCGCGCGTCGGCGAGCCGGCGTACGACTACCTGCTGCAGGCGTACGCCGGCTTCATGAGCGTCACCGGCGAGCCCGACGCGCCGCCCACCAAGTCGGGCGTCTCGGTGGTGGACTTCTCGGGGGGCATGCTGTCGGCGCTGGCGCTGATGATCGGCCTGCACCAGGCCCGCACGACGGGCGTCGGCTGCGACGTCGACGTCTCGCTGCTCGATACCGCGCTCTCGATGCTGAACTACCTCGCCATCTGGTCGCTCAACCGCGACTGGGCGCCGCAGCGCCATCCCCAGGGTGCGCACCAGAGCCTGGTGCCGAGCCAGACCTTCCAGACCGCCGACGGGTGGCTCGTCATCATGGTGATGAAGGAGAAGTTCTGGGAGCGCCTGGTGGAGCGCCTCGAGCTGCCGGGCCTGGCCGACGATCAGCGGTTCCGTACGTTCGCCGACCGGCTGGCGCATCGCACGGCCCTGGCACCGCTCCTCGAGGATGCCTTCCGCCGCCGGACCACCGCGGAATGGCTCGAGCGCCTGCGTGGCCACGTGCCGGTGGCCCCGGTCTACACCGTGGCGGAGGCCCTCGCCGACGAGCAGGCCCTCGCGCGCGAGATGGTGGTGGAGGTCGCCCATCCCGTGTTCGGCGTGCTGCGGGAGGTGGGCTGCCCCATCAAGGTCGACGGGGTCACGCCCCGCTATGCGCCCGGGGCCGCGCTCGGGGCCGACACGGCGGCGCTGCTGGCGGAGGTCGGCGTCGGCCCGGCAGACCTCGCCGACCTGCGGGCGCACGGCGTCGTCTAACTGCATCCATGCAGTTGCCGCAGAGGCCCACCGTTGGTAACAGCGGCAGGGGAACCACATGGCACGTATTTTCGTCATCGACGACGACAAGCAGATCAGGTCGTTGATCCGCCAGATGCTCGAGCGCGATGGCCACGAGGTCTCCGAGGCCGAGAACGGCGTCGCAGGCCTGGCGGCATTCATCGAGGCCCCTGCGGAACTGGTGATCATCGACCTGTTCATGCCCGAGGCGGGGGGCTGGGAGACCATCCGGGCCCTGCAGCGTCGCGTCCCAGGCGTCCCCGTCATCGTCATCTCCGGGGGCGGGGCCCTGGAAGGCCTCGGCCGGGGCGACGTCGGCACGCTCGACTCCCTGCGCGGGCTCGCCCGCTATCGGGTGCTCCGCAAGCCCTTCGCGTGGAAGGCGTTCAGCGAGGCCGTGGCCGATCTCCTCGCCAAGGCGCCGCTGATCGCGACGGGGACGCGCTGACGCCCCGCTGACATGGGCACGACCGAGCCGCCGGCGACCGAGGGTGCAGCCGCCGGTCCGCTGCGACTCCCATCGTCCATCGCCTGGATGGTGCTCGCCGTTGCGGTCCTGCTGCTGGGGGCGGGCTGGTGGTACATGGCCGACGTCCTCGAACGCGAGCAGCGTGCCGCGTTCGACGTCCTGCCCATCGTCATCCTCGGTGCGGGCCTGCTGCTCGCCGTCGTCGTCTTCGCCGCCTTGCGCTCGCATGCCACCGCCGAGGCCCGTGCCCTGGCGGCGGCGGGTGCCATGAACGCGAAGCTCCGCGACCGCGAGGCGCAACTGCAGGCCATCCTCGACAGCGAGCCCGAGTGCGTGAAGACCGTGCGCGCGGACGGTGTGCTGCTGCAGATGAACCCCGCCGGGATCGCGATGATCGAGGCCGCCTCGGCCGACGAGGTGATCGGAAGATCGGTGCTCGAGCTGGTCCATCCCGACGATCGCGAGGCCTACCGCCGCCTGCACCAGCGTGCGCTCGCCGGCGGCGAGGGGCACCTGCGCTTCCGCCTCGTCGGCCGCCGGGGCGGGCTGCACTGGATGGAGACGACGGCGGTGCCGCTGCGCGACGGGGACGAGATCACGTCGGTCCTGAGCGTCACCCGCGACGTCACGGAGCAGAAACGGTCCGAGGACATGCTGGTGCGCACGACGGCGGTGCTCGAGGCCATCTTCCGCGCCGTGCCCGACCTGTTCTTCCTGCTCGGCGAGGACGGCACCATCCTCGACTTCCGTGGCGGCGCGGAGAGCGACCTGTACGTCCCGCCGACGCAATTCGTCGGCCGCCGTTTCCAGGACGTGCTGCCGCCGTCGGTGGCGGGCACGCTGGCGACCCCGTTCGTCACCGCCCGCACCACGCGGCTGCCGCAGGTGGTCGAGTACACGCTCGATACGCCGGCCGGCGAGAACGTCTTCGAGGCACGGCTGCTGCCGCTCGAGAGTGGCAACCTCGTGGTCGTCGCGCGCAACGTGGGCGAACGCGTGCGGGCCGAGGAGGCGCTGCGTGCCAGCGAGGCCCGCTATCGGCAGATCGTCGAGACGGCGGCCGAAGGCATCTGGATCGTCGACGCCACCGGCCGCACGACGTTCGTGAATCCCCGTCTCGCGGAGATGCTCCGCTGCTCGGTGGAAGAGATCCTCGCCCGACCGCCGTTCGAGTTCATGGATCCGGAGTGGCAGGCGATCGGACGCGAACAGCTCGCACGCCGTCGCGCGGGCACGGCGCAGGACCGCGACTTCAAGTTCCGGCGGGCCGACGGCACCGAGTTCTGGGGCATCGTGTCGGCGCGAACGGTCGAGGGTGAGGACGGGGAGTACGCGGGTGTCCTCGCCATGATCACCGACATCACCGATCGCCGGCGGTCGGAGGAGGCCCATCGCGAGGCGCAGTCGCTCATGACCTCCATCGTCGAGCACAGCCCCAACATGGTGTTCGTGAAGGACGCCCGCCATCTGCGCTTCGTGGTCTTCAATCGCGCCGGCGAGGCGCTGCTCGGCTACTCGCGCGAGGAGATGATCGGCCGCAACGACTACGATCTGTTCCCCGAGTCGGCGGACTTCTTCACCTCCAAGGACCGTGAGGTGCTGACGTCCGGTCGCCTGGTCGAGATCGCCGAGGAGTCGATCCAGACGCGGCACCGGGGGTTGCGTTATCTCCGGACGCTCAAGGTGCCGATCGTCGGCGAGGACGGACGGCCGCAGTATCTCCTCGGCATCGCCGAGGACATCACCGATCGCAAGGCGCTCGAGGGGCAGCTGCGCCAGGCGCAGAAGATGGAAGCGGTCGGGACGCTCGCCGGCGGCATCGCGCACGACTTCAACAACATCCTCACGTCCATCCTGGGATTCAGCGAGCTCGCGCGCGCGGACGTCGAGGGCAACCCGCGCGCCATGGGCAGCATCGGCAACGTGCTCGAAGCGGGCCAGCGGGCGAAGAATCTCGTCGAGCAGCTGATGGCCTTCAGCCGGCAGCAGGAGCCCGAGCGCCGGCCGATCGACGTCGGCGCCGAGGTGACGAGCGCGCTCCGGCTGCTCCGTCCGGCGCTGCAGGCGTCGATCGCCATCAAGGCCGACATCCCGCCCGACCTGCCGCTGGTGCTGGCCGACGCCACGCAGATCCATCAGCTGGTGATGAATCTCGCGACCAACGGCGCCCAGGCCATGCCCGAGCGTCGTGGCGTGATCGAGGTCACGATGCGTCCCCTCGACGTCACCCCCGAGTTCGCGTCCATGCACCTCGGGTTGGTGCCGGGGCGGTACGTCCGTCTCGTCGTACGGGACGACGGCGGCGGCATGGACGCGGCGACGCTCGAGCGCATCTTCGAGCCGTTCTTCACGACGAAGAAGGTCGGGCAGGGGACGGGGCTCGGTCTGCCGGTGGTGCACGGCATCGTGAAGAGCCACGGCGGCGCGATCCTCGTGCACAGCGAGCCGGGGCGCGGGACGACGGTCGAGGTCTACCTGCCGGCCCATGCCGGGCCCCCGGCGGATCTGCCGTCGGAGGCACAGGGCGTTCCCCGCGGTCACGGGGAGCGCATCCTCTTCGTGGACGACGAGGTGCAGCTCGCCGAGCTCGGACGGAGCATGCTGGAGGGTCTCGGTTACCGCGTCACGTCGCTCACGGATCCGATCGAGGCGGCGACGATGTTCCGCGCCGGACCGAACCGCTTCGACCTCGTCGTGACCGACCTGACGATGCCGGCGCTCAGTGGTACGCAGCTCGCGCAGGAGCTGTGGCGCGTCCGGCCCGACATCCCCGTCCTCCTCGACACCGGCTTCGTCGGCAGCATGGCGCCCGATGCGGCGAACATGCCGGGGCTGCGTGGCGTGCTGGCGAAGCCCTACACCGTCGGTACGCTCGCGCGCGCGGTGCACCGCGCGCTGACGACGCCCGCGTGAGCGTCAGGGCAGCAGATCGGCGGCGGCGACGCGTGCGCCGGGGAGCGCGGCGAGCTCGATGACGTCGCCGCGTCGCATGAGCGTGACGCTGCGATAGCGTCGCTCCGCGGGGGCGGGATCGCGTCGCACTTCGACGCAGTCGTTCGGGAGATTGACGATCCAGTACTCGGGGATGCCGGCCGCAGCGTACATCGCGGCCTTGGTCAGGCGATCCTGGCGCAGCGAGCTGTCCGCGACCTCGACCACGAGCAGCGCGGTGCGCGGGTGGGACGCGAGGTAGTCGCGGGCGCCGCCGGCGACGACGGCGGCGTCTGGCTCGGGCACACTGTGTGAGCCGGCGATGAAGGTGAGCTGGATGCGGATCGCGGCCCGGCCGGCCAGGTCGCGATAGAGCGCATCCGCAACCAGGTTCACACCGACGGCATGCGGGGTGTTCTGTGGCGCCATGGAGACGATCACTCCCTCCAGCAGCTCCACCTTGTCGTCGGGACCGAGCACGCCGTCGTCGACGAGACGAAGGTACTGCTCGGCGGTCCAACGTTCGGGGGCGACCGGATCCGGGAGGGCGGGCTCAGCCATGGCGGGACCCTACCGCCGGGCGCCGGCGCCGACAATGCTCTGGCGCGCACCCGCGCACGACCATTGACGCCCGGCGCGTCGGCCGGGCAGAACCCCCCGCGTGGACCTGACCTTCTCCGCCGCCGAAGAGGCGTTCCGTGCCGAGCTGCGCACCTGGCTCGGCGCCAACCTGCCGCCCGCGGCCGGCGACGACGTCGAGCCGACGCTGGCGGAGGAGGTCGCGTACCTGCGCACCTGGCAGCGGACACTCGCCAATGGCGGCTGGGTCGGCATCCACTGGCCGCGCGAGTACGGTGGCCGTGGCGCCAGCGTCGTCGAGAGCTACATCTTCCAGGAGGAGATGGCGGCGGCGCGCGCGCCGGAGATCATCAACCGCATCGGCGTGAACCTGGTGGGGCCGACGCTGATCGCGCACGGCACCGAGGCACAGAAGCGCCGCTTCCTGCCGGCCATCATGCCGGCCGAGGACATCTGGTGTCAGCTCTTCTCCGAGCCCGGTGCGGGCTCGGACCTCACCGCGCTGCGCTGTCGCGCCGAGCGTCGTGGCGACGGCTGGGTGGTGAACGGCCAGAAGGTGTGGACCAGCTACGCGCAGTTCGCGCGCTGGGGCATCCTGCTGGCGCGCACCGATCAGACCGCGTCGAAGGCAAAGGGCATCAGCTACTTCATCCTCGACATGCAGGCGCCCGGCGTGACGGTGCGACCGTTGCGGCAGATGACCGGCAGCGAGGAGTTCAACGAGGTCTTCCTGGAGGACGTCTTCATCCCGCAGGACCATCTCGTCGGCGCCGAGCATGCGGGGTGGGCGATCGCCAACACCACGCTGACGCACGAGCGCGGCACGTCGCCGCGCCAGCTCGTCATCCATCGCATGCTGCTGAACGACCTGCTGCGCGTGGCCCGCGAGGGCGGGGCGTCGACGGATCCGGTGCTGCGCCAGCGCATTGCGCAGCACTGGCTCGAGGTGGAGATCACGCGCCTCAACAACTGGCGCACGCTGACCCGCCTGCAGAAGCAACTGCCGCTCGGCCCCGAGTCGAGCTTCATCAAGCTCTTCTGGAGCGAGATGAGCCAGCGCATGCACGACACGGTGATGGACGTCCTTGGCCCGCGCGCGCTCTGCTGGCAGCCGGGACCCTACGCCGAGGCCGGCGGCCGGTTGTCGCGCTCCTATCTGTACTATCGCGCCGCCAGCCTGTTCGCGGGCTCGTCGGAGATCCAGCGCAACATCCTGGCCGAACGGGTCCTCGGCCTGCCGCGCGGCGGCAGCTAGTCGGCGACGAACGCACCGCTCGGCGAGCCGATGCCGCCGAGGGAGTCGGCACGGCAATCGACGACGGCCGAGGCCGGGGCGCGACGCCCGGCGAAGCGTCCCGGCACGTCGGCGATGGCGGTCGTCTCGGTGAAGAGCGCGCACCAGCGCGAGGTCCCGGCCGTGAGACGGATGCCGACGCGGCCCTGCGGCACGTCGAGCGCCAGGCCGGCCACCTTGCCCGAGATCTTGACGTAGCGCTCCCGCTCGAGGACCGCGTTCGACAACGGCGAGAGTTCGTTCGGAGCACGCCGATTGGCGAAGCGCACGACGTACTGGCGCGCCATGCTCCAGCCCGCGGCCGGCAGCTCGAACCGCACGCCGGCGGGCTCGACCGGGGAGAACAGCTCGACCACGACGCCCTGCTCGAGGAACGGCGGGAAAGCGATCTCGCCCGGGGTTCCGCCGGCGAAGGTCAACTTGCCGCGGCCCGAGGCGTTCCGTCGCAGGACCAGCTGCTTGCCCTCGACTGGACGGTCGATGGTCGGGGGGGCGCCGGCGGCCCCGAGCGCCGGCAGCAGCGCCACCGCCAGCAGGACGGACAGCGGGCACAGCATCTGACGAAAGGGCCGCACGACGGATCTCGTATTCAGCGTGAGGTCGGACCGTCGCGACCGTATCCCCGCATCGGGGGGAGGGCAACCGAGGTTTCCCCGCTGCGCTCCTGATCCTCCGCGAAGGATGGTAGGTTGAGACGGTCGTGACCCGCGCCACGCCCCCGTTCTTCCTGGTCGGTAATCCTCGCTCCGGCACCAAGATGCTCCGTGAGCTCATGAACGCGAGCCCGGACCTGTGGATGTCCGACATCGAGTCGACGTTCATCCCGCGCTACACCCGCCAGCTCGATCAGTACGGTGACCTCGCCATCCGCGAGGGGTTCGACCGGCTCGCCGACGCCCTGGCCCACACCCGGGCGTTCGTCCTGTGGGAGCGCCGGGGCATCCGCATCGATCGGCAGCGCTGGTGGGAGCGGTGCCGCACCCGCGACTGGCCCGGCATGCTCGAGGCGCTGTTCCGCTCGGTGCACGAGCAGGAGATCCCGAACCCGCCGAAGCCGTGGCCCGAGATCGTCTGGGGCGACAAGACGCCCGTCTACATGGCCGAGCTGCCGCTACTGGCGCAGCTCTACCCCGAGGCGCGCTTCATCCACGTCATTCGCGACGTCCGCGACTGCTGCCTCTCGACCGAGAAGCTCTGGGGTAATTCGCCGCTTCGCACTGCGCAGAACTGGACCGACCGCATCCAGGCGTGCCGTGCCGCGGGGGAGAGACTCGGCCCGGCGCGCTACATGGAGCTGCGCTACGAGGATCTCGTCGCCGACGTGAAGCCGACGCTCGGTCGCCTGTTCGAGTTCCTCGGGGTGCCGACGCCCGTCGATGCGGGCCGCTTCCTGCGCGTGCCGGAGAACTACGGCTCGGCGCGTGGCGAGGTGCAGGTCGTCGCCACCAACCGTCAGAAGTGGCGGACCGCGATGTCGCCGGCGCTCCGTCGTCGGATCGAGGGCGTCAGCGGCGACCTGCTGACGGCGCTCGGCTACGAGCGCGAGTTCCCCGACGAGCCGACGCGCCATCTGTCGTCGGTGCAGATGGCCGTGCTGCGCCTGCACGACGCCTGGACCCAGCTCCGCTTCCGTCGTCGCGAACAGGGCAGCTGGCTCCGCGGCCTGCGCTTCCTGCTCGCACGCTGAGTCCTGAACGCACGACCGCCCGCGCCCCGTGGGGATGGGACGCGGGCGGGCCGTGCGGGCGGTGGGGTGGTGCTCAGGCGGTCATGGAGAAGTGCTGCAGGGACGGGGCGCCGACGGGGCCCTGGATGCGCGAGGTCTGGCGAGCGGCGGACTCGCCTTCGTGGAGGAAGGACTCCAGGACGTCGTGGCGCGTGCGGGTCTTGGCGATGATCTTTCCGCTGCGGAGGGTGGCAGCGAAGGCCGCGGCATCGTCGCTGCGGCCGGGGAGGAGGACGACGTTCGGGACGTTGGGACGCTGCGCGAGCTGTGCCAGCACGCCGTGGGCGCCGTGCGGCATGCCGAGGTCGAGGATCACGAGGTCGGCGTCGATCATGTCGAGGAGGTCGGTGGCCTGACCCGCGTCCCAGGCGAGGGAGACGGAGAAGCCCTCGCGGATGAGCGCGGTGCGAAGCGGCATGAAGGCTTCGGGACGGTTGCCGACGGCGACGATCTTCGCCCCGCACGGTACCCAGCCGCGGAGACGATCGAAGAGCGCCGTCGTGTCGAAGGAGCGCGGCATGACTTCGATCATGCCGAGGCCGAGCGCCATCGGGGACGTGGGGTGGGCGACGCAGCCCCAGAAGCGGCGGGGATACCCGCCGGCGCGGAGGGCGGCGACGGCGTCGAGCGCGCCCGGTGATGCGAGGTTGACGATGGTCCGGACGGGGGTGGTGGCGGCGAGCTCCTGCGCGCGGACGTCTGCGGGCGGGACGGTGGTGGTCCGATGGCAGCCCACCTCGACGGTCCGCCACGAGGAGGTGTCGGCGTCGATGACCGCGAGAGACGGTCGGCGGGCTGGGGACGAGGGCAGTGGGCGCAGGGTCGTCATGTCGAGGATCACCAGAAGCAAGGACGCCGCCACCCGGAAAACCCCCAGTGGATGGTGATCTGCCCCGGGAGCGTGTGCCGTCCTGGCACACGTGTGTCGTCGCTGGGCGGTGCCGGCACACGCGCGCCATCGGTACTCGCCAGGGGGTGCCGTCTGTGATTCGTTCGCCACGTGCTCGAGACCTTCTCGCCCGCGACGCGCGAGTGGTTCGCCAGGGCGTTCGCCGCCCCGACACCCGCCCAGGCGGGTGCGTGGGCGGCCATCGCGTCGGGGCGCAACGTGCTCGTCTCGGCGCCCACCGGCTCCGGCAAGACGTTGGCCGCCTTCCTGTGGGCGCTCGACCGCCTGGCGTCGACCCCGGCGCCGCTCGAGCCCGGGGTGCGCGTCCTCTACGTGTCACCGTTGAAAGCGCTCGCCGTCGACATCGAGCAGAACCTGCGCACGCCCCTCGCCGGCATCCAGGGCGCGGCGGTGCGGCTCGGGCTGCCGCCGCCCACCGTGCGCGTCGGCCTGCGCACCGGCGACACGTCGCCCCAGGAACGACGCCTGATCGGCCGCCATCCGCCCGACGTCCTCATCACCACGCCCGAATCGCTGTTCCTGCTGCTCACGTCCGCGGCGCGCGACACGCTGCGGTCGGTCGGCACCGTCATCGTCGACGAGGTGCACGCCGTCGCCGGCACCAAGCGCGGCAGCCACCTGGCGCTCAGCCTGGAGCGTCTCGACGCGTTGCTGCCGGCGCCGGCGCAGCGCATCGGCCTGTCGGCGACGGTGCGTCCGCTCGACGTGGTGGCGCGCTTCCTCGGTGGCGCGCATCCCGTCGACGTGGTGGCGGCGCCGTCCGAGAAGGTGCTCGACCTGTCGGTGGTGGTGCCGGTGGAGGACATGGCGGCGCCGGGCGGCGTCGAGATCCCGAGCGGTCCGGCGTCGGGACGGGCACCGGAGGAGCGCGCCAGCGTGTGGCCGCACGTGGAGGAGGCGTTGCTGGCGCTGATCCGTGCGCATCGCAGCACGATCGTGTTCGCCAACTCGCGACGGCTCGCGGAGCGCCTGTGCGCGCGGCTGAACGAGCTGGCGGAGACGGAGGTGGCGCGTGCGCATCACGGCTCGGTCAGCCGCGAGCAGCGTGGGCTGATCGAGGAGGCGTTGCGCAACGGCACGCTGCCCGCCGTCGTCGCCACCAGCTCGCTCGAGCTCGGCATCGACATGGGTACCATCGACCTGGTGGTGCAGGTCGAGGCGCCGACGTCGGTGGCGACGGGGCTGCAACGCGTCGGGCGTGCCGGCCACCAGGTGGGTGCCGTCAGTCGCGGCGTCTTCTTCCCGAAGCATCGGGGCGACCTGCTCGAGACCACCGTCGTGGTCGAGCGCATGCGTGCCGGCGCCATCGAGGCGGTGGCGCCGCCGCGCAACCCGCTCGACGTGCTTGCACAGCAGATCGTCGCCATGGTGGCGATGGACGAGTGGACCGTCGACGCGCTGGAAGCGGTGGTGAAACGCGCGGCGCCGTTCCGCGACCTGCCGCGTGCGGCGCTCGACGGCGTGCTCGACATGTTGTCCGGCCGCTACCCCGCCGACGCCTTTGCCGAGCTGCGCCCGCGCATCACCTGGGATCGCACCACGCAGCGCCTCACGCCGCGCTCGAACGCGCAGCGCCTCGCGGTGACCTCGGGCGGCACCATTCCCGATCGCGGCCTCTACGGCGTCTTCACCGCCGGCGAGAAGGGCTCGCGCGTCGGCGAGCTCGACGAGGAGATGGTGTACGAGAGCCGCGTCGGCGACGTCTTCCTGCTCGGCGCGTCGAGCTGGCGCATCGAGGACATCACGCACGATCGCGTCCTGGTGTCGCCGGCGCCGGGGCAGGCGGGGAAGATGCCATTCTGGCACGGCGACGCGCCGGGTCGTCCGCTCGAGCTCGGCCGCGCCCTCGGCGCCTTCGTGCGCGAGATCGCCGACCTCCCGCCCGACGGCCAGCGCGCACGCCTCGAAGCCGCCGGCCTCGACGTGCTCGCCGCCGACAACCTGGTGCGCTACCTCGCCGAGCAGCGCGACGCGACGGGGGTCCTCCCCGACGATCGCACGCTGGTGGTCGAGCGCTTCCGCGACGCCGTCGGCGACTGGCGGCTCTGCGTGCACTCGTGGTTCGGCGCGCGCGTGCACGCGCCGTGGGCGCGTGCCGTCGAAGCACGACTGCGCCAGCGGCTCGGCGTCACCGTGCAGTCGATGTACACCGACGACGGCATCGTCGTGCGCCTGCCCGACGGCGACGACGCGCCGCCCGCCGACGCGGTCTTCTTCGATCCGGAGGAGGTGGAGGAGCTGGTGACGTCGGAGGTGGGCGACTCGGCGCTCTTCGCGAGCCGCTTCCGCGAGTGCGCGGCGCGGGCCCTGCTGCTGCCGCGCCGTCGTCCGGGCTCGCGCACCCCGCTCTGGCAGCAGCGCCAGCGCAGCGCGACGCTGCTGCAGGCCGCCAGCCGTCATCCGTCGTTCCCGATCATCCTCGAGACGTATCGCGAGTGCCTGCAGGACGTCTTCGATCTGCCGGCGCTGGTCGAGGTGCTGTCGGGCGTGCGCGGGCGCGACATCCGCGTCGTCGAGGTCGAAACCGCGCTGCCGTCGCCCTTCGCGAGCAATCTGCAGTTCAGCTACGTCAGCGCCTTCATGTACGAGGGCGACGCGCCGCTGGCCGAGCGGCGCGCGCAGGCGTTGTCGCTCGACCGCTCGCTGCTGGCCGACCTCATGGGCCGTGCGGAGCTGCGCGAGCTCCTCGACGACGGCGCCCTCGGCGCGCTCGAGCTGGAGCTGCAGCTGCTCGACGCCGACCATCAGGCGCGCGATGCCGACGGCGTGCACGACGCGCTGCGCGTGCTCGGCGATCTCTCGCGCGACGAGCTGGCGGCGCGGGTGACCGACCCGTCGTCGCTCGACGACTGGCTCACCGCGCTCGAGCGCGCGCATCGCGTGCTGCGGCTCCGCATCCACGGCGAGGAGCGCTGGACGGCCATCGAGGACGCCGCACGCTGGCGCGACGCGCTCGGGGTGGCGCTGCCCACCGGCGTGCCCCACGCGTTCCTCGAGCCGATGGCGGATCCGCTCGGCGATCTGGTGGCGCGGTATGCGCGCCGGCACGGGCCGTTCGGTGCGGTCGACGTCGCGGCGCGCTTCGGCCTCGGGCCGGCGGTGGTCGAGACCGCGCTGCGCACGCTGGCGGAGGACGGTCGCGTCGTCGACGGCGAGTTCCGTCCCGGTGGCTCGGGGCGCGAATGGATCGACGCCGACGTGCTGCGCCGCCTGCGACGCCGGTCGCTGGCGGCGCTGCGTCGCGAGGTGGAGCCGGTGGCGCCCGAGGCGCTCGCGCGCTTCGCGATGGTGTGGCACGGCGTCGGCGAGCGCGCGCAGGCGACGCCCGACGCGCTGCTGCGCATCGTCGAGCAGCTGCAGGGCGTGCCGCTGCCGGCGTCGATGCTCGAAACGCAGATCCTCCCCGCGCGTCTGCCGGGCTACGCGCCGGTACTGCTCGACCAGCTCGGCGCAGCGGGCGAAGTGGTGTGGGCTGGCGCGGGCGCGCTCGGGGGTACCGACGGCTGGGTCGTGCTGGCGCTGGCGGAGAAGGCGTCGCTGCTCCTGCCGCCGCCGATCGACGTGCCGTCGTCGCCGATCGGCGATCGCCTGCGTGCGGCACTGGCCGGCGGCGGCGCGCTCTTCTTCCGTCAGCTCGCGGACGCGGCCGAGACGGAGGACGACACCGCGCTCTTGCTGGCGCTCTGGGACCTCGTCTGGGCGGGCCACGTCACCAACGACACCCTGGCGCCGCTGCGTGCCGTGCTGGTGCGACGCGGGCGTCCGCGCTCCGCCGACCGCGGCCGGCGGCGGCCGCCGCGATTGACGCGTGTCGGGCCGCCGGCCGGGGCCGGACGCTGGAGCCTGGTGCCGCGTCGCGAGACCGACGGCACGCGCCTCGTACATGCGGCTGCGGAGCAGCTGCTGCTGCGCCACGGCATCGTCACGCGCGGTGCCGTCATGGCCGACCGCCAGCCCGGCGGCTTCTCGGCCGTGTACCCGGTGCTGAAGGCCTTCGAGGAGACGGGTCGCTGCCGGCGCGGCTACTTCGTCGAGGGGCTCGGCGGTGCGCAGTTCGCGCATCCGGGTGCAGTGGACCGCATGCGCGCCATCGAGTCACAGCCGACGCTCGCGCGCGTGCTGGCCGCGACCGACCCGGCGAATCCGTACGGCGCGGCGCTGCCGTGGCCCGAGCGTGGCGCAGCCGATGCGGGACACCGCCCGGGGCGCAAGGCCGGTGCCTTCGTCGTGCTGGTGGACGGACGTCTCGCGCTCTACATCGAGCGCGGTGGCCGCACGCTGCTGTCGTACTGCGACGACGACGCGGTGGTGGAGCCCGCGGCCGAGGCGCTGGCGGCGGCCGCGCGCCAGGGCGCGCTCGGCCGTCTCGAGCTGCGACGGGCCGACGGCGAGGCGGTGCTCGACACGCCGGTGGCGCGCGCGCTCGCGCAGGCGGGCTTCCACCCCACGCCGTGGGGCATGCGCGTCCGTGCCTGAGGGCGACACCGTCTTCCTGGCGGCGACGCGCATGCGCGCCGCGCTCGCGGGCCACGTCCTGACGCGCGGCGAGCTGCGGGTGCCGCGGTTCGCGACCGCCGCGCTCGCGGGACGCACGGTCGACGACGTCGTGTCGCGCGGGAAGCACATGCTGATCCGCCTCGGCGGTGGCGTCACGCTGCACACGCACTACCGCATGGAGGGGTCGTGGCACCTCTATCGCCACGGCGAGCGCTGGCGCGGTCCGGAGTTCCAGGTACGCGCGCTGCTCGAGACCGTGGACTGGGTCGCGGTCGGGTTCCGGCTCGCCGTGACGGAGCTGTTTCCGACGGCGTCCGAAGGTGATGTCGTCGGACACCTCGGTCCCGATCCGCTCGGCCCCGACTGGGATCCGGCGGAGGCCCTGCGCCGGCTCGTGGCCGATCCCGAGCGGCCCATCGGCGAGACGCTGCTCGACCAACGCGTCATCGCGGGGCCGGGCAACGTCTACAGATGCGAGCTCTGCTTCCTGCGGGGCATCGATCCGTGGACGCCGGTGGGGCGGATCCGCGAGCCCGAGCGTCTCGTGGCACTCATCAAGCGTGTGTTCGATGCGAATCGCACGACGGGCAGCCAGGTGACGACCGGCGATCTGCGACCGGGGCACGAACGTTGGGTGTACCTGCGCGGCGGCCAGCCGTGCCGGCGATGTCGGACACGCATCGCCGTGCGCTCGGCGGACGACGACGAGCGCGTGACGTACTGGTGCCCGCGCTGTCAGCCGCCGGTCACGTGAGGGGTCGACGTAGTGTGTCCCGAGCCCTTCCGTCGTGCTGGCCCTCGCGGCACACGACCCGGGTGGAGGGTGCGGGATGGATCATGCTAGCGTCGAACCCGTGACCAGTGTTCGCCGGCGCGCCACCTACGAGGACCTGCTCGCGGTCCCCGAGCATCTCGTCGCCGAGATCATCGACGGTGAGCTGATCACGAGCCCGCGACCGGCGCCGAGGCACGCGGTGGCGTGTTCCGCGATCGTCGGTCAGCTCAACGGCCCCCTGAACGGCCCGCCCGGTGGCCTGGCCAGCCCGGGGGGGTGGTGGATACTCTTCGAGCCCGAGCTGCACCTCGGCGACGACGTGCTGGTGCCCGACGTCGCCGGCTGGCGGCGCGAACGCATGCCGTCGGTCCCCGACGTGGCGTTCTTCCCGGTCGCCCCCGACTGGGTGTGCGAGGTGATCTCGCCGAGCAGCGGACGGCTCGATCGCGTGCGGAAGATGCCGGTGTATGCGCGCGAGGGGGTGGGGCACGTGTGGCTCGTCGATCCGCTGGCGCGCACGTTGGAGGTGTTCCGCCTCGACGGCGCCCGATGGATCGTCGAGACGACGTGTGCCGGCGACGCGCCGGGGCGCATCGTCCCGTTCGAGGTGATCGAGGTCGACCCACGCCGCTGGTGGGCCGACTCGTGATGCGCGCCGCCCGCTGACGACCACGTTCCTCCGAGCGTGGCGCCCTGGCGCTGCCCTGGACTACAGTGCGCCGCATGTCCGCTCCCGCCGGCCCGCTCGCAGGTCTCCGCGTCCTCGATCTCGGCACGCGCATCGGCGCGCCCTTCGCCGCCACGCTGCTCGCCGACCTCGGTGCCGAGGTCATCAAGGTGGAGTTGCCGGGGCAGGGCGACTTCATGCGCACCATCGGCCCCTTCGTCGACGGCTACTCGCTGTTCTGGGCGGTGGAGGGACGCAACAAGAAGTCGGTGACGCTCGACCTGCGCAAGCCGGCGGGACAGGATCTCTGCAAGCGGCTCGTGGCGCTCTCCGACGTCGTCGTCGAGAACTTCCAGCCGGGGACGCTCGAGGGCTGGGGGCTCGGCTACGACGAGCTGGCGGCGGTGAACCCCGGCGTCATCCTCACGCGAGTCTCCGTTTACGGACAGGACGGGCCGTACCGGGACCGGCCCGGACTCGATCGCAACGGCATCGCGCTGGGTGGGCTCCTCTACCTCACCGGCTATCCCGACCGGCCGCCGGTGCGCCCCGGGCTCATCGTCTCCGACTATCTGACCGCCGTCTTCAACGCGTTCGCCATCGTCAGCGCGCTCTACGAGCGCGATCGCCGTGCGCGCGAGACGGGCCAGGCACCGCGCGGCCAATGGGTCGACCTGTCGCTCTACCAGTCGATCCTGCGGATCATGGAGCACACGCTCGCGACCTATGATCGCCTCGGCGTCGTGCGCGAGCGGGAGGGCAACCGGCTCCGCAACTCCGCCCCGCTCGACAACTGGGAGACGAAGGACGGCAAATGGGTGTGCATCATCGCCGCCGGCGACGGGCTGTTTCCGCGGCTGGCGCGTGCGATGGGGCGCGACGACCTGATCGCCGAGCCGCGCTTCGCCACCATGGCGTTGCGCGCGCAGCACGGCGACGAGATCAACGGCATGGTCGCCGACTGGGTCCGTCAGCGAACGTCGCGCGAGATCCAGGACGTGCTCGAGGCGCACGAAGTGCCGTTCGGCGTGGCGTACTCCGTCGCCGACATCTTCGCCGACCCGCACGTGCAGGCACGCGGCGACATCGAGACCGTCGTCGACCCCACCATCGGGCCCGTCCGCATGCAGGGGGTCTACCCGCGCTTCTCCCGCACCCCCGGGGCGATCCGTGGGGGTGCACCCGTCCTCGGCGCCCACAACGACGAGGTCTACGGCGAGCTGCTCGGCCTCGACGCCGACGCGCGGGACGCGCTGCGGCGCGACCGGGTGATCTGAGCGCCGTCCGGAATTCCGGACGAGCGAGTCCGGTGCCGTGGACACCCCGATCGGTCGCCTGCCGTGATCGCAGGCAGTGGGTGCCTTCGGCACCGGCGCAGCGCACGTCGGCCGGCGCCGTCGCCGCATGAACACGACGTGCCGTGATGGTGCGTCGATTGCTTGATCGCCTCTCATGGCTTCCGCACTGCGTCTGATCCCCGTCAGCCGACCGAACGTCGATCGCCCCCCCGCCACGCCCACGGTGCACGAGGTCGAGGCCCGTGCGCTGGTCGAGGCGTGGGTCGCCGAGCCGCTGTTCGACACCGACCACGCGATCGACGACCTGGTCGCCCGCGTGGCCCGGGCGCTCGGACGGCGCGATCTGCGCATCGTTTGACCGCGCCCCCGGCTCCGCGCCATGAGCCGGGCATGAAAGTCGACGCCGGCCTCACGGCCGTCCACCTCACCGACGTTCCGAAGACCGCGCGCGAGATCGAGGCGCTGGGGTACGACGGGCTGTTCACGTTCGAGGGACAGACCGATCCCTTCCTGCCGCTCGTGCTGGCGGCCGAGCACACGAGCCGCGTCGAGCTGGCCACGGGCATCGCACTGGCGTTCCCGCGCAGCCCGATGAACCTCGCGTACATCGGCCACGACCTGCAGGTGCAGTCGAGCGGCCGTTTCGTGCTGGGGTTGGGCTCGCAGATCCGCACCCACATCGAGAAGCGCTACAGCGCGCCGTGGTCGCACCCCGCGGCGCGCATGCGCGAGCTGGTGCTGGCCGTGCGTGCGATCTGGCGTTGCTGGAACGAGGGCGAGAAACTCGACTTCCGCGGCCGCTTCTACACCCACACGCTGATGACGCCGATCTTCGTGCCGTCGGCGTCGCCGTGGGGGCCGCCGCGCGTCGTGCTGGCGGCGGTGCAGCCGCGCATGACGGAGGTCGCGGGCGAGGTCGCCGACGGGGTGCTGGTGCATCCGTTCAACTCGCGTCGCTTCCTCGAGACGAACCTGGTGCCGTCGCTCGAGCGCGGTCTCGCGAAGGCCGGCCGCACGCGCTCGCAGTGCAGCCTCGCGGTGCAGACGCTGCTCGTCACCGGCACCACCGACGAGGAGATCGCGCAGAGCGCGCAGATGGTGCGCGCGCAGCTCGCGTTCTACGGCTCGACGCCGGCGTATCGTCCGGTGCTGGAGGCGCACGGATGGGGCCCGCTGCAGGAGGAACTGCACGCGCTCACCAAGCAGGGGCGCTGGGGCGAGATGGGCGATCTCGTCACCGACGAGATGCTCGATACGCTCGCGGTGGTGGGGACGCTCGACGAGATTCCTGGCAAGCTGGCGGCGCGATACGGCGGCATCGCGGACCGATTGAGCCTGGTGAGCTACGCCGGCCTCGAACGCACCGCGCGCGAGCAGTGGATGGCGATGCTCGCGGCGGTGAAGACCGTGTGAGGCCAGGTTCTACCGCCCTTTTGTAGAACGCGATCGGGTGTCGTGACCGCGTAGCAAGGAAATCCGCTACTTGGCGGCGGCACGCCGTGTGCTCACCCTCCTGGCACCAAGGAGGACTGACATGAGCAAGACACGGCATGCCCTGGTGGTCGGGGCGCTCGCGCTCACGACCATCGTCGGCTGCTCCAACGAGCGCACGACCGTACGACGCACCACGGTGACCGAACGTCCTGCGACGGTCGAGCAGCATTCGACGACGCAGGCTCCGGGAAGCGCCGGAACCGACAGCGAGACGGTCATCAAGAGCAACCGCTCCTATGAGCGCACGGTGGAGGAATAGCATGCGTACCAATCGCACGATGATCCTGGGCGCCGCCCTGTTGGCCGCGACGGTCGTGACCGCGAGCGCGGGTGAGACCATCGAGCAGCACGAGACCTACGAGAAGCGGACGATGAAGGTCGAGACGATTCCGCCGCCCCCGCCGGTCGTCGAGAAGAAGACGACGGTCGAGACGGAGACGCACCACAGCAACACCGCCGGTGCGGCTGGCGTGCACGAGACCTACAAGGAGACCGAGCAGCGGGTCGAGACGCGCACGCCGCCGCCGACGATGCCGCAGGTGCGCGAGCGCACCGTCGAGACCGAGGTCATCGAGAAGAACGACTGAGTCACCGTCGCGGCAGGTCGCGGGTCAGCAGTGCGATCCAGGCCAACGCCGCGACGATGATCCAGAGTGCGCCGGCCAGTGTCACCCCCTCGGCCGC
The DNA here is from genome assembly GCA_964404165.1 of uncultured Binatia bacterium (SeqCode). GTDB lineage: Bacteria > Desulfobacterota > Binatia > DP-6 > DP-6 > DASYLJ01. The sequence goes on along the minus strand of CAYOIZ010000069.1, from coordinate 5,491 downwards.
CAGGCCGATGAGGGGTGGCCCGGCCAGGAAGCCCGCGTAGCCCGTGGTTCCGACGGCCGCGATGCCGTGGGATGCGGGGACACCCGGAACGTGACTAGCGGTGCGGAACACGATCGGAACGAGGTTCGACAGACCGAGCCCGACGACCGCGCATCCGATGATCGCGGCGCGGGGTGTGCCGACGAGCAGCGCCGCGCCGAAGCCGACGGCGGCCATCGTCGTCGCCCATCTTACGACGCGTGCGTCACCGAAACGGGCGACGATGGCGTCGCCGAGGAAGCGTCCCGCCGCCATCGCGCCGGCGAACGCCGCGAAGCCGAGCGCAGCGGTCGCGGCGTCCGCACCGAGTGTGTTGCGGATGTAGACCGCGCTCCAGTCGCCCATCGCTCCCTCCGACATGAGCGCGAGCAGCGCGATCAGCCCGAGGGTCGCGAGGGCGCGCGTGGGGCGGACGAAGCGTGGCCCCTCGTCGTGCGGGTCGGCGGCGCGAGGAAGCAGTGACCGGCAGGCGACGAGCGCGGACGCGCCGAAGACGATGGTCGCGCCGATCACGTGCGTCAGCGGCGCGATGCCGGCGTACAGCGTGAGCGCGGCGATGCCGGCGCCCACCAGGCCGCCGAGGCTCCACAGGCCGTGGAACGACGACAGGATCGGCGTCGGCCACTGCGCCTCGACGCCGACCGCCTGCGTGTTCATCGAGACGTCGAGCGCGCCGTTGCTGGCGCCGAGAACGAAGAGGGCGGGAACGAGCAGTACCAGGCTCGTCGCCGCGATGGGCAACGGGAGGGCGGCGAAGAACGCGGCGGCAGTGACGTGGACCACGGCGCGGCTGCCGAAGCGCGACGTGCAGACGCCGGAGAGGGGAATGCCGCAGAGTGCCCCGGCAGCCATGGCGAGGAGTGCGAACCCGAGCACGCTCGGGCGGAGGTCGAGCGACGACTGCACGCTCGGGATGTGCGGGACCAGGCTGGCGAACCCGGCACCGTTCGCGAAGAACACCGTCGCGACGGCGAGGCGTGCGCGCCAGGGGGGAGGGGGCATGGGGCGTTCGATGCCGGGTCGGGCGTCGCGTGTCCACCACCCGGCGATCGCATCGTTCCGTTGCGGGCGACGTTGCACGGTGTGCTCACGCACCAACACGCGCCTGGTGACACCAAAGGCACGGCCCGTGCTAACGTCGCAGCCCGATGAAGCGCCGGGCCACCTACGAGGATCTGATGCAGGTGCCCGACCATCTCGTCGCCGAGATCATCGATGGGGAGCTCGTCACGAGCCCCCGTCCGGCGACGCCGCATGCCCGGGCGTCCTCCGTGATCGGCCGCGAGCTCGGCCCCTTCGATCGTGATCCGGGGAGTCCCGGCGACCCCGGTGGCTGGTGGATACTCGACGAGCCCGAGCTGCATCTGCACGACGACGTCCTGGTCCCGGATCTCGCCGGATGGCGGCGCGCGCGCATGCCGACGATTCCGCGCGCCGCGTTCCTCTCGCTCGCACCGGACTGGGCATGCGAGGTGGTCTCGCCGCGTACCGCTCGCCTCGACCGTGCCCGCAAGATGGGCGTGTACGCTCGCGAGGGCGTCGGCAACCTCTGGTTGGTCGACCCGCTCGTGCGCACGCTCGAGGTCTATCGCCTGGAGGGCGAGCGCTGGATCGTCGCCAGCACGCACGGTGGCGACGACGTCGCGCGCGCCGAGCCGTTCGACGCCATCACCCTCGCCCTCGCACGGTGGTGGCTCGACGCCGGCGACCCCGACTAGCGCAACGAATCCCGCAGCGCCCGCTTCACGATCTTCCCGCTCGCCGTGCGCGGGAACTCCGTCACCAGCGCGAGCCGCTCCGGCAGCTTCCGCTTCGAGAGCCCCTGCGCCAGCAGATGCTCGCACACGCCCGCCAGCGTCGGCGCCGCGGCCCCCGCCCGCAGTCGCACCACCGCACACGCGATCTCCCCCGCCGCCGCATCCCGCAGCCCCACCACCGCCACCTCGGCGACGCTCGGGTGCGACGCGAGCAGGTCCTCCACTTCACGCGCGCTGATGTTCTCGCCCTTGCGGATGATGATGTCCTTCTTGCGGCCGGTGATGCGCAGCCAGCCGCCGGCGTCGCGGGTGCCGAGGTCGCCGGTGCGGAACCAGCCGTCGTCGGTGAAGGTGTCGGCATTCAGCGCGGGATCGTGGTAGCCGAGGCAGCAGTCGGGACCGCGTGCGAGGATCTCGCCCTCCACACCGTCGGCGACCGGCACACCGTCGTCGTCGACGAGCTGGATCTCCGCCTCGCCGATGACGCGGCCTTCGCTGTCGATGCACCGCGCCGGCGGATCGTCGGGCCCGGTGGTGGTGATGGTGGGGAACTCCGTCGAGCCGTAGACGCGCTTCGCGACGCAGCCGAGCCGCGCCGCCGCCTCCGCCACCAGCGTCGGGTCGACGTCGGCTCCGCCGCAGGAGAAGAGACGGAAGCTCGCGACGTCGTGCGCGGGCAGGGTGGGGTGATGTGCGAGGTCGCGGAGGAACGTCGGCGCCCCCACCATGTACGTCACGCGCTCCGCCGCGATCAGACGCAGGGCCTCGCCGGCGTCCCAGCGCGGCATCAGCACCGCACGCGTGCCGAACACCGCCGGCACCAGCAGCGCGTGCACGATGCCGGAGACGTGCGTCAGCGGCGACGGCATCAGCACGACGTCCTCGGGCCCGAGCCCGTGCACGGGCCCGAGGCTGTGCGCCTCCGCCAGCAGCGTCTGATGCGAGTGCAGGACGCCCTTCGGATCGGCGGTCGTGCCCGACGTGTGGATGAGCAGTGCGACGTCGTCGGGAGCGCCCGCGCGCGGCGTACCGATCGGTTCGGATGGCAGCGCGTCGCCGCCGCGCACGACGACGACGTGCTCGAGGGCCGGCAGCGCCGCGCGCACCGCTGCCACCACAGGGCGCTGCTCCGCGGCGACGATGAGCACGCGCGCGCCGGTGCGACCGAGGATGAATCGCAGCTCGCGCTCGCGACTGATCGGCAGCACGGGCGTCGCCACCGCGCCGAGCCGCATCGTCGCGAGCAGCACGACCACCGTCTCCCACCAGTTCGGCAGCTGGAACGCCACCGCGTCCCCGGCGCGCACGCCGAGCGACGTCAGTCCGCCGGCGAACGCCTCCGCATGCGCGGCGAGCGTGGCGAAGTCGAGCCGCACCGCACCGTCGACGACGGCGGTCGCCTCGGGCCGCCGTGCCGTGGTGGCGACGAACGCGTCCCACACCGTCTCCGATCCCCACGCACCACTTGCGCAATAGCGCTCGGCGCGCTGGGGCATGTGCGTGGGACGCAGCGCGGGCACGGCGTTCGTATCGTTCTACGCATCGGCTTGCGTCAAGATGCGCGAGCTGACGCGCTGTTCTATTGACGGCGCGGCGGCGCCTGTGTAACGACCGCCCGGATGGCATTTCCGGGCGCCCGGGCGATGGTGATCGCCCTTTTGGTGTGGACGCCCGCCGTAGTGATCGCCGCCGAGGTGAAGGACAACCTCTACGGCGTGCGAACCGTCAGCGCGTCGGAGGCGTGGGCGGTCGGCAACTTCGGCTCCGTGTACCACACCACCGACGCCGGCAAGGCGTGGCGCCTGATCGACAGCGGCACGCGCCTGCCCCTCTTCAGCGTCGATTTCGCCGACGCCAAGCGGGGTTGGGCCGTCGGCAAGTCGGGCGTCATCCTCGCCACCACCGACGGCGGGGAGCACTGGAAGCCGCAGCAGAGTCCCATCCCGCCGGACAAACACTTGTTTGAGGTGAAGGCGACCGACGCCAACACCGTCTGGGCGGTCGGTGACTGGGGTGCCATCACCAGCACCACGGACGGCGGCACGACCTGGGTCGATCGCTCGCTCGGCAAGCTCGGCGTCAAGTCCGAAGACGACGGTAGCGGCCGGGTGACCACCGTCCTGGTGGACGACGTCATCCTCTACGGTCTCTCCTTCCCCGACCCGAAGCACGGCTTCATCTGCGGCGAGTTCGGGACCGTCCTGGTCACGTCCGACGGCGGCGCCACCTGGGTGCAGCGCCGCACCCCGACGGACAAGACCCTCTTCGGCGTCCACTTCACCACTCCGGACGAGGGATGGGTCGTCGGCATCGACGGCCTGGTGATGCGCACCGCCGACGCCGGGCGCACCTGGGAGGTCCAGCACGGCGAGCCCGCCGCCGCCGCCGTCGACGAGATCAGCTTCGTCGACTCCATGAAGAACCCCGGCATGTACGCCGTCAGCGTCGTCGGCGACTACGGCGTGGTCGTGGGCGACGTCGGCATGGTCCTCGTCAGCAGCGACCGCGGTCGCACGTGGTCGCGTCGCGAGCTCCCGGACGACGATCGTCTGGTCTGGATGCGCGGCATCAGCCAGCTGCCGAATTCGGACGGCTTCCTGGTGGGCGCCAGCGGCTTCAGCGCACGGATCGCGAAAGACACCGTCACGGTGCCCAGCACCGGCAAGGCCGCGACCCGGGTTCCCTGAGGTCTCCGAGGTTCCATGCTTTCCCGCAAGACGATCGAAGCCTACCTGTTCTTCCTGCTCCGCCATAAGGTGGCCGTCTCCGCGGTGATCGCGGTGATGACCATCGGGCTGTCGCTGTCCACCTACTTCTGGATGCACGTGCGGCCCGACTTCGCGAGTCTCTACCCGCCGAAGCATCCGTACATCCAGCTCTACAACGCGTACCGGAACATGTTCGGCACCGCGTTCACGGTGCAGATCGTCGTCGAGGCGAAGAAGGGCACCATCTTCGACAGCCCCGACATCGTGCAGAAGGTCGACCGCATCACGCTCGAGCTCCTGCACGACATCCCGGGCGTGAACGGCGAGCAGGTCATCTCCATCACGCACCCGAAGCTCAAGACCACCATGACGGCGGGCTCGGGCATCAAGGTCGTGCCGCTCATGTATCCGCGCATCCCGGAAACCGCGGAGGACTTGGCCTTCCTCAAACAGAAGGTCTACACGACCGAGGGCGTCCGCGGGTTCTTCGTCTCCGAAGACGACAAGGCCACCCAGATCGTCGCCGGCTTCTGGGAGGAATACTTCGACGTCGAGACGATGTGGCAGAAGCTCCAGGAGATGAAGGAGCGCGAGGAGGACGAGAACACCGTCATCTACATCACCGGCATGCCGGTGCTCTTCGGCTACTTCCAGGAGATCATGCCGCAGATGGTGAACGTCCTCGCGGCGTCCATCGTGATGATCCTGCTCCTCCTGTGGATCGAGTTCCGCAGTTGGCAGGGCATCGTCATCCCGGCGTTCTCGGGGTCGCTGTCCGCCATCTGGGGGCTCGGGTTCGCGGCGTTGTTCGGCATCAACCTCGACCCGCTCGTGCTCGTCATTCCGCTCCTCATCACGGCGCGTGCCCACTCGCACTCCGTCCAGTCGATGGAGCGCTATCACGAGGAGTACCATCGCCTGCGCGACAAGGACGCGGCGATCGTCAAGTCGTACACCGAGATCTACGCGCCCGCGATGGTGTCGCTG
>CAYOIZ010000068.1:0-30847 GCA_964404165.1 uncultured Binatia bacterium (SeqCode) | reverse complement strand
CCGCGTGCCTGCGCGGCGGCGTCGATGAGCGCCGCCGCCTCGGCGCGAGCCGCCGGCGTGACGACGATGGCTGTCGGCGCCGCCGGTGGCGGCTCGGTCACGGCCGGCCGTCGCGTCGCGGCCACGGGCGGCACCGAGATCGGCGGCGACGGCACCACGACAGGTGTCGGACGTGCCACGAGCCACGCCGCCGCACCGAGCCCGCAGGCCAGCGCGACGAGCAGCAGCACACGTCCGGCTCCCCTCGAGCCGGCGCGCCGGAAGGCCCGCATGCCCGAGGGCGTAACACGCGCCCTTTCGCGACCGCAACGTGTTCCGGCGCCCGGCCGGCCGGCGGCTCAGCGCTGGAAGTAGCGCGGCGGCAGACCCGGCCACGCCCGCGACGAGCTCGCCGCCGCCGGGACCGGCATGGCCGTGACCTTGGCGACGGCCTTGGCCGGCGTCGCCTTCTTCGCGACGGCCTTCTTCGCGACGGTCTTCTTCGCAACGACCTTCTTCGCGACGGTCTTCTTCGCGACTACCGTCTTCTTCGCGACGGTCTTCGGCCGGGCCTTCGCCTTCGCCTTCGAGGTGATCTTCGCGCGCGGGGACTTCCGTGTCGTGGGCATGCGCTCCGCTATCACGCGCACCGCACGACGTCACGCCGATTCACAGCATCGTGATCGCCGACCGCTCGATCCAACCGCGCACCCCGTCGTCGCGCGCCACCTGGACCCACGCGTCGCGCTCGGCGAGGACGTCGAGCAGCGTGCCCGGCGGCGCCTCGAAGTGCGCCGTGCCGCTCGCCGACGGCTCGAAGCGCACCGTGACGTCGCGCCCAGCCGTCACCACCGCCGCCTGTCGTGCGTCGACCGTGCCGATGCGCCACACCGCCGCGCTGCCGGCGATCACCAGCACCAGGCCGGCGACGATCGCGCCACGCACGGCGCCGCGCTGCTGCATCGGCCACAGCCGTGCCGCTGCCAGGAGGAGCCAGAGCACCCACCACGCGACGCTCGCCAGCACGAGCAGCTCGTCGCTCGTGGCCCAGAACGCGAGCGGCACGAGCAGTCGCGCCGCGAGCGGCGGGGGCGCGGCCTCGACCTTCGCCTCCTCGCGCGCGAAACGCAGGTTCGCCTGCACGTCGGGATCCCGTGGCGCCAGACGACGCGCGCGCTCGTAGGCGGCGACGGCCCGCCCGACGTCGCCGGCCTTGAGCCAGGCGTTGCCGAGATTGAACCAGAGTGGCGCGCTGCCGACCCCACCGGCCGCCACCTGCTCGTACGCCGCCGCGGCGTCGGCATAGCGCCCGTCGGCGTACGACGCGTTGCCACGGAAGAAGTCCCCGGCCGGTCCGTCGGCGGCACCGACGACGCCCGCACCGATGCCGAGCAGGAGGAGTGCCACCATCGCCGCCGCCGGTCGCAGCCGACGCTCACGCTCGAGCGCGCTCACGATGGCGTCGGCGCGTTCGAGCGTGCGTCGCATGTCGCCGTCGGCACCGGCGCCGGGCGCGAAGCGCGCCTGCTCGCAGGTGGCGAAGAACGCCCGCAGCTCGTCGGCCAGCTGGTCGGGCACGCGGGCGGCCCGCAGCCGTTCGCCGGCGCGCTCGGCCGTGATGCTGCCGGGTGGCAGGTCGAGCTTCGCCGACAGATAGTCGTGGACGGCGCCGGCGACGCGATCGTAGAACACGCCGCGATCGCCGGCTTCGAGCGCCGTCCGCGCCGATGCCAGCCCGTCGCGCGCGGCGCGGCCGGCGCGGGTGAAGCGCGCGAAGCGGACGTCGGTGCCGAGCCGCCGCCGCCGGCGATCGACGAACACGACCGCGAGCCAGACGGCGAGCGGCACCAGCTGCAGGAGCCAGAACAGCGGGGATCGCCACCGGTACGCACCGAGGGGCGCCAGGGTGCCCGGGGCGTCCTTGATGAAGACGATGTCGCGCCCGAGCGGCTCCGCCGCCTTCGTCGCCGCCGGTGCGGGCGTGCCGCCGACGATCTGCGGCGCTTCGCCGGCCCGGCTCGACGGCCGGATGGTGAGCGCGATCGGCGCCGGCGCGGCGGTGCGATAGCGGCCGCTCTCGGGATCGAAGTACGAGAAGCGCAGCCCCGGCAGCGTCACGGCACCGCTCCCCTGCGGGATCACCACCTGCTCGTAGACGCGGATCAGGCCGTCGCCGGACGACGCCGTGTTGGTCTGCCCGCTCGCCGGCTGCGGCGGATAGACGCGGAGCGTGTCCGACGCCGCCAGCGCGGGGGGCGTCGCCGACGCCAGGTTGCCGTCGCCGCGCACCGTGATGGTGAGCGTCACCGGATCGCCCTGGGTCAGCTCGAGCGGCGTGGCACGGACGTCGAGCGTGAAGCGACCGACGGCACCGGAGAAGTCGGCCGGCCGCCCGGCGTCGGGCAACGGCTGCACCTCGAGCGCGATCGGCTCGCTGGTGAGCTGCATGGGCTGCCGGGTCATGCCGGGCTGGAAGATCGAGCGACGGCCGGCGCGCTGCGTGAGCATGGAGAGGCGGAGCGTCGCCGGGCCGACGGTCACGGGGCCGGCACGGAGCGGCGTCAGCGCGGTGCGGAACTCGACGATCTGCGCCCCCTGCTCCTGCCGCTGCTGCGGCTCGGCGAGCGCCTCGAATGCCACACCGTCGGCGGGGATCTCCGGGTAGTTCACCTCGCCCACCCGGACCGCGCCGACGCGCAGGAGCACCGTCACGGGCAGCCGTTCGTGCAGCCAGACCCGCGTCCGCGGCACCGACATGGTGAGGCCGAGCTGGTCGTCGTCGGGTTGCGCCTCGCCGGCGGCGACGCGCAGCGTGACCGTTCCCGCCGAGACCATGCCGCCCTCGTGCGGCACCGTGATGGGCCCCAGCGTGATCGTGCCCTCGTGCTGCGGCGTGACGGTGAAGTGGTGCGTCACCGACTGCGTGACCTGCCCGTTGGTGATGGCGACGTTGGTCTCGGGCCCGGCGTACTGCACCGACGCCCCGGCGACGTTGGCGATCGCCGGCGTGCCGGTGCTGCGCGCGTTCTGCACCACCACCTGGAGATCGGCGGTCTGCCCCATCGCGATCTGCGGCGGGTCGAGCACCGCGCGCGCCGTCACCTGCGCCGCGGCGACGGCGGGCAGGACGACGAGCGCCATGAGGAGCACGAGGGGCCGCATCACCAGTCCTTCGACGGCTCCGCCACGCCCGCACCCTGGAGACGTCGCACCACTTCGCCGGGCTGCACCTCCTGGTCGCGTTGCGAGTCGAGCAGCGCCGCCGCCTCGTCCCGCGTCATCTCGCCCTCGCCATCCTCGCCCGCCGCCTGCTGTCCCTGCTCGGGCTGCTGCTGCTCCTGCGGCTCGCCACCCGCCTGCTGCGGTTGCTGCTCCGGCTGCTCCTCGGGCGGCTGTTCGCCCTCCTGCGGCTGGGGCTGCTGCTGGTCCTCGGGCGGCTTCTCGCCGTCCTGCGGCTGCGGTTGCTGCTCCTGTTGCTGCTGCTCGTCCTTCTTCTCCTGCTCGTCCTTCTGGTCCTGCTGTTGCTGCTGGTCGTCCTTCTTCTGGTCCTGCTGTTGCTGTTGCTCCTCGAGCTTCTTCCTGAGGGCCTCGATCTTCGCCAGCACCAGCTCGTAGTTGAACTTGGCATCCTGGTCGTCGGGCGCGACGCCGAGCGCGCGCCGATAGGCGACCAGCGCCTCCGTCCACAGCGTGATCGCCTTCTGCGGCTCGGCGCCCTCCACCGCGGCACCCTGCCGGAACTTCACGTTGCCGACGTTGTACGCGACCCGCGCGCCCAGGGCGGGATCGTCCGGATCCGCGGGCACCTGGCCGAACGCCGCGAGGGCGGCGTCGTACTCCTTGGCCTCGTACTGCGCGTCGCCGAGGTTGTAGTGCAGCGCCACCGAATCGGGGGCGTCGAGCAGGCCCTGGTTGTAGGCCGTGGCCGCCTCGGTGAACTTGCCGTCGGCGTACAGCGCGTTGCCCTCGCGGCCGCGCGCGTGGGGATCGAACCAGCCGATCGACAGCATCGCCAGCACGACCGCCGCCGCCGCGCCGCGGAACCGCCACCGGCGGCGGACACGCACCGTCTGCCGCCGCTCGTCGACGAACGGCTCGACGAGCAGGAGCAGGAGCGCCAGGCCGAGGGGAATCTGGAAGCGCGGCTCCCAGCGTCGTTCGAGCGTGCTCTCGAGGTCACGCTTCTCGAGCGTGGCGATGTGGTCGCGATAGAGCTCGGTGAGCCCCATCGACGTGCCGGCCGCGTGCAGATACACGCCGCCGGTATCGACGGCGATCTGCTGCAGCGTGGTCTCGTCGAGACGCGACGTCACCGCCTGGCCGCGCCGATCCTTGAAGAAGGTGCCGCCGTCGCCCGGCACCAGCTCGCCCTCGGTGGTGCCGATGCCGACCGTGTAGATGCGCAGCCCGCGCTCCGTCGCGCGGCCCACCGCCGCCTTCCAGTCGCCCTCGAGGCTCTCGCCGTCGGTGATGAGCACGAGCGCCTGGTGGTTGCCCTGGCGTCCCTCGAACGCCCCGAGCGCCGTGTCGATGGCCGACGCCAGATCGGTGCCGCCGCGCGGGATGATGCCGACGTCGCACGCCTCCAGCGCCTGCAGGAACGCGCCGTGGTCGAGCGTCAGCGGGCACTGCACGAAGGCGGTGCCGGCGAAGGCGATGAGCCCGACGCGATCCCCCTGCGTCTCCGCCAGCAGATCCTGGATGCCGAGCTTGGCGCGCGTCAGGCGGTTCGGCTTGACGTCGGTCGCGAGCATGCTGCGCGAGGTGTCGAGCGCCACCATGAGGTCGATGCCCTCGCGCCGCACCTCCTCCCAGCGAAAGCCCCACATCGGTCCGGCGAGCGCCAGCACCAGGAGGCCGATGGCCGTCGTCCGCAGTGCGGCACGACGGGTGCGCCGGCGCGGATCGACCTCGGGCGCCACCACCGGCAGCAGGCTCGACGCCACGAACGTGTCGAGGGCCTGCGCGCGGCGCCGCCACGCCCAGACGAGGAACGCCGCCAGCGCGGGCACCAGGACGAGCGCGGCGAGCGCCACGGGATGCTGCCACGAGATCATGGCAGCTTCCGCAGCACCGTCTCGGCGAGACCGACCTCGAGCAGCAGCAGCGCGAGCGCCGGCCAGACCAGCCAGGGATACATCTCGTGATGCTCGAGGTACTGCGGGGCCTCGAACGGCGCCTTCTCGGCCTCGTCGATCTCCTTGTAGATGTCGCGCAGGCTCTGCGTGTCGGTGGCGCGGAAGAAGCGTCCGCCGGTGGTCTTGGCGATGGCCTCGAGCGTCGGCTCGTCGACGTCCACCTGCACCGGGCGATAGACGGTGTTGCCGAACATGTCCTGCACCGGGTACGGCGCCATGCCGCGCGTCCCGGCGCCGATGGTGTAGACCTTGATGCCGAGCGCCGCCGCCGCGTCGGCCGCCGTCTGCGGCGAGATGCGCCCGGCATTGCTCTGCCCGTCGGTCAGCAGGACGACGAACTTGCTCGGTGCGGTCGACGCGCGCAGCCGGTTCGTGGCCGTCGCCAGCGCCGAGCCGACGGCGGTGCCGTCCTCGATCATGCCCGTCTTGGCGCGGTCGAGGTTCTGCAGCAGCCAGCCGTGGTCGAGCGTCAGCGGCGCCTGGGTGTACGGCCGGCCCGCGAACACCACGAGGCCGATGCGATCCTGCGGCCGCGCGGCGACGAACTCGCGCACCACGGCCTTGACGGCGTCGAGCCGGTTGGCGCGCTTCTCGCCGAGCGTGAAGTCCTCGGCCAGCATGCTGCCCGAGACGTCGAGCGCCAGCACGACGTCGACGCCCTCGCGATGCACCTTCGTCGACGCGGTGCCGAGCTGCGGGCGCGCCAGCGCGACCACGACCAGGCCGAGCGCCGTCGCACGCAGCACGCCGAGGATGGCGCGACGCCGGCCGCCACCCGCCGGCGCCGCCGCACGCAGCACCTCGAGGCTCGGCCAGTGCACGGCGGCGACGCGGCGTCGCTGCCGCGCCCACGACAGCAGCACCGGCACGACGACCAGCAGCACGAGCAGCCACGGATCAGCCAGCCGCACGCGTGTCCTCCGGAGCCAGTCGTGGCGTGGTGTCCTCGATGAAGCGCTGCGCCGCCGTCTCGGCGCGGTCGGCGTCGCTCAGGGCCGGCACGTGGCGCGCGAACTTCACCATGTCCGATTCGGTGAGGAACTGGCCGAGCAGCGACCGGTGGGCGCGGTCGAGTCGACCGCCGCGCGCCGTCACCGCGAGGAACTCCTCGGTGGTCATCTCGGGCGCCCGCAGCTCGAAGCGCTGCTCGAGGTACGTGCGCACGATGATCGACAGCGCGGAGTAGTACTCCTTGAACGCCCCCTGCTGCGGCAGACGGCGCGCGCGCAGCGCGTCGAGCGCCGCCAGCGCGACGACGTGCGGCGGCGGGGGCGGCGCGACGTGCTCGGCACGACGACGGCGTGCGCGCAGCCACCGCACGAGGAGGACGATGCCCGCGAGGACCGCCACCACGCCGGCGGCGAGCCAGTAGGGCAACCAGTTCGTCGGGAAGTCGAGTGGCGGCTTGATGCCGCGGATGTCGGCGGTGGCGACGTCGGTGCCCTCGAGCAGGCTCGCCACGGTGACGCCGACGTCGTCGGGCGTGGCCGTCGCCAGCTCCTGTCCCGGCACGCGGTACTGCACCGGCGGCGACGTGATGAGCTGGTGGCCGGGCTCCCAGCCCGCCAGCCGATACCAGCGCGTCACCACCGTGCGTCCGTCCTTCTGCACCGGCGTCTCGGTCCCGAAATCGAGGATGTCGAACGGCCCGAGCTTCTCGGTCGGCTGCGCCAGGACCACCTCGACGCCGGGCGTGGTGGTCACCTCCACCAGGTAGCGGAACTGCTGTCCGATGGTGACGGTGTCGGGCTCGCTCCAGGCGCGCACCACCACGGGCCCGTCGTCGGCCCGCACGAGACCCGCCACGAGCAGCAGCGCCAGCAGCACGGCCCTCATCCGCGCCGCTCCCGCATGCGAAAGAAGCGCATCAGCGCCTCGGTGTAGGGACGGTCGGTGCGGATGGTGATGGCGTCGACGTCGGCGCTGCGCAGCAGCCGGTCGCGGGCGACGCGAGCCTCGGCAGCCCGTGCGGCGACGGCGGCGCGCACGCGGACGTCGCCGGTGTCGAGGACGTAGCGCGCCCCGGTTTCTGCCTCCTCCAGCTCCACCAGGCCGACGTTCGGCAGCTCGCCCTCGCGCGGGTCGTCGAGGACGACGGCGATGACGTCGTGGCGACGGCCGGCGACGCGCAGCCCGTGCACGCAGTGCGGGTCGAGGAAGTCGGAGACGAGGAACACCACCGCGCGTCGCGTGGTGACGTGCTCGAGGTGCTCGAGCGCTCCCGCGATGTCGGTCCCCCGTCCCGCGGGCTTCACCGACAGTATCTCGCGGATGACGCGCAGGACGTGGTGCGTGCCCTTGCGCGGCGGCAGCGCGCTCTCGATGCGGTCGCTGAAGATGACGAGGCCGACCTTGTCGTTGTTGGTGATGGCCGAGAACGCGAACAGGGCGCCCAGCTCGGCGGCGAGCGCGCTCTTCGTCTGCCGCACGCTGCCGAAGACGGTCGACGCGCTGGCGTCGACGAGCAGCATCACCGTCAGCTCGCGCTCCTCGGCGTAGCGCTTCACGTGCGGCACGCCGGTGCGCGCGGTGACGTTCCAGTCGATGGTGCGCACCTCGTCGCCGGGCTGGTAGAGCCGCACCTCGGCGAACTCCATGCCGCGGCCCTTGAAGGCGCTCTGGTACTGGCCGGCGAACAGATCGGTCACCAGGTGGCTGGTGCGGATCTGGATCTTGCGGACGGCCTTGAGTTGCTCGCGCGTGAGCATGGCGCGGGGGCGCGGCCGCTACGGGACGGGCACTCCGTCGAGGACGCGACGCACGACCTCGTCGGAATCGATCTCTTCGGCCTCGGCCTCGTAGGTGACGAGGACGCGGTGCCGCATGACGTCGGGCGCGATCGACTTCACGTCCTGTGGCGTGACGTAGCCGCGGCCCTGCAGGAACGCGTGCGCGCGCGATGCCAGCGTGAGGCAGAGGGTGGCGCGCGGCGAGGCGCCGTACTCGATGAGCGGCGCGAGGTCGAGCTGGTACTTCGCAGGATCGCGCGTCGCGAGCACCAGGTCGACGATGTAGTCCTTGATCTTGTCGTCGACATACACCTGATCGACGAGGCCGCGGGCGTTCATGATGTCGGTGGTGCTGACCACCGGCGTCACCTCGCGCGGGGCGGTGGTCACCGCCATGCGGTCGAGGATCAGGCGCTCCTCCTCGCGCGTCGGGTAGCCGATCTTGAGCTTCAGCATGAAGCGATCGACCTGCGCCTCGGGGAGCGGATAGGTCCCCTCCTGTTCGATCGGATTCTGCGTCGCCAGCACCAGGAACGGCTCGGGGAGGACGAACGTCTCGTCGCCGATGGTGACCTGGCGCTCGGCCATGGCCTCCAGCAGCGCGCTCTGCACCTTGGCGGGGGCGCGGTTGATCTCGTCGGCGAGGATGAGCTGCGCGAAGATCGGTCCCTTCTTGGTGGTGAAGACGCCGTCGCGCGGGTTGTAGATGAGCGTGCCGATCAGGTCGGCGGGCAGCAGGTCGGGCGTGAACTGCACGCGCCGGAAGGTGGCCTGCACCGCCTGCGCCAGCGTCTTCACCGACAGCGTCTTCGCCAGACCGGGCACGCCTTCGAGCAGCACGTGCCCGTTGGCCAGGAGTCCGATGAGGAGCCGATCGACCAGATAGTGCTGGCCGACGACCACCGTCGCGATCTCCTCGCGCAAGCGGTAGGCGAACGCCGCGCCTTCCTTCACCCGTTCGTCGATCGCCGAAATGGCACCGTCCATGGAACAGAGGTCGATACCGGCGATCCGGCAGGAGCGCAAATCGGGGGGCCTCGCGGATTTTGCGCCGTGCCGACGATCGGCTAGTGTCCGCCGCACCATGCTGATCCGCACGACGCCGTCGGCCCGGAGCAACCTCGCCCGCCTCGGCGAGTACAGCGCCCGCATGACCGCAGGCGACCACGACGCGGTCTACGACTACTTCGCGCCGGAGTTCATGAGCCACGCCACGGCGCGCATCAACCCCGCGGCCGTCGGCACCGACATCCGCCCCGAGGAGCACAGGTTCTGGGCGATGGCGCAGGGCGCGTTCCCCGACATGGAGTTCCGTGTCGACGTGCTGATCGAGGCCGACGATCTCGTCGTCTCGCACTGGACGCTCGAGGGTACCCACACGGGTGGCGCGTACTACGACGTCCCACCGTCGGGGGAGCGCGTCGTCATCAACGGCACCGCCATCCTGCGACTGAAGGACGGCCAGGTCGTCGAGCACTGGGGCGGGCCGCACTGCATGTACGGCATCGGGCTCGTGCGCACCGTCGGCGACGGGCCGCACACCGCACGCGCCTAGCCGATGGCGGCCACGCGCCTCGCCGTCGCCCTGACGGCAGTGATCCTCCTCGGTGGATGCTCCACCGTGCGGTCGAATCTGCCCGACTGGATGGGCGGCACGCCGCCGCCCGCGGCACCCCACGCGACGCCGCACCCACGCGCCACGCGGCCGGTGCACCACCCGGTGCCGGACACCCCGAAGGACGCGCCGGCGGAGGAGACCGACGACGCCGCGCCCGCGACGTCGCCACCGGCAGCCGTCACGGAGCCGGTCGCGGAGCCCGTGTCCGTTCCCGCGCCGGCGCCCGCAGCCGCGCCGGCGCCGGTCGAAGCACCCGCACCGCCGCCGCCCGCCCCGAAGCGCGCCCCCGCCATCGAAGACCCGTTCTGACGCCGTCACGTCCACGTCGTCGATGCCCAACCCGCATCCCCACGCGCTCCTGATCGTGCTCTTCGTGGGGGCGATCGCGCCGCTCTTCAACGAGCTGCCGATCCGGCTGCGCCTGCCGCTCGTCGTGCTCGAGCTGTGCTTCGGCATCGTCGTCGGTCCGCAGGTGCTCGATCTCGTGGGCCCCGACGGCATCCTCCGCACCCTCGCCGCCCTCGGGCTCTCGTTCCTCTTCTTCCTCGCCGGCATGGACCTCGACTTCAGCACGCTGCGGGGACCGCCGCTGCGGCTCGGGATGCTCGGCTGGCTGCTCTCGGTCGCGATCGCGATGGCGGCGACGTTCGGGCTCCAGGCCATCGGGCTGGTCTCCGACCCGGTGCTGGTGGCGGTGGCGCTCAGCACGACGGCGATCGGCACGCTGCTGCCCATCCTGCGCGAGGCGGGCGAGCTCGAGACGACCTTCGGCCGCTTCGTGCTCGGCGCGGGCGCGATCGGCGAGTTCGGCCCCATCGTGCTCTTCTCGCTGATCATCACCGGCGATCAGGGCCTGGCGGTACGCTCCGGCCTCCTGGCGACGTTCGTCTTCATCGCCTGCGCCTGCGCGGCGGTGGCGTTGCGGCTGCGGCCACCGCACGTGATCGCGTTGCTGTCGCGCACGCTGCAGAGCACGAGCCAGCTCCCGATCCGGCTCTCGATGGTGCTGCTCGGCGGCCTCGTCGTGCTCGCCGATCTCCTCGGCCTCGACATCCTGCTCGGCGCGTTCGCCGCCGGCAGCCTCGTCGGGCTGGTGTCGCGCGGACCGGGCGCCGAACCGTTCCGCCAGAAGCTCGACGCGCTCGGCTTCGGCTTCCTGATCCCGATCTTCTTCGTGATGAGCGGCGCACAGGTCGACCTGACGGCGCTCTTCGCCAGCACGAGCAGCCTGGCCCGCGTGCCGCTCTTCCTAGCCCTCTTACTCGTCGTGCGCGGGCTCCCCACCCTGCTCTATCGCCACGAGCTGCCGTGGTCGCAGCGCCGCATCCTGGCGCTCTTCTCCGCGACGACGCTGCCGCTCGTCGTCGTCATCACCGAGCTCGGCAAGGCCACCGGACGCATGCTGCCGGAGAATGCCGCGGCGCTGGTGGGTGCCGGCATCCTCTCGGTCCTGCTCTATCCGCTGCTCGCACTGTCGCTGCGGTCCCGCGCCGCGCAGTGACACCAACGACGACGCGTCACAGGTTCGTCTCGTAGTCCTCCTCGATCATCTGATCGATGCTCGCGGCCAGCTCGGTACCGCCACCCAGCTTCGGAGCGAGCATCTTCCCGAACGAGACGCGGAGATTCGCCGGCCACGAGTCCGGCGACCAGAGCGCCGAGCGCTTGAAGGCCTTCGCGCAGTGGAAGAAGCAGTGGGTCACCCGCACGCGGATGGCCAGCAGCGCGGGCTGCCCGCGCGCCGTCAGACGCTGCAGGATCACCGGGTCGATCGTCAGCTCGGCTGTGCCCTGGACGCGCAGGGTCTCCTCCGTGCCGGGCACCAGGAAGATCAGGGCGACGGTGGGGTTCGCCAGGATGTTCTGCAGGCCGAAGACGAGTCGGTTGCCCTTGCGGTCGGGGATCAGCAGCGTGCGCTCGTCGTCGACGAGCACGAAGCCGGGTCCGTCGCCCTTCGGCGACACCTCGGGCCGCCCGTCGGCGTCGGCGGTGGCGAGCAGCAGGATCGGCGCGTGCGCGATGAAGTCCGTGGCCGTCGCATCGAGCGCCGGGAAGATCTTCGTACGCGTCACCGGCGACTCCTCACCGACGACGGCGCGGACCTGCTCCAGGGTGGTCAGACGGTGCGGATCGTTCGTGCTCATCGGCCCCTCCTCGACGGAGTATCGACCGCCGGCGTCGGCCGCGGCAAGCACGCCGCGAGCGCATCCCCCGACAGCAGAAGAACGTCCTCGCGTCCGTCGATGTCGTCCATGTGGCTGCCCACCCGCACGAACCCCAACGACGCCGCCAGCGCCTTCGACGCCGCATTCCCGGGCGCCACCGACACCACGAAGCGCACGACGCCCTGTGCCCGTGCCCACGCCATCGCCGCGACGATGGCCTCGCGCGCGTACCCGTGCCGACGGAAGGCGGGATACACCGTGTAGCCCAGCTCGACGCCCGACGGCGCGATCGTCGCCAGGTAGGGCGGGCCGGGTCGCGTATGGAAGCCGATGTGCCCCACCATCTGGTCGCTCGACGTGAGCCCGATGGCGCGCAGCGACCAGGGCGCGTAGGTCGGATCGTCCCGCAGGTCGGCGAGTCGGCGACGTGCGAGGGCCGCCTCGGCGAGCCACGGCTCGGGCACCGTGAGGCCGAGCAGACCGTCGGCGGGGCGCCCCGCCACCGTCGCCGCCAGGAACGCCGGCGACATCGACCGGAGCAGCAGGCGCTCGGTGACGACGTCGGGCTCGATCATGCGCGCCGTTCGCCGCGGTGCCACACCGCCTCGATGCGGTTCCCCTCGGGATCCTCGAGGAACGCCGCCACGTAGCCGGCGTGGTAGTCCGGGCGCGGCCCGGGGGCACCCGCGTCACGGCCCCCGGCCGCCAGCCCCGCGGCGTGGAACGCGCGCACCGCGTCGGCCGATGCGGCGCGGAAGCACCAGTGCCGCCGCGGATCGGCCGTGGCGGCGGGCGACGCGAAGATGCTGACGTAGGTGTGGTCGTCGTCGCCGTCACGATTGCGCGGTCCGTAGCCGACGGCGTCGTCGCGCACATAGGCCGGCGCCGCCCCGAGGACGGCCATGATCGCGTCGTAGAAGGGTCGGACTCGCGCGAGATCGCGCACGGTGATCGAGACGTGATCCAGCAGACGCATCGTCAGAGCAGCTCCGCCACGACGGGCACGAGCGCGCGGCCGAGCGTCGCGTGCTGGTCGGCGTCGAGGTGGACGCCGTCCACGGCGCTCGACGGCGTCACCGTGCCGGCGTCGAAGAACGCGCAGCCCTCCGCCGTCGCCACCTGCGCATACGCCGCCGCGAGCCCGACCGACCGCAGCTCGCCGCCGCGGAACTTGGGCGCGATGGCGCCCCGCGGCGTCTGCAGCGCCGGCGGTGCCACGATCAGGATGGGCGGCACCGGCATCCCCGGCTCGATCGGCGCGCGACGGATCGCCCGCACGATGGCGGCGAGCCCCTGCGCCGACTGCCAGGCGTCGTGCTGGTGCATGGACTGGAAGTCGTTGGTGCCGAGCATGACGACGACCAGTGCCAGCGGCGAGTTGATCTCGATGCGCTGCTCGAGCCCGTCGAGCCCGTTGCGGCCGGGCTTGTACGGATCGTCCCACACCGTGCGCCGGCCGTTCAGGCAGTCCTCGATGATCCGGACCGCATGCCCCGCGCCGGCGAGCGCGCGCTCGAGCACGCCCGGCCAACGCGCCGCGAACGCCAGCCGACGCCGCGTGTCCGGCACGATGCCCCAGGTGAGCGAGTCGCCGTAGACCAGGATCTGCTGCACTCAGCCCGCCTTCCGCGCCGGCGCGCGCGTGGTCGACGCACGGCGCGGCGCCGTCTGCTCGAGCGCGTCGCGCAGGAAGCGTCCGGTGTGGCTCTCGCGACACCGCGCCACCGTCTCCGGCGTCCCCGCGGCGATGATGCGCCCGCCTCCGGCACCGCCCTCGGGCCCGAGGTCGATCACCCAGTCGGCGCAGCGGATGACGTCGAGATGATGCTCGATGACGATGACGGTGTTGCCGGCGTCGACGAGCCGATCGAGGACGTGCAGCAGCTTGCGCAGGTCGTCGAAGTGGAGCCCGGTCGTGGGCTCGTCGAGGATGTAGACCGTGCGACCGGTCATGGGCTTCGACAGCTCGCGCGCCAGCTTGATGCGCTGCGCCTCGCCGCCCGACAGCGTCGGCGACGGCTGCCCGAGCTTCACGTAGCCGAGCCCCACCTGCGCCAGCGTGCGCAGCCCCGGCAGGACGCGCGGCATGTTCGCGAACACCTCGAGCGCCTGGTCGACCGACAGGTCGAGGACGTCGGCGATCGTGAGCCCCTTGAACTGCACGCGCAGCGTGGCGTCGTTGAAGCGTCGCCCCTTGCACACCTCGCACGGCACGAAGACGTCGGCGAGGAAGTGCATCTCGATGCGACGCACGCCATCGCCCTCGCACGCCTCGCAGCGCCCGCCCTTCACGTTGAACGAGAAGCGGCCGGCGCCGTAGCCGTAGGTGCGTGCTTCGTGCGTCATCGCGAAGACGTCGCGCACGAGGTCGAACACCTTGGTATAGGTCGCCGGGTTGCTGCGCGGCGTGCGGCCGATGGGGCGCTGGTCGATGTCGATCACCTTGTCGACGTGCTCGATGCCGCGGATGGCGTCGTGCGCGCCCGGCACGTCGTGGCTGCCGTGCAGCGCCCGCGCCAGCGCCGGGTGCAGGACGGCGTTGACGAGCGTGCTCTTGCCGGCGCCCGAGACCCCCGTCACCGCCACCAGCGTGCCGAGCGGGAAGTCGGCGTCGACGCCCTGCAGGTTGTGCTCGCGCGCGCCCTCGATGCGGATCACGTGGCCGTTCCCCGGGCGGCGGTGCGCCGGCGTCTCGATGGCGAGCCGCCCCGACAGGTAGCGTCCGGTGAGCGACGCCGAGCGCCGCAGCGACGGCACCGTGCCGGCGTGCACCACCTCGCCCCCCATCACGCCCGCGCCCGGCCCGAAGTCGACGACGAAGTCGGCCGCCTCGATGGTCTCGCGGTCGTGCTCGACGACGAGCACGGTGTTCCCGAAGTCGCGGAGACGGCGCAGCGTCGCCAGGAGCCGCGCGTTGTCGCGCTGGTGGAGCCCGATCGACGGCTCGTCGAGCACGTAGAGGACGCCCGTCAGCTCGCTGCCGATCTGGCTCGCGAGGCGGATGCGCTGGCTCTCGCCGCCCGAC
Source organism: uncultured Binatia bacterium (SeqCode) (assembly GCA_964404165.1). Classification (GTDB taxonomy): domain Bacteria; phylum Desulfobacterota; class Binatia; order DP-6; family DP-6; genus DASYLJ01. Next base: position 16,193 of record CAYOIZ010000068.1, on the reverse strand, counting down.
AGCGACGGCCCGGGCCGATCCAGGCTCAGGTACGCCAGCCCGACGTTGACGAGGAAGCCGAGCCGCGCGTCGATCTCCTTCACCACCTCGGCGGCGATCTGCTGCTCGGCGCGGCCGAGCGTCAGTCCGGTGAGGAAGGCGCGCGCATCGGCGATCGTCAGGCCCGAGACGTCGGGCAGCGAGCGCCCCGCGACGGTGACGGCGGCCGACTCGGGTCGGAGCCGGCGCCCGACGCACGTCGAGCATCGCGTCTCGGACAGGTAGCGCATGTACCAGCGCCGCATGCCCTCGCTCTTCGTCTGCCGGAAGCGGCGGTAGAGCTCGTTCAGCACGCCCTCGAACGCGCGCTCGTACTCGATCTTGCCGGACGAGAACTTGTAGGTGAGCGCCACCTTCCGCCCGCCCGAGCCCAGCAGGAGGATGTCGCGATGCTTCGGGCTGAGCTTGTCCCACGGCCTGTCGAGGTCGATGCCGAACGTCTCGGCCATCTTCGTGATGATGTTGCCGCTCCAGCTCTCCGACTTCATCACGTTGGCCCACGGCTCGATGGCGCCTTCGCGCACGCTCTTGGTGCCGTCGGGCACGACCAGCGCCGGGTCCATCTCGGGCTTGGTGCCGAGGCCGTTGCAGTCGGCGCACATGCCGAGCGGCGAGTTGAACGAGAAGCTCTGTGGCGTCAGCTCGGGGAAGCCCTGGTCGCAACGATGGCACCAGAGCGCCTCGGAGAAGAGCCGCTCCTCGCCGCCGACGATCTGGCACCAGAGACGCCCCTGCCCGCGCTTGAGCCCCGTCTCCACCGAGTCGGTCACGCGCGCACGCGGCAGCGGCCCGTCGGCGGGGACGGCCAGCCGGTCGACGACGATGTCGATGGTGTGCTTGCGCTTCTTGTCGAGCTCGGGGAGCGCGTCGTCGGTGACGATCTGGCCGTCGATCCGGAAGCGCGTGAAGCCGCCGCGGATGGCCTCGTCGATCAGCTCGCGATGCTCGCCCTTGCGGTTGTCGACCAGCCGCGCCAGCAGCAGGAGCTTCGTGCCCGCCGGCAGGACCAGAAGCCGGTCGACGATCTCCGCCGCCGACAGCCGCTCGACTGCCTGGCCGCAGCGATGGCAGTGCTGGCGGCCGATGCGCGCCCAGAGGACGCGGAGATAGTCGGCCACCTCCGTGATGGTGCCGACGGTCGAGCGCGGGTTGTTGCTGGCCGCCTTCTGCTCGATCGAGATCGTGGGCGAGAGGCCGCGGATGTGGTCGTACTTCGGCTTCTCCATCTGGCCGAGGAACTGGCGCGCATAGGCCGACAGCGACTCGACGTAGCGGCGCTGCCCTTCGGCGTAGATGGTGTCGAACGCGAGCGACGACTTACCGGAGCCGGACGGCCCGGTGAAGACGATCAGGCGGTGCTTGGGGAGACGGACGTCGACGTGCCGGAGGTTGTGCTCGGCGGCGCCGCGAACTTCGAGGAACTCCTTCGGGGCGGGCATGCTGGGGGGCGAGTGTGGTGCGTCGGCGCCCTCAGGGCAACCACGCCGACGACCACGTCTCGGTGAGCACCTCGCCCTTGCGCTCGAGATAGGCGCGCAGCTCCACCGGCTGCGTCTTCTCCTTCGGCTCCATCTGGAACGTGAGCCGCCAGCCGCCCGTCACGGGGTTCTTGTAGACGTGCTGGTCGATGAGCGTGGCCCCGTTGCTGGCCGTCACCACCGCGCGCGGCTCGGCGTCGGCGCCGAGGACCGTGAGCCCCGCGCCCTCGAAGTCGATCACCCAGCGGTGCGCCGTGCGCGGTGTGCCGACGGCGCCGTGGTCGCGCCGCGTCGCCACCGCGCGGCCGCCGGGCGGACGCGTCGGATCGTCGCCGTACCACGACAGCCGGTAGGCGAACGCCAGCGGCTCGCCGGGCTTCGGCAGCACGTCGGGCACCCAGAACGCGACGACGTTGTCCATGAGCTCGGTGGTGGTGGGTATCTGCACCAGCCGCACCGTGCCGGCCCCCCAGTCGCCTTTCGGCGTGATCCACGCGCTCGGCCGCAGATCGGCACGCGTCTCGAGGTCCTGATGGCTGCGGAAGTCGCGGTCGCGCTGGATCAGCCCGAAGCCGCGCGGGTTCGTGGTGGCCATGCTGGCGACGTCGATGCGGGTCGGGTTGTCGATCGGCCGCCACAGCCACTCGCCGCCGTCGAAGTGCACCAGCAGACCGTCGGAGTCGTGCACCTCGGGACGGAAGTCGTCGAACCAGCGTGTCCGGTTCTCGCCGAAGAAGAACATGCTGGTGAGCGGCGCGAGGCCCAGCACCTTCGGTGCGCGGCGCAGGAAGAGCCGCGCATCGACGTCGACGGTCGTCTCGACGCCCGGCGTGACGACGAACTGGTACGCGCCGCTCGCCGTCGGGCTGTCGAGGAGCGCGTACAACGTCACGCTGGTGGCGTCGGGGGCCGGCTGCACGAGCCAGAACTCGATGAAGCGCGGGAACTCCTCGCCGCTCGGCTCCACCGTGTCGACGGCGAGCCCGCGTGCCGACAGCCCGTAGACGTTGTCGCGGCCGACCGCCCGGAAGTAGCTCGCGCCGAGGAAGACGATGAGCTCGTCGAAGTACTCGGGGCGCTTCAGCTGCGTGTGGATACGGACGCCCGCCCAGCCGATGTCGGGCGGGATCTTCGCCGCGAAGTCGTTCTTGCCGTAGTGGAAGTACTTCGTCGAGAACGGTAGCGGCACGTCCGTCCCGTTCTCGATGACGTGCACCTGCACGCTGCGGTCGAAGTAGAGCCCGGGGTGGAAGAGCTGCACCTGGAACGGCAGCTTCTCGTCGCGCCAGAGCGACTGCTCGGGTCGGAAGCGGATGTCGCGCCACTGGTCGTAGGTCATGGCGCCGTCCTTCAGCATCCACCGTGGGACGACGGTCTGCCGGTCGCGATACGGCTCGGCGGCGATCTGCCGTGCGGTCGCCTCCACGTCCCCGAGGCCGAAGGCGTGCGCCGACGTCGCCACCAGGAGCGCGCCGAGCGCGAGCACCCGTCGCATCAGCGCGGCGAGAGGACGTGGCCCTCGTCGGGCGTGGCGCCACCGCTCAGGACCGCCTGATAGACGCGCTCGACGTCGGCCGGTCCGTGGCCGCGCACGATGCGCACCCATGTCGCGGCGGGCATGAGGAAGGCCTTCCACGCCGCGCCCATGCGCTCCTGCAGTCCGGCGGCGCCCCAGTCCTTCGTGCGCTTCGCGACCCGGTCGGGCGCGAAGAACAACGCCGGCTGCACGCCGGGCAGCGCCTGGCCCATCGCCACCTTGTCCCAGTGGGTGCCGCCGACGACGCAGCTGTGGCGGAGCGCGTCGCCGAAGTGCGTGTGGACGCGGAGCACCACGTCGCCGTCACCGGACATGTCGACGAAGACGGTCGGCGTCGTCGCCGGCAGCGTCTCCAGGTTCTCGTAGGCGACGACGCGATCGTAGCAGCCGAGGCCGGCGGTGAAGGCGAGATTGCGCGGCGACGTCAGCCCCACCACGTCGATCGTGCCGCGACGGTTCTCGTGCAGGCAGTGCGCCAGCGCGATCGCCGTCTTGCTCGACGCGCTGGCGATCACCACCGAGCGGGCGCCGAAGAACTGGTTGTCGTCGAGGAAGTCGTCGATCAGGAAGCCGGTCAGGAAGAGGACGCGCAGCAGCATCTGCTCGTCCTCGTGGGCGGGATCGTAGCCGGGGTCCCCGGCGACGCGCGTGTACGAGTTGTAGAGCGCGTGCAGGTGCGCGCGATGCGCCGTGGCGTCGTGGAAGCCGCCCGCCGTCACCTGCGTCGGCGTGAGCACCGCGTGTGTCGACATCGGCCAGTAGCCGAAGAGACGCTCGCCCACCGGCACGTCCGGGCATTCCGAGCGCACGACGTCGGCGAAGCCCCACACCGGGATGCGGCCCCAGCCCTCGGGCGCCGGGAAGAAGTGCCAGTACTGCATCATCTCGCCGAACACCGCGTAGGTGACGTTGTTGGCGGTGAACGCGAAACGATCGACCGCGACCAGGACCTGCCCCGGCGCCAGCGCGACCGCCGCCGCCGGGGCGATCTTCGTCTCGTGGAGGGCGTTCTTGCGGACGAGAAAGTCGTAGCCGGAAGTGTCCATGCCGGGATGCGGTAGCCGGGACGCGCGACGCGCACAAGACGGGGGAATCGGCGACGGGGAACCAGCGCCCGGCGCCCGCATATCCATTATCGACTCCGCTAGGTAGGTCGTCCGAATGCGATGTCGGCGTCACGTCGCTGACGAACCGCTACCCGGGCGCCTGCCCCCACGTCGATTCAGCCTTGCAGCAAGCCGCACGGACGCCGGCATGCGGCTTGCTGATTGCCGCACTCGGCCGTCATCCGGCCATGACACGATGGGCTCACCGCCACAGGACACCACACGCCCGGCCCACCGGGTGCCGTCCGGCCTGCTCCAGGGTGTCCTGGCGGCGGCGACGTTGCTGAGCCTCGGGCTCGGCATCCACCTCGCCCAGCGCATGAGCCACCTCCACGCCACCTCGGTCGAGGTGAACACGAAGTGGACCCAGCGCCTCGCCAGCTACACCAGCCTGCGGCAGCTCGCCGCCGACCTGGCGCTGCCGGGCAACGACATCTTCCAGTCGCGCAACGTCCGGCCCGAGACGCGGAAGCTCTATACGTCGCGCTCGGTCTTCAACCAGGCGATCGCCAACGTCCGCAAGGAGCTCACGCGCGCGGTGCCGCGCGCGACGGCCAAGCCGCTGCTGGCGGACCTGCTGTCGATCCGGCGCGCCACCCGCCAGCTGGTGAGCGAGACGCGAACGATCTTCGGGGCGTTCCGGCGCGACGACCAGACGCTGGCGCTCCGTCGCCTCGCGACGCTCAACCGGCGCGTGGCGAGCATGCACGCCGCCTTCCAGCGGCTCGCCGCCAACGTCGGCGACATCCAGGGTCGCGAGTTCGACGTGCAGGCGGCCGCGGCCAGCACCCTCGCCCACCGCCAGTACGGCGTCGCCGGCCTCATGCTGCTGCTGGTCGGGCTCGTGGTGGTGTACGGCTCGCGCATGTCGCGGCGGGCGACGGCCGAAGCGGTCGAGCACTCGCGGGCGCAGGAGGCGCTGCGGGAGAGCGAGGTCCGCAAGGCCGCGATCTTCGAGTCGTCGATCGACGCCATCATCACGGTGGACCACACCGCCCGCATCCTCGAGTACAACCGTGCGGCGGAGTGGATGTTCGGCTTCACCCGCGAGCAGGCCGTCGGCCAGGATCTGCCGACGCTCCTCGTGCCGGAGGCGATCCGCGAACGCTGTCGCGCCGACCTGCACCACTTCAGCGAGACCGGCGACGTCAGCGCCCTCGGCGCGCGCAAGGAGTCGCTGGCGCTGCGCGCCGACGGCAGCGAGTTCGCCATCGAGGTCGCCACCAGCGTGTGCGGCGGCGGCGACCATCCGCTGTTCGTCCTCACGGTGCGCGACATCACGGAGCGCCGGCAGGCCGAGCTGCAGCTCGCCGAAGCCCACGATCGTGCGCTCGCGGCGGCGCGGCTCAAGGCCGAGTTCGTCGCCAACATGAGCCACGAGATCCGCACGCCGCTCAACGGCATCATCGGCATGACGGACCTGGCGCTCGGCACCCAGCTCACCGCCGAGCAGGACGAGTACCTCGGCGTCGTGCGCTCGTCGGCGGACGCCCTGCTGACGCTCATCAACGACATCCTCGATTTCTCGAAGATCGACGCCGACAAGCTCGACCTCGAGCTCCTGCCGTTCGACGTCACCGAGACGGTGCACGACGCGTTGCGCACCCTGGCCCTGCGCGCGCGCGAGAAGGGCCTGGCCCTCCTCGCGGACGTGGCACCCGATCTACCGGCCCGCGTCGTCGGCGACCCCGCGCGCCTGCGTCAGGTCCTGATCAACCTCCTCGGCAACGCCATCAAGTTCACCGAGCAGGGCGAGGTCGTGCTGCGCGTCACCACGGCACCGGCCGAGGACGGCGGCGCCCTGCTCCACTTCGCCGTCACCGACACCGGCATCGGCATTCCTCCCGAGAAACAGGCCGACGTCTTCAACGCCTTCGTGCAGGCCGACGGCTCGACGACGCGTCGCTACGGCGGCACGGGGCTCGGCCTCACCATCACGCGCCGCCTGGTCGGGCTGATGCACGGCCGCCTGTGGCTCGAGAGCACGCCCGGTCGCGGCAGCGTGTTCCACGTCGAGGTGCCGCTCCCGATCGAGACGCCGGCGGCGCGCCCGCCGAGCATCGGCGGGGCACACGTCCTGGTCGTCGATCCGAACGACACCAGCCGCCGCATCCTGGCGGCGACGATCGCCGCCTGGAGCGGGCAGGCCACGACCGCGAGCACCGTCGTCGCGGCGCGGGACGCGCTCGAAGCCGGCGCGGCGGGTCGTCGCGTCGACGCCGTCCTGCTCGACGCCGACCTGCCCGGGGACGCTGCCGGCGATCTCGCCGCCTGGCTCGCCGCGGATGCGCGCTGGGCCGGTCTCCCGATCGTCGTTCTCGCGGCCCCGGGCACGCAGGAGCCGGCCTGGCCCGGGTGCAGCGTCGTCGGTCTGGTGCGGAAGCCGATCGCGTCGGCGGCGCTCCGGTCCGCGCTGCACGCGGCGCGCGGTACGCTCGGCCCTGCCGACGCCCCTACCGTGCGCCCCGCCCCGGCGACACCGACCGCGCGTCGCACGGGCTGTCGGCTCCTCCTCGCCGAGGACAATCCCGTGAACCGCCTGGTCGCCGTACGACTCCTCGAGAAGCACGGCTTCACCGTCACCGCGGTCGAGGACGGTGCCGCCGCCGTCGAGGCGGTGGAGCATGGAACGTTCGACCTCGTGCTGATGGACATGCAGATGCCGCACATGGACGGGCTCGAGGCGACGGCCGTGATCCGCGCGCACGAGCAGGCGACGCACGGGCGGCGGATCCCGATCGTCGCCCTCACGGCCAACGCCATGAAGGGTGACCGCGAGCGGTGCATCGCCGCCGGCATGGACGACTATCTCAGCAAGCCGCTGCGCAGCGATCAGCTGCTGGCGACGCTCACCGCCCTGCTCCCCGCCGACGCCGCCGCCTGAGCGGAGCTTGCGGCGTGCGCCCGCATCACGCATGAGGCGCCGTGCTCGACGTGCGCCTCGTCCTCCTGCTGGTGCTGGCGGTCCTCGCCACGGGTTTCGGCGTCGTCATCGCACGCGGCGCCGCGCGACGACGCGAGCCGGTACGTCCGGGACCGCTGCTGCTCGCCATCGGCTTCGTCACCGACTTCTTCGACACGCTCGGCATCGGCTCGTTCGCCCCGACGACCACGATCTTCCGCCTCGGCGGGCTCGTGCCCGATCGCCTCGTGCCGGGGACGCTCAACGCCGGTCACGCGATCCCGTCGATCGTGCAGGCACTGATCTTCATCGCCATCGTCGACGTCGAGCCACGGACGCTGCTCGCCATGCTGCTCGCCGCCGTCGCCGGCGGCTGGCTCGGGGCGGGCATGGTGGCGCGCTGGCCGCGCCGGCGCATCCAGACCGGCATGGGTGCCGCCCTCCTGCTGGCGGCGACGTTCATGCTGCTCACCAACCTCGGCCGGCTGCCGGCGGGTGGCGAGGCCCTCGGCCTCGACGGCGTGCGCCTCGTCGTCGCCACGATCGTGAACGGCGTGCTGGGCGCGCTCATGACCCTCGGCATCGGGCTCTACGCACCCTGCATGATCCTCGTGAGCCTCCTCGGCATGAGCCCGCTCGCGGCGTTCCCGATCATGATGGGCTCGTGCGCGATGCTGATGCCGTTCGCCGGCACGCGGTTCGTCGCCGCCGGCGCCTGGGACGTGCGCGCCACCATCGGACTCACGCTCGGCGGCGTCCCGGGCGTGCTGGTGGCGGCCTTCGTCGTGCGCTCGCTGCCGCTCGAGGCGGTGCGGTGGCTCGTGGTCGCGGTCGTGGTCTACACGGCGGTAGGGCTGCTGCGCTCCGCGCTGCGGCCGAACGCCGACGCCTGAAACGGCGATGGCCACGGGCACGAGGCCCGTGGCCATCCCTGCGGTCACACCAGAAGGGCTACTTGCTCGCGAGCAGGTCGCCCGGGTGGCAGTGGTGCGGTGAGAAGAAGTCGCTGCCCGGCACGCAGCGCCACATGCTCGGGTTCGTGAAGCTCGGCGCGAGCCGCACGTTCGTCGCCTGCTCGTAGGCGTACCCCGCCGCGAGGAGCGTGGCCTCGCCGAAGGCCTTGCCGACGAAGGTGACGCCGATCGGATTGCGTCCGGCGTTGCCGGTGCCGTAGCCCGCCGGCACGGTCAGGATCGGATAGCCGGCGCGGTCGGCGATCCCGACCAGCGCATTCCCGCTCGGCACCACGATCACGTCGACGTCGTCGGCGGAATCCTCGGGGGTCCCATTGTTCAGGATCGCGTCGATCAGCGCCTTGGTGGAGGCGAGGCCCGCGGCCTTGTCGGCCTCGTAGGCGGCCGCCGTCTCCGGAACGGAGAGATCGATCGCCTCGGCGTCGAGCAGCTCGCGCTGCTGGTACTTGAGCCCCTCCACCGGGTTGTCGATGTTGTAGGCGATGATCTCCGCCAGCGTGCTGGGATCGCCCTTCGGGATCTTCAGGGTCGACAGGTAGGCGTTCAGGTCCCGCTTGAACTCCGTCATGACGATGCTCGGCGGGTTCGGGCTGGGCGTGCCGATGGTCGTCACGACCGTGGTGGCGCCCAACGTCTGGAGTGCGGTCACCACGGTCGGGTACGGCGCCGTGGTGGACGCGATCACCGCGACGCGCTTGCCGGCGAGCGCCGTCGGGGTCAGGCCCGAGCGATAGTCGGGCGACGTCGGTGCACCCGACGTCGCGTCGTCGGCAGGATCGGCACCGGCCATCACCTCCAGGGCGAGGGCCGCGTCGTAGACCGTCCGCGTGATCGGCCCCGGCGAGTCCTGCGTCTTGGCCACCGGCAGCACGCCGGCGCGGCTGACGAGGCCCACCGTGGGCTTGAGCCCGACGACGCCGGCCACACCCGCCGGCGCGATGATCTGCGCCGAGTCGGTCGACGTCTCGAGGCCGACGGTCATGGCCGCGAGCCCCGCCGCCGTCGCCGCCGCCGAGCCGGCGGACGAGCCCGCCGGCGTCTTGTCCGTGTCCGACGGCAGCAGCACCTGGCCGCCGAGCGACGAGTAGCCCTCGGTCAGGTTCGAGTCGAAGATGCCGTTCAGCTCGGTGACGTTCGTCTTGCCGAGGATGATGGCGCCCGCCGCCTCGAGCTTGGCGACCAGCGTCGCGTTCTTCTTCGCCACGGCCTTCTGCAGCGCGATCGAGCCGCCCGTGGTGGCCACGTCCTCGGCGTCGATCACGTCGGAGAGCAGCACCGGAATGCCGTGCAGCGGCCCCTTGATCAGGCCACGCTTGCGCTGGTTGTCGAGACGGTTCGCCTCCGACAGCGCCGTCGCCGCCTTCACCATCCGGACGGCCTGGATCGCCGGACCCTCCGCGTTGCTCATGGCGATGCGGGCCAGATACGCCTTGGTCAGGTCGTACGACAGCAGCGTCCCCGCCGTCATGCGCGCCTGCAGGCTCTCGACCGACTCGAGCTCGAGGGCGAAGCCCAGGTCCTTCGCGCTGCGGGCCTGGTTGTCGAGGTTGTCAAAGGTCGGGTTGCAGTCGCCGCGCTTGGCGTAGGGCGGACGCGGCGTGGTCTTGGCGCAGCGGTACATGCTCGGATTCAGCGCCGACGGCGACTGCCGCAGCTTCGTGCCCTGCTCGATCACGTACGCGACGCCGATCAGGTTGCGCTCGCTGAGCGCGTTGCCGTGGATCGAGACGCTCACCGCGCGCCGCTGGGTGGTGCTGTAGCCCATCGGGATCGTGATCTGCGGCGTGCCGGCGGTGGCGCCGCTCGGCACGGAGCCGAGGATCGCGAGGAAGTCGTCGCTCGTATCCTCCGGCGTGTCGTTGGTCATCATCCGGTCGATGGCCGCCCACTGCGCCGCGCGGCGGATCGGCATGGCCGCCTGGTACGCGAGCTGGTTCGCACCACCGACGGTGACGTCGGCCGCGAGGGCGTTCAGGTGCGAGTTGTTGCCGAACTTGAGGGCCTCGTGCTCGTTCGCCTGGTTGTCGGCGACCTCCTCGGCGAGGCTCTTGATCGGCGCCAGCGGTCCGAGGTTGCGGTAGTAGAGGTTGATGGCGTTGTGCTGCTGGTAACCACTGGGCAGCGCGGGCACGTCGCCGACGGCGATCTGCGGGCGCTCCACCATGATCGCGCCCGCGGCCACGAGGGCGTCGAACGCGAGCTTCGCCGGCGTGCCCTCGTCGAAGGTGCCGTTGTAGCCGATGCGCTTGCCGGCGACGAAGTTCAGGTCGAGCGCCGAGACGTAGTCCGGCAGCGGGTCCGGCGCCCGCTTGATCGACTGCTCCCAGTTCGGCCCGAAGACCTCGGCGTACCCCGCCTCGTTCTTCGGGTCGCGCCCCGCCATCGCCTGCAGGTGGATCGCGGCGTTCGCGACGCTGCGGTCCATCGGGCCCGCGGTGTCCTGCGACGACGAGATCGGGCCGATGCCGTACGCCGGCACGAGCCCGACCGTGGGCCGGATGCCGACGAGGCTCTCGGCGCCGGACGGGCTGATGATCGAACCCGACGTCTCGGTGCCGACCGTCAACATCGACAGCGCCGCGGCGCCCGCGGCGCCGGAGCCCGACGACGAGCCGCTCGGGTTCTGATCGGCGTCGAAGGCATGCAGGACCTGGCCGGTGAGGTTGGAGAAGCCCGACGGCTGGTTGCCGAAGCTGTTGGCGTACTCCGAGAGGCCGAGCTTGCCGAGGATCACGACCCCGCTCGCGCGGAGCTTCTTCACGACGCCGGAGTCGTCCTCCGGGAAGGAGTTGCGCAGCGAGTAGTTGCCGTTCGACGTGTACATGCCCTTCACGTCGATGAGGTCCTTCAGCAGCACCGGTAGACCGTGCGCGGGACCGCGCACGATGCCCTTGGCGCGCTCCTTGTCCATGGCCGCGGCTTCCGTGAGCGCGTCCGCGTTGAGCTGCGTGACCGCGTTGAGCCCGGGCCCGCGCTTGTTCAGCGCCTCGATGCGCTCGATGTAGGCCTTGACGAGCTTGACCGAGGTCAGCTTGCCCTCCGCCATCATCTGCTCGGCGGTCTGCGCGTCGAGCGTCTCGAGATCGAGCGTCTGCGCCACCGCTGGCGACGTGCCGACGGCCGCCAGGCAGGCCGCCGCCATCCAGAGGCGCCGCGCGACCCCCGGACCGGTCATGGAACCCCTCTTCTTGCGTGAACTACCCGCGCGACAAGCTGCCGCCATACTCGCCTCCACCTTCTGAATGCAACGCTAGATTTCTGTGTCTCGGTCGACGACTCGAGCACCGCTCGAGCTCAGGGCGGCCGTGTGCAAGGGGTGTGCCGCCGCGGCGTGCACGGCATCCAGTGGAATTCGGCGCGCACGTCCCATCTGCTCGCAGGGCGCACACGCTGCTGCCGACAAAGGCAGCAGCCGGCACCGCTCGGAACGGTCAGCGCATCAATCGGGCAGCGCGCGACCCGTCGTCACCGCGGCGCCAGCCGGAGCAGCTTGCCGTTGCGACGATCGGTGAGGAGGTACAGGGCGCCGTCGGGCCCCTGCACGACGTCGCGGATGCGCGTATCGAGCTCGCCGTCGCGGTAGCGCTCCTCGAGCGCGACGCGATCGGCCGCGAGCACGAGCCGCACGAGGCCGCCCGGGGTGAGCGAGCCCACGAGCAGGTGGCCGCGCCAGTCGGGGAAGGCGGTCCCGGTGTAGAACGTCGCACCCGACGGCGCGATGACCGGATCCCAGTAGTAGACGGGCTGCTCCATGCCGGGCTTCTCGGTGGCGTCGCTGACGCGCGTCCCGTCGTAGTTGACGCCGTAGGAGATGACCGGCCAGCCGTAGTTGCGGCCGGCCTCGGGATGGTTGAGCTCGTCGCCGCCCTCGGGGCCGTGCTCCACGGTCCACAGCCGGTTCGTCCCCGGCTCCAACGCCGCCGCCTGGACGTTGCGGTGCCCCACGGACCAGATCGCGGGCGCTGCCGGAGGCCTCTCCACGAACGGGTTGTCCCGCGGCACCGAGCCGTCGGCACCGATGCGCACGACCTTGCCCAGCGTCGACGACGGCACCTGCGCCTGATCGCGATGGTCGAAGCGCTCGCCGACGGTGACGAAGAGCGTGCCGTCGGGGCGGAACACCAGGCGCGACCCGAAGTGGTTTGGTCCGTCGACGACCGGCTCCTGGCGCCAGATCACCGTCGTGTCCTCGAGGCCGGTGGCACCGAGCCGGCCGCGGGCGACCGCCGTCGCCGCGCCACCCGCGCGCGGCTCCGCGAACGACAGGTAGACGAGACGATCGTCCGCGAACGTGGGCGACACCGCGACGTCGAGGAGCCCACCCTGGCCCTCGTGGAAGACCGCGGGCACGCCGGTCAGGGGTTCGGAGAGCGTGCCGTCGGCCGCGACGCGACGCAGGCGCCCCGCCCGCTCGGTCACGAGCATCGTGCCGTCGGGGAGGACGGCGAGCGCCCAGGGATGCTCGAGGCCGTCGGCCACGACGGTGACGGTCCCGGGGAAGGCCCGCGCCTCGGGCGTCGGCGACCGTGGCGCCGGGCCCGTCGGATGCGAGGCGGAATCGGCGCAGGCGGCGATCAGCACGGCCAGGAGGGCGAGACGACGGGGCATGCCGACGTTGTGCCCGAGGGTCGCTGCGGGCGGAAGCCGTCAATCGACGAAGCGCTGCAACAACACGAGGTCGACCCACCGGCCGTACTTCCGTCCCACCTGCGGCATGCGCGCCACCTCCTGGAACCCGCGCGCGACGTGGAAGCGCAGCGAGCCGGCGTTGCCGCCGTCGACGCCCGCCACCATGACGTGGACTCCGGCGCTCCACGCCCGCGCCACCAGCGCTGCGAGCAGCGCGCTGCCGAGGCCGCCACCGCGCCGGTCGGCTCGGATGTGGATCGAGTGCTCGACGGTGGTGCGATAGCCCGCCAGCGCACGGAAGTCGCCGTAGGAGGCGAAGCCGAGCACGCCACCGTCGTCGTCCACGGCCACCAGCACCGGGAACCCGCGCCGCGCGCGCTCGGCGAACCAGCTCGCGCGCTCCTCCGCCGTCTCCGGGTCGTCGCGCCAGATCGCGTCCGACGACACCAGCACGTCGTTGACGATGGCGAGGATGGCCGGCAGGTCGGCCGTCGTCGCGTCGCGGATCGTCATCGCGCGGCCGCGCGCCATGCCAGCCCCGCGAGCAGGGTGTCGAGACCATAGGCGAAGTGCACGTCGGTCCGCGCGACGCGATACTCCGCGAGGTGCGCGTGCAGGCGCCCGACGTCCGCCGAGCGATGCAGGGCGCCGACCCGTCGTCGCAGGGTGCCGGCGCGCCGGATCGACTCCTCCAGCTCCACCCGCGTCAGGACGTAGGTGAAGATCAGGTTGGCGGCGGCGACCATGTCGTGGCCTGCGAACCCCGCCGCCTCCGCCACTTCGAGCAGCCGCTCCACGGTGTGGAGCAGCGCCGGCACCTCGAACCAGTGGCCGATGGCGAACTGCGCGAAGCCAGGATGTCGCCGCAGGTGCGCGCGCGCCGTCACCGCCCAGCGGCGGAAGCGATCGTCCCAGGTGCCGTCGCGCGGGACCGCCATCAACGCCGAGGCGATGCGCTCGGCCACCTCGGCGACCACGGTCGCGCCATCGGGCACGTGGCGGTAGATGGCCATCGGCGTGACGCCGAGCCGTCCCGCCACCGTCCGTACGCCGACGGCGCGCATGCCCCCCGCCCGTGCCACCGCCACCCCGGCGGCGACGACCCGATCGCGCGAGAGCGTGGCGACGGCCATGGGCGGTCGTATACGCCCGTATACCTGGCTCAGGCAACCCCGTCGCGCACGCCCGGCGACGGCAACCGCGACGCCAGCACGATCAGCCCACCGACCAACCCGTTCAGGATGCCGACGGCGAGCCAGAGCACGCTCCACGCGAGCGCCGCCTCCGCCCTCACGCCGGCCGGTCCGAGCATCCACAGGTAGGTGGCCTCGCGTGTCCCCAGTCCGGCGAACGTGATCGGCAGCGTGCCACCGAGCACGACGAGCGGATGATAGACGGCGACGTGCGCCAGGGGCACGTGCACCCCGATGGCCGACGCCAGCAGCGCCTGACTCGCGATCTGCAGCCCGACGACGACGGCGGAGACGAGCGACGTCGCCGCCAGCAGCCGCGGTGCGCGGATGGCGTCGCCGAGGGCGCGACGCAGCGGATGCGCCGGTCGCAGCCAGCGTGCGCCGAGCACGACGACCACGCCGCCGAGCACCGCCGTCGTGCCGCCGACGGCGACCGCCCGCGCGACGCCCGGCGGCAGGACGACGGTCACCACCAGCAGCGCCGCCGCCGCGCCCACGGCGGCGAGGACGACGAGGCCCTGCAGACGGTCCAGGAGCACCACCGACACCGCGCGGCCGACGTTCGACGTGCCGCGGCCGAGATAGAGTGCGCGGCAGGCGTCGTTCCCGAGCGTCGTCGGCGCCACGAGACCGAAGAACGCCCCGGCGGCGTGGATCTGCACCATGCGCTCGAGCGGCAACGCGCAGCCCGCACCACGCGCGAGCATCGCCAGCCGCAACGCACTCGCGCCCTGGCTCGCGAGGTAGGCCGCCAGCGCCGCCAGGAAGAGCGACGGATCGGCGGCGACGGCCTGGCGCAGCACCGCCAGCGGATGCACGCGCCAGGCCACGGCCACCACGATGACGAGCCCGACGCCGAGGCCGAGCCACCATCGCCGCGTTCGTGCCGGCCGCCCGGCGGCGAGCGTGTCTGCTCCGTGCCAGCGTATCGGCGTCACGCGTCGTCCCCCCGCCGTCATCGGCTACCACGCGGCGGCAGACCGGCAATCCCAAATCGGAGATTGCCGCCCCCTGGGGACGGGCTACTAGAAAGGCCGTGGGACCCCTGGTCGCAACGGCGCCGGCACACGCCCTGCCCCTCGCCCGCCGCCGCGCGGTGACGCTCGCTGCGCTCCTCGGGTTGCTCGTGCTCGCGGCGGTGGCGATCGAGACGCCGCGCTACGTCAGCTGGTACCTGGCGGTCGATCAGTTCGGCTATCTGACCCTGGCCGGCGACCTCGCCCACGGCCGCTTCTTCCACGACTGGGGGCCGATCGACGCGCTCACGGGCATCCTCGGGGCCCCGGTGGACGTGCTCGTCCAGACCTGGGTGTTCGACGGCACGCGACTCTACTCGCGCTATGCGCCGGGATACCCGCTGCTCCTGGCCGCCGCCTTGCGGCTCTTCGGCACGCACGGCGCGCTCTATCTGAACGTCGTCGTGCTGATGGCCCTCCTCGGCGTGCTGCTGCTCCTCGGCCGTCGCCTCTTCGGCGACGCCGTCCTCGCCGTGATCGCCACCGCGCTCGTCCTCGTCTGCCCGACGTGGATCGCGATGTGGGCCCGGAGCCCGCTGCGCGACCTGCCGGCGCATCTCGCCGCACTCACCGGCGTCGCGCTCACGATCTGGGCCGCCGAGGCGGATCGACCGTCGACCGTACGCTGGCTGCTCGCGGGCGGCGCGCTCGGCTACGCCGTCACCATCCGTCCCGACGCCGTGCTCTGGCTGCCGACGGCGGCGCTCGTGACCGGTGCCGTCTGGTGGCGGCGCGGGCGTCCGCCGACCGGATTCGTGCGACCGCTTGCGGCGGCGGCGCTGGGCGCGATCCTCGGGCTGGCACCGCTGCTCGCCTACAACACCGCCGTCGGCGGCAACCCGCTGCGCGCGGTGCAATCGGTCGAGGCGCGCGACTTCTTCGACGGCAACGCGACGCCCGACCGCACCGACGGCCCGTATCGCGGCACGACGGCGGAGCCGGTCTCGGGCGGCGGCCTGCGGCTCGGCAACCTCCCCGTCACGCTGCCCGCGAACCTGCGCACGCTGCGACGCGCCTGGGGCGACGTGCTGCTGGTGCTGGCCCTCGTCGGCGCGGTGGTCGCGGTACGCACGCGCGCGCTGCTCGCCGTCGTCACCGTCCCGTACGCGATCCTCGGCCTGCTGTTCTTCAGCTGCTGGGTGCACGCCGATCCGCGCTACCTGACCGGCGTGATGCTGGTGGTGGCGCTGCTGGTCACCGCCGGGCTGCGCGCGACCCTGGTCGGGCTGGCCCACGTGGTGACGCGCGCCGGCCCGCTCGCCGCGCTGCCGTTGGCGGCGCTGCTGGCGGCGGTGCTCGCGTGGCCGCTCGCGGCCGTC
>CAYOIZ010000067.1:26167-33355 GCA_964404165.1 uncultured Binatia bacterium (SeqCode) | reverse complement strand
GTGCGAACGCCGCGCGCAGCCGGGGGCCGCTCCCCCGCCACACGCCCGTCGCACCACCGACACCCCTATCCCCGGCACTTCCACCGCGCGCCCGCCCCGCGCGGAGGGCAGCTCATGGAGGCCGTGAACGTGAGGTTCCCCACCTGCAGATTCGCGCTTAGCACCGGCATGCTCTCGCTGCCGAGGTCGATGTCGCGCACGCGTACCCGCACGCGGTAGACGCCGAACCTGCCGCGACGGAGCGTGATGGTGGCGCCGCTCGTGCGGTAGGTGAGCTGGGACGGCAGGCGCCGGCTGCTGCGGCTCGTGCGTGCGGCGATGGCGGTGTCGAGGATCGTGCCGGACGCCGCCACGATGAGGACGCGCGCGCTGTCGGCGTGGCTCTCGCCGTAGAGGTCGATGGCGCCCTTCCAGCGCAGGCGGTTGCCGCGACCGGTGGTGTGGGCCTCGAGGCTCGCCAGGTTGATCTGCTGGCAGCCGGTCTCGCTGCCCGCCCCCGCCAGGAGCGGACACGGGTCGCACAGATCGCCGATGCCGTCGCCGTCGCTGTCGGTCTGCGCCGCGTTGGCGAGCCCGTACGACGGATCGTTGCCGGGGCAGTTGTCCTCACCGTCCATGACGCCGTCGCCGTCCATGTCGTCGGTCGACGGCTCGCCGCCCGGCGTGCCCGGATAGAGCGCGCGCACCGCCGCGATGTCGTCGGCGCGCAGCGCCGCGCCGCGGCCGTCGAAGTGGGCGCGGTAGTACATGGTCGCGTCCTTCAACGCCGGGCTGCTCTCGCTGTCGTCCTCCGACGAGTGCCCGATGCCGATCGTGTGCCCCAGCTCGTGGGTGACGATCTCGGCCAGGTTCTCGACGTTCCAGAACGAGCAGCCACCGAAGCCGTTGGCGAAGGTGATGTTGCCCTCGCTGATGCGTCGCACGCGGATGCCGCCGACCTCCTCGAGGTCACCGCTGCGCCCGACGGTGCAGTAGCCGCCGAGCGCCAGCACGCCGCTGCAGCCGTTCGGATTCGGCATCTCGCCGAAGGGGTCGTTGAAGATGATCTGCGACAGCCCGTCGCACAGCAGCGGTGCCGGCGCGACGGCGGTCCCGCGCTGCAGCGTGATGGTGGCCCCGCTGACGTTCGTCCAGGCGGCCATCGCGCCGTCGACGGCGGCGAGCGTGGCGGTCGTGCCGAGCGCGCCGTCGCCCGCCTCGTCGACGCCGTAGAGCACCGGCGCGCCGTCGTCGGGCTGCTTCCAGCGGCCGTTCGGCGAATCCATGAACGTGAACGCCTCGACCGTCATGCGCTCGACGCCGGGCTGCGTGAGCTCGTCGGGATCGCGCAGCGGTCGCACCGCCACGTCCTCCCCGTCGAGCGCGCGACGGATCGTGCGCACCAGTCGCGAGAGCTTCAAGCGGCGGACGGCGCCACCGCCGACCACGCGCTCGGTGAGCGCGCGCTCGGCCATGACGTCGCCGCCGATACCATTCTCCAGAACGTACTGCCCGAGTCCGTACGCCGTCGTGCGCGCCGTGCCGTCCGGTCCCGCGGAGAGGAACAGCAGGTTGCGCTGTCCGCCGTGGAACTGCGGCGAGCCGGCCACCCAGAAGCCGCGGTCGGCGAGCTGGCCGCCGGGCTGCTTGAGCGTCACGGTGCGGCCGAGGGCGCCCTTGTACGTGTCCTCGATCGCGAACGTCACGAGCGTCGAGATCGATCCGTCGCGACCGGACACCGTCTCGATGCGTTCGACGGTTCCCACCACCACGGCATCGGCGGCGCGCGCCAGTGCGCGCTCGCTGGTGGCGACGAAGGTCGTGGCGCCGGCGGGTACGGTGACGAGCAGCAGCAGCGCGGACAGAGCGCGAACGATGCGGGTCTTCTGCACGATGTCTCCCCGGGCGCGGACAGCGCGAGCGCCCAGGCATCGTGCAACACGGGTGCCAGGTTCGGACGAACGAAAACCTGAACACTACACGGCACTTGCGCCGACGTTCCTCGCGTGGGGCGGCAAAATCCCGCCGTTCCCGCGAGGCCCGGCAATTACGTGCCGGCGGGAACCGTGGCGTCGAGGAGCCGGGTGACGTCGTCGGTGCGACGGATGTCCTGCACCAGCGTGCCGAGTCGCTCCACCTGCGCCGCCGGCAACGTGCGTCCGGCGAGTCGGCGGAATTTGCCGAGCAGCTCGGCAACGGTGGGGAAGTTCTCGGGGTCGCCCTTCGGGTGTGACAACGCCGCCTCGTGGCGGCGACCGCCGTTGTGGATGATCCGCACCCACGCCGGCCAGACGCGCGGGTACTGCGCGTCGAGGGTGGCGTCGCGTACCGGCGTCACGCGCGACATCAGGTCGACGATGGTCGGGTCGGCGCACACCGCGGGCAGGAAGTCGTCGGGCGATGCCGAGCGGCGCGCGATGGCGGTGGCGATGCCGAACGGCAGGCTGAACTGGGCGTCGACGACGGAGACGGGCCGTCGCTTCTGCTCGATCGGCTCGCAGACGATCGGGAAGCCGGCCGCCACGATGCCGACCTCGACGCGCTCGACGTCGCCGGCGCCGATGCCGTGCTCGGCGCAGAGCGCCAGCGTCGCGTCGATGGGGGCCTGCATGTAGCGGCAGCAGGCGTGCGGCTTGATGCTGGTGCGGAGCAGCTCGAAGCCGTCGCCGGGTGCCAGCGCGCCCGCGTCGGCGTCGCCGGAGTAGGCCATGAGCGTGCCGAAGCGTCCTTCGAGGATGGTGGCGGGCGCACGGAAGCCGGCGCTGGCGAGTGCCGCGGCATGCAGGCCCGCGCTGGCGGACCAGCCGGGATGGAAGCGCTTCGTCCACGCACCGTCCTCGAGGAACTCCATCGAGCCCGACGCCTGGCTGCCCGCGATGCCGAGCGCGTTCACGAGTCCCGGCGCGTCGAGCCCGAGGAGCATGCCGGCGGCCGCCGCCGATCCGAACGCACCGCAGGTGCCCGTCGGATGGAAGCCGCGCGCATAGTGCGCGCCGGGCTTGAGCGCCATCGCGAGCCGCGCCGCCACCTCGTAGCCGCCGACGGCGGCGCGTAGCAGTGCCTCGCCGCTCGTCGGGCGCAAGGTCGCGGCGGCGAGTGCCGCGGGCAGGACGCTGGCGCCGAGATGGATCGAGCCGCCCGAGTGCGTGTCGTCCATCTCGAGCGTGTGCGCGGCGGCGCCGTTGGCGAGTGCCGCCTGCGGGGCGGGGAGCCGGTCGGTGGTGCCGAGGACGACGGCGTCGCCGCGGAGCCGGAGCGCGGCGAGTCCGCGTCGCAGCGTGACCGTCGATTCCTCGGGTACGCCGCCGAGCGCGACGCCGAGGAAGTCGAGCAGGAAGTCCTGCGCGCGGTCGAGGACGTCGGCCGGCAGCGCGCCGTCGCGGATCGCGAGCAGCTCGCCGGCGAGACGCTCGGTGGCGGTCATCCGGTGCTCCGGGCCGCGTCGAGGTGCGACTGCCACGCTGCGAAGCGCGTCTCGCGCTCGTCGGCGCCGATCCTGGGCTCGAAGAGCTGCTCGCGCCGCCACGTGCCGGCGAGCTCGTCGGTGTGCTTCCACACGCCGGTGGCGAGCCCGGCGAGGTACGCCGCCCCGAGCGCGGCGGCTTCGAGGACCTGCGGTCGCTCCACCGGAATGCCGAGCGCGTCCGCCTGCGCCTGCAGGAGGACGTCGTTGCGCGCCGCCCCGCCGTCGACGCGCAGCACGGCCGGCGGCGGATGCGGGCAGTCGGCGCGGAGCGCGTCGTACACCTCGCGGCAGCGCCACGCGACGCCCTCCAGCACGGCGCGCACGACGTGCGCGCGGGTCGTCGCGCGTGACAGGCCGCCCAGCACGGCGCGCGCCGTGGTGTCGAGATGCGGCGTGCCGAGGCCCTGGAACGCGGGAATGGCCCACGCCCCGCCGGCGTCGGGCACGGACGCCGCGAGCGGTCCCGTCTCGGCGGGATCGCGGATGATGCCGAGACCGTCGCGCAGCCACGTCACCGCCGCACCGGCGGTGATGGCGGTACCCTCGAGCGTGTAGGTGAGCTTGCCGTCGCGCTGCCAGAGCACGAGCGGGTAGGCGCCGCGCGACGACCACAGCGGCTCGTCGCCGGCGTTGAGATCGAGCATGGCCGCGGTGCCGTACGAGATCTTCACCTCGCCCGGGGTGAGCCGGAGCTGGCCCATCATGGCCGACTGCTGGTCGCCGATGGTGGCAGCGAAGGGCAGGGCCGGCAGGCCGAGCGACGGGTCGAGCGTGCCGAGCACCGCGCTCGAATCGACGATGCGGGGCAGGGCCTTCGCCGGCACACGGAGCGCGTCGGTGATGACGGGTGCCCAGGTGTTGGCGAACAGGTCGTGGAAGCCGCTGCACGACGCCTGCGAGCCGTCGGTGGCGTCGATGCGTCCGCCGCTGAGCCGCCAGACGATCCAGGCGTCGAGCGTGCCGCAGCGCAGGCGGCCGGACTCGACGCCGCTCCGATCGGCATCGACGCGATCCAGGATCCACTCGATCTTGCTGGCGGCGGTGAGCGGGCTCACCAGCACGCCCTCGGCCATCAGCGCCTGGCAGCGGTCCTGGGTGCGGTGGTCCTGCCACGAGATGGCGGGGTGTACGCCCTTGCCGGTGGCCGCCTCCCACACGACGGCGGTCGCCCGCTGCGTGCTCAGTCCGACGCCGCGGACGCGGTCGGTGTCGACGCGACCGAGGACGGTGCGGGTGACGTCGAGCAGGCCGGCCAGGAGGGCGTCGAGGTCGTGCTCGACCATGCCGGGACCGGGATGATCGGGGAGCACCTCGCGGTAGGCGTCGCCGGCCGGCGCCCCGGTCTCGTCGACCAGGAGGGCGCGGACGCCCGTCGTGCCGACGTCGAGGGCCAGGACCAGGGCCGTGCTGCGAGCGGGCATGCGGAGGAGTCTTAGTGCATCCGGATGGCGCGGGGAAAGCCTCGCAGACCGCACGATGCGCCTTGACCGGTCGTCGTGCGCCACGGTACGGCCGAGGCATGCGGAGTCTCGCCGTCCTCGGCATCCTCCTCGCCCTCGTCACGGTCGTCGACGCGAAGAACCCGCTCAAGAAGCCCAAGCGGGGCTTCCAGACGCGGGTCGGCGCGTACGTCGTCCAGCCGGGCGAGGATCTCGAGGTCTGCGAGTATCGTCGCCTGTCGAACGCGAAGGCGATGGACGTGTCGTCGTTCACGCTGCGCATGCCGCCCGGGGCGCATCACTTCGCGGTGTGGACGTATGGCGGCAGCATCCAGGACGACAGCCAGTTTCCCGTCGGGCCGCAGCCGAGCATCGGCTGCACCGCGTTGGCGCCGGACGATCCGTTTCCGCAGCTGCTCATCCCGACGCAGAGCCCGAACACGGAGCTCACGTTCCCCGAAGGGGTGGCGCTCCGCCTGGAACCGCACCAGCAGGTCTGGCTCAACCCCCACATGAAGAACTTCGACGCCGAGGCGCTCACGCCCGACATCCGCTTCAACTTGAAGAAGGCCAGGAAGGGGAGCGTGAAGCACTACGCCGAGGGCCTGACGTTCGGGAACTCGTTCGACATCCGCATCCCGGCCGGCGGGTCGCAGACGCTGACGTCGGAGTGGATCGTGCCCTTCGACCTCACGCTGATCCTCATCAGCACGCATCAGCACAGCCACGGCACCTACGCCAACGTCGCGCTGGTGGCGCCCGATGGCACGGTCGAGACGCTGGTCGAGAGCCGCGACTGGGTGCATCCGAAGTCGATCTGGCCGAAGGGCGGCATCCGCCTCGAGCCGGGACGCCGGCTGCGTCTGACCTGCACCTGGGAGAATCCGGAGGATCGCGAGGTCCGCTTCGGCCCCGAAACCACTGACGAGATGTGCTACGGCATCGGCTTCTTCTACCGTAACGAGAGCGACCTGCCGGCGGTGGCGAGTCCGGGCTGCCTACCCGGCAGCAAGAGCCTGCTCTGTCCCGGCGTGCCGTCGATCGCGAGCCAGCGCTCCGTCGGCGGCGTTCCCCTGGTCGACTAGCCCGCGGCGGGGGAACCCGCTCCCCTTGACGCGCAGGGCCGGCTTCTCTTGTATGGGCCGATGCTCGTCAAGATGCGCCGCGAATCCACGCCCGACGAGGTCAAGACCGTCGAGCACAAGCTCCACGATCTCGGCTTCAAGACCGGTCGCATGGACGGCGAGGAGATCACGCTGATCGGGGTCTATGGAGACATCTCCAAGCTCCCGGTGAGCGAGATCGCCGAGTTGGCCGGCGTCGAGCAGCTGATCCCGATCTCCCGCGCCTACAAGCGGGTGGCCCAGAAGGGGTCGCCCGAGAAGCCGCTGTTCCAGTCGGTGAAGATCGGCTCGGTGGTCTGCGGCGGCGACGACCTCGCCTTCATCGCCGGGCCGTGCTCGGTCGAGAGCGAGCCGCAGATCATGGAATCGGCGCGCATGGTGAAGGAGGCGGGCGGGCACGCGCTGCGCGGCGGCGTCGTCAAGTACCGCTCCAGCCCCTACAGCGGTTGGGAAGGACTCGGCGCGTCCGACAACGAGGCGCTCCGCAAGGGGCTCGAGCTCATCGTGAAGGCGGGCCGCGCGTTCGACCTGCCCACCGTCGTCGAGATCCTCGATCAGGCCGACGTCCCGATCTACGAGGACACCGGCGTCGACTGCTTCCAGATCGGCGAGCCGAACAGCAAGAACCAGGCGCTGCTGAATCGGCTGCGCACGACGCCGCTGCCCGTCATCCACAAGCGTGGCAACTCGCTCGACACCGAGGCGTACCTGCTGTGGGTCGAGCGCATGATGGCGACCGGCAAGGAGAACGTCATCCTCTGCGAGCGCGGCATCGCGAGCGCCAACCGCTACACGCGCAACACGCTCGACATCGGCACCATCGCCGCGTTCCGCTACCAGCTCTCGGGCCTGCCGATCGCGGTCGACGCGTCGCACGGCACGGGCGTGCGCGACCTCGTCCATCCCGCGACGCTGGCCGGCATCATGGCCGGCGCCTCGGTGGTGCTGGTCGAGGCGCATCCGAATCCGCTGATCGCGAAGTCGGACGGGCACCAGGGGCTCTTCGACGAGCAGCTGAAGGCGCTGGTGAAGGCTTCGAACGCGACGTGGAAGCTCCGCCAGGAGCTCGACAAGACGTTCCTGCCGTCGGCGGTGGTGGAGAAGGCGTACCTGGCGCGCATGGAAGCGGACAAGAAGCGGCTCTTCCGGTCTTAGGGCTGTCGGTGCCGGTTGGTGGTCG
>CAYOIZ010000067.1:0-26067 GCA_964404165.1 uncultured Binatia bacterium (SeqCode) | reverse complement strand
GGTGGTCGAGTGCTTGGTCGTCAGGGGTGAGGTCCCCGGTCGTCACTCCCAGACCGGTGCCATTCCTTTCGCGTACCGGAGACCTGCTGCGGCGCCGACCGGGAGCTCCGACTCCAGCGTTGCGATCTCGTCTGCGCTCAACTGCACGTCGACCGACGCCGTGTTCTCCTCGAGGCGCTTGCGGGATTTCGTTCCCGGGATCGGGACGATGTCGTCGCCCTTCGCGAGCAGCCACGCGAGTGCGAGCTGACCCGGGGTGCAGCCCTTCTTCTCCGCCAGCGTGACGACGCGTTCCGCGAGCGCGACGTTCGCCTCGAACGCTCCTTCGCTGAAGCGCGGGTTGATGCGCCGGTAGTCGTCCGCCGTGAAGTCCTCGCGCGAGCGGTAGCGACCCGTCAGGAGACCGCGGCCGAGCGGGCTGTAGGCGAGGAAGCCGACGCCGAGCTCGCGGCACGTCGGTAGCACCTCGGCTTCCACGTCGCGCGTCAGCAGCGAGTACTCCGTCTGCAGCGAGGCGATGGGGTGCACCGTCATCGCGCGACGGAGCGTCTGCGGCCCGGCTTCCGAGAGACCGATCGCGCGCGTCTTGCCGGCGCGCACCAGGTCGGCCATGGCGCCGACGCTGTCCTCGATCGGCGTCTTCGGGTCGATGCGGTGCAGCTGGTACAGATCGACGTGGTCGACGCCGAGGCGCTTCAGGCTCGCGTCGCATGCTGCGCGGATGTATGCGGGGCTGCCGTTGATGCCGCGGATCGCCTTGTTGCTGGCGTCGCGCTCGATGCCGCACTTGGTGGCCAGCACGACCTGATCGCGACGACCCTTGATGGCGCGGCCCACCAGCTCCTCGTTGGTGAACGGGCCGTACATGTCGGCGGTGTCGAGCAGCGTCGTGCCGAGCTCGAGGGCCCGATGGATGGTGGCGATCGACTCTGCCTCGTCGCCGGGGCCGTAGAACTCGCTCATGCCCATGCAGCCGAGGCCGAGGGCGGAGACCGTCAGGGGACCGAGTCGTCGTGTGCGCATGGCTCCGGTTCTGACCCAGGACAGGGCTGACGCAACCCCGGTCCTCGACCTACGCGAGCTGGTGCTCGCGAATCTTCCGCCACAAGGTCGAGCGCGACATGCCGAGCTCGTGCGCCGCCGGACCGCGGCGACCGGCATGCTTGGTCAGCACGCCAAGGAGATGCTCGCGCTCGATGCCGCGCATGGTGTCGCGGCCGGCTCCGACGTCCTCGGGCGGTGGTTGCCCACGCAGCTCGGGCGGGAAGTCGTCGAGCTGCAGGACGGGGCCCTCGCCGACGATGAAGGCGTGCTCGACCGCATTGCGCAGCTCGCGCACGTTCCCGGGCCACGGATACTGCCGAAGCGCGTCGAGGGTGCCGCGACTCACCCCGTCGACCCGGCGCCACCCCTGCGCGTTGAAGCGGGCCGCGAAGTGGAAGAGGAGCGCCTCGACGTCACCGGTGCGCGCTCGCAACGGGGGGAGAAAGATCGGGACGACGCGCAGCCGATAGCGGAGGTCGTCACGGAACCGCCCAGCCGCCACTTCGCGACGCAACCCGCGGTGCGTCGCGGAGATGAGACGTACGTCGACTCGGACGGGTCGCGTCCCGCCGACGGGCACGAAGGTCCGATCCTCGAGCACCCGCAGGAGGCGTGCCTGGATCTGCAGGGGGATCTCGGCGACCTCGTCGAGGAACAGCGTGCCACCGTCGGCGCGCTGGAAGACCCCCGCATGATCGCTCACCGCGCCCGTGAAGGCGCCGCGCCGGTGACCGAACAGCTCGGATTCGAGCAACGTCGGAGACAACGTGGCGCAGTTGAGGGCCACGAAGGGGTCGCGCGCACGCGGGCTCAGGTCGTGCAACGCACGGGCGATGAGCTCCTTGCCGCTGCCGGTCTCGCCGCGCACGAGCACGGTGCAGTCGGTGCGTGCCGCGCGCTCGATGAGCCGGAACACCGGCTGCATCTCCGGCGCCGTGCTGTAGACGCCGTGGAAGCATCCGAGGTCCGGAACGGCCACTAGTGTCACGATGTCGCGACGCATGTTGCAACATCTTGGAACATAAACCAGGCGAGCGACGCAAGCACGCCGGTTTCGGGTGGCGCGTCGATGGCACGCCGAATGCGTAGTCATGATCCGAGGAGGGCCGACGCATGCAGCTTCGAGAGCTCGACGACCGGATCATCATCGCGGGCGCCTGGACGGCGGACGATCTACCCGCCGTCATCGACGCCGGTGTTCGCACCGTGATCGACCTGCGCGCGCACGGAGAGCCTCGCCCGCAGGGGCTGCCGCCCTGGGAGGAGGCTGCGATCCTGCAGCGGGCAGGCATCGCCTACCGCCAGGAGCCCGTGGAACCGCCGCTGCTGCACGACGACCTCGGCCACGCGATGCGACGGGCGGTCGCGCATGCCGAGCCGCGCGTCCTGCTGCACTGCACGACGGGACGACGGGCGGTCGTGTTCGGCCTCTTCGTGCTCGCGTGCGAGCGTGCGCTGACGATCGACGAGTGCCGGCGCCGGGGGCAGGCCCTCGGTTTCGACTTCGAGGGCATGCCGCGCCTCGACGCCTTCCTGTGCCGCTACGTCGCGCGGCACGGGCGCCGCGGCCGGGACGTGGCGATGTCGGACTACCAGGTGTGACGATGCTGTGGGTCGGCCTGGTCCTGGCGATGCTGATCGGCGCGGCGCTCGGCGTCCTCGGTGCGGGAGGCTCGATCGTCACCGTGCCCGTGCTCGTGTACGTCCTCGGCCTCGACGTGCACGGCGCGGCCGCGACGTCGCTCCTGGTGGTCGGCATCGTCGCGGTCGTAGGGACGTTCCTGCGATGGCGGGCGGTCCAATTGCGGGCCGGACTCGTGTTCGGCGTGACGGGCATGATGGGTGCGTTGCCCGGGGTGTGGCTCAATCACCACGTCCCGCCGGTCGTCGTCGTGGCAGGGTTCGGGGCCACGCTCCTCGTGGCCGCCACGCGACTGCTCCGGCTCCCCGTGGTGGCGGATACGGCTCACATGGAGCACCCGGTTGCGGCGTTGCTGGGTGGTGTCGCCGTCGGGATCGCCACGGGATTCTTCGGCGTGGGGGGCGGGTTCCTGATCGTCCCGGCGCTGATGCTGCTGCTCCGCCTCGATGTGCGACAGGCGGCGGCGACGTCGCTCCTCGTCATCGCGCTGAACAGCGCAGCGGGGCTGGCGGGCCACGGATGTTACGGGACGATCGAGTGGCAGCTCGGTCTCGAATTCGCGGGGATGGCCCTGGTTGGTGCAGTGGTCGCGATCCCGCTCGCGCGCCGGCTCCGTCCCGACCGTCTGCAATTCGTCTTCGCGACGATGCTCGCTGTGCTAGGGACCGGGATGGTCGCGCAGGGCGTCGTCGCCTACTGGACCTGAGGGGACGCATGGATAGCACCTTCGAAATCGGACATTTCTTCGACGAGGCCACCTCCACGTTGACCTACGTCGTCGACGACGGCCGGGTCGGGGTCGTGATCGACCCGGTGCGCGACTACGACCCGAAGAACGCCCGCACGTCGTGGCGCTCGGCCGAGACGGTTGCGCGGTACATCGATGGGCGCGGTCTCCAGATACCGTACGTGATCGATACCCACGCACACGCGGACCACCTCACCGGCGTGCCCTTCTTTCGCGAGCGATATGGGGCACGGGCGGTGACCGGAAGTCGCATCGGCGACATCCAGCGGGCGTTCCGGAGCTTCTACGGTCTCCCCGCGGACTTCCCGGTGGACGGCCGGCAGTTCGACGTCCTCCTCGACGAAGGCGACGAGCTTCCCGTGGGCGACCTCCGCGTGCGGGCGCTCCATACCCCGGGTCACACGCCGGCCCACATGTCGTGGATGATCGGCGACGCCATCTTCGTCGGCGACACGCTCTTCATGCCCGACTACGGTACCGCGCGCTGCGACTTCCCGGGCGGCTCGGCCGCCGAGCTCTTCGAATCGGTCCAGCGGCTCTACCGCTTCCCCGATGCCACGCGGCTCTTCATGTGCCACGACTATCGACCCGGCAATCGCCCGATGCGTCATGTGACGACCGTCGGCGAGCAGAAGGCCACGAACGTGCAGCTGAACGCCCGCACCACCGAAGCCGAGTTCGTCGCGTTCCGGACCGCGCGGGATCGCGTGCTCGAGGCGCCGGCACTCATCCTGCCGTCCCTGCAGGTCAACATCCGGGCGGGTGCCCTGCCGGATCCGGAAGCGAACGGCGTCGCGTACCTGAAGATTCCACTGAATCGGCTCGGGGGCTGACGCGTCGCGGACCTCGCGCTACCCTGCGGCGCAGATGAGCGACCCGTTCTTCGCCCTCTACCGCGACCTGCCGCGCTACGGCCCCGGCTGCGACGACGCCACCCGCGACGCGCTGCGACGCCTCGAGCCGGTGTCGCCACGCCCGCGCGTCCTCGACCTCGGCTGTGGCAGCGGCGCGCAGACGCTCGTGCTCGCCGGGTCGCTCGACGGCGCCTCGGTGACGGCCGTGGATCTGCACCAGCCGTTCCTCGACGAGCTGCACGTCGCCGCCGCGCGCGCCGGGCTCGCCGATCGCATCCGCACCCGCTGCGCCGACTTCGGCGCGCTCGACCATCCGCCCGGCAGCGTCGACCTGCTCTGGAGCGAAGGCGCCATCTACCACCTCGGCTTCGCCGGCGGCCTGCAGCGTTGGCGCGCGCGACTCGCTCCGGGTGGACGCGCCGCCGTCACCGAGCTGACGTGGCTCACCACCGACCCGCCCGCCGACGCGGCGGCGTTCTGGCGCGAGGCCTATCCCGCCATGACGACGGAGGCCGGCAATCGCGCCGCAGCCGCCGAGGTGGGCTGGGTGGTCGACGACACCTTCGCGCTGCCCGCGTCGGCCTGGTGGGAGTCGTACTACGTGCCGCTCGCGGCGCGCATCGCGCTGCTACGCCCCGACGCCGACGCCGCGCTCCGTGCCGTCATCGCCGACACGGAGCGCGAGATCGACCTGTGGCTCAACCACGGCGGCGCGTACGGCTACGTCTTCTACCTGCTACGCCCGCGTTAGCTGGCAGGGCACGTAGCGATGGTGCGGGATGCCCGTGAACGGGTCGCGGTCGGCGACGTCGGTGAGCTCGTTCTGATTGCCGCCGACGGGCGCCTCGCCCCACACGTTGCCGAAGCCGTTCGGCATCCAGACGTGGCCGTCGAGCAGCTTCGTGTCGACCTGCGCCGGGAGCGTGAGCTCGCCGCGCGGCGTGGCCACGCGCACGGCGTCGCCGTTCGCGAGCCCGAGGCGCTTCGCGTCCGACGGCGACAGGTTCAGCGAGCAGTGTGGGCCGCGACCCTTCCGCCACGCCGGGTCGCGCTGGATCGTGTTCGCCGTCCAGCGCGTGCGGAGCCCGGCGGCGAGCACGAACGGGTAGGCGGGGTCGGGCGTGAGCGGCGTGTCGATGGCGCGACGCAGCTCGGGCAGCATGGCCGTCGGCACGAGCCGGATGCGGCCGTCGTCGAAGCCGGAGACGAAGCCCTCGGCGGCCTTGGCGATCTCCACGCCCTCGGGATGCGCCAGGATGCGACGGAACAGCTCGAGCGCGATTTCGATCGGTGAGCTCGCGGCCCAGTCGTCACCGAGCGTGCGCAATACCCCGTCGCGGCGCAGCAGCGCATTCACGCCGCAGAGCACCCACACCGCCGCCAGCGTCGGTGCCGGCAGGTGCGGACCGAGCGTGCGGTACGCCCAGAACAGCATGCGTTGCTCGCTGCCCGACGCCGTCATCTGCAGCGTGCCGAGATAGGCGGCGGCGCCGTCGACCGTGTGCGCCTCGGCCGCGAGCGCGAACAGCTCCGCGGGAGGTGGGCCGAACAGCTCGAGCGCCTCGGCGAGCCGCACGTAGATCTCGGGCTCGGGGAGCGCGTCCGGCGGCCCGGGGACGACGGGCGGTCGCAGCTGCACGTGCACCTCGGGGTGCCGCTTCGGGAAGTTCGCGATCTCCCACTTCTCGTAGCCGACGGGCGTCGGCAGGACGTAGTCGGCGAGCAGCGCCGTCTCCGTCATGGCGGGCTCGATGACCACCAGCAGGTCGAGCCGCTCGCGCGCCTCGCGCCAGCGTGCGGCGTCGGAGTACGACAGCAGCGGGTTCGATCCCTCGACGATCACCGCGCGGATGCGCTCGGGATGGTCGATGAGGATCTCCTCGGGCACCAGCGTCGGCGAGAACATGCCGGCGTTGCCGAGCGCGCGGATCGCCGGGATGCCCGACGCGAGCGCGAGCTCGGGGTCGCCCACCCGGGCCGCGTCCACCACCGGCGGCAGGAAGCTCTCGATGAACTGCTCCCCGCCCGGGTTGCCGACGTTGCCGGTGATGGCGACGAGGACGCGGATCAGCCACGAGATCAGCGTCGAGAAGCGCGTCTGCTCGACGCCGAGGTCGTAGAAGATCGACGCACCGTCGACGGTGGCGAGCTCGGTGGCGGTGGCCACCAGATCGCTCTCGGTGATCCCGCAGCGCGCCGCCATGGCCGCGACGTCGACCGTCGCCAGCGCGTCGCGGAGCGCGTCGAAGTCCGTCGTGTGGTCGCGGACGAACGTCTCGTCGGCGAGACCGCGCTGCGTGATGACGGCGGCCATCGCCAGCAGCAGGTAGGCGTCGGTGCCGGGACGGACGCGCAGGTGGCGCGTGGCGCCGCGTGTGGTCTCGGTCTCGCGCGGATCGACGACGACCAGGATGCGCTCCTTGTCGTCGCTGAAGTGCTTGAACGTGTCGGTGGCGTTGTGGCCGCGGTTGCTGATCTTCGGGTTGGTGCCGAGGACCAGCATGAACTTCGAGTGCTCGGAGTCGGGATGCAGGAACGTCGCCGGCGAGGCGTTGAACATCCACTGGTCGAGCAGCGAGTGCTGCGTCTTCTCCTGCGCGAAGGCGTTGAACCAGCGCTTCGAGCCGATGCCACGCAGGAAGCCCAGCGCCCACGGCGCGTCCATGTGGTTCGCCTGCCCGCCGACGCCGACGAGCGCGATCGCGCGCGGCGTGTGCGTGTCGCGTACGGTGCGGAGCTTGGCGGCGATCTCGGTGATGGCCGTGTCCCAGTCGATGCGCTCGAACGCGCCGTCGGCCCGACGTCGCAGCGGATGCTGCACGCGCTGGGCGTGCTGCACGTAGTGCTGGATGCTGAACGCCTTGTTGCAGACGTAGCCGCCGGTGATGGGATTGGTCTCGTCGGCACGCACGTCGGTGATGGCGCCGTCCTTCACGTCGACGCGCAGGCCGCAGTTGTGGCTGCAGAGCACGCAGACGGTGGCGAGGTCGGTGGCGTCGAGCGGCAGCGGCGTGCGGGACACGGAGGGGTCGACGGTCTGCGTGCGGGTCATGCGGGGGCCTCCTCTTTCGACGCGAGTGCGGGGCCGAGCCGCGCGCTCATGTCGTGCGCGGTCACCTGGGCCTGACAGTGGGGACACGTGAGCGCGGGGGCGATCACCCGACCGCAGTCGCGGTGGACGAGCTCGATCGGCGGGCCGTCGTCGCCGGCCATCCAGCGATCGCCCCAGCCCACCAGCGAGACGATGACGGGGTAGAGGTCGCGACCCTTCGCGGTGAGCTTGTACTCGTACCGCGCGGGCCGCTCCTGGTAGCGCACGCGCTCCATGACGCCCTCGCGCACCAGCTTGCCGAGGCGGTCGGCCAGGCGGTGGCGGGTGATGCCGATGCGGCGCTGGAAGTCCTCGAAGCGCCGGATGCGCTGGAAGGCATCGCGCAGGATGAGCAGCGTCCAGCGGTCGCCGACCACCGAGAGCGCCCTGGCCACCGAACAGGTGACCCCTCCGACGTCACGCCATCGCATGAGTTGGTTCCAAAACGGAACTGACCTCTAGGTGGTCGTGCGCGAAGAGGCAACCCGCCAGAGCGTCGGGTCCGGTTCGTGCCGGAAACGATGCGGGGGAGACGGCCGTGTCGACCGCTCCCCCGCGCTACGTCGCCCCGCGTGGTGCGGGAGTCTAGTGCGGCCCGCCCTGGACGTGGTGCAGCGGCTTGCCGTCGACCGCGGTCGCCTCGGCACCTTCGAGCTTCTTGATGTCCTCGGGGGACAGCGTCGGGCGGTCGACCACGATGCTCAGCTTGTTCAGCTTCGCGGTCAACGCGAACGGCGGCTTGTAGTCCGCGTCGTTGACGCCGGTGAGCGTGTCGGAGCCGACGTCGAAGCTCTCGTCCCACTGCAGGATCATGGGAAGCGTGTGCTCCATGGTGATCGTCTGCGCCACGGTGCCGTCCACCGTGAGCGTGCCGGTGCCGGACCGTCCGAGGCCGCTCATGTTGTTGAAGGCGAGCGTGCCGACGCCGAGGCCGTCGTACTTGAAGGCGAACTCGAGGGCGTGTCTGCCGGGCGCGAGCGCGTCCTTGCCTTCCCACTTGATGCGCTTCAGGTCGATGAGGTTCCAGAGGAAGACGGGCTTGCCCGCGAGCAGGTAGAAGCCGTAGCCGGCGAAGCGTCCACCCGACGTCAGGATCATGCCCTCGGCGCCGCCGGCGGGGACCTCGATGTCGGCCCTGATGGTGTAGGAGGTGTTCAGCAGGAACGGGGAATCACCCTGCGGCAGACCCACCATCGGGCGGGTGTAGACGAACTCCGTGCGACCGGCGGTGATGTTCGGCCGCGGTGCCACGACGCGCGCGGCGACCGACGCGTCCATCGGGAACACCTGGTACTTCCGGGCCTCCGCGATGAACGTCTGCTTCATGCGCTTCACCTTGTCGGGGAACTTGTCGGCGACGTTCTGCGACTGACTGAAGTCGGTGTTCAGGTCGTAGAGCTCGAGCACCTGGTTGTTGAGGGGATCGGGATTCGCGGCGCCGAAGGCCTCCCACGGCGCGCGATTCACCTTGGTGCTGAGCAGCCAGCCCTCGTCGTACAGCGCGTACTGCCCCATCATCTCGAAGTACTGCGTCTTGTGGCGCGACGGCGCCTTCGCGTTCACGGCGTCGAACGTGTAGGCGAAGCTCGTCCCTTCGATCGGCGACTGCTTGATGCCGTCCACGGTCTCGGGCGCCGGGATGCCGCTGACCTCGAGGATCGTGGGAACGACGTCGATGACGTGGGCGAACTGCTCGCGGAGGCCGCCCTTGTCCTTGA
Source organism: uncultured Binatia bacterium (SeqCode) (assembly GCA_964404165.1). Classification (GTDB taxonomy): domain Bacteria; phylum Desulfobacterota; class Binatia; order DP-6; family DP-6; genus DASYLJ01. The sequence goes on along the minus strand of CAYOIZ010000067.1, from coordinate 16,970 downwards.
TGCGTGCGGGCCACGACACGGCCATGTTCTGGCGGATGCCGCCGAGCTTCGAGGCGTTCTGCTTGAACCAGGTGAAGGGTGTGTCGAAGGCCCACGACCAACCCGCCGACATGTGGTTGTAGGTCTGCTCCGTGCCCCAGACGTCGTACCACTTCATCTGATCGGCGACGGGCACGGCCACGCCGTTGAAGAACGCCACCTCGTTCGGGGTGCCGAGCGGCCCGCCTTCGGCGCTCGTCCCGTTGTCGCCGTTGATGTAGATGATCAGCGTGTCGTCGAGCTTGCCCATGTCCTCGATGGCCTGGACGACGCGACCGATCTCGTGGTCGTTGTACGCGGCGTAGGCGGCGAAGACCTCCACCTGCTTGACGTAGAGCTTCTTCTCCTCGGGCGTGCAGTCGTCCCAGTTCTTGAGGATGTCGGTCGGCCAGGGCTCGAGCTTCGTGTCCTGTGGGATCACGCCGAGCTTCTTCTGGTTCTCGAAGATGCGCTCGCGCAGCTTGTTCCAGCCGTCGTCGAAGAGGTGCATCGCGCCGATCTTCTGCACCCACTCCTTGGTGGGATGATGCGGCGCGTGCGTGGCGCCGGGGGCGTACTTCACGAAGAACGGCTTCTGGGGGGACGTCTGGTTGATGCGGTTCAGGTAGTCGATCGCGTCGTCCGCCATGCCGGTGATCAGGTTCCACTCCGGCTTGCCCTCGAACGGGTAGATCTGGGTGGTGTTGCGGAACAGGTTCGGCTGCCACTGGTTGGCGTCGCCACCGACGAAGCCGTAGAAATATTCGAAGCCCATGCCGGTCGGCCATTGATCGAACGGTCCGACCTGGCTGGCGGCGAACGCCGGCGTGTTGTGATCCTTTCCGAACCAGGACGTGGCGTAGCCGTTGTCGAGCAGGATGCGCCCGATCGTGGCTTTGTCCTCCGGGATGATGCTGTTGTAGCCGGGGAAGCCCGTGGACTGCTCCGAGATCACGCCGAAGCCGACGGAGTGGTGATTGCGGCCCGTGATGAGCGCCGCACGCGTCGGCGAACAGAGCGCGGTGGAGTGGACGTTGTTGAAGCGCAGCCCGCTGTTCGCGATGCGGTCCATCGTCGGCGTCGGGATGACGCCGCCGAACGTGCTCGGAACGCCGAATCCGGCGTCGTCCGTGATGATCAGCAGGACGTTGGGCGCCTGCTTGGGCGGCACGATGCGCGGCGCCCACCAGTACTTCGACTGCAGGGCGTCGTCCTTGATGACGCCGCCGAACTTCGGATCAGGCGCGGGCAGCTGTTTGCCGGTGATGGTGGTCGTGGCACCGGGCGATCCGGGCTCGCCCGTCGTCTGGACCTGCTGGGCTCGGGCGGTGGAGGTGGCCAACGCGAAAACGAGCGCGGCGGCGAGGAGGGGGGGCGTGCGGGTCATCGGCATCCTTGGGTCCTCTCTGGAGATTGGGCCGACCCTTTTATCGTGGCGGGCGGGTGGTGCTCTTGCCCGCGTGCGCCATCAGCGGGACGTCAGGCGACGAGGGTCGCCGAGCCCACGGCGCCGCAGAACGCGCCGCGTGGCAGGAAGACGGCGCGATGGCCGAACAGCGTCGTGATCTCCCGCACGATGTCCTGCAGCGCCGGGTTCTCGCCGAGCGTCGAGCCGCAGTAGACGATGGTGTCCACCCGTGCGCTGCGTGCCAGACCGCCGCAGACCAGCGCGACGTTCTCGCCCACCAGGCCCATGAGCGCGTGCGCCAGGTCCTCGCGTCGCGTGGACTCGAGCTTGGCGAAGCTCGACGCCGTCAGGTCGCGCAGGATGGACGTCGCACCGGCGCGATAGACGTCGCTCACCAGCAGGTCGACGGTGCGGCGATCGCCCTGCGCGGCCAGCGCCGTGATCTCCTCGAAGACGCCCGTGCCGACGAGGAGCCTGCCGAGGCCGACGATGGTTCCGCCGCCGAGGGCCGTGCCGCCCACGCGTTCCACGCGGTCGCCGTCGACGAGCAGCGCCGACGTCCCGGTGCCGAGCGAGACGAGCAGGTGCCTCTCGGGCAGCTCGACGCTGTCGAGCGCCGCCACGGCGGCGCCGCCGCGGCCCCATGCCTCGAACTCCGACACGTGCCTGAGGAGCACGCCGCCGATCTCGGGGCCGAGCCGATGGGCGCCACCGCCCGTGACGCCGATGCGGCGCGGTCCCCACGCCTCGACCAGCGCGCGCACGCCGCCGAGGTCACTCGACGGATAGTGCGCGACGGCGATGCCGTCGCGCTGCAGCGCCAGCTTGCAGAGGGTGGCGCCGACGTCGATGCCGGCGACGGACACTAGGCGATCACCGCCGCGTGCACGAGGTCGGAGAGCTTCTGGTGGCGCTCGATGCTGTACGAGTCCTCCATCAGCCCGCTCGAGAGGAAGGCGTAGGTGAGGTCGCGCTCCGGATCGATCCAGAACACCGACGACCCGGCGCCGAAACCACCGAACGTCGTCGGTGAGGCCAGCTGCCCGAACGGCGTGGGATAGAGCCCGTCGCCGCGCAGGAAGAAGCCGAGGGCGAGGTTGGCGGGGAACGGCTCCCACCCGCGCATGTCCTCCGTGTATGCCAGCAACGAGTTCGGCTCGTCGCCGGTCTGGTTGACGGTGAGGAGCTCGACCGTCGCCGGGGACAGGATGCGGACGCCGTCGAGCGTGCCGCCGCCGCGCAGCATGTCGGCGAAGCGGTGCATGTCGGGCGCGGTGGAGACGGCGCCGCCGGCGGGAATCTCGGTGTCTTCGGTGATGATGCCGCCCATGGCCTCGAGGAACACCGGATCGAACAGGCCGGCGCGCCGATCGCGCGCGACGACGGGTGCGAGCCGCGACGCCACGGCGGCGGGGACGCCGAGCCAGGTGTCCCGCATGCCGAGCGGCTCGAACAGCTCTTCGCGCAGCACCTGACGGTACGGTCGCCCGCGGCCCTCCGTGCGACGAACCATCTCGGCCAGGATCGCGTGGGCCACGAGCACGCTGTAGAGCACGCGGCTCCCGGGTCGCGACTCGAGCAGGCAGGCACTCGTTGCCTCGACGACGGCAGCGAGATTGCCGGCCAGCTCGGGCGGCATCGGTGGCAGCATCGCGGGCAGGCCGCCGGTGTGCGTCAGCAGGTGCGCGACCGTCACCCGGCCCTTCCCGCGCGCAGCGAACTCGGGAATGACGTCGGCGACGCGCGTCGTCAGACCGAAATGCCCGCGCTCGATGGCACGCAGCACGAGCACGACGGTGAGCTGCTTCGCGATCGACATGGTGATGAAGGGCTGCGCCGGCGCGACGGGTCGACCCGCCGCGCGATCGGCGAAGCCGAACTGCCCGTGGAACGCGACCTGGCCGGCGCGGCCGACGACGAGCTCGCAGCCGTCGTAGCGTTCGGCGGCGATGTCGGCACGGATGACGTCGGCGAGGTGATCGAGACGGGCGGCGTCGAAGCCGAGCTCACGGGGATCCATCGGCGACTCCTTCAGACGTTGGTGCCGGGCGCGACCAGCTCGTCGATGCGGGCCGTGTGCTCCTCGGGCAGCGTCCGGCCGGCGGCGGCGAGGCTGTCGTCGAGGTGCCGCATGACGCGCGGACCGATGATGGCCGAGGTGACGGCGGGATTGGCGAGCGTCCAGGCGAGCGCATAGCGCGACAGCGGCAGCCCCGCCTCGTCGGCGAGGCCGGCGAGCGTCTCGACCAGCTCAAGGCGGTGCAGCGCTTTCGGCGTGGTCATGTCGAACTGCGGCGCGACGAAGGCGCCGAACTCGGTCTGGTTGCGCGCGCGCGAGTCGTCGGGCGGCGGCTGTCCTTTGCGGTAGCGCCCCGACAACCAGCCGCCCTCGATGGGGCTCCACACGATGGCGCCGAAGCCGTGCGCGCGGCAGACGGGAAAGATCTCGCGCTCGGCCTCGCGCGTGAAGATGGAGTAGGGCGGCTGCGTCGATACGAAGCGCTCGAGGTGACGGCGCTCGCTGATCCAGAGCGACTCGACCATCTTCCAGCCGCCGAAGTGCATGCCGTGCGAATCGGCGAGGTTGCCGGTGGAGACGCCGAGGTAGCGCACCTTCCCCTGCCGCACGAGGTCGGTCATCGCCGACAGTGTCTCCTCGAGCGGCGTGCCGGGGTCGTTGCGGTGGATCTGGTAGACGTCGATCCAGTCGGTGCGCAGCCGTCGCAGGCTTTCCTCGACCTGCATCATGATGTGGCGTCGCGACGTACCGCGGTCGAGTCGTCCGCCGGGGCCGGGCATGAAGACCTTGGTGGCCAGCACCGCCTCGTCGCGTCGCGTGGCGAGCGCCTTGCCGACGATCTCCTCCGACTCGCCCATGCCGTAGCGGTTGGCGGTGTCGATGAGCGTGATGCCCTCGTCGAGCGCGCGGTTCAGGATGCGCGCGCAGTCGTCGTGATCGGGGTTGCCCCAGCGCCCGAACATCATGGTGCCGAGGCAGAGGCGCGACACCGAGAGGCCGCTGTGGCCGAGACGGGCGTACTCCATGGGCTCCTTTCGCATCGGTACGCCGCGTGGCGCAAGGGTCGCCGGCGGTGTACAGACCGCCCCCGATGCGTCTCGTCCTCGATCGTTCCCTGTCGGAGCTCGCGTATCGTTGCTGGCCCGACGGCTGCCCGCGCGGTCGCACCTGCTGCGTCGGCCTGTCCGTCGAGGTGTCGCGCACGGAGGTGCGCGCGATCGACACGCTGATGGACGAGCTCGCGGCGCTGCTGCCGCGTCTGCGCGAGGACGACGGCTATGCCAACGTCTTCGTGGAAGAGCCGCCGGGTTATACGATCGAGAGCCGGGACGACGGCTCGTGCCCGTTTCTCGTGCGCACGCGGAAGCATGCATTGTGCGGCATCCACACGATCGCGCTCGAAACGGGACGTCCGGTGCCGTCGGTCAAACCGGCGGCGTGTCGTCACTGGCCGGTGACGCTGGAGGCGTCGCGCGGCGGTGCGGTGCGGCTCACGGTGCAGCCGGCGGCGCGCGGGATCGGGTGTGTGGCGCCGGTGGCCGAGCTGCCGGGGCAGCCGACGGTGCTGGAGGCGTTTCGCGAGGAGATCGCGGAGATCCGCCGGGAGCTCGGCGCGCCTACGCGGAACGACCGCGGGCGGCGGCCTCGCTCTCTGCCGCGCTGATTCCTGCGAGCAGGCGATCGATCGCATCGAAATCGACGGGCTTCGTCTGGTGATGATCGAAGCCGGCCTCGATGGCGCGGCGCTTGTCGTCCTCCCGACCGTAGCCGGTCAACGCCACGAGGACGGTCCGTGCACACGACGGGTGCGTTCGCAGGCGCATGGCGAGCTCGTAGCCGTCCATGCCCGGCAGACCGACGTCGAGGAACCCGATCTGTGGGGCGAAGCCGTCGACGATCGCCAGCGCGCCCGGTCCGTCGTTCGCGACGCGCACGTCGTGACCGTTGAGCTCGAAGAGCGTGCGGAGACTCTCCGCCGCATCCGGGTTGTCCTCGACGATGAGGATGCGGATGGACGTGCCGTCGGCGGGGACCGGCGCCGTGGTGGGGGGCGTGGCTGGCGCCGCGTCTGCCGGCAGTGCGGGTAGCGTGACGCGGAACTCCGACCCGCGGCCCGCCCCGTCACTGCGCACCGTGACGGTGCCCCCGTGCATCGCGACGATGCGCTGGACCAGGGTCAGCCCGATGCCGAGACCGCCGTTCGTGCGCGCCAGGCCGTCGTCGGCCTGTACGAACAGATCGAAGATCCTCGGCTGGAGCTCCTGGGGGATGCCCACGCCCGTGTCGAGGACGCGGATGACGACCTGGCCATCGATCTCCTCGGTCGTCACCGTGACGTAGCCATTCGGGGGGGTGAACTTCGCGGCGTTCCCGAGCAGGTTGCTCACGACCTGCACGAGACGGGCGAAGTCGCCGTCCAGCCGCACCGGCTTCTGGTGCGACACGGTGAGGGTATGGTGGAAGCGCTCCATGAGCGGCCGCGCGACCTCCACCGCGGCCGTCACCACGGTGTCGATCATGAGCGGCTCGCGCTGCAGGGTGACCTTGCCGCGCGTGATGCGCGAGATGTCGAGCAGGTCGTCCACGAGACGGGTGAGGTGCCCCACCTGGCGCTCGATGATGTCGCGTGCCTGGACGAGGCGGGGCTCGTTCGAGGCGAGCATCGCCAGCAGCCGGCTGGCGTTCTGGATCGGTGCCAATGGATTGCGCAGCTCGTGCGCCAGCATCGCGATGAACTCGTCTTTGCGGCGATCGTTGTCGGCGCGCTCCACCTCGATCCGCTTCCGGTCGGTGACGTCGCGCGCGATCTTCGACGCGCCGACGATGCGACCGGAGCCGTCGCGCACGGGAGAGATCGTGAGCGAAATGTCGAGTGCGCGGCCGTCCTTCGTCATGCGCACGGTGTCGAAGTGGTCGATGCGCTCGCCGCGTCGAAGGCGCTCGAGGATGTCGCGCTCTTCGTGGCGTCGATCGGGGGGGATGATGACGTCGAGCGGCTGGCCGACCATCTCCTCACGCGAGTAGCCGAAGATGCGCTCGGCCCCCGCGTTCCAGCTCGTCACGATGCCGTCCAACGTCTTGCTGACGATGGCGTCGTCGGACGCCTCGATGATGGCCGCGAGCAGTGCGCGGATCTCGCCCGCCCGCAGGTTCTCGGTGACGTCGCGCGTGAAACACTGGACATGGACGAGCTGGTCCCCGTCCCACAGCGCCGTGGCGTCGATCAACACCGCCTTGATGTCGCCGTTCCGGCACCGGAGATGCGCCGGATGGTCGAGGATGCGCTCGCCGAGGTGCAGTCGCGCGAAGATGTCGCGCAGCACCCCGGGCTCGACGTGGACGTCGTCGACGTGATGCCCGACGTACTCGTGCCGCGCATACCCCAGCAGCTTGAGCTGCGCGTCGTTCGCCCAGAGCACGGTGCCGTCGGGGCCGATCCACTCCATGCCGACGGCGGCGGTTTCGAGGACGTCCGAGAGCTGTCCGGCCTGACGCCGCAGCCGCTCGTCGGAGTGCTGTCGCGCCCGCTCGTGCGTGCGCACCTTCGACACGGCCCACCAGAGCAGGCTGACGAGCAGCAGTACCTCGACGAGCGTCCGCAGGGCGGTTCCGAAGGCCAGGTCGACGTACCCGCGTTGCTGGAGGACGACGCGGCCCCATCCGAGTGCCACGGAGGCCCCGATGACGAGCGGAAAGGCGCGCCGCGCCAGCAGGCCCGCCGTGCTGGATTCGACCAACGTCCGCATCGGCTCGCGTTCGGCGATCGTGGCGACGATGGCGATGCCAAGCCCGCAGAGGATCGATGCCGTCTGCATCGCGATCCCGGTCAGCCGGGGAATCGTGAACATCTGCTCCGCGCCATAGAGATGCCCGATGAGCGACAGCATGGCGATGCCGGCGACCGTCAGTCCCAGCGCACTGCTGATGCCGCGCGCGCGCCCCCCCATGGTCATCAGGACGAGGGACGCCCCCACCATGACGAACGAGACGGACGCCGGCGGACCCATCCGCATCGGGGACGTGGCCGCCGTCTGGCCCCAGGTCCGGTGGAGCAGCATCGTGTCGATGCCGAGATCGAGCCCGGTGAGGTGCTGCAGCAGCGTCAGGCCGCTGATCACCGACACCAGGCCGGCGAGCACGTGGACGATCGCGCGTGAGCGCCCCATCAGCAACGCGAGCCCACTGCACACCGCGCACAATGCGGTGTTCGGGAACATGGATATCCCGTCGCGCTTCCAGTCGGTCAGGCGCGGAACGTCGCCGATCCACCCCACCAGCGTCAGCGCACCACCCACGACCGCGAAGATCGCCGCAGCCACGACCAGCCGACGCGGCCACGACGGACCGTCTGCCGGGGGGACGGTCACGGTGTCGCGCGGACTCGAACCTACGGCGTCCATGCTGGCTTCGGCATCAGAATCGCGAGGCTCGCTCTCCTACTCCCCGGGCCCTGCGAAGGACAAGAACCGTGATGCGGGCCGGAGCGCAAGACGATCAGCGCCCGCGACGGCCGCCTCCGCCCCCTCGACCGCCACCGTGACCGCCCCATCCGCCACGGTTCCAGCCGCCACCGCCGTAGTAGCGCGGTCCACCCCATCCGCGGCCGCCCCAGTATCCGCGCCCGCCCCAGTATCCGCGGCCACCCCAGTACCCACGTCCACCCCACCAGAACGGGTAGCCCCACAGGCCCGGTCCCCAGTACGAGTACGGAAACGGCGAGAACCCGAGGCCGTATCCCCCGTACCAGCCGCCGTAGCCGCCCCAGTACGGGTAGGGCGACGCGACCCACGGATCGGCCGCGGCATAGTACACCGGACGCGCGACGGCGCGCGGTGCCCAGAGGTAGATCGTGTCGGCCCGTACGTGCGGGAACTGATACGTCGAGTCGCCGACCTTTCCCGACTCGACCGTGTCCACCGTGCCGACGACGGTCACGTCGCGCCTGGAGGCGTAGACCTGCGGGTCGTAGAAGCCGGTGCCGCAGGCGACGAAGCGTCCCATCGTGGCGTCACCCGCCCTCGGGCGCGCCTGCCGGTCGAGCGGCTGTGACATGATCTCGAAGCAGGTCTGCCCGTCGACGGGTGTGGTGCGCAGGATCTCGCCGCCCCAGCGGACGCGCTCGCCGGTGGCGCCCTGCGCCTGCACGTCGGCCACCGTGACCTCGGGAAACTCGCCGGCGAGCCGCTGCGGTGGGCGGGCGCACGCCGCGACGATGGAGACCAGCGCGATCACCCCGAGGAGGTGCGCGCCGCGGGTGAGCCGCATCGAGCCCAGGGACATGATCCATATCCGTAGACCCCAACGGCCATTGTTGCCACCGCATGTTTCGGGTCGACGGGCGTGCATGTCCCGGCGGCTGCCACGACTGACGCTGCCTACTTCCGGGTACGGTCGGTGGATCTGGCCTCGAGCGGCAGAAATTCGTTGTCGAAAAGCGCGTCCCGCCATATGGTCCGACCGCTTTCATCCACACTAGCCGCTGCACCGAGGGAGGATCTCGCGATGAACCTTGCACTGCTTTCCGCCATCGTGGCGGCGATGACGATCACGCTGGGGGCGAGCGGAGCCGTAAGCGCCACCTACACGTGCGCCGTCGTCGCCAAGCGCGGGGACCTCGACCCTGGCGGCTTCCCGTTCTCGAACAAATTCGACGAGCGCGTCGCGATCAACGAGAGCGGGGATACGCTCTTCGTGGGCCGCGCCGGCAAGAATCAGCAGGCCCTCTACCTCTACCCCGGCGTCGGCCCGAATACGGTGATCGCGCGCGTTGGCGATCCCGCACCCGGTGGCAGCGCCTTCGGGAAGTTCGCGCGAGGCACCTTCGGAAACCTGTCGCTCAATACGCCGGGAGACGCCGCGTTCGTGGGCCGACTGACGCTTCCCGGCGAGGGCGTGTTCGTGCTCGACGGCGGCGTCCTCGAGAAAGCGGCGCAGACTGCCGACCTCTCGCCGTCCGGCGGGACGTTTCTCTCGTTCCCCTCGCTGTCGACGATCCGCGACACCGGTGAGGTGATCTTCGTCGGCAACGTCACCGGAGGGCCGAGCGGCATCTTCCAGTACAGTGCGGTGAGCAACCTCGTCGTTCCGCTCCTCGATACGACGGACGTGGACGACGGCGGCCGGCCGTTCTGCGCGTTCCAGAAGGTCGGAATGAGCGACGGCGTGGCGGGTTTCATCGCGACCGTCGGCGTTCCCGACTGCACGACCCCGGTGCAAGGGGTCTTCTACCTGCCGTCGCCGGGTGTCGGCGAGAAGATCGCGCTGGTGGGAGAGCCCAGTGCGATTGGTGGCACGGTCTTCACGGCATTCATCGACGCCCCGCAGACCAGTTCCACCGCCATCACCTTCGCCGCGCGGGTGACTGGCGCGCCGTTCACCGGCGACGCGATCTTCGGTTGGGACGGGCTGATGATCGACAAGATCGTTGCGGTCGGAGACGCGGCACCCGTCGCGGGCGGTGCGCTCAAAAAGCTCGGTGGGCAGTTTCGCCAGACGCTCGGCAACGAAGTCTTCGCGCATTTCTACACTCGACAGGCATCGGCCACCCAGGGCATCTTCTCCTTCGACGGCACGCTCGACGCGCCGTTGCTCAAGACCGACGTGCCCCCGGCCCCATTCGGCGTCGGCTCGAAGTTCCGCACCCTTGGCCCGCCCGCCGTCGACGGCGCGGGGACCTACCTCGGCCTGCTCGCGCAGGTGAAGGACACGATCAAGCCGTCGGGCAAGGACGGCATTCTGCGCTGCCAGCCGTAGAGCGGCGCCCGCGGCCCTGCCCCCCCGCCCGTCGTCTTGCGGGGAAGGCAGGGCCGCTTCGACGGTGACGTGCCGAGCGCTGCGGGGGGAGGGGGACGGTGGGCGGTTTGCTCGCCGCCGGCCTTTCTGGTTCCTGCTCGTCATGCCGTCGAACGTCTCGTCGTGGAGTGGCGTCGTGCTGCTGTCCCTGACCGCCGTGATGCCGGCATGGGGCGATCCGTGGGAGCGCGCGCCGGGCGACAACGGCCCGGGGACGCTCACCGAGCTCGCGCACGGCTCCGAGGAGATCCACGATCTCAAGGGCAGGAAGGGCGCCGACGAGGACTGGTGGCGGATCAGCCAGAAGGCGCATTCGTCGTACGAGGTCGTCGTCGATGCGACGACGAGCGGTGCGGTGCCGGTGGCGCTCGATCGGATGGCGGCCGACGGCACCACGGTCCTGCAGAGCGCGGTCGCCGTCGGTGCGGGCGGCGTGCGCAGCCTGCGCTGGGAGAACACCGAGCCGACCACCGTCGACGGGCAGTTCGTGCGCGTGAAGGGCGGGTGCACGAAGTGTGCGCGTGACGACGGCTACCGCATCCGGTTCTACGAGACGACGTACGCCGTCTCGCGGTTCAACAACAGCGGAACGCAGGTGACGGTGCTGATCGTCCAGAATCCGACCGACTACACCGTCAGCGGCAACGCGCGGCTCTGGGACGCGACGGGCGACCTCGCCGGCAGCAGCGCGTTCACCCTCGCACCGAAGGCGACCGCCGTGGTGAGCACGGCGTCGATCGCGCCCGACACCAGCGGCAGCGTCACGGTCGCGAGCGACGCGCGCTACGGCGACCTCGCCGGCAAGACCGTGGCGCTGGAGCCGGCGACGGGCTTCAGCTTCGACACGCAGATGGTCCCGCGCTCGCGCTGAGGGCTCACTCAGGCCGGCAGGCCCATCGTCGCGCGCACGGTGCGGAACGCGTCGGTCCAGTGGCCGGACGCGTCGCGCACCACCAGCGGAGCCTCGGCGGTCGTCGTCGCCGATCCGCGCTGCATCGCATACACCGCGAACAACGCCGACTTCCCCGCTCGCGGCACCACGTCCCGCCTGCGCACGACGCCGAGCCCCGCCGCGGCGGCCCCCGCGACGACGCGCGCGTCCTGCAGCGCCCCGGCGCAGGTGACGAACCATCCGTCCGGTGCCATCACGCGCGCCGCCGCGGCGCAGTAGTCCTCCACCCCGCCGCGATGCTCGAAGTGGCACGGCCCCCACTGCGCGCGCGACGATTCCACCGCGCTGCCCGGCGGCAGATACGGCGGCGTCCCCGTCACCAGGTCGAACGGCCCGTCGAGCGACGTCGTGCGCAGATCGCCGTGCACCACCGACACCCGATCGCCCACGCCGTTCCATGCGACCGAGCGTCGCGCCAGCCCGACGCTGACGTCCTGCGCCTCGACGCCGATCCCCGTCGCCTGCGGGAACCGCCACGCCGTCAGCAACAGCACCGTCCCGATGCCGCACCCGAGATCCGCGAACTGCCGCGGCGTGCAGACCGCGGCGGCGAACCACGCCGTCACCAGGTCGTCGAGCGACCAGCGGTGTCCGCGCCGCAGCTGCAGGATGCGCCAGTCGCCGGAGAGGTAGCACAGCTCCTCGTCGGCGGCGGGCCAGACGTCGGGCCGATCCGACGGCACGACCGGCGGCGGCCCCGGGGCGATCCATCCCGGCGGCCGGCGCGCCGGGCGCACCACACCGGTCACCGCGCCGCGACGAGCGTGCCAGGGTTCATCAGCCCGGCCGGATCGAGCGCACGCTTGAGCGCCAGGAGCACGGGGTACGCGCTCTTGAGCTCCTTCTCGAGCCACGGCACGCGCAGGCGGCCGATGCCGTGATGATGCGCGATGGTGCCGCCCGCCCCGAGCGTGGTCTGCATCACGCGCCCCCAGGCGTCGAGATAGACGTCCTCGGCGTGCGCCCACTCCGGGGGCTTGATCGCGAACGTGATGTAGAGGTTCGTGCCGCTCATGTAGCTGTGCGAGCTGTGCGCGCTGGCCGTGATGATGCCGGGCACCGTCTGCAGCGCGTCGATCACCCCGGTGTAGAGCGCGGGCACGCGGTCCCACGTCGCGGCCACCTCGATGGTGTCGACCAGCAGCTCCTTGTCGAGGAAGAAGTCCCACGACGGCACCTGATTGCGATGACCGAGCCAGTGCTCGACGGCCGCGGGGCCGAGGTCGGCGCCGCACTCGGCCTTGATCGCCGCCATCTCGGCGTCGACCAGCCCGGCCGGTCCTTCCGACACGACGAGCAGCAGGCAGGTATCGGCCGGCGCCCACTCGCTGAAGTTGCGGGCGCTCTCCATCTGGTCGTACAGCCGGAGCACCGCCGGCTTCCACCCGACACGCATGATGCGACGGATGGCGTCGAGACCCGCCGCCACGGTGGGGAACCCGAAGGTGGCGACGGCGCGCTTCTCGGGCAGCGGATGCACGCGCACCGTGACCTCGGTGATGATGCCGAGCGCGCCCTCGCTGCCGAGGAAGATCTCGCGGATCGACGGACCGGTGGACGCACGCGGCACCGGATCGAGACGGATGATCTCGCCGCTCGGCAGGACCACCTCGAGGCCGAGCAGCAGGTCCTCGATGTTGCCGTACTTGGTCGAGAACTGCCCCGCCGAGCGCGTCGCGACGAGGCCGCCCATGGTGGCGCGCTCGATCGACTGCGGGTAGTGGCCCGTGGTGTAGCCGCGCGCGGTGACGAGGCGCTCGTACTCGCCGCCGAGCAGCCCGGCCTCGACACGCGCCGTCAGCGCCGTCTCGTTGAGCTCGAGCAGCTTGTTCATGCCGGTGAGGTCGATCACCACGGCGCCGGTCGTCGGCACCGCACCCCCGAGGACGCCGGAGCCGCCGCCGAACGGTACGATCGGCACGCCGTGCTGCTGCGCGGTGCGCACCGCCGTGGCCACCTCGGCCGTGTTGCGCGGGCGGACGATGCACGAAGCACCCGGGCCGAGCGTGCCCTGACGCCGCCGCAGGTGCGCCAGGATCCAGTAGTCGGTGCGATGGCCGGAGACGTCGGTGCTGACGCGGTCCGCACCCAGGGCCGTCGACAGTGCCGCGGCGATGTCGCTCATTTGAAGCTCCTCAAGCTCGCCGCGAGGCGGCGGTAGCCGTCGATCTCGGCCGCGGTGCGCGCGGCGTCCCACCCGAGCCGTTCGGCCACGATCGCCGCCGCGGCCTCCACGCCCTCGACACCCTGCGTGCGATCGAAGAGCAGCACGCGCAGTCGCCGTTCCAGCACGTCTTCCAGCGTCAGCGCCATCTCGTCGTCGACGGCGTGCTCCACCTCGGCGCGCAGCACCCCGGGCAGGCCGGCGACGATCGCGCCGCTGGCGGGCGTGGTCGCCACACGATCGGCGATGGCGACGACGCCGGTGCCGTGCAGGCGCACGAGGCGCGCGAGCGCCGCGGCGTCGAGCTGCGGCAGCCGCGACGACACGTCCGGTGCCGGCGACTCGCCACCCGGCAGCGGCACCTCGGTGGTGCGGCTCGCGATCTTCCTGTCGAGCTTCTGGCACACCTGGTCGACGACGCGCTCGGCCATGCGACGGTACGTCGTGAGCTTGCCGCCGGCGATGGAGATGAGGCCGCTCGACGCGTCCACCATGATCTCGTCCTTGCGCGAGATCTCCGAGGCCGACTTGCCCTCCTCCGCGAGGAGCGGCCGTAGCCCGGCCCACGACGCCAGGACGTCACGCTGCTGCAGCGGCTCGCCCGTGAACGTGCGATTCGCGGCTTCGAGCAGATAGTCGGCGTCCTCCGCCGTGACCTCGGGGTGCAGCGTCGGCCGGCCGAACATGGTGTCGGTGGTGCCGAGGTAGGTGACCCCGTCGCGCGGCACGGCGAACACCGAGCGCTTGTCGCGCGCCGCCATGACGACGATGTGGTGCACCGGCAGGCGGGCGTGATCGACGACGAGGTGGATGCCCTTCGTGAGCTGCAGCTGGCGGCCGCTGGCCGCACCGGCGCGCCGGCGCACCTCGCCCACCCACGGGCCGGCGGCGTTCACGATGACGCGCGCGCGCGTGCGCACCGTGCGACCGCTGAGCGCGTCGCGGATCGTCGCCTGGGTGCGATCGAGCGCGATCACCTCGGCGTGGTTGGCGCACAGCGCGCCCGCGGCGGCTGCTCCGGCGACGTTGGCGAGCACGAGGCGGGCGTCGTCGGTGAGGTACTCGACGAACGTCGCGGCGCCGAAGAGGCCCTTGCCGGCGAGCGTCGGCTCGCCCGCGAGGGCCTCGTCGCGATCCCACATGCGATGGCGCTCGGACGCGTCGACGGTGGCGATCTTCTCGAACGCCCACAATCCGGCGCCGAGCTTCATGTGCGTGCCGCGCCCGTACGTGGGCATGACCATGAGCAGCGGCTCGGCCAGGTGCGGCGCCAGCTTGCGCAGCACGGCGCGCTCGCTCGCCGCCTCGCGCACGAGCCCGACGTCGCCCTGCTGCAGGTAGCGGACGCCGCCGTGGATCAGCTTCGAGCTACGGCTCGAGGTGCCGGCGGCGAAGTCGACGGCCTCGATGAGCGCCACCGACAGGCCGCGCAGCGCGGCGTCACGCGCGATGCCGGCGCCGGTGATGCCGCCGCCCACGACGAGCAGGTCGAGGTCGGCCCCGGCCAGGGCGCCGATGGCACTGTCGCGTGCGTCCCGGGTCAGCGACGTCATGCGCCGGGAGGCAGGTTACTGCGGAGCGCCGAGGTCGGTGAGAACCGCCTGGCACTCGGCGATCTTGTCGGCCCGTCCCTGCTCGCGTGCGATCTGCATCGCCCGCTGCGCCAGGGGCAGCGCCTCGTCCTTGTCGCCGCGCTCTTCCAGCGAGCGCGCCAGGGTGATGCGCGAGGTGAGCGCGTTGGCGTCGCGCCTGACGACCTCGCGCAGCATCTTCTCGCCCTTGGCGAGGTCGCCGCCGAGGAGCGACGGCAGGCGCACCAGCAGCGTGCCCTTGGTGGCGAGCGCGTCGAGATGATGCGGGTCGAGCTCGAGCGTGCGGTCGAGCTCGGCCATGAGCGTGCGCAGCTTGAAGACCGACGTGACCTTCTCGCCGTCGAGCCGGAGCAGCTCGCCCAGGTTGCAGAACATGCCGTAGTGCGCGTCGACCAGGTTGTCGTCGCCGGCGATGGCCCGCTCGGCCAGCTCCTGGCCCCTGGTGAAGAGCGCCTCGCGCTCGGGGCGCGACGTGGCCTTGCGGCCGGCGTGGCAGTCGTCGACCGACTGCTTGGCGAGATCGGCGGGCGTCTCGGTGGCGAGGACCGGACACGCGAATATCAAGGCAGCGGCCGCAGCCAGGCCGCGGGCTCGCCGAAGGAATGGCTGCGTCACGCGAAGCGGAGAATGCAAGACGCCTGCCGCCCTGTCAATCCGCAAAGGTCCACCGTCGCCTCCAGCCGCTCGAGGCCGTCCATCGTCGTCACGCGATACGCTTCGGAGAGCGTGGGGTAGTCGAACACCGTGTCCACGAAATAGTCGACCGGGCCGCCGAACGACGGCACGGACTGCCCGACGGGAATCCGGTCGGAGGCGCTGGCCCCGACGATGTGGACGCCGCGCAGGCGGTGCGTGTCGCGCTCGAAGAGCAGCTGCAGCATGCCGAGCCGTTCCACCGAGATATCTGCCTCTGCCTCGAGCGATCGCCCGCGCACACCGCAACGCAGGGTCCGTCCAGACCGCCGCATCCCTGACGCGTCCCCGTCACGGCGTCCGTTTCTGGACGGTCCGTTTCGCCCCGCGATCGTCAGCGACGAGATTTCCGTGTCGATGGCCTGCGGCACACGGGTTGCTCAACCAGGAGCCCCCCATGCCGATCTTTCGCAAGCCGCGCCGCCCGCGTCCGCCCGAGACGACCGACGAGGAGATCGTCGAAGAGGCCCCGGTCCGCGCCGTGACACGCGGCCCGAACCTGGCGGAACGGCTGCGGGCCATCGCCGAGGGCGACGGGCTGCCGGAGGACGCGCTCGAGCCCGCCCTGCAGGCGATCGTCGAGGCCACGGGCGCCAGCGCCGGTGCGCTCTGCCTGTTCGACGTCCGCTACGGCATCCTGCGCCTGTCGACCGAGGTCGGCCTCTCCGACGAGGGTTGTCGCCGGCTGCGCTCGGTGCGGCGCGGCGACCCGGCCTGCTGGGACATGCCGCTCCACGGCCTCCTCAACCGTCGCGCCTACCTGATCGAGAGCGCGGCGCGGAACCGCTACGTGCCGCGGCTGCTGGCGCCCGGGGCGCCCGTGCGCACCGTGGCCTGCGTGCCGCTCTATGCCGAGGGCGCCGCCCTCGGCAGCATCGTGCTGGTCACGGTGGCGCCGCGCTCGTTCGCCGAGCGCGACATCCAGGCGCTCTGGCGTCCGCTGCAGGAAGTGACGCGCATGATCGACGCCGTCCGCCGCCAGGCGGGCGTGGGTGCACCGGTGCCGCTCGACCCGCTGGCGTTCCGCCGCACGGCACCCGACATCGACATCGTCACCATCACCGCCGAGCGCGACAAGCTCGCGAACGAGGTGCGGGCGCTCACCGGCGAGAGTGAACGCGTCGCGGCGGCGCTGCGCGAGCAGCTGGGTGAGGCCGAGCGTCTGCGCGCGGACCTCGCCGAGGCCACGGCGCAGCAGGAGTCGCTGCGCGCGGAGCTGACCCGCGCCCAGGGCACCGCCGAGCAGACGAGCCGTCTCGCGGCGGCGCTCGACGCCGCGGCGCGCGAGCGCGAGCGGCTCGCCGGTGCGCTGGAGGCGGCGGCCGTCACGC
>CAYOIZ010000066.1:0-33545 GCA_964404165.1 uncultured Binatia bacterium (SeqCode) | reverse complement strand
GGCGGTGCCGTGCGAACGCCGCGCGCAGCCGGCGGTACCCCGCGCCGCGAACCGCGCCCGCCGCGGCGTAGCACTACCGCCGGGCAGAACGCGCCGGCGGCACCGGCGGCGCTTTCGACGCCGCGTCCTTCTGACGGAGGTAGTCCTCGTAGTTGCCGAGCCACCGTACCGCGTGCCCACCGCCGACCTCGATCACCTGCGTCGGCAACCGATCGAGGATGTAGCGATCGTGCGCGACGATGATGATCGTCCCGTTGTAGGCGAGCAGCGCTTCGAGCAGCACTTCCTTCGCCGCCAGGTCGAGGTGGTTCGTGGGCTCGTCGAGCAGCAGACAGTTCGCGGGCTCGAGCAGCAGCTTCGCCAGCACCAGCCGGCTGCGCTCACCACCCGACAGCACGCCGACGCGCTTCTCCACCGCGTCGCCCGAGAACAGGAAGGCGCCGAGCAGGCCGCGCACGTGCGGCGCGGTCTCCATCGTGGCGACGCTCATCACCTCGGCCAGCACCGAGCGCGACGACACCAGCGCCTCCGCATGATCCTGCGCGAAGTAGCCGATGCTGACGTTGTGGCCGAGCGTGCGCGTGCCCGAGTCGGGCGCGATGACGTCGGCCATGATCTTCAGCATGGTCGTCTTGCCGGCGCCGTTCGGGCCCACCAGCGCGACGCGCGCGCCACGCTCGATGGCGACGTCGACGCCGCCGTACACTTCCTTGTCGCCGTAGCGCTTGTGGATGCCTTCGAGCGCGATCGTGATGCGGCCGCCGCGCGGCGCCTCGGGCAGCCGGATCTTGAGGACGCGCTCGGTGCCGTCCGGCGGCTTCAGCCGATCGATGCGCTCGAGCTGCTTGATGCGGCTCTGCACCAGCGCCGCCTTCGACGCCTGGTAGCGGAAGCGGGAGATGAACGCCTCGATGCGCTCGATCTCCTCCTTCTGGTTCTCGTACGCCGCCCGCGCCAGCTCGATGCGCGTCTCGCGCTCCTCGAGGTAGCGGCTGTAGTTCATGGCGTAGTCGGTGACCTTGCCGTGCAGCACCTCGGCGATGCGATCGACGGCGACGTCGAGGAAGTAGCGATCGTGCGCCACCAGGATGACCGTGCCCGGGTACGCCGCCAGGAACTCCTCGAGCCAGTTGCGCGCTTCGAGGTCGAGGTAGTTCGTGGGCTCGTCGAGGAGCAGCACGTCGGGGCGGCGCAGGAGGAGCTGCGCCAGGTGGGCACGCATCTGCCAGCCGCCCGAGAGGTCGCCGCAGTCGCGGTCCATGTCGGCGTCGACGAAGCCCAGGCCGTGCAGCACCGTCTCCGTCTCCGACTCGACGTCGTAGCGGCCGCTGTGCTCCCACTCCTCACAGACCGCCGTGTAGCGATCCATGATGGTCTCGTAGCCGTCGCTCGACGGGTCGACCGTCGCCATCTGGTGCTCGAGCTCGGCACGCCGGGCCTCGAGCGCATGCAGCTCCGAGAACGCAGCCAGCGCGTGGTCGAGGACGGTGATCCCGCCCTGCCCCAGGATGTGCTGCGGGAGGTAGCCGACCCGCGTGCCGCGGGGCATGGCCGCGGTGCCGGCGTCGGGCTCGAGCTGCCCCGCGAGGATCTTGAGGAGCGTCGATTTGCCGGCGCCGTTCGGGCCCGTGAGGCCCACGCGAGCGCCGTCCGGCACGCTCCAGCCGACCTCGTCGAGGACGACCTGGGTGCCGTAGCGCTTACTGACGCCGGCCAGGGAAATCATACAGCCGTCCTAGATGCCTCGCGGGGCGGGGAGGAGCAACCCCGCATGCGTTGACTCGCCCGGCCCGATGCCCGTACAGGACCGCGTGGGCGCCGCCCTCACGATCGCCGTCCTGTGGGTCGTCTTCGGCGCGACGCACCTCGTCCTGTCATCGAAAGCGCTGCGGCCGCGGCTGGTCGCGCGGCTCGGAGCGACGGCGTTCCAGGGCATCTACTCCGCCGCGGTGCTCGCCTCGTTCCTGCCGCTGCTGTGGGTGTTCGCCACCCACAAGCACGCCGGGCCGCTGCTGTGGACGACGATCGGCCCGCCCGACGTCGCGCGGGCCCTCAACTACGCGCTCAACACGCTGGCCCTCGTCCTGCTGGTCGTGTCGCTCGTGCCGGCGTCCGCGGCGCCGAGCTCGCTCGGGGCCGCCGCCTCCGTCGGCGTCGCTCCTCACGGCGTCCTGCGCATCACCCGCCACCCGATGATGGCCGCCTACGGCTGCTGGGGCGTGGCGCACCTGCTGGTGAACGGCCACCTCGGCGACGTCTTCTTCTTCGGCGGCTTCGTGGTCTGGGTGTGGATGGGGACGCGGCACCAGGATGCGCGCCTCGTCCGCGATCGGCCGGGCTACGACGCCCTGGTGGCGGCGACGTCGTTCGTCCCATTCGCGGCCATCCTCGCGCGCCGGCAGCGGCTCGTCGTCGGCGAGCTGCCGTTCGTACCCATCGCCGCCGGGCTCGCCCTCGCCGCCGCGCTACGCTGGTGGCACGGCGCACTGTTCGGCCCCTGACCTCAGGTCGTCTTCGGGAGGAGCGGCACGCAGTCGGCCTCGCACGACGACGACGGATCGGGAGCCGTGGCCGTGCGATGCAGCACCGCTTTCGTCGGCGTGACGAGCACGCGACGCGACGGCTCGACCACGGCCGTGCCGTCGACGATCAGGCTGTAGTCGCCGTCGGACCGGACCGGGAAGAGCAGCGAGACGGTCGGACGTGCCGTGGCGTTGGCGGCGGTGCGTCTGCCGACGTCGGTCGCGAGCCGATCACCGTCCCACACGACGGGACCGTGTACGGCGTGCGGGCTGTCGTCGTCGGAGACGGTGAGCAGGTACGCATGCGCACCGCGCTCCTCGATGGCGGCGCGCAGCCGCTCCAGCGGAACCGGAATGCTCATGGCCCCCTTCTACGCCTCCACCGCGTACACCAACACCGGTGTGCCGAGCCCCCGCAGGTGCACGGCGCCACACGGCCGCAGGCGGACGTCACCGATGTCGCCCAGGCCGAGCCGCGTGCTCTCGGTGATGAGGATCGAGGCGCCGAGGTCGCGCGTCAGCACCTGCAGTCGCGCCGCCTGGTTCACCGGATCGCCGACGATGGTGTAGACGACGCGCTGCCGGGCGCGGATGTTGCCGGCGATCATGTCGCCGGTGCAGAGACCGATGCCGGCCTCGAGCGCCAGCCCGGATTTCCGCTCGCGCAGCCCGCGGTGCACGCCGACGGCGGCCATCACTGCGCGATGCGCGTGGTCGGCCAGCGGCTGCAGCGGGCCGCCGAACACCACCACCACACCGTCACCGAGGAACTGCGTGATGACGCCGCCCTCGCGATCGCACACCCCCTCCACCACGGCGTAGTAGGCGTTCAGCATCTCCACGACGGCCGTCGGTGGCAGCTCCTGCGTCCGCGCCGTGAAGCCGCGGAGGTCGACGAACATCGCGGTGGCATGCACCAGCTCGCCACCCAGGTTGACGCCGCGCTCGAGTGCCTGTCGCGCCACCGCCGGGCTCACGTAGCGACCGAAGAGCTCGCGCGCCCGGGCCGCCTGACGCAGGCTCTTCACCATGGCGTTGAAGTGCTGGTTCAGCTCGCCGAGCTCGTCGGTGCTGCGCACCGGCACGCGCACGTCGAGCTGGCCCTCGGCCACCGCCGCCATGCCGCTGCGCAATGCCTGCACCGGATGGTTGATGAAGCGCGCCACCAGGAACGCCATGATCGTCGATGCGACACCGGTGATGGCGACGATGAAGAGCTGCGCCCGCAGCAGCGCCACCCACATCTGCTCGCGTGCGGCGACGTCGCGCCACTCGATGACGAGGTCGACCATCAGCGTCAGCAGCAGCGGCAGCACCGACGTGAGCAGGAAGGTCGCGGCGAGGCGCATGCGGATCGGCAGTCGCAACACGCCGGTGCGCTCGAGCTGGCCGTCCGGGAAGAAGCGGGGGATCTCGCGGCGCCAGTGGAACTCGCTCACCAGGAACGCCAGCGCCGACGTCACCGGGCCACCGACCAGCACGATGGCGGCGAAGATGCGCAGCGCCTCGAAGGTGCCGGTGCCGAAGACGAAGAGCAGGTTCACGAGGTAGAAGAGCCCCGCCAGCGTCCAGCCGGCGAGACTCAGCAGCGCGTTCGCGAGCGCGGCGTTGAGCACGCGCCGGCGGATGTCCACGGGCACGCGCGACGGATCGTCCCCCGACAGCAACCGGACCTGCCAGCGCTGGATCGGATGCGTCCAGCGCGTGCTCAGGTACCAGTTGACGATGAGCAGCGTGCCGGTGACGCCGGCGAACACGACCAGCGCCTGGTCCGAGCCCGGCGCGGGCCCGCCACCCAGCGGGTCGATGTAGGCGAAGTAGAGGTAGACCGCGATCGCGCCGACCAGGTTGGCCGGCAGGATCGACACCGCCGTCGCGCGCCGGAGGAGCCCCGGTTGGCCGACGTCGCTCGGCACTTTTTAGGGGAAGTACGCCTTGATCGTGACCAGCGCCGCCAGCCCGGACATGTTGACGTTGCCGTACTGCGGGGCGGCGTTGCCCTTCTGCACCTTCGTCTTCAGGTCCGGGTAGATGTAGAAGGGCATCGCCACGCCGAAGCTCACCGAGTGGTTCAGGAAGTACTCGATGCCGATGCCGGCGCTGGCCGCCACCGACGACTTCTCGGTGGTCATCTGCGGCGTGTGCGTCGTCACCGCGTTGCCCTTGACGGTCGGGATGTCGACCGTGCCGCGCTTGTCGTTGATGTCGTAGAAGGCGACGCCGACGCCGGCGGTGGCATACGGCACCAGGCGTCCGTCGAGGAACGGCCAGCGGAAGCGCGCCTGCGGCATGACGGTGAAGTTGCTGAACTCCGCGAACTTGCCGAGCGGGCGCAGGTTCAGGTTGGGGTCGGAGTTGAGCAGCAGGATCTCCGCGCCCCAGTTGCGGTCGAAGTTCATGCCGATGCCGCCGCCGAGCGTGGCGTTGAAGTCGCCGGGCGCCTTCATCTCGACGCCGCCGCCGAACTCGTCGGAGAACAGGAACGTGTCGCCGCCCAGCGCGAGGAAGTAGCCGCGCATCTCGTCGGTGTCGTACGGACCGTGATCGGCGAAGATGAGCCGTAGGAGGCTCTTCTGGTTCGGCTCGCCCGCCTGGCCCGGGAAGAGCTTCAGGTGGGCGAGGAGCGCGATCGTCGTCTGGTTGAAGTCGTGCGTCGTGTCTTCGATGATGCGATTGTTGCTGTTGCGCTCGACGAGCCGCGCCTCCTGGTCGGGATAGATGAAGGAGTGCAGCGACAGGCCGATGGCGACGTTCGCCGACAGGAAGTAGTCGACACCCGCCGCCACGGTGCCGGCGATGGTCGACTCGTCGGCGGTGATCTTGATGCGGGGATCGCCGGTGTCGTTGTCGTCGTTGATGGAGTAGCCGATGCCGGCCGTGAGGTAGGGCACGATCTGCCCGTCGCCGACCGGATAGCGGAAGCGCACCGCCGGCACGATCGTGATGTTGCTGTACTCCTCGATCTTGCCGCGACTCGCGGAGATGATCTCGGGCTCGGTGCCGTGCGCCTGCAGCTCGACACCCCAGTGGTCGGAGATGTTGTAGCCGCCGCCGCCGCCGATCACGGGGTTGGCGCCGTTGGGCGTGCTGAACTCGAGGTCATCGACGAAGTCCTCGTCGAGGATCCACGCCTGGCCTCCCTCGAAGTAGAAGTAGAAGCGACCGGTGTCGTAGAAGCGGTTGGGCTGGTCGCGTTCTTCCTGGTCGTCGGCCCGTACGGGACCCGCAACCGCGATCACCAGCGCCAGCAACACCAAACCCATCCGACCCATAACCGCGCCCCCTCCCAGTCCGGCATTGCCCTATCAGCGGCCGGACGGGTGCTCAAGGCCGCGATCCATCCCGTGTTTTAGGTACGCAGTCGGAGGCCGGCGGGCAGGGACTCGTCGAGAAGGCGCGCTTCCTCGCGCGCTTCGAGTGCCACCGCCTCGCGCACGATGCGCGCCGCACGCGCCCCCTCGGGCACCGATTCGAGCCGCACGGCCACGCGCTCGCGGAGCGCGGGGTCGAGATCACGCTCGCGGTCGCCGGTGGCGCGCGCAATCTGCGAGAGCGCGAAGGCCGTCGCCCCGGGGCGCGTCCACTCGGCGCCGAGGAGCTTTTCGGCGGCGTCGGCCGCGGCCGTCCGCGCGATGACGCAGTTGATCGGCCCGTAGACCGGGACGCGGGCACCGAGCCGGGCCAGCGCCCACAGCTCCTGGTCGGTGGTGCGGCCACGCACGGCATCGGCCACCAGTGTCGCCGCCAGCTCGGCGCGTTGCGCCGCCGCCAGCCGCTCGCAGCTGCCGATCGCCTGCCACATCTCGCGCAGCTCCTGCGGGCCGGGTCGCGGGCCCTTCGCCTTCCCCTTGCGCACCAGCGCCGGGCTCACCTGCGCCAGGAGATGCTGCTGCTGGCGCGCGTTGAGCCCACCCGCGACGCGCTTCCACAGGTTCCACCACTCGGCCCGACACTGCACCGCGCGCGGGTTGCGGAGATCGGCGCCGAGCACGCGCCACAGGCGGTTCACACGGACGTCGTCGCCGGTGTCCCCGAAGCCCGGGCGCAGCAGGAAGCCGGCGAGGTTGAGCCAGCGCGCCTCGTGCTCGGCGGTGCGTGCGCGCGCCGGCTCGAGCGTCCAGAGGACGTCCCAGAGCGCGCGGATGGCGGCGAGCGACCAGGCGTCGCGCGCGGCGTCGAGCGCCGTCTCGAGGCGGCGGCCGAGCGTGACGGGATCGTCGGCGCCCTCGAACGCGCCGCGCAGCACCTCGGCCGCGGCGTCGATGCGCGCGGCATCGATGACGAGACCCGCCGCGGCCTCAGGCGGAGGCGCCTCGGCCCCGACGGTGTCGCGCAGCCGGAACTCGAGCCGCCAGCGGTGCTCGGTCTGCCGCGAGCGACACCACACCTCGAGGGTGCCGATCTCGGTGAGCCGCGCCTCGATCTGCACCGGCAGCGCGCGCTCCTCGAGCTTGCGGCCGAAGCGCAGGACGGTGCGGATGGGCGGCAGTGCGGTGAGCTCCTCCGGCACGATCCGCACCAGATCCCCCGCGGCCTCGCCGCTGCGGTCGGTGGCGGTGAAGAGCGGGAACGCCACCGGCCGGTTCGTCAGCAGCTCGAGATCGTGGCCCTCGATCACGGACGTCTCGCCCTCCTCCATGCCGCGCGGCACCAGGCAGAGCGCCGTATCGGCGTCGAGGCCGAGATAGTATGTGCGCGCCGCCCCGCTGCCGATGCGCACGCCCTGGCCGCGGCGCACGCGCCCGAAGTAGGCGGCCCCACGCGCGACGGCGAGCTGCAGCGACACGCCTTCGAGCACTGCGGGACGCCAGCCGTCGCCGCCCGCGTGCCACGCCGCGATGGCGTCGGCGATGCGCGTGCGCACGACGTCGGGCTCGCAGGCGCCGCCGTTGAAGAGGATGGCGTCCGGCCGCACCAGATCGCGCTCCGTCTCACCCGCCGCCTCGCGCTGGCGGGCCAGGAAGTCGGCGACGTGACGCGTGATCTCGGGATCGCTCGCGAACGGCAGGCCGAACTCGCGCAGGCCGGCACCAGTGGCGCGGCGCGGGCGCGCATCGGCCGTCACCTGCGGGAAGAAGCCGTCGAGCACGATCGACGTCACCTCGTCGCGGCCGAGGTCGCCGTGCAGGGCGCCGCCGATGACGGAGCCGCCGCGGCCGGGCACCGTGAGCCGCACCGTCTCGTCGCCGCCACCGTCGAGCAGGCGCTCCTTGGCGGCGCGGCACTGGCTGACGAGCCCGTGGAAGCGCTGCGTGTCGAGCGTGCCGATGCGCGCCTCGACGGCGCGCGCCAGCGCCATGTCCATGTTGTCACCGCCGAGCAGCAGGTGCTCGCCGACGGCGACACGCTCGAGCCCGAGCTCGCCGCGTCCCTGACGAGCGGCGATGAGCGAGACGTCGGTGGTGCCGCCGCCGACGTCCACCACGAGGATGGTCGGGTGCGCCGTGACGCGCGCGCGCCAGTCGTGCTCGTGGGTGACGATCCACGAGTAGAACGCGGCCTGCGGCTCCTCGAGCAGCACGACGTCGGGCAGGCCGGCCACACGCGCCGCCTCGATCGTCAGCTCGCGTGCCACCTCGTCGAACGACGCCGGCACCGTGAGCACGACGTCCTGCGCCGCGAGCGGCTCGGGCAGCGTCGCGTCCCAGGCGTCGCGCAGATGCCGCAGGATGCGCGCCGACGCGTCCACCGGCGAGATCTTCGCGACGTCATCGCCGGCGCCCCACGGCAGGATGGCCGCGGTGCGATCGACGCCGCCGTGGCAGAGCCACGACTTCGCCGAGCTGACGAGCCGACCCGGCACGCGCGCACCCTGATCGCGCGCCAGCCAGCCGACGCAGAAGTCGCGCCCCGTGGCCCAGGGCAGATCGAGGCTGCCCGCCGGCAGGTCGTGCGCACCGGCGAGATAGACGAACGACGGCAGGGTCGGCCGCGGCTCGACCCGTCCCGGCGCCACCAGCTGCGGGATCTCGAAGACGCGGATGTCGGTGCCGGCGCGCGTGTCGACGTAGGCGCACGCCGTATTGGTGGTGCCGAGGTCGATGCCGACGAGGTAGCGCGCGGACATGGCGGGCTGCCGCCGTCTACGGCTCCGGCTGCCGCACGTTGAACTCGAGCTTCCAGCGCGCGCCGTCGCGCGCCGCACACCACAGCTCGAGCGTGCCCACCTCGGTGACGTGCGCCGACAGCCGCACCGGGACCGTGCGTCCCTCCTGCCCGTCGGCGGTGAGCGTGGCCTCGAGCGGCGCCAGCTCCTCGAGATCGACCGCGCCGTCGACGACGGTGCCGGGCGCGTCGTTGCGCCGCACCGACGAGCCGAAGAAGCGGAACTCCGCCGGCTCGCCCACCACCAGGCCGAACTCGGCGTCGGGCAGCGCGGTCTCGCTGCCCTCCTCCATGCCGAACGGCGCGATGCAGAGCGCCTTCACCGGCGGCGCCATGCCGGGCACCGCGGGCGCGGCGGTCTCGACGCCGACGTAGTACGCGCGCGCGGTGCCGCCGCGGATGCGCACGCCGCGACCGCGTCGCGCCAGGCCGTAGACCGCCGCACCTTCCGCGACCGCGAGATCGGCGTCGGCACCCTGCAGCACACGCACGCTGCCGCCCTCACCGCGCCAGCTCCCCAGCACCTCGACCATGCGATCGCGGAAGCGCGCCGCGCGCATGACGCCGCCGTTGAACAGCACGGCGCTCGGTCCGTCGGGCGCCACCTCGCGATGGCGTGCGACGAAGCCCGCCACGTGCCGCGTGATGCCCGGGTCGCTGGCGTACGGCAGGCCGATCTCCTGCAGACCCATGCGACGGGCGGTGCGCGGGCGCTCGTCGCGCGCCACCTGCGGGAAGAAGCCGTCGACCAGCGTCTGCTCGACGAGCGCGCGCTCGACGTCGGTGCGCACCGCACCGCCGATGACCTTGCGCGAGCGGCCGAGCACGACGACCGGCGCCTTCGCCGGCGCGCTCGCGGCGAGCAGCTTCTCCTTCGCGTCACGGCAGCCGTGCACCAGGCCGCGCAGCTGCCAGTCGTCGATGGTGGCGCCGCCCTCGACCAGCTTGGCGCGCACCGCGTGCGCCAGCGTCAGGTCCATGTTGTCGCCGCCGAGCAGGATGTGGTCGCCGACGGCCTTGCGCTCGAGGACGAGGTTGCCGCCCTCTTCGCTGACCGCGACCAGCGTGAGATCGGTGGTGCCGCCGCCGACGTCGCACACCAGGATGACGTCGCCGACGCCGACCTGATCGCGCCACCCGCCACGCGTCGCCGAGAGCCAGGCGTAGAACGCGGCCTGCGGCTCCTCGATGAGGCGCGCCGCGCCGAGGCCCGCCTGCTCCGCCGCGCGCGTCGTCAGCTCGCGGGCCGCGGCGTCGAACGACGCCGGCACGGCGAGGAATATCTCCTGCTCGGCGAGCGGCGACGGCATGGCCGCGTCCCACGCCGCGCGCAGGTGCGACAGGTAGGCCGCCTGCGCGTCGACGGGCGACACGCGCGGCACGTCGTCGGGTGCGCCCCACGGCAGGATCGGCTGGCTCGGGTCGGTGCCGACGGAGCAGAGCCACGACTTGGCCGACGTGACGACGCGTCCCGGCACCTCGGCGCCGCGCGAACGCGCGAACTCGCCGACGACGTGCTCGCTCGCCCCCCACGGCAACGCCAGGCTCTCGGGCGACAGCTCGTTCGGCGCGGGTAGATAAAGGAACGAGGGCAGCTGCGTGCGCTCGGCCGTGCTGCCCGCCTTCACCAGCTGCGGCACCGCCAACACCTGCGCCGCCGGCTCGTCGGTCTCGATCGAGGTGTCGACGTAGGCCAGGACACAATTGGTGGTGCCGAGGTCGATGCCGACCACGTAGCGCGCATCGACCATGTGATGCCTCAGGCGATCTCGACTTCGGCCGGGGCGATGACGCGCGGCTCGAGGCCGGCACGCGCCGGGATCGTCACGGACGAGGCCTGCCAGCCGGCGTGGCGCAGCGTACCCTTGAACGGCGGCTCGCCATGGACGTTGCCGGTGAGTCGGATCTGCTTCGGATCGAAGCCCACGGGCACGGTGACGGGATCGTCCTCCTTGCCGGCGAGGACGGGCTCGAGCGTGACGCAGTCGCGCAGCGCCTTGGCGCAGCTGGCGTGGATGCCGCGCGTGGCGGCACCGACCTGATCGTCGGAGTACGGACCGATATCCTCGGCGAGGAAATCGACCAGGCGGCCCTCTTCCTGGAGTGCCGCCAGGAGCCGGAGCGCCGCGTTCTCGGGCGGCTCGACGGGCTCGGGCGGCGGCGCGGGCTCGAGCGGCTCGTCGATGGGCGCCGGGGCGCCCACGAGCTTCGGGGCGATCAGCGCCAGCAGCACCGACGCCACCACGGGCGCCGCGAGCAGCCAGTACAGCACGATGTCGTCACCGGGGTCGAGCTGGGTGGTGACGTAGTGGTTGCCCCCCGCCACGATCGCGCCCAGCACGAGTCCCACGAGAATCAGGAACATAGGGGCGGAATCGTTATCACACCGAGTCCTGCCGGCAAGGGACCCGCGGGGCCGTCAGGACGAGCCCGATCCCGGTCGCCGCGACCCCCGCGGCGGCGATGGCGAACGTCGTCGACAGCGCCAGCCGCGCCGTCGCGATGCCGAGCAGCCCGAGCACGGCCGACAGCGTGAGGCGCGCCAGCACGCTCTGCAGCGACAGCAGCGTCGCGCGCAGCCGCGAATCGACGTGGCGGTTCACGTAGACGTTGGCGAGCGGCATCCAGAGCCCGTCGAGGATGCCGCGCGTGAGGATCCAGGCGGCGGCGATCGGCGTGGTCGCGAACACCATGCCACCGAGCCCGATCACCGGCATCGCCAGCATGACCGCGGTGGTGCGTCGCTGGCCGAGCGCACGGTCGACACGATGGGCCAGGCTGGCGACCCACGCGGTGACGAGCTTCGTCAGCGCGAACACCACGCCGAACGCGGCCACGGGCACTCCGATCGCCTGCATGTAGGGCTGCTGCAGGAAGTAGAAGACGTGCGACGCGGTGACGGCGAGGACGGCGACCGCGATCGACCAACGCACCGCCGGCGTGTGCCGTGCGAAGCGCGCCGCCTCGCCCATGCGGCCGCGCTCGCGCAGGCTGCCACCGCCGGAGGGACGTCGACCGTCGAGGCGCAGCGCGACGACGATCCCCACCACGGAGAGCCCGATCGTCGCCAGGTACGGCAATCCCAGATCGACCGAGGCCATCAGACCGCCGACCACCGCGGTGGTCCCCGAGCCGATCGCCGCCACCGCCTGACCGCGGCTCTCCGCCGCCGGGTAGCGCTCGACGTGTCCGTCGGCACGCAGCGTGTCGAAGAGCAGCGCCGAGTCGGCGCCCGAGCGCAGCGCCGCCGCCATCGCGAACAGCGCCTCGGCGACGCACGCGGCCACGAGCGACGGCCACACCAGGAGCAACGCCGCGCCGACGAGGATGGCGGACGAGCTCGCAGCGAGGCAGAGCCGTCGCGACCAGCGGTCGGCGAGCGCGCCGAACGGCATGTCGAGACACGCGCGCAGACCCGTGTTGCCGGCCTGCAGCAGCAGGATGGTCGAGACGGCGAGCCCGGCGCGCTGCTCGTAGTACGGGTAGAAGATCGCCTGGAAGAACGTCGACGTCGCCGCCGCCTGGTAGAGGTAGTAGCGCGTCAGGAACACGCGCCCTCATACACCGGCAGCGCGTTGACATCCCACGGACGAGGCGATACGCGAGCCGCCGATGGCGACCCGGGTGCTGCTGATCGGCAAGGACGGGCGCACCGACTGCCTGGCCGAAGCGCTCGCGGCGTCGGGCGCCGAGCTGCACACCGTCTGCGATCTGCCGAACCATCCCGGCCTCGCGGCCAAGTCGAAGACGGTCCGCTGGGGCCGCACCGACGACGTGCCGATGGTCGTCGAGTTCGCGCGCGAGGTCCGGCCCGACCTCGTCGTCGTCGGGCCGGAGGATCCGCTCGCCGCCGGCGTCGTCGACGCCATCCAGTCGGCACTCGGCACGCCGTGCTTCGGTCCGACGCGCGCCCTGGCGCAGCTCGAGGCCAGCAAGGCGTTCACGCGCGACCTGCTGGCGCGTCACCGCATCCCGGGCAGTCTGCGCTACCGCGCCTTCACGTCCATCGACGGCGTCGAGGGCTACATGCGCGAGCTCGGCCAGTTCGTCGTCAAGGCCGACGGGCTGATGGGCGGCAAGGGCGTCAAGGTGTTCGGCGAGCACCTGCACACCATCGACGAGTCGGTGGCGTACACCGCGAGCCTCCTGCCGCGCGGACAGGTCGTGGTCGAGGAGAAGGTCGAGGGCGAGGAGTTCAGCCTCATGTCCCTCTGCGACGGCGAGCACACCGTCGCCACCATTCCGGTGCAGGACCACAAGCGCGCCTTCGAGGACGACCGCGGCCCGAACACCGGCGGCATGGGCTCGTACTCCGCCGCCGATCATCGTCTGCCGTTCCTCTCCGCCGAGGATCTCGCCGAGGCGGCGCACATCAACGCGCTCGTCGGCGCGGCACTGCGCGAGCAGCTCGGCGCACCCTATCGCGGCGTACTCTACGGCGGCTTCATGGCGACGCGCGACGGCCTGCGCGTGCTCGAATACAACGCCCGCTTCGGCGACCCGGAGACCATGAACGTGGTCCCGCTGATCGAGGGCGACTTCCTCGCCATCTGCATGGCGGTGGCCACCGGCACGCTGGCGCGCACGCCGGTGACGTTCCGCAGGCGCGCCACCGTCTGCAAGTACGTCGTACCCGAGGGCTATCCCGACGACCCCGTGAAGAACGAGGTCCTCGACCTGAGCGGCATGCCGACGACGGGCGACGATCTCCGCGTCTACGCCGCGGCGCTGCGGAAGGACGACGACGGCCACATCGTGATGACCGGCTCGCGCGCGCTGGCGGTGGTCGGCATCGCCGACTCGATCCCCGCCGCCGCCGACATCGCCGAGGAGGCCATCGGCACGGTGCGCGGCCGCGTCATGCACCGCCGTGACATCGGGTCGCCGGCGCTGCTGCAACGCCGCATCGACCACCTCGCCGCGCTCCGTCGGGCCTAGGCGGTCCCGGCGCGCCCCGCCAGCGTCCGCGACAGCACACCGAGCGCGAGATACTCCGCGCGACGGCGGTAGCGCTGGAACTTCGACGAGCGGTACGCGCGCACGGCCGCGAAGATGCCGTCGATGGCGGGGCCGTCGAGGCCGTAGCGCTCGAGCCCGCCGCGGGCGTAGCCCTTGCCCATGCACGCGAGCGTCGAGTTGACGAGGTTCACGAGGTCGAACGACGCCATGCGGGAGCCGCGGATGTCGCGTGGGAAGCGCACCGACTTCTCGAGGTCGAGCATGGTGATGGGGCTCGACGCCACGTCCCCCATGAGCACGTTCGTCAGGTACGGTGCTCCGTGGTAGACGCCCGCGCGGTGCATGCGGGCCACCTGCTCGAACACCCGTCCCACCAGGTCCGCACGCTCCGGCGGCTCGAGCCCCTTGGCACGATCGGCCACCGTGGTCGTGCCGGGCACCTCGCGGGTGGCGAGCATCTCGAAGAGCCCGTACTCGCCGGCGCGGCCCGTCCCCCAGAACGTCGGCTCGCAGCAGTCGACGGACGCCGCACGGAGCAGCGCCAGGGTGCGGAACTCGCGTCGCGCCCGATAGCCGACGACCTGCTTCCGCAACCAGTTGAGCACCCCCATGCTGCCGTAGACCTTGAGTATCTGCCGGCCCTCGCCCGGCGGCTGCCAGGGGAACACCACGGTGCCGCGATCGACCTTGATCGGCTCCGCCGGCACGTCGACGGTCAGGATCCCGTCGGCTGTGGACGGGAGCGCCAGCCGGGACTCCCGTACGCGGATGCGCAGCGGGGTCACGACGCGTCGGCGTTGCGGACGAGCAGGGCGTAGCGATGCCCGGAGCCGAGCATCGAGAGCCACGGGCACTGCCGGAGCGTGAAGCCGTTCCGCGCCGCGATGTCCGCCACCTCCGCGACACGCATCGTGAACTTTGGCTTGTTGTGGTCGATGAAGCGGCGGGCGCGACGCAGCAGGTTCTTCGGCGAGTTGAAGTCGAAGAACGTCATCAGGACGAAACGGTCGGACACGCGGAGCAGCTCGGCGAGCAGACGTCCGCGCTCCTCGGGCGTGGGGAGGTGGTGACAGAGCCGGATGCACACCGTCCCGGCCACGCCGCGGTCGCGCAACGGGATGTGGAACGCCGACGCGGTCATGCGGACCTCGGGCGTCTTCCAGTCGCGATGCGCGGCCCCGTAGAGGAGCTGGCCGACCGCGATGTCGCCCTCGACGAGGAGGTCGGTGGTCTCGGCCAGCGGTCCGGACAGCCGTCCGCCCCCGGCGGGAAGGTTCAGCAGGGTGCGGGTGCGCCCCTGTGAGCCGAGCAGGTCCTTCAGCAGCGTCAGCTCGCGGCGGGTGCTGAGCCGCTTCAGCGTCTTCTCCTGATAGGCGCGGTTGTAGCCCTCGGCCGCCACGACCTTCTGGTAGTTCTGCTGATAGGCCCCGCTGCCGGGGCCCGACGGCGCCGCCTTCCAGGTCTCCTCGGTCCCGAGGAGCGCCAGGCGCGCGATGCCGTCGACGACGGGATAGCGGTGGCCGCAGACGGTGCCCACGAGCTCCGCGCCGTCGAGCCGCAGCGGCTCCCGACACGCCGGACACACCAGATTCGGCTCGATCACCCGGAGAAACTCGGTGGAATCGACCCGTGGCTCAGGCCGCAGTGGCTCATTCGTCGGCAGCATCGGAAACCCGGTGCGCACCAATCCACGGCGGAGGGGTTTTCACAAGGGCCCCAGGGGGCGCTTGCCTCGGCGCCCCCGGACCGCGAAGGTGGCCGGCTGATGACGCTGCTCGAACGATACGTCCGCTGGCTCGTCCGCCGGGCCTGGTTGGTCCTCACCGTCGTCGTCCTGGCGACCGTCGCCGTGGCCACCGGGATGCGGCACCTGCGCACCGAGTTCAACGTCGAGGGCAGCCTTCCCGCGGGCCATCCCTTCGTGCAGATCGACACGAAGATCCGCGCCCAGTTCGGCGGACGGCGCACCGTCATCCTGGCCATCGTCCCGAACGAGGGCGACGTCTGGCGACCCGAGATCCTGGAGGTGGTGCGCGACGTCACCCGCGCCGCCCTCCTGCTCCCCGACGTCATCGTGCAGAACGTCGTCAGCCTGTCGGCACCGGGCGTCCGTCACGTCGAGGACAAGGACGGCAGCATCACCGTCGACTACCTGATGCGCGACGTGCCGCCGACGCCCGAGGGCATCGCGCTGGTGCGCACGCATCTCGAGTCGCAGCCGCAGCTGAAGGGCATGCTCGTCACCGACGACCAGCACGCCGCGCTCGTCATGCTCGACTTCTGGCAGGGCCCGCAGTCGCACGAGCTGGCGGCGCGCGTGCTCGGTTTGATGGACCAGTTCAAGGACCGCCCGGTGAAGATCTACGCCGCCGGCGAGCCCATGCTGGCGCTGAGCGACCTCGAGCAGTCGGCGCAGGTGGGCACGCGCATCCCGATCACGTTCCTCGTCATCGCCCTCATGCTGCTGGCGTCGTTCCGCAACCTGCAGGGCATGCTGATCCCCATGCTGACGGCGACGCTCAGCACGATCTGGGCGCTCGGCCTGATGGGGCACACCGGCATCGCCATCGACACGTGGAACGTCGCCATGCCGATCCTGCTGATCGCGGTGGCGGCGGCGCACTCGGCGCAGATGCTGAAGCGCTACGTCGAGGAGGTGGCGCGCACGGGCGACAACAAGGCCGCCGTCATCGAGTCGACGGTGAAGATGGGGCCGGTGATGATCGCCGCCGGGCTCACCGCGGCGCTCGGCTTCGCGTCGCTGGCGCTCTTCGGCGTGCAGTCGATCGCCAACCTCGGCCTGTCGTGCGCCTACGGCATCCTGAGCGCCGTGGCGCTCGAGATGACCTTCATTCCGGCCATGCGTTCGGTGCTGCCGGCGCCGAAGCGCATGCCGTCGGAGGGTGGGCTCACCAAACGCATGCTGTCGGCGCTCAATCGCGGCATCGTGCACAACGGCGGTCGCGCCGTCATCATCTGGACCGCGATCGTGCTGATCATCTCGACGATCGGCATCCTGCGCATCCGCACCTTCGGCCCGACGCGCGAGTACATGCCGCACGGCAGCCTGGCACGCGAGCATCTCGAGGAGATCGAGAAGCACTTCGCCGGCACCGTCAGCATGACGATGCTCTACGAGGGCCAGCCCGGCACCGCCAAGTCAGCGGCGGTGCTGCAGCACATGGACGCGCTCCAGCAGGAGCTCGAGAAGGACCCGCTGGTGCTCCGCACGGCGTCGATGGCCGATCTGGTGAAGACGCTGCACGCCACCTTCGCCGCCGACTCGCCCGTGCCCTACAGCCTGCCCAAGGACCAGGAGCTGGTGGCGCAGCTGCTCTTCCTCGGCGACTCACCGGCGTTCGAGCGCTTCGTCGACCGCGCGCAGTCGAAGTCGGTGGTGACGGCGTATCTCCGCAGCGACGACTCGGCGCGCGTCGGACCGCTCGTGCGGCACATCGAGGAGTGGGTCGAGAAGAACCCGGCGCCCGACGGCGTGCAGGTGCTGGTCGCCGGCGGCCAGGGCCCCATCGTTCTCGCCGTCAACGAGCACACCACGTACGGCAAGCTGCTCAACATGCTGGTGGTGCTCGCCGTGATCTACCTGGTGTCGTCGCTCATCATGCGCTCCGCCGCCGTGGGCCTCTACGTCGTCAGCCCCATCGTGGTGACGGTGTTCGTGCTGTTCGGGGCGCTCGGCTGGACGGGGGTGCGGCTCGACATGGGCTCGTCGTCGGTCATCGCCATGGCCGCCGGCGTCGGCGCCGACTACGCCATCTACTTCCTGTTCCGGCTCCGCGAGGAGCGACGCCGCCTGCACGACGACGAGACCGCCGTCGGCGTGGCGCTGCAGACGTCGGGCCGCGCCATCATCTTCGTCGCCGCCAGCATCGGGGCGGGGTTCGCCGTCATCGGCGTCTCGCAGTATCTCGGCCTGCGGCTCTTCGGCACGCTCATGCCGGCGGCCATGCTGGTGTCGTGCGTGGCCTCGCTCACGATCATGCCGGTGATGGTGCTGCGGCTGCGGCCGCGCTTCATCTTCGGTGAGCCGGAGCAGACGGCGCCCGATCTGCTGACGCAGCCGGTGGCCCACTAGGACCGGCGGACGCGAGGGCATCGCGCCCTCGCGTCCGCATCAGGCTCAGCGCGGACGGAGCAGCAGGTCCGTGCGGCGGTTCTGCTTGCGGCCGGCCGCGGTGTCGTCGGTCGCGACCGGATGGTACTGGCCGGCCGAGATGCCGCGCAGGCGGGTCGGGTCGACGCCCTTGTGCTGCAGGTAGCGCACGATCACGTCGGCGCGCTCACCGGCCAGCTCCCAGTTCGTGGGATAGCGCCCGGCGAGCTCGGGCCCGACCGGTACGGAGTCGGTATTGCCGATGACATCGATCTCCATCTGGTTCTGCTGCAGCGCGGGAACCACCTTGTCGAGCGCAGCGCGACCCTCACGGCTGAGCTCCACACCACCCGACGGGTAGAGCAGGTCCTCGGACATCGTCACCCGGATACCGTTCTCGAGCTGCTGGATCTTCACCTGGTCGGCGGCGATCTCCGATCGGAGCGAGCTCTCGATGGCCTGCTGCTGCGCCAGCATCGAATTGTAGGTCGACTGCATCACGCACCCACCGAGCGTGAGCGTCACCCCGGCGGCCAGAACACACCTCTTCAAGAATACCATCGGCAATAGTCCTCCTGGATTCGGAATACTCGGACGGAGCGGATTGCGTCTTGCCCTTCCGCGCCAGCGGGGACGGGTTCCCGAATCGGCGCGCCGTCATCTGCTTCGCGCGGCGGCGCACTAGCCGAGCGCGTCGCGCACCTCGTCCTCGAGCGCCGCCACCAGGCGCGTGACCGACAGCCCGAGCTCGCGCACCTCGCCGTCGGCGACCGCATCGCACGTGCGCTCCATGGTGAACAGCAGGAGCGCGTCGCGCTCGCGCCGCGCCGGTGCCGCCGGTCCGCGCAACGCCGCCAGCAGCTCGAGCTGGCGGCGGCGCTGAGCCCGGTAGGCGGCGCGGACGTCCGCGTCGGTGGCGACGAGGGCCCGCAGGCTGGCACGCAGCCCCTTCCAGCGCCGGTGATGCGCGAGCGTGAGACGCACGATGCGCTCCGCCCGCTCGGACGGTGCGGAGGCCGAGCGCACGACGCGATCGACCTGGGTCCACTCCGAGGTCACCCAGGCCTCGTAGGCGGCCAGGAAGACGGCGCGCTTGTCGGCGAAGTGCTTGTAGAAGGTGGCCGGCGCGTACCCGGCGGCGCGCGCGAGGCGGTTCGAGTCGGTGCCGTGGTAGCCGTCGCGATTGAACACCGACGCCGCCGCGGCCACGAGCCGGGCGCGCGTCGCCTCCGATGTGCCGCGCGCCGGGCGCACGGTGGCGGATCGTCTGGGCGGCATGGCGTCCGCTCGTAGCACAGGTTGCGCCGGCGTTCCCCCTGGTGATATTTGTATCACCAACGGAGGTCCCGATGCCCCAACCGCCCGCCCGTCGCGCCGTGCTCGGCGCCACCGCCCCCTGGCAGCAGCGTGTCGTCGACGGCGTCACCCTCGCCTTCGACGACCGCGGCAGCGGCCCGGCGGTGGTCTGTCTCCACGCCATCGGTCACGGCGCCAGCGACTTCCGCGGCCTCGGCGACGCGCTCGCGGCGCATCGACGCGTGATCGCCGTCGACTGGCCCGACCACGGCAACTCCGCGGCCGACCACGTGCCGCCGAGCGCGACCCGCTACGAGGCGCTGCTGGCAGGGCTGCTCGATGCACTCGCCCTCGACGACGTCGTGCTCGTCGGCAACTCGATCGGCGGGGCGGCGGCGTTGCGGTATGCCGCCTCGCATCCGGGCCGCGTGCGCGGTCTGGTGCTCGTCAACCCGGGCGGGCTCGACCCCGGCGACGGCGTCGCGCCGATCGCCATCGCCGCCATGGTGCGCTTCTTCGCGGCCGGGGCGCGCGGGGCGCGGTGGTTTCCGGCGGCGTTCGCCGCCTACTACCGCCTGGTGCTGCCGGCGCGGGCCGCGGCCGCGCAGCGGGCCCGCATCGTCGCCGCGGGCACGGAGTCGGCCCGGATACTGGCCGACGCGTGGCGCAGCTTCGGCGAGCCGTCCGCCGATCTGCGGGCCCTGGTGCCGCAGGTGCAGTGTCCCGTGCTCGTCACCTGGGCCGTGCGCGACCGCCTGAACCAGCTGCGGCGCTGCCGGCCGGCGATCGGCCGCTTCCCGAACGGCCGGCTCGAGACCTTCACCGCCGGGCACGCACCGCAGCTCGAGACGCCGCAGGCGTTCACGGCGTCGCTGACGCGCTTCCTCGCGGAGCTGCCCGCGTGGTAGTCGTGGCCGGCGCAGGGCCCTCATGCCGGCCGATACGTCCCGAGAGGAGATCACCGCGCTGCTCATCGAGCGCGCTCGTGCCGGGCTCGGACTGAGCCTGCTCTCGATCTCCCTCTTCGCCCTCGCCGACCCGATCGTCTTTCCCGACCTGCTGCGACCGCTCTACGCGGTGAAGGCGGTGCAGATCTCGAGCGCGCTCGTGGCCCTGCTCCTGGTGCGGCCGGGCGTCTCGCACGGGCGTGCCGTCGCGGTCGCGCTCGTGACGATCGGCATCCTCTGCATCACCACGGCGGCGTCCGGCATCGTCACCCACGACGCCGGCACGACGCCGGTGCTCCTGGTCGTCGTCACCATGGGCGCCGCCACGCTCCTGCCGTGGGGCGTCGGCCCACAGCTCGCCCTGCAGCTGATCGCCACCGCCAGCGTGGTGTGGAACGTCTACGCCGTCGGCGGCACGGCCGGCATGGCGTCGCTGCCCGTCGCCGTCGTCGTCGGATCGGTGGCGGCGCTCTATGCGGCGTACGCGTCCCAGCGATACCTGATCGAGCGCCGGCGCGCCGAGGAGGCGGAGGCCGAGCTCCGCGCCCGTCATCACCAGGCCGAGCTGGCGCACGCGGCCCGACTGAGCACGCTCGGCGGAATGGCGGCGGGGCTCGCGCACGAGATCAACCAGCCCCTCTCGGCGATCGTGAGCTACGCCCGTGGCTGCGCCCTGCGGCTCGAATCGGGCGACGCGTGTCCGGCCGACCTCCTCCCCGTCATCGACGAGATCTCCGGCCAGGCGCTGCGTGCGGGTGACGTGCTCCGCCGCATCCAGGAGTTCGTGCGTCACACCCAGCTGCCGCGCACCCAGGTCGACCTGAACGTCGTGGTCCGCGAGGCCCTGCGCTTCGCCGAGGTGGAGGCGCGCCAACAGGGCGTCACGCTCCGCCTCGAGCTGGCGCCGGACCCGATCCCCGTCGACGTCGACCGCATCCAGATCGAGCAGGTCATCCTGAACCTCGTGCGCAACGGCTTCGAGGCCATGCCCGCCGGCCGTACGACGAGCCGACAGCTCACCATCGCCACCGGACGGGGCGCGGACGACGCGATCGAGGTGGCGGTGACCGACACCGGCCTCGGCGTCTCGCCGAACATCGCGGGCCACGTCTTCGACCCGTTCTTCACCACGCGGCGCGACGGCCTCGGCCTCGGCCTGTCCATCAGCCGATCCATCGTCGAGTCGCACGGCGGCCGCCTGTGGACCATTCCCAACCCGCCGCAGGGCGCAATCTTCCGCTTCACGCTTCCGGCCGCGTCCCGGGAGGGCGCCACCGATGCCGCTTGAGCCCACCGTCTTCGTCGTCGACGACGACCCAGCCATGCGCGACTCGCTGCGCTGGCTCCTCGAGTCCGTCGGTCTGTCCGTGCGCACCTACGCAACCGCCGCCGATTTCCTCGCCGATCGCGACCCGGGGGCCCCCGGGTGCCTGATCCTCGACGTCCGCATGCCGGGCATGAGCGGGCTCGACCTGCAAGAGGAGCTCGGCCGGCGCGGGACCGACCTGCCCACGATCGTGGTCACCGGCCATGCCGAGGTGCCCATGGCCGTGCGCGCGGTGAAGGCGGGCGCCATCGACTTCATCGAGAAGCCCTTCAGCGACCAGCTGCTGCTCGACCGGGTGCGTCAAGCGATCGAGATCGACCGCCAGGAGCGCGACGCGCGCGAACGCCGTGAGGAGGCCCGCCGGCGGGTGGGCCACCTGACGCCGCGCGAGCGCGAAGTGCTCGATCTGGTGGTGGTGGGGAAGGCCAACAAGGAGATCGCCTCCGCCCTCGGCCTCAGTCCGAAGACCGTCGAGGTCCATCGCGCCCGGGTCATGGAGAAGATGGAGGTCGACTCCCTCGCCGACCTGATCCGCGTCGCGCTCCAGGCCGGTTCCACCCCCCACTGACCGTACGAACGGCGATGTACGGGAAAACCCGTACGATCATTGGGAATCGCCTGAATTGCCGAGGACGGCCCGCGCGTGTGATGTGGGCATCCTCGACGATGGTTCGGGGCTGAGAGCTTGCTAGCAAGATCGCATTCGACGACCGGCGCTCGACACGCATACGCGTACGTTGCGGACGAGCACGACGATGCTGACGCCCCCGTCACCGATGTCGAGACCGAGGCGGCCGAGGAGACCACCGAGCTCGGCCTGCTCGCCGACGACGCCGAGCCGCTGAGCGACCCCGTCCCCGAGGTCGAGGTCGACGCCGAGCTCGAGACGCCGGAGCCGAGCCTCCTCGGCGCCGACCCCGTCCGCCTCTATCTCCGGCAGGCGGGCCGCACGCGCCTGCTGTCGCGCGAGGACGAGCTGCTGCTCGCGGGCGCCATCGAAGCCGCCGAGGCCGACCGCGCCCGCATCGTGCTGTGCGCCCCGTCGTCGTTGTGTTGGCTCCTCGAGCTGCCGACGCAGCTTCGCACCGGAGACGTCACGCTCCGACTGCTCCTCGGCGAGGACGATCCGACCGTGGACACCGACACGGTCCGCCGCCAGGGCTTCCTGGCGCAGCTGGCGCGCGTGCGCCGTGTGCTGCGCGAGCGCGAGGGCGCTGCCCCCCGCCGCGCCGCCGCCATCGACGCGCGTCTCGGCACGGCCGTGCTCGGGCTGGGCCTCGCGCGCACCCACGTCGATCGGTTGGCCGACGAGCTGCGCGCCTCCTCGATGCAGGCCCGTCAGCTCGCCGGGCGCATCGAGGCCCTCGAGAGCCTCGTGCCGCGCCCGCGCCGGGGACGCTCGGGCGGTGGCCTCGGCCAGCGAGGCGACGACCGCGCCGCCGCACAGGACGAGCTCGCGAGCGCACGCCGTGCGCTGCGTCAGGTCGAGCAGCAGATGGCGCTGCGGCTCCCGGCGCTCGAGACGCTCACGATACGGCTCACCAACGCCGAGCAGCGCGCCTGCGCGGCGAAGCAGGAGATGGTCGAGGCCAACCTCCGGCTGGTGGTGTGGGTCGCCCGCCGCTACGTCAACCTGGGCCTGCAGCTGCTCGATCTGATCCAGGAAGGGAACATCGGCCTGATGCGCGCGGTCGACAAGTTCGACCATCGTCGCGGCCACCGCTTCTCGACCTATGCCACGTGGTGGATCCGTCAGGCCATCACGCGCGCCCTCGCCGACCAGGCCCGGACCATCCGGGTGCCGGTCTACCTCGGCGAGCTCATGAGCAACCTCAACAACGCGACGCGCGGCCTCGTGCAGCAGCTCGGACGCGATCCGAGCCCCGAGGAGATCGCGGCACGACTCGGCGTCGAAGTGACCGAGGTCACCTGGCTGCAGCGCATC
Organism: uncultured Binatia bacterium (SeqCode); assembly: GCA_964404165.1. Classification (GTDB taxonomy): domain Bacteria; phylum Desulfobacterota; class Binatia; order DP-6; family DP-6; genus DASYLJ01. The sequence goes on along the minus strand of CAYOIZ010000066.1, from coordinate 10,333 downwards.
GGTCACGAGCCGCTCTCCCTCGACGAGCCCGCGGGCCCCGGCGACGATCGCCAGCTCGGCGACTCCATCGAGGACAAGAACGCGCCCGGACCGTCGGACGTCGCCACGCAGAGCAGCGTGCACCGCGCCATCTCGCGCGTGCTCTCGACGCTGACGCCGCGCGAGGCGCAGGTGCTCCGCATGCGCTTCGGCATCGGCGAGCGGACGGATCACACGCTGGAGGAAGTCGGCGTCCGGTTCGCCGTCACGCGCGAGCGGATCCGTCAGATCGAGGCGCAGGCACTGCGGAAGCTGCGGCATCGCTCGCGGGCGCATCTCCTCCGCGGGCTCGTGGGCGACTGAGGCGCGTCGGGTGTGTGGGCCGGGTGCGCGCGGTGGCTCCGGCTGCGCGCGGCACTCGCACGGCACCACCCCGCCCATTTTCCCCTCCACGCGTGCTCCTGACGCGCTCGCTCGGGGCCACCGCGCACCCCCAGCCCACACACCCGGGCGACCAGTCTTGAGCTATTGACGAAGCATGCGGGGGTTGGCGATGCGGAGCTTCTCGAGCGTCGTCTGACGGAGGTGCTCGCGCACGTCCGGGCTGTCGTCGAGGTCGCCCGCGCGAATCCTCTCTGCGAGGCGCTGCGTCAGGTCGCGAACCGTGGTGCGTAGCCCGGCCAGGCTCGTCGGACGTTCATCGGCGGTCATGCCTGGCAAGGCGGCCAGGCGTGCCCACTCTGCCGCCAGCGATGGCTCCTCGTTGGCCAGCTCGCGTTCGACGATGTGGAGGACGTTGGCGGCCACCAGGGTGTGGAAGCGGCGGCGGCCCTCGAGGGTCGGCATGATGTCGGTTTCGAGGAAATGGCGGACGGCGGCGAGGAGCTCCTGGGCGGTCGGGCGATCCTGCATCACGACTCCATCAGGTCGAGGAGCTCGAGCTCGGTCTCGACCGTGCGGCGGCCGAGGCTCGCCAGCTCGACGTTCTGGACGCCGCCGAGGAACGTCTGCGCCTGCATGATGCAGATGATCGCCCACTTGAGGTTGCCGAACACCTCCCACCAGCGCGCGACGGCGGGATCGACGCGACCGCCGCCGGCGCGCTCGTAGGCCGCCCAGAAGCGCTCGCGGTCGCAGAGGCCGCCGACGGGTCGGTCGTCGACGCCGAACCGCCAGGCGCGCACGCAGAGCCAGCCGACGTCCTCCATCGGGTCGCCGACGTGTGTCAGCTCCCAGTCGATCACCGCACGCAGACCCTCCGGGCCGACGATGACGTTGCCGATGCGGAAGTCGCCGTGCACCACCGCCGGCGTCGCCGGCGCGGGGAGGCGCCGACCGAGCCAGCGGATCGCGAGCTCGAGGACGGGATGCGGATCGGGTGCCAGTCCGTGCAGGATCTCGGCATAGCGCGCGAGCTCCTCCGCCGCGGGGACACCGCTCGGTCGCGTCAGCGCCGACAGCGTCGGCGCGTCCGGATCCATGCGATGGATGCCGACCAGTGCCTCGGCGAGCTGCTCGGGCAGGACGGCGCGCGCCGCCCTGAACTCGTCGTCGCGCAGCAGGCGGCGCGCGATGGTTTCACCGGCGACGAACGCCATCACGAAGCCGGACGATCCGAACACCGTCGGATCCTCGCACCAGCGCACCGCCGGCACGGGGACGCCGGCGGCAGCGGCCGCCTCGAGCAAGGCGACTTCGGTCTCGCGGCTCGACTCGATGACGTGGCCGGCGGGATCCCGGCGCAGCACCAGCGGCTCGGGCTCGGCCCCCGGACGCGCGACGGTGAAGTGCCATATCTCGCGCGACGCGCCGCCGGGCAGGCGACGCAGGCCCTCCACCACCGCGTCGGCGCCGAGGCGGGCGCGCACGCTCGCGGTGAGCCGCTCGTGCAGGTCAGCCGACGTGGTCCAGGTACTCCGACCAGCCGTAGCCGGTCCGATCGCCCCAGCGCCATTCGGTGAGCCCTTCGGCGATGCGCGTCGTCACGCCGTTGCGACGGTTGCGCAGCGGCACCATCGCCAGCACGCGACCACTCACCTCCTCGACGGGCCCGCCATCCACCGGATGCAGGCGCACGCGCAGGGCGCGGTGCAGCTGCTGCTCGGGATCGTGGTCGGTTTCGACGTCGACCTGGCCGATGGCACGCGGCGTCTCGCCGGGACGGAAGAGATAGCCGGCCTGCACCACCCGGCCGTCGCGTTGCACCGTGCGCGCCGCGGCGATGCCGGCGTCGGCCCCGAAGTTCATCGTGAGCCAGCGATAGTGATCGGGCGCCTGCCAGAAGCGCGGGCCCCACGAGCGATCGCGCAGACCGTAGCCGTCGATCGTCCAGCTGCGATCCCCGACCCTGACGCGGCCCACCGCATGCCCGTGCTGCTCGAGATGGCCGCGCGCGAACTCCTGCCCGGAGCGCTCGACGGGCGCGCTCACCCACTCGCCGTCGCGCTGCGTGCGCGGTTCGCCGCCGTGCGGCGGCGACACCGCGGTGTACGTCAGCTCGACCTGCGCCGGGACGTGCGGGTTCTGCGTGAACGCGGCCTTCGGATCGAACAGGTCGAGGGGCCGCGCCATGACGCAGGCCATGCCGTCGTAGCGGATGGCGTGCTCGCGCATCGGCGAGCGCACCTCGAAGCGCATGCCCGCCCCGTCGAAGCGCTCGTTGTTCGGGATCTTCGGCCGCGCGTACATGAACGCCGCCGTACCGTCGGGCAGGTACAGGCACAGCGTCATCTCGGCATAGCCCTCGTTGGGCCGGTTCCCGAGCCGCACGAACCCCCCGAGCCGCTGCGCCGGATCGTAGAAGTTGTAGTACGCGCTCTCGTTGTAGTTCTCTTCGCCGGTGTTGGTGTGCATCAGGTCGTCGGCGTCGAGACAGATCCAGCGAACATCACCCATGCAGCCGTCCTAGCCCGAACCGCTGGAGGATCGCCACCCGTGCGGGCACGTATGCCGCGCCGGCTTCGCCGGCCGCGGCACGCTGGTCGCGCGGAAGCTCCCGCCCCACTCTCGCCCCGCCCCCGCCCAAGACATGGTCTTGGGCGGCATCCTATCTCGGAAATGCATCGGCGACGCCGCCGTCGACCGGCAGCGTCGCGCCCGTCGTGGGCGTCTGGTTCGTGGCGAAGAAGACCACCGCGTTGCCGACGTGCTCGGCGGTGACGGCGGCGCGCAGCAGGTTGCGCTGGCGGTAGTAGTCCTGCAGCCCCGCCGGATCCATGCCGCGTGACTTGGCGCGTGCCGGACCCACCTCCTGCCACAGGCCCGACGGCCGATTCGGGTCGCCGAACACGGCGTCCGCGTTGATCATGTTGACGCGGATACCGGCGGCGGCGAGCTCCATGGCCGCGACCTTCCCGAGCTGGTGGGCGCCCGCCTTCGACGCGCTGTAGGCGCCGAACTCGGCACCGGGCGCGAACACGTTCTTCGACGAGTTGACGATGACGTTGCCGCCGGTGCCCTGGCGTCGCATGAGCCGGGCGCCCTCGCGCAGAACGAGGAAGTAACCGGTGAGGTTGACGTCGAGCACGCGGCGGAACGCCTGCGGATCGAGCGCCTCGATGGTACTGACGTGCGCCACACCGGCGTTCAGCACCAGCACGTCGAGCCCGCCGAAGTGCCGGCAGGCCTCGGCCATGCCAGCGGCCACCGAGTCCTCGTCGGTGACGTCCATGGCGATGCCGGCGACGACGCCGCGCTGCTTCGGGTCGAGGCTCGCGCACGCCGTCTGCAGCCGCTCGCGGTCGAGGTCGGTGAGGACGACGTGCGCTCCCGCCGCGACCAGCTGCTTGCAGATGCCGAACCCGATCGCACCGGCGGCGCCGGTGACGAGCGCCACCTGCCCCGCCATGGGCGGCTCCTTCGCCTTGCCGAGCTTGGCCTGCTCGAGGCTCCAGTACTCCATGTCGAACAGGTCGGCGTCGGCGAGAGCGGTGTACCGGCCGATGTCGTTCGCGAGCGCCTTCGATCGCAGCGTGTGCTCGGTGATGTCGGCGGCGATGCGGGCGTCGACCATGGTGCGCCCGACGCCGAAGAGGCCGATGCCCGGCGCCAGGACCACGCGCGGCGTGGAGTCGAGCTTCGACACGCTGCCGCGGGCACGCGCACGGTTGGCGTCGAAGTAGGCGTCGTAGGTCTCGCGGAAGCCGCGCACGGCCGCGAACACGCGCTCGCGCAGCGCGACGTCGTCGTCGAGCGGCAGCGGGCTCTCGAGGAACAGCGCGGGACCCTTGGTGCGGATGACGTGATCGGGCGTGAGCGGGCCGGCGGCGGCGAGCGCCGCCGCGTCGGGACGTGCGAGGAGTGCCAGCGCCTCGTCGGTGGCGCGATGCTCGAGGAGCATCCGCCGCCAGGGCAGATCGGCGTTCTCGGTGGCGTCGGCGAGCGCGCTGCGCAGCACCGGCGCGAGGCGCGCCGCCGCCGCGTTGGCACGGTCGATGCCACCGGCCACCGTCACGCGCGTCGCCGCCTTCGCGCGTTTGGCGACGAACTTCTCGGCGCGGTCGACGGCGGCGATCATGCGCTCGTAGGCGGTGCGCGCATCGTCGGCGAAGGTGAAGAGGCCGTGGTTCAGCAGCACCAGGCCTTCGACGGCGGCGTCGCGCTCGAACACTTCGGCGGCCAGCTTGGCGAGCGCGAAGCCGGGCATGACGTAGGGCACCACGCCCCAGCGCGGTCCGAACGCCTCGCGCACCAGCGCCGCCTGCTCCTCGGCGGACTGGTTCGTGACCACGAGCGCGATGTCGGCATGGGTGTGATCGATGAACCGGTGCGGCAGGAACGCGTGCAGCAGGGTCTCGACCGACGGGTTCGGTGCGCCAGCGTCGAAGAGGTGGGTGCGGAGCTGGTTCACCATCTCCTCGTCGGACAGCTCGCCCAGCCCGCGCAGCCGCCGCAGGTGCGTCAGATCGACCGCGGGCAGCCCCGGCGGCTCGATGGCATCGAGGTCCCAGCCGCTGCCCTTCACGAAGAGCGCCTCGACGCGGTCGCCGAGGAGCGTGGTCACCGTGCCCTTCAGCGACGTGTTGCCGCCACCGTGCATGACCAGATCGGGGTCGCGCCCGATCAGCCGCGACGTGTACACGCGCAGCGCCAGGTCCTCGCCCCAGCGCTTCGCCAGACGATCCACGTACTCCGCCGCTTCCCGATCCGACCACCGACTCTCCATGGGGAATCGAGAGTAGGCGTGCTTGCAGCGGCTTTTCAAGCTGCGCTAGGACCACGCACCATGTCAGCCCTCACCGCCGACGACCGCCTCGCCATCATCGACCTCCTCGCGCGCTACTGCCGCTGCATCGATCAGAAGCGCTGGGACGAGCTGCCCACCCTCTTCACCGACGACTGCGCCGTCGACTTCGGCAAGGTCATGGGCACGCACGAGGGCAAGGACGGCGTCGCCAACATGGCGCGCATGATCGGCAGCACCGGCCTGATGATGCGGCACTATTCGACGAACGTCGTCATCGAGGGCGACGGCGAGCGGGTGCAGGTCGAGTCGTACGTGCTGGCCTACACCGGCACGGCCCCGGGGAGCCTGATGGCCACCACCGGGCGCTACGAGGACGAGATGGTGAAGCAGGGCGGCCGCTGGCTGCTGCGGCGGCGCCGCGGCGTCATCGAGATGCCCGGCTCCTGAGGCGTCACCCGAGCAACAGGCTCTCGACGTAGACGAAGATCGTCAGCACCACGAACAGCGTCCCGAGCAGCGGGGTCATGAGCCCCATCCACTGGAAGGGCGTGAAATTCTCGTCGACCTCGCGCTGGACGAAGGCGTAGGCCACCACCGACTGCGCGCAGCCGATGTGGGTCCAGCAGCCGCCGAGCGCGTAGCCCGCGATCTGCGCCATGGCGAAGTAGTGGATCAGCGACACCGGCAGGTGGTGCAGCGCGCGCGCCGCGAAATCGGCGACGACGTTGTTGTCGAGCATCGCCGACAGCACGGTCGCGCCCGTGAACTGGATGAACGCGACGTGCGCCGAGCCGATGGTGGCGATGCCGTGGTCGAGCAGCGTGCGGAGCGCGTCGAAGAAGCCCGCCGTCTGCAGCAGCGTGATGCTCAGGAAGAGCGGGAACAGGAAGTAGTATTCGGCGTACTCGTGCCGCGCCTCGTGGAGTGCCAGCGTACGCATCCGCGGCAGCGACCAGATGCCGAGGATGGCGACGACGAAGCCGGCCACCGACGCCCAGAACAGCGGCTGCTCGTGGTCGAGACCGTGCCACACCAGCAGGACCAGGAACGGCAGGAAGGCGAGCCCGCCGATGTACTGCGCCTGCAGCCGGCGTTTGCGGGTGTCGGCCAGCGCGGCCTCGACGGGGTTGTCGGCGATGTCCGCGCCGACGACGTCGCCGCCGGCGGCGAGCAGGTAGTGCCGGTCGAGCGTGTCGGCGAGGTCCTCGGTGAGGAACTCGCCGAGCAGTTGGACCCGGGTCTCGCGCGGGACGTGCTCGTCGACCAGGGCGGCGCCGAGCGGCTCGCCCTGGCGCAGGCGCGCCAGCACCGGACCATGCGCCGCGCCGAGCACCTCCTCGTACTGCTCGACGTGCTCCACGGCCGTCGGCACCTTGCCGTGCCGCTCCGCCTGCAGGAATCGCACGTCGGCGGCGTGCTGATCGAGGACGTCGAGCGACGCCATGTCGATGCGACGGCCGGCGAAGGTGCGCCGCAGGCTCCAGGCGACCACCAGGTAGCTCGCCACCGCGAGCGGCGCGCAGTAGCGCAGGAAGAACAGGTCGTCGAGGTGCGGATGCAGGTTGGCCTTCATGATGAGGTTCGGCGGCTCGCCGTACGCGAGCCACATGCCGCACACCGTGGTGACGACGGTCGACACCAGCACCGCGTAGATGACGTCGCGCATCGGCGCGCGCGCCAGGAACAGGATGATGACCAGCGTGCGGATGGTGAGGCCGATCATCGACACGCCGTCGAGGATCCCGGACGACACCGAGACGAGCGCCGTGATGGCGGCGACGACCGGCACGACGCTGCCACGGAACCGATGGAGCAGCGCGAAGCTCACGGTCTCGAGGAGCCGCGTCTGCGAGATCACCGACACGAAGAAGGTGAGGCCGAGGATGAAGAGCATCGTGTCGGCGTGGACGATGGCGTCGAGTCCGTGCAGCGTGAAGAGGTAGTGGCCGATCTCCCTCCAGAACGGGCTCCATCCCTCCGCCGCCACCGTCTGGCGCATCGCCGAGCCGGGCCACCACACGCCCCAGAACGTCGCCATGACGACCAGCAGCATCCCGTAGGTGAGCGGGTCCTTGTGCAGCTGGTACTTCATCGACCCGAAGACGAAGAGACCGAGGATGGTGGCGAACACCTCGACCCCCAGCAGCCAGAGCGGCAGGGGGGCGAACTGACCCCACACCAGCAGGAGCAGCGCGACGGCGGCGCAGCCGATGACGAACTTGCGACCGTCGAGATCGACGGTGGACGAGGGAGCGGTGGCGTCGGTCATGGTGGGAACGATCTCCTCGGGCGGCCCCCCCGGCCGGCGTCGGTATGTGGTGCTGGGCGGCGAAAACGGCTCGCCGCCGCGTCTACGCAAGGCGTGGTACCTCGTCAAGGTCGCGGGGCCTGCGCCTTGTGATCCGGACCGCGCCTTTGGTAGACGAACGATCGTTCGATCGTCTCGCCGAAGGAGTCCCCCGTGAATCTCAGCTACAGCGCCGAATACGAGCAGTTCCGCGCCGAGGTGCGCGACTTCCTCTCAAAGAACTGGAGTGCCGAGGACGCCGCCGCCGGCCCCGACACCGACAGCGTCGCCGCCATGACGGGGGCCTTCGTCCGCACCGACGAGCGCGCCACCGCGTTCCGGCAGGCCGCCATCGATCGCGGCTACCTCTACCGGCACGTGCCCAAGAAGTACGGCGGCTCGGAGCAGCCGTCCGATCCGCTCAAGGCCACCATCATCGCCGAGGAGTGGAAGCGCTCGAAGGCGCCGTTCGAGATCATGGGCCAGGGGCCGAGCATGCTCGTCCCGACGCTCATCGAGCACGGGACCCAGGAGCAGCGTGACACGCTGATCCGCGCCACGCTCCTCGGCCACATCAAGTGGTGCCAGGGCTACAGCGAGCCGAACGCCGGCAGCGATCTCGCGTCGCTGCGCACGCGCGGCGTGCTCGAGGGTGACCACTGGGTGGTGAACGGCCAGAAGATCTGGACGTCGAACGCCAAGGAAGCGCAGTGGATGTTCGCGCTGGTGCGCACCGAGCCCGACGCGCCGAAGCACGACGGCATCAGCTATCTGCTGATCGAGATGAACACGCCGGGCATCGACGTGCGTCCGCTGCGCCAGATGACCGGCGACTCGGACTTCAGCGAGGTGTTCCTCGAGAACGTCCGCGTGCCGGCGAAGAACATCGTCGGCAAGCGCGGGCAGGGTTGGATCGTCAGCCGCTCGACGCTGAAGCACGAGCGCGCGCTGATCGGCAACGCCAGCCTGCAGCGCCGCACGTTCGACGGCCTGGTCATGATGGCGCAGGCGATCGAGCACCATGGCAAGCCGGCCATCAAGGATCCCGTCATCCGTCACCGCCTCACCGAGCTCGAGGCACGGCTGGTGGCGGCCGAGCTGCACGGCTACCGCCTGCTCACCGCCAGCGCGCGCAACGAGGACACCGGCATCGCCGGCATGGTGCCGAAGCTCTACAGCACGCAGCTCGCGTACGACATCTCCAAGCTGGCGATGGACGTCATGGGCGCCGGGGGCCTCCTCGCCCAGGGCGAGCCGGCCGCGCCCGCGATGGGCATGTTCGGCACGGCATACATGTGGTCCCTCGGCATCCTCATCGCCGGCGGCGCCGCCAACATCCAGCGCAACATCATCGCGGAGCGCGGCCTCGGCATGCCGCGCGACGCACGAAAGTAGACGACCGATGGATTTCGGACTGTCGCAGGACCAGGTCCTGCTGAAGGACACCATTCGCCGCTGGCTCGAGGCCGAGTGCCCGACGACGCGCGTGCGCAGCATCATGGAGAGCGAGACCGGGCACGACGTCGCGCTGTGGCGCGGCCTCGCCGAGCTCGGCGTGACCGGCCTGCAGGTGCCGCCGGCGTTCGGCGGCTCGGGCCTCGAGCTGCTCGACGTGGCGCTCGCCGCCGAGGAGATGGGCTTCGCCTGCACGCCGGGACCGTTCCTGGCGTCCGCCATGGCCACCGCGGCGCTGCTGGCGTCGAACGACGCCGAGGCGCACAAGCGCTGGCTGCCCGGCATCGCCAGCGGCGAGGTGATCGCCACCCTCGCCCTCGGCGAGGCGCAGGAGGTGTGGGACGCCGACGAGCTCACCGTGACCGCGATCGACGCCACGCTGACCGGCGAGAAGCCCCTGGTGCCGTACGGTGCCATCGCGGACGTCATCGTCGTCGCGGCGAAGGACGCGTCCGGCCCCGGGCTCTGGCTCGTGGAGCGCGGCGCGGCCGGCCTCACGACGACGCCGTTGCAGGGCACCGACATGACCCGGCGCGTGGCGGCGGTATCGTTCGCGAAGACGCCGGCGGTGAAGATCGCCTCCGGCCGTGCCGCCATCGATCGCGCACGTGACGCAGGGTTGATCCTGCTGGCGGCCGACGCCCACGGCGGTTCGGCCCGCTGCATCGACATGACGTCGAAATACGCCCTCACGCGCGAGCAGTTCGGCCAGCCGATCGGTGCGTTCCAGGCCGTGAAGCATCAGCTCGCCGACATGGTCACCGAGCTCGAGCCCGGCCTGTCGCTGTGGTGGTACGCGGCGCACGCCTGGGATCAGATTCCCGACAAGGCCGAGCGCCACGCGGCGCTCGCCAAGGCGCACACCACCGACCTCTACGACCGCGTGACGCGTGTCTCCACCGAGCTCCACGGCGGCATCGGCTTCACCTGGGAATACGATCTGCACCTCTGGTTCCGCCGCGCCATCTTCGATCGGTCCTATCTCGGCTCGGCCGCGACGCACCGTCTCCGCGCGGCGGACCTCGCCGGTTGGTGAGTGCCGTCCCGGGCTACGGCTCGGGACGGATGTCCCAGCGCACCGGCATGCGCGGGTCGGGTGTGTAGCTGCAGAAGGTACCGGTGCGGACCGTGGCCTCGAGGTGCTGGCCGAGCGTGGGGTGGTCGACGGCGATCTTCTCGACGACGCGCCCGATGGCGCGGGTGATGTTGAGGCGGGCACGCTCGCTGGCCGACGCCGCGCGCCGACTGCGGCCGCCGAGCCCGACGCCCCGGGACAGCTCGCGCGAGAGGAACTCGATCTCGCGCTCGGCCCGCACGGCGCGATCGTCGTCGGCGGCGCGACGTGCCTCCGCGACCTCGGCGCCGAGATCGTCGAGCCGACGCGCGTAGGCGGCGCGCGCCGCCGCGTCGAGCACCTCGCCGGCGTC
>CAYOIZ010000065.1:0-35463 GCA_964404165.1 uncultured Binatia bacterium (SeqCode) | reverse complement strand
CTCGTTGGCGGCGACCGATCCGTTTCGGTTGGTCGATCCCAATGATGCTTCTCAGCCACTCGATGCGCGGGCACGCTCCTACCTGCATGCCAACTGTGCCATGTGCCATCATCCGGGGGGCAACGCGATCGTGTCGTTTTTCCTCCGCCGCGATCTGCCGTTTGAGCAGCTCAATACGAACAAGGGGACGCGCATCGGCACGTTCGGCATGCACGACGCAAAGATTATCGTGCCGGGCGATCCCTATCGCAGCGTGCTGATGTATCGAATGTCCAAACTCGGCTATGCCCGCATGCCGTACATCGGCTCGCGCGTCGTCGACGGCGCGGTGAGGCCCGCCGCGAGGACGTCGATCAGGTTCGCGGCGAACTCGTCGTCGGTCAGACGCAGCCGCGTGCCCTGGTCGATCTGGCGGGCGCGGGTGGCGAGGGCGCGCAGCAGGAACGTCGTGCACAGCTCGCGGCGGGCGGCGCGGACGGGTGACGGCAGCGCGCCGAGGGCGTGCGCCAGGAGCCGTCCCGCGCGCTCGAGGCTGCGGTTCAGGCCCCGCAGCGCCGCGTCGAGGTCGACGCTCGCGGGATGCTCGAGCAGCTCGTCGACGATGCGCAGATAGCAGCGCCCGCTGCTGGTGCCGAGCGACGTCATCAGGGGCAGGACCAGCGCCTCGACCACGTCGTGCGGGCCGTTGCGGCCCTCGGCCTCGAGGACGTCGAGCAGGGCGTTGCGGTTCGCGTCGACCTGCTGCATGTGGCGCGCGACGATGGCCGCGATCAGGCCCGCGCGGTTCCCGAAATGGTACTGCACGCTGGAGGCGTTGCGCTGCGCCGCCGCGGCGGTGATCTCCCGCAGCGACACGGCATGGACGCCGCGCTCCGCCATCAGGCGTTCGGCGGCATCGAGGAGTCGGTCTCTGGCCACGAGGGTTGACGTTGCCACGGCGGCGGATGTAATGCGAGTGCATTACATGAAAAAGAACCCGCTCGATCGTCTCGCTGCCGGTCCGCGCCGCGAGGTCGCCCCGGGGGTGCACCTCCTCCCCGGCTTCGGCAACACCACGTTCCTGGTCGGGACGGACGGCATCGCCGTCGTCGACCCGGGGTTGTTCACGAACGGGCCGCGCGTCGTGCGCGAGCTGCGGGCGCTCACCGACCAGCCGGTGCGCTTCGTCATCTACACGCACGGCCACTACGATCACGCCTTCGGGACGCCGGCGCTCTTCGACGACGCCGCCGAGCGCGGGCACGCGGCGCCGGTCGTCGTCGGCCATGCGAACGTCGCGCGCCGCTTCGCCCGCTATCAGAAGACGGCCGGGCACCTGGCGACGACGTTCGACATGCAGTTCGCGAGCTGGGGGATGCGCGGCGGCGACGTCGTGCGCAACGCGCGCTACTACCCGCCGACGCTGTCCTACGAGCAGGGCGTGACGCTGTCGCTCGGCGACCTGACGCTCGACTGCCGGCACGGCCTCGGCGAGACCGACGACCACACCTGGGTGTGGGTGCCCGAGCGGCGCGTGATCGTCGGCGGCGACTTCATCGTGTCGTCGATCCCGAACGCGGGCACGCCGTTCCGCGTGCAGCGCTACGTGCTCGAGTGGGCCGAGACGCTCGAGACGATGGCGTCGCTCGAACCCGCGGCCATCGTCAGCGGCCACGGCGACGTCTTCACCACCGACGCCCGCGAGATGCTGCTGGTGACGGCGCGTGCGCTGCACTGGCTCGAGGACGAGGTCGTGCGCCGCCTCAACGCCGGGCAGTGGTACGAGCAGATCGTCCACGAGGTGACGCTGCCGCCCGACCTGCAGGGCAACCCGTACCTGCAGCCCATCTACGGCTGCCCGGCGTTCGCCGTGCACTCGATCCTGCGACGCTACACCGGCTGGTACGACGGCAATCCGAGCATGCTGTTCCCGAGCACGCGCGCCGAGATCGCGGGCGACGTGCTGGCGCTCGCCGGCGGTACGGCGCCGCTGCTCGAACGCGCCCGCGCCCTGCAGGCGACGGGCGACCTCGCCGACGTGCAGCGCGCGCTCCACCTGGTCGACTTCGTCGTCTTCGGTGGCGGCGCCGACGTCGACGCCGCGCGCGCGCTCAAGGGCGAGCTGCTGAAGGCACGCGCCGCGGTCGAACCGTCGTTCGTGGCGCGCAACATCCTGCAGTCGGCGGCGACGATGGAGCGGGGCCGAGCCTAGTCACACGGCGACGGCTCGCAGCTGCCCGGACCCATGTCCTCGGCCGCGAGCCCCTTCGCTGCGCACGCCGACGCGCGCATGATGCGGCACGTGCTGGCGTCGAGGCTGGTGGCGACGCAGCAGCGCGTCACCTGACGCCGGCCACACGACGACTTCTTCGCGTGGCGCAGCGCCTCGCGCGGCGACGTCGCGCCGGCGGCGCCGGCTTTGATCGCCGCCCGTACGCACCGGAGATACTCGCCGCGGCTGCGCCACGTGCCGCCCGCGAGCGGTCCGCTGCACGGGCACTGGCAGGCGAGGGCGTCGTCGGCGCATCCACCGGGCACCGCGGGCGGCTGCGTCGTCGACGTCGTGGTGGTGGTCGGCGTGGTCGTGGTCGACGTCGACGCGATCGACGTGCTGGTGGTGGGGGCCAGGGTGCTCGACGTCGTGCTCGTCGTCGACACCAGCGTCGTCGACGAGGAGCTGGTCGTCGGCACCAGGGTGGTGGTCGTCGTCGTGGTCTGTCCCGGGAACGTCGTGCTGGTGGTGGTCGTGCTCGTCGTCGTGGTGACGGAGGTGGTGGTGGTCGTCGTGCCGGTGTCGAGCGCGAGACACGAGGCCGCCGCCACGCTCTGCCCGATGCGCGCGCTCACCGTCTCGCCGAAGACGAGCGTGATGTTCGCGAGCCCGCCCGAGTGCAGGTGGCAGTAGCTCATGATCGTCCCCTGCGACGACTCGGCCGGGCCGGCGTAGCAGCCGGTGCCCTCGCTGCCGTAGCAGTGGTCGAGCGGCGGGGAGTAGCAGTGCGTGTGCGACGAGCCGAAGTTGTGGCCGATCTCGTGCGTCAGCACCTCGACGTCCCAGATGCCGTTGGGATCGGACAGGTTGAAGCCGCCGTACACCTGCGACACGCCGTAGGCCCAGTACCAGTTGCAGAGCACGTCCAGGTACGCGACGCCGCCCTGCACCGACTTGCCCGACACGAAGTGCACCAGGTCGGGCTGGCCCGCGATGGCCTGCATGTCGTTCGCCGGCGTGTTCCAGTAGTTCTGCACCTCGTAGAGGGCGCTCGTCGTGCTCGTCTGCGCCCACGGGTCGGTCGTCTCCGGCGCCCACAGGCGGATGTACGAGAACTGCAGGCGCACCCCGAGATCGCGCTCGTAGATCGCGGTGGCGGCGGCGAGCAGCGCCGTGAGGTAGTCGAGCGTCGCCTGGTTCGACGCGAACTTCGCGCGCAGCTCGTTGTCGGTCTCGATGGCGACGTCGGCTATGCGCAGCGTGCCGGTGGCGACCACGGGCGGCGGCGTGCCGGTGTGCAGCGGGCGCGGCGCCCGCGCCACCGCCTCGGGCTCGAGATCGTTCAGGCAGAAGCTGCTCGGCCGCGGCCAGGTCGACGGATCGGCGTCGCGCAGCGCGTAGCTGCGGTGACCGCCCTTCGGATCGGGGCCGAAGGGGTAGACGTCGCCGTCCCCGGTGGCCACGAAGCCCTGCACCGAAGTACGGCCGGCGACGAGGACGACGTGGCTGCCCGCATCGCCGTCGATGCGACCCATGAAGTAGCTGGCGTCGGGCAGGGGCAGCGTGCGCGGCCCGCCGCGCTCCATGACCTCGACGCGCGCGCCGGCGGGGAAGGGCGTGATGCGGTGCAGGACGAGCGTGGTGGCGCGATCGGTCCCGAGCGGGAACGCCTCGACGCGGGCGTCGTCGCGGCGGCGCAGCTCCGCCAGGCCGCTGCGCTGGACGCCCAGCGCCTGGACGCCGGTCACGCCATGGAGGCCGGTCGCGGCCGCTTTCGGCCGGAACACCCGGATACCCTCGGCGCCGGCGGCCGTGGTGAGGAAGAGCAGCGCCGTCAACGCCGCGCCGATGACGACATGCATGCGGGCGAGCAGAGCAACGCCCGTGCCTTGGCGGAACGGCACGCGCGACGGGGCGCGCGCCGGGCCGCGCCGTCACTCCCGTGGCGATCCGCCACGCGCGCAGCAGCTTGCTATGCGGCTTGCGACGCCCCGGTCATGCCCGCCATCTCCGACGCGATCGACGGCCGCGCCAGCATCCGGCCCATCCACGCCGCCACGTGCGGCAGCGACGGATCGGGCGGCGCGCCGAGGCTCACGCCGAACATGGTGGTGAGGAACGTGCCGACGTCGGCCACGGTGAAGCGGTCGCAGAGATACTCCCGGCCCGCGAGCTGCCCGTCGAGGGCGCGGAAGAAGGCGGCGATGCCGTCGCGTGCCGCCGCGATGCGCGCGGCGTCGCCCGAGCCGTCGGGCTTGTAGAACACCTCCAGGATGAGCGTGTAGACGTGCGGGAAGAGCACGTCGTCGGCGGCGTGCTCGGCCTGCCGGCAGCGCGTGCGACCGACGACGTCGCGCGGATAGAGCGGCGGATCGGGATGGCGGTCCTCGAGGTACTCGAGGATGACGGTCGAGTCCCAGACGGTGAGGTCGTCGTCGACGAGCACCGGAACCTGCGCCTTCGGATGGCGCGCCAGCACCTCGGGGTGCTTGGGCGCGTAGCCGTCGCGACGGCTGAAGGGGACCGAGACCAGCTCGTACGGGATGCCCTTCTCGGCGAGCGCCACGCGCACCTTGGCCGTGAAGAGGCTCAACGGACCGGAGTAGAGTGTCAGCGCCATGGACGGGTCGTACCCGAGCGCGTGATGCGGCGAGAAGTGCCACTTCTCATCGTCGCGCGGGGCCATTGACCATCCGCGTGCGGCAGCGCTATCGCCCGATCCATGTCGACGACGCATGGACGCTGCCTGTGTGGCGCGGTGACCTTCGAGGTCAGCGGTCCCTTCGAGCTCATGTCGCACTGCCACTGTACGCGCTGCCGGAAGACGCACGGCACGGCCTTCGGGACGTACGTGATGTGCGCGCCCGAGGCCTTTCGCCTGACGAGCGGCCGCGAGCACATCGGCCGCTACGAATCGTCGCCGGGATTCGGTCGTCCGTTCTGCACGCAGTGCGGGTCGACCGTGCCGGACGGGGAGCCGTTCGAGGGCCGTGTCGCCATGCCCGCCGGCATCCTGGACGACGACCCGGGCGTGCGGCCGCTGGCCCACATCTTCACCGGCTCGAAGGCGTCCTGGTACGACATCGTCGACGACCTGCCGTCGTTCGAGGGGTATCCGCCCGGGTTCGGCGGTCCGCCGCTCGGCGAGCTACCTGCGGCGTCGAGCGCCGGGGACGCCGTCACCGGCAGTTGTCTCTGCGGTGGCGTCGCCTACGAGGCCAGCGGTGAGCCGATGCGCTGCGCCCTCTGCCACTGCTCGCGGTGCCGGAAGGCGAACGCCGCGGCGCATGGGGCCAACGTGGTGCTGCTCGGCGACGGCCTGCGTTTCGTTCGCGGCGTCGAGCTCGTGCAGCGCTATGCCGTGCCGGACGCCGCCAGGTTCGCGCACCACTTCTGCCGCGTGTGCAGTGCCAGCATGCCGCGCGTCCTCGACGCCATCGGCATGACCGTCGTGCCGTTGGGGTCGATCGACAGCCTGCCGGACACGGTGCGCCCGCAGATGCACATCTTCGTCGGCTCGAAGGCGCCCTGGTACGAGATCGCGGGCACGCTGCCGCAGTACGACACGTACCCGGGCTAAGAGCGCGACCCAAGACCATGTCTTGGGTCGGGATGCATCGGAGCGCGAGGCGGCACGTCGCCAGCGACCACCATGCTGCTCCGATTGCCTGACGCCGCCTCGCCGAGCGCTGGCACGCAGCAGCAGTGCCATCCGGGCCCCCTGCGTGCGTCCCCTGTCGCGCCGGTCGGGTTCCTACGCGGCGAGGATGTACTCCGCCACCAGCGCGGGGTGCTCCATCGGCACGAAGTGCGTGGCGTCGGGCAGGTGGATCTCGCGCCCGTTCCGGAATGCCGCCGCCAGTCCGGGCCACGTCGGCGAGTATCGGAAGTCCATCATGTCGCGCAGTGTTGGCGGCGCCATCACGCGCACGACCAGGACCGGCACGGTGACCGCCGCCACACTGTCGTAGACGCCGGCGTTCTCCAGCGCCCCCATGTAGACGTCGGCCTCGAACGCGGGATCGCAGGCCAGCACGAAGCCGTCGCCGGCCGGATCGGGCAGGAGCCCATACTCGCAGTAGTCGCGCAGCACGGCCGGATCCCAGGCGTCGAACGGCGGACGATCGCGGAAGCGCGCCTCCATCTCCGCCGGTGACGCCCAGCGGGCGCGGCGTTTCGCCGTCGGGTGCGGCATGTCGGTGAACCGTGCGCGGCTGCCGATGACGTAGGCCTCGGGGGGACCGATGACGGGATCGATCAGCACGAGACGACGGAACCGCGACGGCTCCGCGGCGGCCGCCTCCACCGTGGCGTGTCCGCCCATCGAGTGCCCGACGCCGACCGCGTCGCGCAGATCGAAGGCGCGGGCGACGGCGGCGAGGTCGCGGCCGAACATGCGCCAGTCGACGGGGGGCTCGCCCTCGCTGCGTCCGTGCCCGCGCTGATCGACGGCGAGCACGTGACGGCCGGGGAGCCGCGCGACCACCCGATCCCAGCAGCGGGCGTGGAAACCGGTGGCGTGGGCCAGGAGCAGGGTGTCGTCACGACCGCGCCGGTCGGCGCCCCACTCGAAGACGCACAACGACACGCCGTCCCCCGCGACCCGATGCTCGATCGGCGACATGCCGACGACCATCGAGGCGCGGGAGACCTCGTGCAAGGGTTGCGTCAGGGCAGCGGCAGGCAGCCGACGCGGTCGATGGCGGCCAGCGTCGAGAGCGCGGCGTTCAGCAGCGTGTTGACGTCGTTGCTGTCGAAGTTGGCGGGGCCGTCGGCGACGATGGCGGCGATGTCGAGCTGCGTCTGCTGCACGATCACCTGGTCCGCCGGCGTGAAGAGCGGCAGATCGGCGATGGCGGCGCTGAACACGTCGTTCAGCGACACGGCGTCGTTGTAGGTCGCGAGGCCCGTCGGCGGCGCCGAGAAGGCGAGGTTCGTGGCCGATTCGGCCAGCGTCACCCCGAGACGGAAGGCGATGCGGCTCTGCGCCTCGAGCTTGTCCATGTTGACGATGTCGATGGTGTCGCCGGTGCTGTGGTAGCAGCCGTTCGTCGCGTCGGTGAAGAAGACCGTCGGCACGTTCTTGCCGACGAAGTTGGCGTAGTCGCTGCGCAGCTGGCCGAAGATGAAGCTCAGACGGCGCAGCTCGACGCTGGCGTCGGCGGTGGCCGCGGTGTCGACGAACGCGCCGAAGGCGCTGCCGCCCGTCTCGCTGCTGACGGCGAGCGTCCAGTTGGCGACGCTCGGCATCAGGTTGGCGCCGAGGATGTCGAAGTTGATGTACGCCTTGGTGGCGGCGAGCGGCACCAGCGGGTTGTTCACGTAGTACATCGAGCCGAGGAGGCCGTCCTCCTCCGCGTCCCACAGGGCGAGGACGATGGAGCGGCGCGGCGGCTCGGGCAGCTTCTTGATGGCGCGCCCGATGGCGAGCACGGCGGCGACGCCGGCGGCGTTGTCGGTGGCGCCGGGACAGACCGCGCCACCCGGCGCGTTGCCGGTGCTGCAGTTGCCGGAGACGCTGCTGCGCGAGTCGAGGTGGTCGTAGTGGGCGCCGATGACGATGTACTCGTTCGGCAGCTCGCGGCCCGGGATGACGGCGAGGAGGTTGGTGCCGATCTGCCCGGACTGCACGAAAGGCTGCTTGTAGGCGTCCAGCCGGACCCCCGCCGGATTCATGCCCTGGCCGAGGCGGCGCAGCTTGCCGATCAGGTAGGCCTGGGTCTTGTCCGACTCGGGCGTGTTGTTGTCGCGGCCCCCGAGGCGCTGGCTCGCGAGCCGCCGGGTGGTGGCCTTCACTCCCGTGTCGGCCTTGGCCGAGCCCAGCTCGATCTGGGTGGGGGTCAGGGCCAGGGCGGGCGCCGTCGACGTCAGGAGCGTCGCGGCGAGGAGGGCCAACGTGAGGGTCCGCATGGCTCGGGCGTAACACGCCCCCGCGGCGGCCGGCAATGGATTTCCCAAACCCGACGGGGCGGGCTATCTCGTGCGTTTCCCCGCCCATGGACGATCTCACCGCAGCCGAAACCGCCTCCCGACGGACCTTCGCGATCATCTCGCACCCCGACGCCGGCAAGACCACGCTCACCGAGAAGCTCCTCCTCTTCGGCGGCGCCATCCGGCTGGCCGGCCACGTCCGGGCGCGCGGCGAGCGGCGGCGCACCCGGTCCGACTGGATGGAGATCGAGCGCCAGCGCGGCATCTCGATCACCAGCTCGGTGATGACCTTCGAGCGCGACGGCATCACCTTCAACCTCCTCGACACGCCGGGCCACGAGGACTTCAGCGAGGACACCTACCGCACGCTGACGGCGGTCGACTCGGCCATCATGGTGATCGACGCCGCCAAGGGCATCGAGGCGCAGACGCGCAAGCTGTTCGAGGTCTGCCGCCTGCGCGACATTCCGATCATCACCTACATCAACAAGGTCGACCGCGAGGGCCGCGACCCGCTCGAGCTGCTCGACGAGATCGAGAGCACCCTCCAGCTCGAGGTGTGTCCCATCACCTGGCCGGTCGGCATGGGGAGCGACTTCCAGGGCTGCTTCGACCTCCGCACCGGCAACTTCCTCACCTCGAGCAGCGGTCGCGGCGGCGCCTTCAACGAGGTGGTGCCGCTCACCGGCCTCGACGATCCCGCCCTCGACGTGCGCGTGCCCGCGCTGACGCTCGACACCGCGCGCGAAGGTGCGGCACTGGCGCAGGCCGGTCATCCGGCGCTCGACGTCGCGCAGTATCGCGCCGGGCACCAGACGCCCGTCATCTTCGGCAGCGCGTTGCAGGACTATGCCGTCGCCGAGCTGCTCGACGCACTCGTGACGCTGGCGCCGCCGCCGCGCCCGCAGCCGGCCGAGCCGCGCCCGGTCTCGCCCGACGAGCCGCGTGTCACCGGCTTCGTCTTCAAGGTGCAGGCGAACATGGATCCGAACCATCGCGACCGCATCGCCTTCGTGCGCCTCGTGTCGGGACGGTTCCGGCGCGGCATGAAGCTCAAGCAGGTGCGGACGGGGCGTCCGCTCGCGGTGCACAATCCCATCTTCTTCTTCGCCCAGGAGCGCGAGCTGGCCGAGGAAGCGCTGCCGGGCGACATCATCGGCATCCCGAACCACGGCGTGCTGCGCGTCGGTGACGCGCTCTGCGAGGGCGACGACGTCCGCTTCACCGGCATCCCCAACTTCGCGCCGGAGATCCTCCGCCGCGTGCGGCTCGACGACGCCATGAAGGCGAAGCAGCTGCGGCGCGCGCTCGAGGACCTCGCGGAAGAGGGGGTGACCCAGGTCTTCCGGCCGCTCTTCGGGGCGCAGTGGGTGGTGGGCGTCGTCGGCCGCCTGCAGCTCGACGTCCTGACGTCGCGCATGGCCACCGAGTACCGCGTCGCCGTGACGTTCGAGCCGTCGCCGCACGAGACCGCGCGCTGGGTGGTGAGCGACGATCCCGCCGAGCTCAAGCGCTTCATCGACGTGCATCGCAGCAGCATGGCCGAGGACCGCGACGACGCGCCGGTGTTCCTGGCGCGCAACGCCTGGGATCTGGAGCGTACGAAGAAGGACTGGCCCACCGTGCGCTTCCTCGAGACCCGCGAGCGCGCCTGAATGCCGGCGGCGGTGCCGTTCCGGCGGGCCGACGTCGAGCAGTCGATCGTCGCGCGGTTCGAGTCGCAGGTGGTCCTGCACGGCGATCGGCCGGCCGTGCAGGCCGCGGCCGGGTCGCTCCGCTACCGCGAGCTCGACGCGCTCGCCAACCAGGTGGGACGTGCCGTCCTCGATCGCACCGACGGCGACGCGGGCCGCGTGGCGCTCCTCTGTGCCAACGACGTGTACACGCCGGCGGCGGTCCTCGGTGCGCTCAAGGCCGGCGGACAGTACGTCCCGCTGCACGTGCGGCATCCCCTGGCGCGCAACGCGCTCGTGCTCGACGACGCCGGGGCGCGCGTGCTCGTCTGCGACCGGGCGCATCGCGCGACGGCCGACGCGCTGGCGGCGCGCGCGTCGGCGCCGGTCGCCGTCGTGACGATGGAGGACGACGTCGGCCGCTTCTCGACCGTCGCGCCCGGCCGCTACGCCGCGCCGCTCGATCCGTGCTGCATCCTGTACACGTCGGGTTCGACGGGGCGGCCGAAGGGTGTCGTCCACACCCACCGCAACCTGCTCTACAACACGTGGATCTACGTCGATCCCCACCCCTTCGGGCCGGGCGATCGGCTGTCGCTGTTGCATTCGCTGACCGCCATCGGCAGCGGCACGGCGCTCTACGCCGCGTTGCTGAACGGCGCGACGATCTGTCCGGTCGATCCCGTGCGGGCCGGGGCCGCGGCGCTCGCGACCTGGATCGATCGGGAACGGGTGACCGTGCTGCACGTGGTGCCGACGGTGTTCCGCCACCTGGCGCGGGCGCTCGGTGCGGAGCGGCGACTCGACACCGTGCGCCTCGTGCGGCTCGGCGGTGAAGCCGTCACGCGCGACGAGTGGCTGGCGTTTCGTGCCCTCTGTCCCGAGCACGCGTCGCTCCTGATGGGGCTCGGCTCGACCGAATGCGGGAACGCGCGGCAGGCGATCTGGCCGTGGTCGGCCGATCCGCCGGGCGCCGTACTGCCGGTGGGGCGGGAGGTGCCGGAGAAGGAGACGTGGCTGCAAGATCCGGACGGCAACGTCGTGCCGCGAGGGACCGTGGGCGAGCTGGTCGTGCGCAGCGAGTTCCTGTTCGCCGGCTACTGGCGGCAGCCCGAGCTGACGGCCCGCGTGCTGCAACCCGATCCGGACGGCAGCGCGGCGCGGGTCTTCCGCACGGGCGACCTCGGTCGCGAGGATGCGGACGGCCACTTTCGTCACATGGGGCGCGTCGACTTCCAGGTGAAGATCGCGGGCAATCGCGTCGAGACGGCGGAGATCGAGCACGCGTTGCGTCGCGTGGCCGGTGTCGAGGACGCGGCGGTGGTGCTGCGCCGCCGCGGCCGTGACGGCGTCGGCCTGGTCGCCTTCGTGGCCACGGGGGGTGCACCGCTCGCATCGGCGCCGACGATGCGGGCGGCGCTGCGCGAGCAGCTGCCGCTGCACATGATCCCGGCGGCATTCGTCCCGGTCGACGTGTTGCCGTTGCTCTCGGAGGGCAAGATCGATCGCCGGACGCTGATGGACCGCGTCGCCGGCGTCGAGCGCAGCCGGCGCCCCCCGTCCAACCCTGTCGAGGAGACCCTGCTCGAGATCTGGCAGCGTGCGCTCGGCGTCGACGGTGTCGGCATGGACGACGACTTCGTGCTCGATCTGGGCGGGGACTCGTTGGCCGCCGTGCGCGTGCTCGCCGACGTCGCCGCGATGTTCGGGCGCGAGCTGTCGCTCGACGTCTTCCTCGAGCCGACGTCGATCGCGTCGCTCGCCGCGCACCTGGGTGCCGACGGCTGGCAGCCGCCCGCGTCGGGCCGGCTCGTGCTGCACGCCGACGGGACGCGGCCGCCGCTGTTCGCGGTCTGCGGTGCGTTCGGGCATGCGCTGCGGCTGCTGCTGCTCGGCCGCACGCTCGGCCCGGAGCAGCCGTTCTACGGACTGCAGCCGCCCGACATGGACTGGGAACGTGCCGGGTGCGCCACCATCGAGGCCATGGCGGCGCACTACGTCGGCGAAGTGCGGCGCGCGCAGTTGCACGGTCCGTACCGATTGCTCGGCACCAGCCTGGGCGGGCTGCTCGTGTTCGAGATGGCGGTACAGCTCCAGCGTGCCGGCGACGACGTGTCGCTGCTCGCGATGGTGGACACGCAGCCGCCCGATTGCGAGACGGCGGCGGGGATCGATCGCGCCCCGCGGCGCGTGTGGCGCACCGACGACGCCGGCAGCGGGGATCGTCTGGTGACGATGGGGGTGCGTGTGGCGCGCGCGCATCGCGCGGCGCTCGACCGCTACGTGCTGCGCCGTCGCTTCGACGGCGCCATCGTCTACTTCCGCTGTCTCGACGAGCCGGTTCCGCCGACGGGCGATCGGCGCGCGCTGTGGTCGTCGTTCGCCACCGAGGGTCTGCAGGTCGTCGACGTGCCCGGCCGCCACGGCGGCTTCCATCGCGACCCACAGTGCGCCGCCGTCGCCGACGGCCTGCGCGCGCGCTGCTAACGTCCGGCCGCGCCGTACTGCACGATCAGCCCGCCGGCGACGATGAACGCGCCGCCGAGCAGCGTCATCGGGGCCGGGCGCTCGCCCATGAGCAGCACCGCGATCACCTGGCTCACGACGAAGAACACCGCGATGTAGCCGCCCATGAGCGTGCCGAAGTCGATCACGCGATTCGCGTTGACGGCGAATCCGTAGAGCACCAGGACGACGGCACCGAGGGCGACCCACGTCTTCGGGCCGTGGACGAGCCCGTGACGGATCGCGGCGTCCCCGCCACTCTCGAGCGCGGCGGCGAGGACCAGGGAGACGAGCGTCAGCATGCGGCCCGTCTTACGCTATGCACCGGTCGTGCGCCCGCAGACGACCCGCAGCACCGATGCGGCGTCGCCGACCGTCGACCGCTGCCGCCAGGCGACGTGTCCGTCGGGACGGATCAGCACGGCGCCGTCGACGTCGATGCCGTAGAGTGCGCACCAGTCGTCGATGGACAGCTGCTCGGGCGTCACGTCGCCGCCGATGGCGTGTACCGTGAGGGGCAGCGCCGCGGGCAGCAGGGCGGCGGCCCGCTGCCAGGCCGCGCCCTGCGGCCCCACGAGGAGGACGAAGCCGTTGCCGAACAGGTCGAGCAGCGAGCAGGCGCGATCGCGATGCCGGACCCAGACGTGCGACGCGACGCTGCCGGGCCGTGCGCTCGGCACGTACTCCTGCACGCTGCTGCCGGGCGCGTCGTCCTCGTCGTCGGGGACGATGGCGCTGGAGGCGTAGACGAAGCCCTTCGCCTGGCCCTGCGCGCTGAAGTGCTCGCGCGTACCGGCGATGCCGCCGGCGACGAGCTGGCGCAGGTGCTCGCCGTCGGGCGAGTCCTCTTCGATGCGGGCGAGCGGGCTCGGGCTGCCGTCGGCGGGAGGACGCGGCATGCCGCGCGCGTTCTTGTGGCTCTGGTCGGCGTTGCGTTGCGCCACGGGACGGCGCTCCGGCTCGTAGGTGTCGAGCAGGGCGGGGGGCGCCCAGCCGGCAAGCACGGCGGCGAGCTTCCAGCCGAGGTTGTGCGCGTCCTGGACGCCGGTGTTCATGCCGAAGCCGCCGGTGGGCGGGAAGCGATGTGCGGCGTCGCCGAGCAGGAAGGCGCGCCCGACGCGATATCGCTCGGCGACCTGCGAGCGCATGATCCACGGGTCGACCGAGCGCACGTCGACGTCGAGCGACGGATCGCCGGCGGCGCGCCGCACGAGCGCACGGCAGTGCTCGGGCGAGATCACTCCGGCGTCGCGCGGTAGCGGCGTGTTGAAGAGCCAACGGGCGGCGTTGTCGAGCGCGATGAAGACCCCAGGCGTGTCGGCGTTGACGATCCAGTAGAGCGGCCCCTCGCGTCCCGCGACGTAGCGCGTCAGGTCGGCGTGGAAGTAGACGTTCAGGATGCTGCCGATGTCGTCGGGGCCGAGCATCGCGATGCCGAGCTGCTCGCGGACGGGGCTCGCCGCGCCGTCACAGGCGAGCAGGTACTGCGCCCGCACCGTCGTGTCGCGGCCGTCGTGCCGGACGACGGCGTCGACGCCGTCGTCGTCGAGCGCGAACGACACCAACGTGGTGCCGTAGCGGACGTCGGCCGTCGGGTGGGCCTCGGCCGCGGCGCGCAGAATGGGCTCGTAGACGTCCTGCGGGCAGATGCCGGTGATGCAGGGGCTCTGCGTGCCCGGCTTCCACGGCGACTCGGCGGGTGCCAGGTCGAGGCGCCCGAGCTCCCAGCCGGCGAGTGTCGTCGCCCACACCACGAACCGCGAGCGCTCGATCGGCAGCCCGCCGTCTCGTACCGCCTGCTCGACGCCCCATTCGCGAAAGAGCTCGTAGGTGCGCGTGTTCACCACGGTGGCGCGCGGATGGTCGGTGGTGGACGGGTGCTGCTCGACGAGCAACGACGCCACGCCGCCGCGCGACAGACAGATCGACGCGGCGAGCCCGGTGGGGCCGCCGCCGGCGATCAGGATCGGGACGTCGATGTCGGCCATGCCCGTCAGCGTTACCACGATGCGGTGTCGTCGGGCTCGTGTCGCCGGCACTTGAGTCCGGCGCGGGATGCTGCGATGCGGGCGGCATGGCGACGGTCGTCCAGCGTGTCCTGAAGCAGGTCGGCGAGAGCCCCTTCTGGCGACTGACGGGTCGACTGCACACGCGGCTCTACCGGCTGACGGGTGGTCGCGTCGGCCATGCGGCCGGCAAGATCACCAACCTGCTGCTCACGACGACGGGGCGGAAGTCGGGCGAGGCGCGCACCGTGCCGCTGGCCTACGTTCCAGACGGCGGGCGCTGGGTGGTGGTGGCGTCGAACGGCGGCGCCGATCGGCACCCGGCGTGGTGGCTCAACCTGCAGCATTCGCCGCGCGCCACCATCGAGGTCGGACCCGACCGCGTCGAGGTGACGGGCCGCGAGGCCACCGACGTCGAGCGGGCGCGACTCTGGCCCGAGCTCAAGACGATCAACCCGTTCTTCGCGCAGTACGAGCAGATCACCGACCGGCGCATCCCGGTGGTGATCCTGGAGCGGCGCGCGTAGCTACTGCGCGCCCTCGACCTGGTGCGACAGCGCTTCGAGACGCTTGCGTGTGGCGGGGCTGAGCGAGCTCGCGAAGCCTTGCGGGTCGGCCTTCCCGCGCGCCAGCGCCTCGCTCATCTTCTCCGGGTCGCCGTCGTAGCGCGCCGCGAGATCGCTGAAGATCGCGGCCGCGAGGTCGTTGAACTCGCGCTGGGTCTCCGGCGAGCCGTCGATGGCGCCGAGGCGCGGGTCGAGCGGCTCGGCTCGTGCGCCCCCCTTCAGCGTGCCGAGGGTGTTGGCCAGGGCCTCGGACGACGGGTCGTCGAGCGGCTCGGCGCGGGCCCCCGTCGCGGTGACGAGGGCGCCGAGCGCGAGGGCGGCGAGGACACGGGGGCGTCGCATGTCGGGGATCGTGCAAGCGATGCGCCACGAACTGTGCCGCACCAATGCTGGCGTGACGCCGGCGACGAGTGGCATCGGAATGCCGCTCCGGCGCAGGCGTCTCCGACCGGCCGACGCCCAAATCCGCGCCAGATGCTGCCGGCATGCCGGGCAGCGGGGTGGCGAACGTGCCCAGGATGCCCGTCGGACGCGCAGTGCGGGGTGGCATCCAGGTTGCTGTGTCTCCGGGGGAATCGATGACGGGACTGGTACTGACGGCAGGGGGCGCACGCGGTGCCTACCAGGCAGGCGTGCTGAAGCGCCTCGGCGAGCTGCGGGCGTTCCGCGACCGGCCGTCCCCGTTCGCGATCGTCTCCGGGGCCTCTGCCGGCGCCATCAACGGGGCCATGGTCGCGGCCGGCAGCGACAACCTGGGCGACGCCACCCGGCAGCTCGCGACGCTGTGGAGTCGCCTCGAGCTCGGCCAGGTGGTGCGGGCCGACGCCTGGTCGCTCGGCCGCGGTGCCGCGGGCCTGCTCCGCGATCTCACCCTCGGCGGGCTGCTCGGGTCGACGGTCACGCACGGGCTGCTCGACGCCACGCCGCTCTACGAGTTCCTCGCCCGCAGCATGCCGCTCGCCGGTGTCACCGACGCCATCCGGCGTGGCCACCTCTACGCCCTCGCGGTGTCGGCGACGAGCTACCACTCGGGCCGATCCTTCACCTTCGTGCAGGGGCGGCCCGGGCATCCGGTGTGGGTGAAGAGCCGCCGCGTCGTGCTGCCGGTCGAGATCGGGCCCGAGCACGTCTGCGCGTCGGCGGCCATTCCGATCGTCTTCCCGCCGGTGCGCATCCGCAGCGCGGCGGGGAATCTCTGGTTCGGCGACGGCGGGCTGCGGCTCGTCACGCCGTTCAGCCCCGCCATCCGTCTCGGGGCGTCGCGCATCTTCGCCGTCGGCATCCGCTCGAGCCGCGCCGCGCAGGCGCTATCGGCCGAGGAGGTGGGGCTGTCCGAGACGCTCGCCGGCGGCGGCATCCCGTGTCCGCCGCTCGCGCAGATCTGCGGCGTGTTCCTGAACGCCATCTTCCTCGACCACATCGACTCCGACCTCGACCACCTCCGCCGCATGAACGAGCTCATCCTGGCGTACGGTGGCGGCGCCGCCCCCGCCGGCGGGCTGCAGGAGCCGATGCGGCTCATCGAGCCGCTCGTGGTGGCGCCGTCGGAGGACCTGGCGATGGTGGCGCAGCGCTACGCGCACCGCATGCCGCGCATGGTGCGCTACCTGATGGACGGCCTCGGCACGCCCGATGCGCAGAGCGCCGATCTTATGAGCTACCTGCTGTTCGACGGCGCCTACACGCGCGCGCTCATCGACATCGGCTATCGCGACACGCACGCGCGCATCGACGAGATCGAGGAGTTCCTGCGCGAGGACCAGCAGGCCACGGCGGCCGCCGGTTGACCCGCGCCGCCGGAACGGACATCCACCCCGTGTGCCCGCGCAGATCCGCGTCGAGCGTGTCCACGGCGAGACCTATCAGGTCGTCGTCGTCGTGGACGGCGCTCGCAGTACCCACACCGTCGAGGTCGACCCGGCCTACTACCGCCAGCTCACGGACGGCGTCGTTCCGCCCGCGGAGCTGATCCGCCGCTCGTTCGAGTTCCTGCTCGAGCGCGAGCCGGCGTCGGCCATCCTGTCCTCGTTCACCCTCTCGGTGATCCGTCGCTACTTCCCGGAGTACGAGAACGAGATCGCCAAGCGGGTGCGTGCCGGCATCTGAGGGGCGCCACCATGGCGCTGCTTCTCGGCTGCCAGAAGATCACCAAGGCCTACGGGGCCGCGCCGCTCGTCCGCGACCTGTCGTTCGGCATCCACGACGGCGACCGCATCGGGCTCGTCGGACCGAACGGCTGCGGCAAGTCGACGCTGCTGCGCGTGCTGGCGGGGATCGAAGCACCCGACGAGGGGACGGTGGCACTGCGTCGCCTGACGCGCCTCGAGTACGTGCCGCAGCACCCGCGCTTCGCCGAGGGGCGCACGGTGTTCGAGCTGCTCGCAGACGCGCTCGCCGCCGACGGGGTCGACGACGTCGCGCGCGACACGCGCGTGCGCACCACGCTCGGTCGCTGCGGCTTCGCCGATCCGGCGGCGCCGGCCGCGACGCTCTCGGGTGGCTGGCAGAAGCGGCTCGCGATCGCCCGCGCGCTGGTACGCGAGCCCGACCTGCTGCTCCTCGACGAGCCCACGAACCACCTCGATCTCGAGGGCATCCTCTGGCTCGAGCAGCTCCTCACCGCGGAGCCGGCGGCGTTCCTGGTGGTGAGCCACGATCGCTGGTTCCTCGAGCACGTCGCCGAGCGCATGCTCGACCTCGACCCGGTGCACGCGTCGGGCTTCTTCGAGACGCGCGGTCGGTACAGCGAGTTCCTCGAGCGCAAGGACGCCGCGCTGCGCGAGCAGGCGCACTGGCAGGAGACGCTGGCCAACCGCGTGCGCCGCGAGGTCGACTGGCTGCGCCACGGCCCGAAGGCGCGCACCACGAAGTCGCAGGCGCGCATCCAGGAAGCCGGGCGCATGATCGACGAGCTGGCCAGCGTGCAGGCGCGCACCGAGCGCCGCACCGCCGCCATCGACTTCAGCGCCACCGACCGGCGCACGAAGCGCCTGCTGGTCGCCGAGCAGGCCGGCAAGTCGTTCGGGGCGCGCCGCATCCTCGACGGCGTCGACGTCGTGCTCGGCCCCGGCACGCGGCTCGGGCTGCTCGGCCCGAACGGCAGCGGCAAGTCGACGCTGATCCGTCTCCTCACCGGCGAGCTCGAGCCCGACACGGGCCGCATCACGCGCGCCGACGGGCTGCGCGTCGCCATGCTCGACCAGCATCGCGCGCTGCCCGACCCGGCGCTCACGCTGCGCCGCGCGTTGGCGCCGTCGGGCGGCGATCAGGTGGTGTTCGGCGATCGGCCGATCCACGTCGTCGGCTGGGCGCGGCGGTTCCTCTT
Organism: uncultured Binatia bacterium (SeqCode); assembly: GCA_964404165.1. Classification (GTDB taxonomy): domain Bacteria; phylum Desulfobacterota; class Binatia; order DP-6; family DP-6; genus DASYLJ01. The sequence continues at coordinate 17,266 of CAYOIZ010000065.1, read as the reverse complement.
CAAGCCCGAGCAGCTCTCGATGCCGGTGGGCAAGCTGTCGGGCGGCGAGCAGGCGCGCGTGCTGCTCGCGACGCTCATGCTGCAGCCGGCCGACCTCCTCGTCCTCGACGAGCCCACGAACGATCTCGACATCCCGACGCTCGAGGTGCTGGAAGAGAGCCTGCTCGAGTTCCCCGGCGCGATCGTCCTGGTGACGCACGATCGTTACCTCTTCGAGCGCGTCACCACGACGGTGCTGGCGCTCGACGGCACGGGCGTCGTCACGCCGTACGCCGATTATCGACAGTGGGAGGCGGAGCGGAAGGCCCGCAGCGCGCCGGCGCCGAAGGTCCGCGTCGCCGCCCCCGTGACGGCGCCGCCGCCGAAGCCGTCCGCGCGCCGACTGGGCTACACCGAGCAACGCGAGCTCGACGGGATGGAGCAGGCGATCATGGAGGCGGAGGAGCGGCTCGGACGGTGCCAGGCGGCGGCGCACGATCCCGCCGTCGCCACCCGCGCCGACGAGCTGGCGGCACGATGCCGCGAGCTCGACGACGCGCAGGCCGCCGTCGACGCGCTCTACGCGCGTTGGGCCGAGCTGGAGGCGAAGCGCGGCTGAGCCAGGGCTCGAACCGGTGAGTCGACGACGACGAGCTCCTTCGTCCGTCGCCGCGAACCCGCGCCTGCCCGGGCACGACGGGGGCCGTGGTCGACGAGCCGCTCTCTGCACGTTGGAGAAGTCGGGGGGCCGTCAGGCGAGCAGCCGCTTGAGCACGTCGAGTCCGTTCGCGGTGAGCTGGTCCTGCTTCGGCACGTTGCCGTCCGGCGTCAGGCGATCGATGAGCACGGGGAGGATCTGCGCCAGCAGCGCGGGGACCATGCTCCCCGAGACGCCGCTGCGATCGGCCACCTGCCCGAGGCGTTCCGGGCCGAGTGCCTGCGTCACCTGATCCGGCGAGATGGGCTCGTTCCGACCCGTGCCGATCCACGATTGCACGAGGTCGCCGAGCCCGTTCTGCTGGAATTGCCGCGCCAGCCCGTCGACGCCGCCGACGCGCGGATCGTTCAGAAGGTCGAGCATCGCCTGGGCCATGCCGGCGTTCCGCCCTGGGGCCGCCTGCGTGTCCGTTCCGAGGACGTTGCCGAGCAGGTCGTCGAGCAGGCCCATGGGACCCTCCTTCCGGAATCTCGCCGGTGCGTAGCATCCGTGCATCTGCCCGACAATCACCCCCGGGCCACGTCGTCCGCCCGTTGGTGGCACACCCCCCCGATCCCTGCTAAACGGCCTCGGGCGTGTCGGCGGGTCGGTCGGCTGCGGAGCGCGCGCAGGCCGTGCCGTGTGACGTGCGGTGGGACGGGGCGGACGTGAAGGAGGCGGTATGGGACGTGGACGACGGGACCTGACGACCGACGAAGCCGCGGCGATCGCAAAGCCGCCACGGCGACCGAGAGCACAGCCCATCCCCCTCGACGCCATCAGCGTCCTGGCGGGACTGGCCCCCGGGCTCATCCTCGAGACCGATCCGGTGCCTGCCGGCGTGGCTGGCGCGACACAAGACGAGCCCTCGACCGTCACGGTCGAGGAGGTGGGCAAGATGCTCCGCTGCGGCGAGGCCACCGTGCGGCGGCTCATCCGCACTGCGGTGCTCAAGCCCGTCGACGTCGATGGCCGTATCCACGTCAGGCGCAGTGACATCGAACACTACAGGCAGAGTCTCAGTGCGCGCGCGCCCGGCAAACCCGGGGAATGACGCGTCGCGCGTGTTCAATGCACAGAAATACTATTGACAGCATCCGGGGGCGCTCCATAGGACCGAAGGTATTCGCGTCGCCCTGCGGATCACGGATGCCCCGGGGGCAAAGCCCTTGGAGCGCGAAAAAGGAGTGCCCATGAGAGTCCTCGTTGGTGGTTCACTTGCCCTGCTGGCGCTGCTGTCGTTTGCGCCACAGGCCAGCGCACAGAGTTGCGACGAAGCACGTTTCCAGCTCGAGACGGCCTGCCCCTGCCCGACCGCGGTGTCGAAGGGCAAGTACGTCAAGTGCGTGAAGCAGGCCTTCAACAAGAAGAAGGGGGCCCTCAAGGATTTCGCGACCTGCAAGAAGGAGCTCGTGAAGCTGGCGCAGAACTCGATCTGCGGCCGGCCCACCGCCGCCATCTGCTGCAAGGCCAAGGGCAAGAAGATCGGCTCGGTCACGAAGACCGCCGAGAAGTGTACCGGCGCCAAGAAGCCCGGCCTCACCTGTGACGTGCAGACGTCGGCCCCGCCGGCGAGCGTCGACGGCGCCTTCTTCAACAGCGTCGATGACGTCTGCACCGACACCGGTGGCTGCGTCACCACGACCACCACGTCGACCACGACCACCCCGTCGACGTCGACGACCACCACCACGCTCGGCTCCTGCGTCTCCGAGGGCGCGTCGATCGACTTCACCACGACCGCCGGTACGGGCGTCTGCGGCACCGCCGAGTCGGCCGCGATGCCCCCCGAGGTGTTCGATCTCGCCTGCAGCGGCCTCAACATCGGCGGTGGTCTCTCCACGGTGCTCGAGGGACCGACGCCCGATGGCGCCACCAACCGCTTCCTCGTCAACTGCACGGGTGACGATTGCGTGGTGTCGGCGACGCCCACGGGCTCGTCCTGCTGGGACTGCACGAATACCGGTTGCTTCTTCGGCACCCCGCTGCCGATCGAGAACGGTGGCACCTCCACCTGTGTCGTGAACCGGTTCGCCGCGCCGGCCTCCGGCAACATCGACAAGTCCACCGGCTCGACCACCAACCTCTCGATCAACCTGGCGTCCGGGACGTTCCTCACCGGCGTGCCGGGATCCACGTACTCCGCTCCCGACACCGTCTGCCCGGTCTGTCAGGTCGGCGGCGTCGCGGTCAGTGGCACGCCGGACGCTCCGGCGACCGGTACCTGCAACGGTGGTGCGCGCGCAGGCCTCGAGTGCAGCAGCACGAACTCGGACGGTCTCACGCGTGACTGCCTCCCCGGCGGCGTGTGCCAGGTCGGTGACGTGGGATGCGATCCGGGCGTCAACACCTGCGAGCCCGGCTCGCCCTGCAAGGACACGGCACTCAACCTCGGCGCCCTCGCGGTCGACCTCACCCCGCTCATCACGGGCTCGGCCAACAAGACCGCCGCCGACGGCCTCTTCTGCCCCGGTCAGGGCGCTCCCCAGGTGGGCTGCTTCGGCCGTGCCACCGACGCGAATCCGGATGGTTTCCCGGAGTGCCGCACCATCACCGAGAACGGTACCCCCGCGGGTGAGCCGTTGGTCGCTGGCGTCCCGAAGGCCGTGACGCTGGCCACGGTGTTCTGCATCCCGAAGGCGTCGGTCACGCCGGGCGACATCGGTGAGATCGTCGATCTCTCCGCCAACCTGCCCGGTCCGGGTGCGACCTCGCTCCCCGGTACCCTCACCTTCAACGATCCCGGCGCGCCGTAAGACGGCAGGGATCAGGTAACGATCAGCACGGCCCCCGGGTCCTCACGGACCCGGGGGCTTTTTCTTTTCGGGCTGCACACGCGTGTGCGACCGACACGGCGTCTGCGTACAGGCTTGAACGGCGCGACGGCCCCACTCGGCAGAAAGTGCCGGGTTTTCAACGATAGGTGCTCCGGCACGCATCTCGCTCTGTCACCCCCTCGTGGAGGGGATGCTGATGGAGACGAAGACGACCCGGACCGAGAAGCATGCGACGCCGCGGCGCCGCGTGATCGCCGTGGGCAAGAAGCAGAACGGGCGCTGGCAGGTACGAACGAGCCTGTGGCGTTACCTGGCGGCGACCGCGCTCTCTCAGTGAGTCGCGCGCGACCGGTCGAGGCGAGCGGCTTTCGCCTCGACGAAGTCGAACACCCGGGCCTCCAGTGAGACGCCGTCGAGACGGTCGATCTCCTGGACGCCCGTCGGGCTGGTGACGTTCACCTCGCTGACGAAGCCGCCGATGATGTCGAGGCCGACGAACCAGAGACCGTCCGCGCGCAGCCGTGGCGCCATGCGGGCGCAGATCGCGCGATCGCGGTCGTCCACGGCGACGCGCTCGACGCGGCCGCCGACGTGGATGTTGCCGCGCGTCTCGTCTTCCTGCGGGATGCGGAGCACGCCACCCAGCGGCTCGCCGTCGAGCACGATGAGCCGCTTGTCGCCCTGGCGCGCCGACGGCAGGTAGCGCTGCCCCATCACGAGGCGTGATCCGTCCTGCGTCGACGCCTCGAGGATGGCGTTCAGGTTGCGGTCGGTGCGGTGCACGTGGAAGACGCCGGCGCCGCCGCACCCGTCGAGCGGCTTGATGATCATCTCGCCGCCCATCTCCTCCATGAACACCTTCAGGCGTGCGTGATCGCTGGTGACGAGGCTCTCGGGGATCAGGTCGGGGAAGTTGAGGGCGTAGAGTTTCTCGTTCGCGTCGCGGAGCCCGCGCGGGTCGTTCATCAGCAGCGTGACCGTGGGATCGATCAGGCCGAGCACCTGGGTCGCGAAGTAGAAGTTCATGTCGAACGGCGGGTCCTTGCGCATGAACACGACGTCGAAGAACGTCATCGGCACAGTCTGCGTGTCGCCGAGTCGGTAGTGGATCGCGGCGCGCTCGACCGTGATGGGACGCGCACCCACGCACGCCACCGTGCGGTCGACGAACATCGCGGGCGGCAGGCAGTGCCATTGCTGGTGGCCGCGGCGTTGCGCCTCGAGCTGGAAGGCGAACGTGGTGTCCTTGTCGACGTGGACCCGATCCATCGGATCCATCACGTAGAGGATGCGCAGCGACATGGGTCGGTACTAGCCGAGTCGTGCGGCTCGAACCAACCGGCTCAGCCGTCGCCCCATCGTCGCTGGCAGTGCGCGACGATGGTGATGGCGGCGGTTTCGGCGCGCAGGATGCGGGGGCCGAGCGTCAGGGGGACGAACCCGTGTGTCTCGGCGAGCGCCACCTCGTCGGCCGCGAAGCCGCCCTCGGGGCCGATCAGCACCGTCACGGCACGCGCGCTGCCCGGCAGGTCGCCGAAGCGGCGGGAGGCCTCGCCCTCCCACGGCAACAGCCGCAGGCCGGGCCACGGCTCGGCGACGACGTCGGCCAGGGGCTGTGGCGCATCCACGAGCGGAATGCGCGTGCGGCCCGACTGCTTCGCGGCGGCCACCGCGATGCGCCGCCAGCGATCGCTGTGGTCGCCGCGCGCGACCGCCCGCCGCGTCTCGACCGGGACGATGCGCTGCACGCCGAGCTCGGTGGCCTTCTCGACGACGAGGTCCATCTTGGACCCCTTCACCAGCGCCGCGGCGAGCACGAGCTCGAGCGGCGATTCGCGCTCGGGTCGCACGCTCCGCACGACCCGCGCCACCGCCTCGCGCGCCGTCACCGATTCCACGACCACCTCGTGCTCGGTGCCGCCGTCGTCGAGGACGTGGAGCAGGGCGCCGGGGGCCAGACGCAGCGTCTGCAGATGCCGCAGCTCCGGGCCTGTGATGCGCACCGTCCCGTCGACGGCGTGTGCGCCGGGAACGAAGAGCCTCAGCACGCGCGCTCGAGGCGCAGCGTGCGCCAGGGACCGTCGGCCCGCGTGGCCGCGATCCGCCATCCGGGATAGGCCGCCGCGACGCGGTCGACCTGGGTGTCGAGGAGCCCCGACACCACCAGGTGGCCGCCGGTGGCGACGAGCGCCGCGAGCGGCGCGGCGTCGAGGACGAGGGCGTCGGCCAGCAGGTTCGCGACGACGAGATCGAAGCGGCCGCGCACCGACGCCGCGGTGCCGGCCAGGAGCCGCACGGCCGCCGCGCCGTTGGCGTCGAGGTTGGTGCGGGCCAGCGGCAGTACCGCGACGTCGTTGTCGAGGGCGGTGACGTCGGGCACGCCGAGTCGGCAGAGCGCTGCCGCCAGCAGGCCCGAGCCCGTGCCGACGTCGAGCGCGGTGGCGATACCGTCGGCGTCGACGAGCGCTTCGATCTCTTCGAGACACGTCCGCGTCGTCTCGTGCTGGCCGGTGCCGAAGGCCATGCCGGGTTCGATCACCAGCACCTCGCGACCGTCGGCCGGCGGCACGTCCCAGGGCGGTGCCACCAGCAACCGCTGCCCGATGCGAACGGGGCGATGGTGGCGGCGGAACGTGGCCTCCCAGTCGACGGGGGGCACGTCGGCGAGCGTGATGCGCGCGTCGTCGCAGCCGGGGACGACGGCGGCGAGGCTCGTCAGGTACGTGCGCAGGGCCGCCGCCACGCGCGGCGCATCCGAGGCGGCGACGTGCGCTTCGAGGTGGGCACGGCCGGGTGGGGGCAGGGGGCCGTCGAGCTCGTGCTCGGAGGTGAGCACGCCCGGTGCGCCCTCCTCGAGGAGGAAGTTCGCGACCGCCTCCGCGGCGTCGTCGGCGACGTCGATCCGGAGCGCCATCCACGTGGGGTCGTCCTGCGGCACGGGAGCGCAGGATCCCGTCGCCGCGGCCGGTGTCAACCCAATTTGACGTCGCCGTGCCGGAGATTTAGACCGCAGCGACATGGCGCTCGACGTGATCGCGCACCGCGGGGCCAGCGGGACGCGTCCGGAGAACACGCTCGTGGCGTTCCGTCGCGCCGTCGAGCTTGGCGCCCACATGATCGAGCTCGACGTGCAGTGCACGCGCGACGGCGCCGTGGTGGTGATTCACGACGACACGCTCGACCGCACCACCGATGGGCGAGGTGTGGTCCGCCACCACACGGTCGCCGAGCTGGCGTCGCTCGACGCCGGCGGCTGGTTCGATCCGGCGTACGCCGGCGAGCGCCTACCGACGCTCGACGCCGTGCTGCGCGCCGTGCCGATCCCCATCAACGTCGAGCTCAAGTCGGCTGGTGACGACGGGCTGGAGCGCCAGACGCTGGCGGTCGTCGAAGCCGCGGGAGCGCTGCGGCGCGTCGTGTTCTCGTCCTTCGCGGCCGAGAGCCTGGTACGCATGCGGGCCCTCTCCCCGGCGGCGGAGCTGGCCGTGTTGTGGGATCGCACGGCGATGGCCGGAGCACTGCAGCTGGCAGAGGGCGTCGGTGCCAGAGCCTTGCATATTCGCACGGGCCGGTCGGCCCCTTCGGGCATCGCGTCGGGGCATGCGGCGGGCCTGCTCGTGCGGGTCTGGACCGTGAATGCACGGGCAGATCTGGCGCCCATCGTGGAGGCCGGTGTGGACGGCGTATTCACCGACTTCCCGGAGCGATTCTTGCTCGACGGATAGCCTCGTTGCGCGGCATTTCGCATAGGAAGTCGGCGTTTGCCTTGACTGCCCACCCCTTTTCCTCGAAGGTGACCCCCTTTCATCCGAGGGGGGGTGTACCCACCGTATGGCAGGGGTTCGCGTCAAGGAAAACGAGCCCATCGACAGCGCCATCCGTCGCTTCAAGAAACAGTGTGAGAAAGCCGGTATTCTCGCAGAGCTTCGCAAACGCGAGCACTACGAGAAGCCCAGCGTCCGACGGAAAAAGAAGGCCATGGCCGCGCGTAAGCGCGCCATTCGCCGGACTGCGCGTACCCCGATGGTCTGATCGCGTGCGCTGCGGCGCATGCCCCACCCGGAGCGGAGGGGACGAGTGAACCAGGTCGACGTGATTCTCCTGGTGCTGCTCGTCCCGTTCGCCCTCCGGGGTCTCTTCCGGGGCCTCCTGCGGGAGGCCGCGGCGCTCGCGGGCCTGGTCGTCGGCGTGATCGTCGCCGCCGATCGCTGGAAGGAGCTGGCCCCGGTGCTCGCCGAGCGCACGGGCCTTTCGGCTGACGCCGCCACCGTGGTCGCGCCCGCCGCCATCTTCCTCGTCGTCTACCTGGCGGCGGTTCTGGTCGGCGCCATCGCCCATCGGGTGGCACGGACGTTGTTCCTCGGTCCGGTCGATCGCACCGCGGGCTTCGTGTTCGGCGCCGCGAAGGGGGCCGTCGCCTGCGGCTTCGCGCTCCTCCTGGCGCAGCGCCTCGTGCCGGGGCCCGCGCTGTCGGAGCAGCTCGCCGCCTCGCGCGTGGCCATGCCGCTCGTCAATCTCGCCGCCGCCATCGCGCAACGCGGCACGCCGCTCGCTCTCGCGGGCGCGGGTCGGGTGTCGTGAGGATCGTCATGGCCGGGCGCATCGACGAGAACGCGATCCGCGACATCCGCGAGCGGGCCAACCTGTTCGAGGTGGTGTCCGACGTCGTGTCGCTGCGCCGTCGCGGACGGAGCGCGGTCGGCCTGTGCCCGTTCCACACCGAGAAGACGCCGTCGTTCACCGTCAGCGAGGAGCGCGGTTTCTTCCACTGCTTCGGTTGCGGCGAGCACGGCGACGTCTTCACCTTCGTCATGAAGACCCAGGCGCTGCCGTTCCCCGAAGCGGTGCGGGCGGTGGCGGAGCGCTTCGGCATCCCTGTCCCCGAGGACACCGGCGGGCCGCGTACGCCGGCCGAGCCGCTGGTGGCGGTCAACGCGGCGGCGCAGGCGTACTTCCGCGGCGCGCTCCGCGGGCCGGCAGGCGCACGGGCCCGGGCCTATCTCGCCGAGCGCGGCGTGGCGCCCGAGAGCGTCGAGCGCTTCGCCCTGGGCTTCGCACCGGGCGGCGGCGACACCCTCGCGCGCCATCTGCGTACGCAGGGCCTGCGGTTGGACGACGCCGTCACCGCGGGGCTCGTCATGCGGCGCGACAGCGGCGGCTTCCTCGATCGCTTCCGCGAGCGCCTGATCTTCCCGATCGCCGACGCCATGGGACGCGTGGTCGCGTTCGGTGGCCGCATCCTGCCCGGCGGCCCCGAGTCCGCCGACAACCCGCCGCCGAAGTACCTGAACAGCCCCGAGACGCCGCTCTTCCACAAGGGACGGATGGTGTACGGGCTCGGCCTGGCGCGCGAGGCCATCCGCAAGCGCAATCGCGTCATCGTCGTCGAGGGCTATCTCGACGTCATCGCGCTGGCGCAGGCGGGGATCGAGGAGGTCGTGGCGCCGCTCGGCACCGCGCTCACCGCCGATCAGCTGCGCGTGCTGCGACGGTTCTCCGAGTCGGTGCTGGCCTGCTTCGACGGCGACACCGCCGGTCGCCGGGCGGCGGCGCGCAGCTTCCCCGTCTTCATCGAGGCCGGGCTGTGGGGACGTGGCGCGTTCCTGCCGTCGGGCGACGACCCCGACACCTACGTGCGCACGCACGGGCGCGACGCCCTCGAGACGTTGCTCGGCGCTGCGGTGCCGCTCGTCGACGCCTACATCGCGGAGCTGGCGGGCGGGCAGCGTGATGCCGTCGGCCGTCGCGCCGACGCCGCGCGCGAGGTGGCCCGCGTCCTCCGCGCCGTGCGCACGCCGTTCGAGCGCGACGTCCTGGTGCGGCTCGCCGCCGAGCGGCTCGGGGTGCGCGAGGAGGCCCTGCGCAGCGAGGGCACCGCCGCCATGGCGCCGGTCGAGGACGCGCGCGAGACCACGCACGGCGGCCCCGAGGAGCTGCTCGTCGAGCTGCTCGTCGCCGAGCCGAACCTCGCCACCCGGGTGCGCGCCGAGAACATCCTCGGCGACTTCGAGCACCCCACCTGGCGCAGCACCGCCGAACGGCTCGTCGCCGGCGGCGCCGCGCTCGATCGCAGCGAGCTGCTGCAGTCCCTGCCTCGCACCCTGCGCGATCGCGTCGCGCGGCGGCTGCTCGGCGAGAACACCGACGAAGATCACGACCGCATGGTGGCCGATTGCATCGCGGCCATCCGATCCCGCCGCGCCCGCAGTCAGCGCGGGCGCCTGCTCGAAGAGCTGCGCGCGGCACAGGCCCGTGGCGACCTCGTCGCCGAGCGCCAGCTCACCAAGCATCTGACGGAGAAAACCCGCACGTGAGGAGTCCAGCCGTGAGAACGAACCAGGCCAGGCACGAGACCATCCCCCCGGACGCCATGCTGCTCCCCGCAGAAGGCGTTCCGGACACCGAGGACGCCGGCGAGGAGCTGCTGAGCCCGATCGACGACGCCGACGACGACGAGCCGGCGCTGGTCGAGGCGACCGACGAGGACGCCCCCGTCGCCGCCGAAGAGGTCGAGGCGGTCGCCGACCCGAACGCCCTGCTCGGGGCGGACCCGGTCCGTCTCTATCTCCGTCAGATGGGGCAGACGAGTCTCCTGACGCGCGAGGGCGAGGTCGAGATCGCCAAGCGCATCGAGGAGGGCGAAGGCGCGGCCGCCACCGTCGCGCTGATGTCGCCCGCCGGTCTGCGTCACGTGCTGTCGCTGGGCGAGCAGCTGCGCCTCGGCGAGGTTCGCCTGCGCGAGCTCATGAAGGACGAGAGCGACGAGGACACCGAGCCGGGCGAGGACGACGTCCGCCAGCGCCGGCGTGTGCTGGCGCAGTTCTCCCGCATCCGCCGGCTCGTCACCGAGCGCGAGACGCTGGTCGCCCAGAAGGGCGCACCGCGGCTCAGCAAGGCCGCCGTGGCGCGGGCGGCGGCACGGCTCGTCACCATCGAGCAGCGCCTCGGTGCGGCGCTGCTCGGCCTCGGGCTCAACCGGCGCCAGGTCGCCGAGGTCGTGGGCGAGCTCGCCCGCGCCTCCGAACGGATGCACCAGCTGCGTGGGCGCGTGCGCGAGCTCGAGCGCGTCCGCCCGAAACCGCGCGAGCGCGCCGTGGTCGCCGTCGTCGACGCGGAGGACGAGACGCGTGCCGCGAAGCGTGAGTGCCGCGAGCTCGAGCGCACCGTCGGGTTGTCGTCGCTGGCGCTCGACCGCACCGTGCGCACGATCCGCACGGCGCAGGCGCGGGCGCACGTCGCCAAGCAGGAGCTGATCGAGGCCAACCTGCGGCTCGTGGTGTCGATCGCGAAGCGCTACCTCCACCGCGGCCTGCAGTTCCTCGACCTGATCCAGGAAGGGAACATGGGCCTCATGCGCGCGGTCGACAAGTTCGAGTACCAGCGCGGCTACAAGTTCTCGACCTACGCCACCTGGTGGATCCGCCAGGCCATCACACGCGCCATTGCCGACCAGGCGCGTACCATCCGCATCCCCGTCCACATGGTCGAGACCATCAACAAGCTGCTGCGCGTGTCGCGCACGCTGGTGCAGGAGCTCGGGCGCGAGCCGTCGCCCGAGGAGATCGCCGTCCGCATGGAGCTGACGCCCGACAAGGTGCGGCGCGTCCTGCGCGTCACGCGCGAGCCCATCTCGCTCGAGACGCCCGTCGGCGAGGACGACGACAGCCATCTCGGCGACTTCATCGAGGACGAGAACGCGCTGTCGCCGATCGAGGCGGTGGTGGCGAGCGGCCTCAACCGGCAGACGCGGAAGGTGCTGGGTTCGCTCACGCCGCGCGAGGAGCAGGTGCTGCGACTGCGCTTCGGCATCGGGGAGCGCTCGGATCACACGCTCGAGGAGGTGGGGGCCCGCTTCGCCGTCACCCGCGAGCGCATCCGCCAGATCGAGTCGAAGGCGCTCCGCAAGCTGCGCCATCCGAGCCGCGCCCGACTGCTGCGCGCCTTCTTCGAAGGCTGAAGCCTTCTTCCCTCCCGACGACGGCTCGCACTGCCAGGTTCCCTTGCAGTGCGAGCCGTTCGGTGGTTCACTCTGCCCGGCCCGGGCCCATAGCTCAGGTGGTTAGAGCCGCCGGCTCATAACCGGTAGGTCGTGTGTTCGAGTCACACTGGGCCCACCACGGGGCAACGGGCGCGGGACGAACGCACCGAAAGAGTCAGAGGGAGGCAGCCCACTTTGCCCACACAGATCGAGGCTCTCGCCGCGCTGCAACGAGTTGACCAGAGCCTGCGGGAGAACACGCAGGCGGTCGAAGCAGGCGAGGGCCGGGTCGCGGCGCTCGAGCAGGCCGTCCAGGCCCAGACCGCCCTCGCCGTCACCGCCCGTCAGGAGCTCGATGCCCTCGGTACCCGGCAGCGGGACCTCGAAGGGCGTCTCCTCGCCGCCGAAACCAAGATGAAGGACCGTCGGATGCGCATCACCCGCATCCGCAACGACAAAGAGCTGGGCATGGCCAAGCGCGAGGTCGACCTCCTGAAGGAGGAGACCAGCGCCCTCGAGGCCGAGCTCATGACCGTCCTCGAGCAGAGCGAGGCCGCCACCGCCAAGAGCACCGCCGCCGACGAGGAGCTGGCGCGCCTCACCGCCGCCCGCGAAACCGAGGCTGGCGAGCTGCGCGACACCATCGCGCGTCTGGCCGCCGACATCGAGCGCGACCGCGCCCGGCGCGACGCCCTCGTGGCCGACGTCGACGGCGAGCTCCGTCGCCGCTACGAGATGATCTTCTCGCGCCGCGGTGGCGTCGCGGTGGTCATCATCCAGCGCGGCATCTGCACGGGCTGCAACATGAACATCCCGCCCCAGCTCTTCAATCAGATCCAGCGCAACGAGTCGGTGATCCTCTGCCCCAACTGCCAGCGCATGCTCTACTGGCAACCCGAGCGCGAACAAGCAGAGGGATAGGTGCGCGACCCACGACCATGTCGTGGGTCGGGATCTGCGAGTGTGGGGCGACGATCGTAGTCCCAACCGCATGCCGCGGCCGGCGAAGCCGGCGCGGCACACAGCTCCGGCCGTGAGAACGAGCCGTTGAGCGGTGCATGCGTGGCACGTATTCCGCGCCGGCTTCGCCGGCCGCGGAAGGGAGGTCGGGCGTAAACGTACGCGCCACTCTTGCGGTTCCTCCCGAGCCGAGACATGGTCTCGGCTCGTTTGCCGGAGGAGGTCGAGCAGTCGCTCGCTTCTTGCGGGAGGAAAGTCCGGACTCCACAGGGCAGGGTGGCCGCTAACGGCGGCCCCGGGCAACCGGGGGAAAGTGCAACAGAAAGTAGACCGCCCCGGGCCTCGTGCCCGGAGCAAGGGTGAAACGGCGAGGTAAGAGCTCGCCAGATCCGTTCGTGAGGACGGATGCTTTGTAAACCCCACCTGGAGCAAGACCGTGTAGGAGGGGCCTGGTCCTCGGACCAGGCAGGGGTTGCCCGCTCCATCCCTCGGGTCGGTCGCTCGATCCCCCGGGCAATCGGGGGACCAGACGAATGACTGCTGCCTTCGCTTGTTGGGCGGAGGGACAGGATCCGGCTTATAGACCTCCTCCGGCGGACGATCTGCGGCGCACACCCTAGTGCGCCGCACCCTTCGGCGCCGTCCGCGTCGCAAAACCATGTGACGCAAGCATTTCCTCTCTAGCTAAGAATTTCTTGACAGCGGGGGGCATGCGGCAGTACAAGCGTGCCGCGCGGTGGGGAAACATGGGGCAAGGTGGTGGCGGAAGAGGGTTGGGTGGTGATCTCCACTTCGGGAAACTGGGATGTTTTCGGGCCACTTCGAGCACGCAGTCGACGAGAAGGGACGCGTTGCCATCCCGGTGCACTTCCGCGGGGCGCTCGCCGTGCTCCAGGACGAGCGCCTCGTCCTCACCAAGTTCAAGTTGGCGGGCCAACGCTGCCTCGATGCCTATCCGCTCTCCGCGTGGCGGAAGCTCGAGGAGAAGATGCTCGCCAAGAACCGGTTCGATCCCAAGATGATGCGCTTCAAGAACGTGTATGTCTCCGGTGCGCACGAGTGTCCGCTCGACGCCCAGGGACGCGTCCTCATCCCGCCGCTGCTACGGGAGTATGCCGGTATCCAGCGCGAGGCGATGGTGGCGGGCGACGTGGACAAGATGCGCATCTGGGCCAAGCCGAACTGGCAGGCCGTGTTCGAGGAAGACGAGCGGTTGGTCCTGGACGACGAGGAGTTCCTCGCCGGACTCGACCTGTGACGACGACGCAGAACTGGGGCTGACGCAGGGGCCGCCGCAGGCGGGGGAGAGAGGGCACGAGGGTGACGGCGGTGAGCGCTGCGGTGAGGCGTGGCGACGGGCCGCCGGACATGACGCACGAGACGGACACCGGGCCGGTGGGCGCCGCCCATGTACCGGTGATGGAGGGGCAGGTGGTGGGGGGGCTGCGCCCCCGGCCGGGTGCCCGTCTCGTGGATGGAACGCTGGGCCTCGGTGGCCACGCGGCGGCGTTGTTGGCCGCCGCCCCCGACAGCATGCTGCTCGGCGTCGACCAGGACGAGGAGGCGCTCGCGCTGGCGCGCACACGCCTCGCCCCCTTCGGCACCCGCGTCATCCTGCGCCGCGGCTCCTTCGACGAGCTGCCCGCACTGCTCGCGGCCGAAGGATGGGAGGGGGCCGACGGCATCCTCCTCGATCTCGGCGTCAGCTCCCTGCAGCTCGACCGTCCCGACCGCGGCTTCAGCTTCCGCACCGCCGGTCCGCTCGACATGCGCATGGATCGCGACCGCGAGCCGAGCGCTGCCGACATCGTCAACACGTGGGACGAGACCGAGCTGGCGCGCGTCATCTTCGAGTACGGCGAGGAGCGGCGCTCGCGGGCCGTGGCGCGCGCGATCGTACGCGCCCGGCCACTCGCGACGACGGCGGAGCTCGCCGACGTCGTCGCCCGCGTCGTCGGACGCGGCGAGGTGGGCATCCACCCGGCGACGCGCACGTTCCAGGGCATCCGCATCGCCGTCAACGACGAGCTCGGCGCGCTCGATCGCGTGCTGGCCGACGGGTGGCGCCTGCTGACGCCCGGCGGTCGGCTCGCCGTGCTCGCCTATCACTCGCTCGAGGATCGTCGCGTGAAGGACGCCTTCCGGCGCTGGGCCGCCGACTGCATCTGTCCGCCCGCGATCCCGCAGTGCGTGTGCTCGTGGCGGTCGAAGGTGCGCATCCTGACGTCGCGGCCGCTGCGTCCGGAGGCCACGGAGATCGCGCGCAACCCGCGTGCGCGGAGCGCACGGCTGCGCATCGTGGAGCGCCTCGCATGAGCAGCCCGGCCATCCGTAGCCCGCGGCACCATCCGCACGTCCTCACCGTCCGGCGGCCCCTCGTCCGTCCGACGGGCGATCCGCGCCGCCTGCTGCGCATGATGCGCAGCCTGCTGGTGCGGCGCGTGATGGTGCTGCTCGGCGTCCTCGTGGCGCTCTGCCTGGTGCAGGTGTGGGTCCAGTTGCAGGTGGTCGACATCGGCTACCAGCTCTCCGCGGCGCGCACGATGGCGCAGCGCCTCGACCACGAGCACCGCGAGCTGCAGGCCGAGCTGGCCACGCTCCGCGCCACGTTGCGCGAGCGCGCGGAGCGCCTCGGCATGGTGGCCCCCGAGAAGCAGCAGGTGGTGACCCTGCCGTGACGGTGCCTCACGGGCGGCGTGCGCGCATCGGCCTGGTGGCGGTGGCGCTGACGGTGCTCTTCGCCGGGCTGCTGGCACGCGCCGTCGACCTGACCGTCGTGCGCGGTCCCGATTTCGCCCGGCGTGCCGCGCGCCAGCACCGCCAGGAGGTCACGCTCGTCCCGCATCGCGGCGAGATCATCGACCGCAACGGCGAGCTGCTCGCGGTGTCGGTCAACGTGCCGTCGGTGTATGCCCGGCCGCGGCAGCTCGGCGACGATCGCAGTCGCCTCCCGGAGCTGGCGAAGAGCCTGCAGATGCCGGTGACGCGCGTGCAGGCGCAGTTCGCACGCAAGCAGCCGTTCGTGTGGCTCAAGCGACAGGCGATGCCGAGCGAGGCCGAGGGCGTCGCGTCGCTCGGACTGCCGGGCGTCGGCCACTTCGCGGAGGCGCGACGGTTCTATCCGCAGCGCACGCTCGCGGCGCACATCCTCGGCTTCGTCGGCACCGACGCGCAGGGTCTCGGCGGTCTCGAGATGCGCTTCGACAAGCAGATCCGCGGCGACGCGCAGAAGATCGAGGTCGATCGCGACGCCCGCGGCCGCGAGTTCCTGCGCGCGTCCCACGGCACGAAGCCGACGCAGGGCAGCCGCGTCGAGCTCACCATCGACGCCACCATCCAGGCGGCCACCGAGCGCGAGCTGGCGCTCGGCGTGGCGAACGCGAAGGCCGTCGCCGGCGCGGCGGTGGTGCTCGATCCGCACACGGGCGAGATACTGGCGCTCGCCAACGTGCCGACGTTCAACCCGAACGATCCCGCCGACTGGGGTGACAAGCGACACAAGGACCGCATTCGCAATCGCGCCATCACCGATCCGTTCGAGCCGGGATCCACGTTCAAGGCCATCCTGGCGGCGAGCGCCCTCGAGGAGGGCGTCACCAACCCGAACGAGCGCATCTTCTGCGAGAACGGCGCGCACCCGATCGGCAAATGGGTGATCCACGATTCGCATCCGCACGGGTGGCTGTCGTTCGCCGAGGTGATCCAGTTCTCGAGCAACATCGGCGTCAGCAAGGTGGCCGACCGGCTCGGCAAGGAACGCTACCACGCGTACCTGCGCAAGTTCGGCTTCGGACAGCGCTCGGGCATCGAGCTGCCCGACGAAAGTCCCGGCATCATGCGCGGGCTCGACAAGTGGGTGCGCATCAACCTCGCCACGCAGAGCTTCGGGCAGGGCATCTCGGTGACGCCGATCCAGATGGTCGCCGCCTACGGCGCGATCGCGAACGGCGGCACGCTGATGAAGCCGCACGTGGTGCGGAAGATCACCAGCCCGACCGGCGAGGTCACCTACGAGCAGCGTGCCACGCCGGTTCGTCGCGTCATCAGCGAGGAGACGGCGCGCACCACGACGGAGCTCCTGCGGCGGGTCGTCGAGGAGAAGGGTGGCACCGGATCCAAGGCCCGGCTCGACGATTTCTCGGTTGCGGGCAAGACCGGAACGGCGCAGAAAGTGGACTCCCGCACCCGTGCCTATTCCTCGAAACGCATCGGTTCCTTCGTGGGGTTCCTCCCCGCCGACAACCCGCGGGCGGTCATCCTCGTGCTGATCGACGAGCCGTCCACGTCGAGCTACGGCGGAGTCGTCGCGGCGCCGGTGTTCGGCGCCATCGGCCGCGCGGTGCTGGCCGCGCTGCGCGTGCAGGCGCCGGCCAAGCCCACCGTCGAGATGCCGCCGCCCGTGCACACCGAGATGGCGGCCGTGCCCGCGATCCCCGACGACGTCGGCCCGGTGCGCCCGGGCACGCCGAGCTTCCTCGGCCTGTCGATGCGCGAGGCCCTGACGCGCGCACACGCCACGGGGTGGGACGTCCACCTCACCGGGTCGGGATGGGTCACCGAGCAGGTGCCGGCGCCCGGCTCGCCGCTCGCCGACGATCGTCGACTCGCCCTCGAGCTCCGAACGGACCGCGGCACCGCCCAGCCGTGATGCAGCTCCGCGCGTTGGTCGACGGGTTCGGCCCGCTGGCGGTGCGAGGGTCGCTCGACGTCGCCATCGACGGCGTTGCCATGGATTCGCGGCAGGTGCGATCGGGCGACGTCTTCGTGGCCCTCGCCGGTCTCACCACCGACGGACGCCGCCACGTCGGCGACGCCATCGCCCGCGGCGCGCGGGCGATCATCGCCGACGCGCCGGTCGAGGTCTCGGGCGACGTC
>CAYOIZ010000064.1:0-36682 GCA_964404165.1 uncultured Binatia bacterium (SeqCode) | reverse complement strand
CGCCCCCACCGCCACCACCTCCTCCACCTCCACCTCCGTCACACCCGGGCGCGGTGACGAGCGCGATCCACTCCAGCAGCATCCGCTCCGCGTCGCTGCCCGGCGCGATCTGCGGACCGCCGCCGTGCGAGACCGCCGCCAGCGGCTTCTGGAGCAGCAACGACCGTTCGGGTGCGGCCGCATCGACCAGGCCGAACGCGCTGCGGGCCGTCGTCGCGGCGTCCCCCCGCGAGACGCGGAATCGGGTGTGCTGTGCCGCGCCACCGTCCACGTGACACTGCGAGCACACCGGCTCCAGGACAGTCGGCATCACCGTCGCCGTGAAGACGTCGAGCCCGCACGCGGTGGCGGGATCGTCACCGTCGCGACGGACCGTGAGCATGCCGCGCAGCCGGCCGCCCCCACGCACGACCAGCACCCCGCGCCAGGCCGCGCGGGCGCGGCTCCAGTGGGCCTTCCAGCGCAGGCGCCGCGGGGCGAGGGTTCCCGTGATGCGGGCGCGATTGCCGTGCGCAGTGCCGGTCACGGCGAACGTCGACGTGACGCCGCCGACGATCAACGTCACCGTTCCGTTCACGTGACCATCCGTCGAGGTGAGCGACGCGATCGCCGGGTGCGGGACCCGCGACGTGTGGACGGTGAGCGCTCCCGTCCAGGGACCGTCCATCGACGGTGGGCCGGCGGCGTCGACCCGTCCCCCCAGTCCCAGACCGACCATCGTCGCAACGGCCACGAGGCACGCGTTCGTCTTGCTCACGACCGTTCACGACAGCAACCCGCGTGCCGCCTCGGCGACGACGCACACCGTTGAGCCGACGCCACGTCGTTCATTCCGTCGTGCAGCCGATTGCAGCGCGATCGCCCACCGACTGCAGATTCTTGCGGGGTGCACTGCCCGAAGGTCCCGTACGAACGGGTACGACGACTGGCACATCCCGTGCTGTTCTCCGCATGGACGTCGGCAAACGACTGGAGCGGCGTGTGAAGCGCGCCGTGTTCGGTCTCGTCGCCGGTGGCGGCTCGCCCGCGACCGCGCGCGCCCACGTCGATCTCGGCAACGTCCGCCGCGTCCTCCTCGTGCGCAGCAACTTCCGCATGGGCAACCTGTTGCTGGTGACGCCCGCGCTCGCGGCGATCCGCTCGGCGCTTCCCTGGGCACGCATCGACCTGGTGTGTGCGCGCGCGTACGCCTCGTTGCTCGCCCACGATCCCGACGTCGACGAGGTACTCGGCGTCGATCGGCACATGCTCCTCCGACCGGGCTCGTCATGGCAGCTCGTGCGACATCTGCGGCGCCAGCAGTACGACCTCGTGATCGATTGCGCGCGGGGCGCGAGCTTCCTCGGCGCCGCCCTGTGCGCCGTGTCGGGCGGCCGCCAGCGCGTCGCGACCGCCGGCAGCCGCTACCAGCGATGCTTCGACGTCCTCGTACCGCGCGACGGCGCCAGCCCCAACAAGGTGGACCTCCTGCTCGCGTTCGTGGCGGCCATGGGCATTCCTCCGGTCCGCCGCACCATGCGCGTGGTGCTCACGGAGGACGAGGAAGGGCTCGCCGCCGCGCGATGGCATGCATGGGGCCTCACGCGGCATGCGCCCGTGGTCGGCGTCAGCGTCGGCGGGCGCGGTGCGAAGCGCTGGCCCGCCGATCGCTTCATTGCGCTCCTCGACACCCTCGTGCGGGAGCTCGACGTTCGCGTCGTGCTCTTTGCCGGTCCGGAAGATCACCAGTCCCTCGCGGCGATTCGCGGACGCCTCCCCCACGGCGTGGTCGTCTCTCCCACCGTCGGCGTCCGCGATTTCGCCGCCCTCCTCGCCCGCTGCCACGTCGTCGTCACACCCGACAGCGGTCCGATGCACCTCGCGGCCGCCGTCGGGGCGGCGACCGTCACGATCGTGCAGACACCGGCCGGCGAATTCTACCGTCCGATCGGCGAGCGACACGACCAGATTCGGGCCGGAGACGGCGACGAGGTCCGCGCGGTGGTCGCCGCCGTCACGGCGCGTCTCGCCGCGCCACCCCTGCCCGCCTACGGCTGACGACTCGCCGGCAACGTGAGCACGACACGCACCGCGTCCGTCACATCGTCCGTCCACAGATACCCGATCGCGTTGCGGTCGCTGGCGACGTAGCGACGCATGGCTTCGGTGGACGACAGGACGGTCGGCGGGAAGATGCCGTGGAAGTACTGCTCGTTCCAGTAGGCCTCGAGGAGACGGCCGTCCTTGCCGAGGACGACGCGCGAGAACAGGTCGCGCGCGGCGTCGCCGGACTCGCGATTGAGCGGCACGATGGGGCTCCCGTCCTCCCAGAACCGACGCTGGCGGAGGTACATGCGCTCGACGTCCTCGCGCGACGGCCGATCCGTGCGCGACGGATGGACGATGACCGCGAGGGTGCGGTCCGCCGCCACAGACGTCCGCGAGACCAGCACGGCGAGCACGCAGCAGACGACGCCGAGCAGTCGCATCGCTCAGAAGAGGATCGAGAACGACGAACGGAAGCCCGGGGGCGACGCGTTCAGCCGGTGACTGGCAAAGACGTACTCGACCTTGCCGACGAGATACGGCAGTGGGCGCCACGCCAGCCCGGTGACGCCGAGATTGACGTCGGGCTCGCGACGCCGCGCGTAGTATTCGTAACGGCCGACGACGAACACGCGCGGGATCGTCTCGACCGCCGCCTGCAGGTACAGCCCCCAGACGCCGGGGCCGTTGTTCGCCTCGTGGGCGAACTCCGCCAGCAGATCGACCCGGTCGTGGTGCCATGCCCCGTCGAGCCCGGTGAGATAGCGCCAGCGGCCGCCGCGCAGGAAGGCCAGGTACGACGCCCCGACCGACAGCTCCTCGAACGACGACCACTCGAGCCGTCCGCCGCCGCCGCGCTCCATCTCGGGTTGCTCGAGGCCGTCGGTCGCGCTCGCGTCGAGCGGGTCGGTGAACTGGCCGTACGCGCTCCACGTCGTGCGGCCGGGGAGCACCGGCAGCGTCCCGCCCAGCATGATGCCGGTGGTGTGCTGGTCGAACGGCAGCAGGGTGATGACGGGGCGCGAGGACGTCCAGACGAGCGGCTGGGCATGGATGACGTTCCAGCGTCCGACCGGGGTCAGGAACTTGCCGAGCCGTGCGGTGAGACGATCCGGGATGATGGCCAGGTCGGCATAGAGCCGCTCGGTGACGTACTCGGCGTCGTTCGTGGGGTTGCCGCCCGACGGCCGCAGCACGACGAGGTCCTCGCCTTCCAGCTCGGCGAACACCTGCACCCGCGGCAGCGGATCCCAGATGAAGAAGAGGCTCAGGTCGGCGAGCCCGAGCTTGGCGCGCTTGCCCTCCTCACGCACCAGCTCGGTCGTCGCATAGCCGCCGAGGACGATGTTCGTGTCCCCCACGTGCAGCCCGCGGCCCGGCGTGTAGACCAGCGGCCCGACGGGCGTCGCGACGTCGAGCACCGGGCGCGGCGGGTCGAGGTCCGGCTCGGCGCGCGCCGCCGTGGCCCCGACGGCGAGCGCGGCGACGAGGACCGCCGCCCACCACCTCACCTTGACCCGTGTCCACGTCTTCAGCATTGCTCGGCGGGCGATCGCCCGCGGCAAGAAATGAGAGTGTCACAACCATTTCGCTCGTTGCGGGGCAAGCTGTTGCTCTTGTCGACGCTGCTGATCGTCGTGCCGGGCGCGCTGCTGACGGGCATCGCCTACGTCGGAGCACGCGACGCGCTGGTCCTGCGCGGCGGCCGCCAGTTGGCGCAGGTCGCGCACGACGTGCTCGACGAGGTCGGCGAGGACGTCGGCGAGGCCGAGGTCGCCCTCCACGGATGGGCGGGCCAGGACGTGCTGCGCGACATCGTGATCCGCGACCTCGACAAGCGCATCTCGCGCTTCCTGCAGTCGCTCGTGGCCGGTGGCGTGCCGTTCACGTCGCTCCGCTGCCTCGATCGCACCGGCGCGGTCGTCGCCGCCAGCGATCCCGCGCTGCTCGGTCCGAGTGCACGGGTAGCGGGCCTGCTCGACACCGTCCTCGCCGGTCGCGATTGGCGCAGCGGACCGCCGCCCGTGGACTCGGCGGGGCCGCACGCGATCGAGCTCGCGGTCCCGATCCCCGATCCGGAGCGGCCCGCCGAGATGCTCGGCGTGCTGGTCGGTGACTACGACTGGGGTCGCGCGCTCGACCGCACCCGGCGCATCCGGCAGAGCGTTCAACCGCACGGTCTCGCGGTCGACGTGTTCGTGCTCGACGCCGGCGCCCACGTCATCGGCGAGTCCTGGCGTACCGGCACACCTGCGCCGCGCATCGCGCACATGCGGACGGCGCTGGCCGACTTCGCTCGCAGTCTTCCCGCCGATCGCGACCACGGCTGGGACACCGACCGTCGTGTGGACGCCCTCGTCGGATGGGAGCGCCCGCGTGCGACCGACCCGGCGTGGAGCGTGTTCGTCCTGCAACCGCTCGCCGAGGCGCTGGCACCGGTGGCGGCGATGCAGCGACGGCTCGGGACCGCGCTGGCCCTGGTTCTCGCCGGCGGGCTCGCCCTTGCCGCCGCGGTGTCCGCACGCATGAGCCGTCCCCTCGTGGCACTCACGAGGGCCACGGACATCCTCGCCCACACCGGCGAACGTCCGGAGCCGGTGGCGGTCGAGTCGCAGGACGAGATCGGCACGCTCGCCGTCACCTTCAACGCCATGGCGGCGCGGCTGCGCGACGCGCAGGACGAGCTCCTGACGAGCGCCAAGCTGGTGCTGGCCGGGGAGCTGGCGGCGGGCATCGCGCACGAGATCCGCACGCCGCTCGGCATCATGCGCACCTCGGCCCAGATGCTCGGGCGCTCGCTGCCCGACGAGCGCGCCGACGTCCGCGAGCTCGCGGAGATGATCGTCGGCGAGGTCGATCGCCTCGAACGCGTCGTCGCCGGTCTCGTGGAGCTGGCGCGGCCCCGTCCGGTCGAGCCCGAGACGACGCCCCTGGCGCCCCTGCTCGAGCGCGCGCTCGACTTCGTGGAGGGCCAGGCGCGCCAGCGTGGCGTCACCCTGGGGCGCAGCTTCGATCCGTCCGCGGTCGCCGCACACTGTGATCCGGATCAGACCTACCAGGTGGCGCTCAACCTCCTGGTGAACGCATTGCAGATCGTACCGCCGGGTGGTCACGTCACCGTGCGCACGCTGCCCGCCCACGACGGCCGCACCGGCTTCGTCGTCGAGGACGACGGCCCCGGCGTACCGGCGGCGATGCGCGAGCGCATCTTCACCCCGTTCTTCTCGCGTCGCGAGGGCGGAACCGGGCTCGGGTTGGCGCTCGTGCAGCGCATGGTGCAGGCGAATCGGGGTCGGGTGAGCGTCGACGACGCGCCGGGCGGCGGCGCCGCCTTTCGCGTCGAGCTGCCGTTGGCGAAGGGGGTCGCGTGAGTCGAGTTCTCGTGGTGGACGACGAGCGCAAGATGCGCCGCGTGATGCAGATGCTCTTCGAGCGCATGGGGCTCGAGTCGTGGGGGGCGGAAAGCGCCGAGGAGGCGCTCGAGCGCGTGCGCACGGAGCGCGTCGACCTGGTGGTGACCGATCTGCGCATGCCCGGCATGGACGGGCTCGAGCTGCTCGGCAAGCTGCGCGAGATCGACCCCGACGTGTCGGTCATCGTCATGACCGCGTACGGCACCGTCGAGACGGCCATCGAGGCGATGAAGCGGGGCGCGGTCGACTACGTGCTGAAGCCGTTCGACATCGACGCGCTCGAGCTCATCGTGCGCCGGGCGTTGGACATGCGCCGCGTGCAGAGCGAGCACCGCTTCCTGCTCGAGCAGGAGCGCGAGCGTGAACCCGCCCTGGTCGACCTCGTCGGCGACGCGCCGGCGATGCAGGCGCTCTACGCCCTCGTCCGTCGCGTCGCGCCCACGCGGAGCCCGGTGCTCGTGACCGGCGAGACCGGCACGGGCAAGGAGCTCGTCGCACACGCGATCCACGAGCTCGGCCCGCGCAGCGACAAACTGTTCGTGCCGGTGAACTGCGCGGCGATCCCGAACGAGCTGCTCGAGAGCGAGCTCTTCGGGCACACGCGGGGGGCGTTCACGGGCGCCGACCGCGAGCGCACCGGCAAGTTCGAGCTCGCGGACGGCGGCACGCTGTTCCTCGACGAGATCGGCGACATGCCGTACGGGCTGCAGGCGAAGCTGCTGCGCGTGCTGCAGGAAGGCGTCGTCGAACGGCTCGGCAGCAATCGCCGTCTCGCCGTCGACGTCCGCGTCGTGTCCTCGACGCATCGCGATCTCGACGCCGCCGTGCGCGACGGCCGGTTCCGGGAGGATCTCTACTATCGGCTGAACGTCCTGCACGTGCAGGTCCCGCCGTTGCGCGAGCGACGGGAGGACATCCCCCACCTCGCGGCGCTGTTCCTCGCCCGCACCGCGCGCGACCTGGGACGACACGCACCGCATCTGACCACCGCCGCCGCCGCCGTGATCTCCGCCTACGCCTGGCCCGGCAACGTGCGCGAGCTCAAGAACGTCATGGAGCGCGTCGCCGTGCTGGCCGACGGCCCGGAGATCGGGCCCGAGCACTTCGCCGCGCTGGTCCCGAGCCCGCCCGCCACGGAGGCCCTGCCCGACGATCTCCGGCTCGAGCCCGCCGTCGAAGCCCTCGAACGCCGCCTCATCCTGCGCGCGCTGAGTGCCGCGGGCGACAACAAAGCGCAGGCCGCGCGCCTGCTCGGCGTCAGCGAGCGCACGCTCTGGTACAAGCTCAAGCGCCACAACGTCTGACGCCGCCAGGTACCACGCCAGGGGTACCTCCCGCGCCATCGACTTTCCGCTGCACCCGAGGCGCAAAAGACGGTATGAACGGTCATGCGCGCGTTCCTGGTCGCCCTGCTCCTGGCATCCCTGACCCTCCCGCCCCCCGCCCCGGCCGCGGACTGTCCGAGCGATGCCTTCGCCCTCTGGTCCGCCGGCATCCTGCGCGGCGCCAACGTCTTCCAGGGGCGCAACCCCGGCGGCGCGTCCACCGGCTTCGGCGACGGCGATTTCGCACAGTCGGACTTCGACGACCTCGCCGCCGCGGGCGCGAACTACGTGCAGATCTCGCACGCCGGGCTGTTCGCGGAGACGCCGCCCTACGCGCTCGATCTCGACGCCCAGGCGAACCTCGATCGCATCATCGGTATGGCGGGCGCGGCGAATCTGTACGCCGTCATCGCCTTCCGCTCGGGGCCAGGCCGCAACGAGAACGCGATCAGCAATCGCGACGGCACCGTCCTCGAGACGATCTGGACCACCCAGGCGGCGCACGATGCCTGGGTGGCGATGCTACGGCACACGGCGGAGCGCTACGGGTCGAATCCCACCGTCATCGGCTACTCGATCATGGTCGAGCCCAACAACTACGCGCGACACGGCTTCATCGACCCGCCCGAGTTCTATCTGCTGTACTCCGGCGGTCTCGAGGACGTGAACGTCCTCCATGCGCAGGCGACGGCCGCGATCCGCGAGGTCGATACCGAGACGCCGATCCTCCTCGAGCCCGAGGGCTACGGAAACGTCACCTGGCTACCCTTCATCACAGCGCTCGCGGACGCGCACGTGGTGTACACGGCGCACGACTACACGCCCTTCGACTACAGCCATCAGCAGACGCCCGGTGCGAGCTACCCCGGCACGTACGACGTCGAGGGCGTGGCCACGCTCGTGAACAAGGCCTTCCTCACCACCTATCTCCAACCGCTGCAGGCCTACGTCGACGCGCACGGTGTGCCGGTGGCGTTGACCGAGTTCGGGGTGCATCGCAACGCCCCCGAAGCCGCCACCTATCTCGCCGACCGGATCGCCATCCAGGACACACTCGGCAGCTGGGCCGTGTGGGTCTGGCAGCCGGCGGACTTCATCGATCCGTTCAACATGCACGAGCCCTCGCCGGTGCTCGACGTCCTCAAGACGGCGTGGGCCGGCAACTGCCGTCGCGCGGGTGGTGGAGGTGGCGGCGGCGTGGCCACCGTCGAGGGACGCACGCGCAAGGCGCGTGGCGACGGCACGGCGGGGAAGCCGATCGTCAAGGTCACGGTCACGGTCGGGACGGCGTCTGCGAAGACGCGCAAGAAGCCGACGAAGGGGGCGTACGCGCTGGAGGTTCCCTCCGGCGTGCAGACGGTGAGCGCCGTCCTCGGCAAGCGCGCCTGTCACATCGGCACGCCGGACGGGCCGGCCTCGCTCGACGTCACGCTCACGGCCGGCGAGCGACGCGCGGTCGACGTGTTCTGCGGCCGCGTGGCAGCGACGCCGTAGCCGGCCCGGCTACTCGAGCCGCTCGACCGACGGTCCGGTGGTCTCGTCCATCGCGGCACCGCTGTCGATACCGTCGCCGTCCTGGGTGCGGATGCCGCGCGACCGCTTGTGCACGCGCGACTGCTGCGGCGTGACGATCGAGACGTGGGCGCGCGGGGCATCGCGCTCGGGCGGCGTGGGAACGGCCGGTGCCCGGCTGCGACCGAGAACGTTCGGCGCCGGCGCCGCGTCACCCGCGGGCGGTGCAGGGTCGGGCGCAGCCGGGACCGCGTCGGGCGGCGGCTCCTGGGCCTCGACGCCCGCTCCGAGCACCAGGAACGCCAGACCGGCGGCCACCCGCGTCGAGTGGAGCCACATGGTTCGCTGACTACGCGACGCACCGATCGCGTCAACCCCCAACGACCGGGCTCTCCCGCGGGCGTCACCGCAACCGCCACGACGTCCGCCACAGCACTTCGCAGGCGCGCCGCTTGCTACCCCCGCATGCGTATCGTCACCGTTGGGTTGTTGCTGGGGCTGTGTCTGCTCGCACGGGGTGTCGAGGCCGTGGCGCCGCCCTTCCCGGGTGTCACCGCAACGACGTTCACGTCGTCCGACGATCCCCTGCTGATTCCGGACAATGCGTCGCTGATCAACATGGTCAGCGTCGATCTGGCGGGCGAAGTCCTCGACGTCGACGTCACCCTCGACGTCACCCACGTCTCGCCGGACCAGCTCGATATCTACCTGATCTCCCCCGCCGGCACGACGGTGACGCTCAGCACCGACAACGGCGGCGGCAACGACGACGTCTTCGCGGGCGTCACCTTCGACGACCAGGCGCCGCCGCTCCCCGAGGAGATGTCGGCGGCCAACGTGCGCAACGTCACGTTCACGAACCTCGAGGCCATCGGCACGGTGCAGCCCGAGGGGGCCCTCGGCGCCATCGTCGGCGAGGCGGCGCTCGGCCCGTGGGCGCTGGTCATCGTCGACGACTCCGGCGGCACCACCGGCACGCTGCGCGGCTGGTCGCTCACCATCACCACGCTGTCGTCGCTGCCGCTCCTCGGAGCGCCGGCCAGCTTCAGCGGCCCGGGCGGCGAGATTCCCGACGCCGACACCGACGGCGTCGCGTCGCCCGTCACCGTGAGCGGCCTCGGCCGCCGCCTGCTCGACCTCGAGGTGACGGTCGACATCGCACACACCCAGGCCGACCACCTGGACCTCTTCCTCACCGCCCCGAACGGCCAGCGCATCGATCTGGTCACGGACGTGGGCGGAGGCAACGACGACCTCTACGCCGGCACCGTCTTCGACGACCGCGCCCCCGCGCCGGTGAGCGACGTGCAACCCCTCCCCGAGGACGGCACGGCATTCACACGCGTCGTGCCCGAAGGGGCGCTGAGCGCGTTCCTCGGTATCGATCCGAACGGCGTCTGGCTCCTCACCGCGGTGGACGACAGCGGCGGCCAGGAAGGCGCGCTCGCCACCTGGACCCTCACCCTCACCGCCACCGCGCCCTGCGGCGACGCCGTCGTCGACCCGGGCGAGGCCTGCGACGACGGCAACGGCACCAACGGCGACGGCTGCGACGCCGACTGCTCGGTGAGCGTCTGCGGCAACGGCCAGGTGGGCGGCGGCGAGCAGTGCGACGACGGCAACACCGTCGACGGCGACGCCTGCTCCAGCACCTGCCAGCTCCCCGAGACCGCCTGCGACGACTGCATCGACAACGACGGCGACGGCCTCGTCGACGCGGCCGATCCCGGCTGCCAGGCAGCACCCCTCGACATCCGCAAGCTGACCATCACGACCCGCAAGGACGTCGCGAAGCTCGTGGCGAATGCCACCCCCGCGCTCGGCAACGACGCCGGGGGGACGTTCGGTCTGCTCGTCGCCGACGGCAACGGCGTCGTCGTCTGCACCACGTTCGGGGAGCTTCTCCGCAAGGGCGGCACCAAACTGACGGCGCAGGGTACCGCATCCGGCGGAACCGTGACGGCACTGCTCAGCAGCAAGCGCGGCGGCAGCCTCGTACTCAAAGGCAAAGGGCTCGACCTGAGCGGACTCGATGACGGCTCGATCACCCTGGGAATCCGCGTAGGGAGCCGTCTCTTCGTCGGCGGGGGCGCACTGCGTACGCGGGGTCCGAAGCAGGTTCATCCCTAGGCCCCGCCACGGCGCCTGCTGCCACATCCCGGGGCACACCCATTGCAATTCACTCTTTCCATCATGCGAGGCACAGACGCCACGGTACGCAACAGCTCGGCGCGTGCGGCCCTTGCCCGGCAAGGACACGCGGCGGGCCGCCATGGTGGGGCCCACACGCCTTGCTACGGGGATGGATCATGCGGGTGATCGACGGGGATCGTCACGAATTTCACGCGGCGAGCGTCTTCGGCCGACGGCACAGCGCCGCGGCCGGCGTGCTCGGTGCATTCCTGAGCATGGCGCTCGTCGTCGCGACGGCGCACGCCGACGTCACGGCGTCCTACGACGGCATGCTCACGCCGAAGAAGGGCTCGCAGGCGATCGTCGCCGCGGGGCTCATCGAAACCAGCGGCAACGTCATCGGCAACGTCGCCATGAACCTGAGCGACGGCTCCGCCCAGGGCCTCTTCCCGGTCTTCGGCTCGGTGAAGGGCACCAAGGCGAAGCTCGCCGGCGTCGACGCCTCGAGCGGCGCGAAGCTCACGTGGAAGGGCAAGGTCAGCGGCAGCGACCTCGTCGGTAAGGCGAAGATCAAGGGCGGCCTCAAGCTCGCGGGCAAGCTCACCCTGACGCGACGCCAGGACGTGGCGCCGGTCGATCCGCCGGAGCACTGCGAGAGCGAGTTCTTCACCGGCCAGGTGATGGGGCGCACGCTGTCGGTCTGTGCCGCCTGCCACGTCCAGGGCGGATCGGCGCAGGCGACCACCTTCCGCGTCACGCCGACCGACCCGCTCGCAACGCAGGACAGCGTGGCGCTGCACATCGACGCGGCGAACCCCGCCGCGTCGCGCATCCTCCAGAAGCCGACCAACACGGTGCCGCACGGCGGCGGCGTGAAGCTCACCACCGGCAGCGAGGAGTACGGCATCCTCGAGCAGTGGGTGAACCTGGTGGCCACGGGCACACAGTGCAGTGGCGCACCGGCCGACGTGCCGATGGTGCCGCTCGCTCCGAGCGAGTTGCTGGTGCGCGCGGCGATGGACCTGCGCGGGGTCCGTCCCGACGCCCAGCATCTCGACGCGGTCGAGAGCGGCGCCATCGGCTACGACGCCGTCCTCGACACGTACCTGCACAGCCCCGAGTTCCTCGAGCGCGTGAAGGACGCCTACGACGACGCCCTGCTCGTGCGCCGCGAGGACGACACCGACGAGGAGCGCGACGAGACGTCGGCGATCTACGGCGAGGCGCTCGAGCTGATCGCCTACATCGTGGCCAACGATCGGCCGTTCACCGAGATCGGCACCGCCGACTACACGGTGGCGAACGAGCTCTTCCAGCGCGACCAGCGTCGCATGCCCTACCAGATGGAGCCCGTGACCGGCCTCGCCTGGCAGCCGTCGCACTACCTCGACGGCCGCCCGCACGCCGGCCTGCTCTCGACCAGCGCCTTCTACGAGGTGTGGGACACCAACAACACGAACATCAACCGACGCCGCGCGAACCGCTGGTCGATCGTGTTCCACTGCTACAACTTCCTCGACACGCCGGTGGACGTCACCCGCGACGTCGACAACAACAACGCCGGCGCCGTGCTGAGCGCGGTCACGACCCGCGTCGACTGCAAGGCGTGTCACGACCGGCTCGACCCGCTCGCCTCGTTCCTCTTCCCGATGGACGAGGCCGGCGGCATCGAGGACGGCGACGGCATGGAGTTCCGCGACGACTTCTTCCGCTCCGACCGCGCCGAGCGCTGGCGCACGGCGAACAAGCGGCCGCCCGCCATCTACGGCGCCCCGGGGCAGGACCTGCGCGACCTCGGCCGACTGCTCACCGAGAACCCGAAGTTCGCCGAGTGCCAGACGAAGCGCGTCTTCAAGATGCTCTTCCTGCGCGACCCGAAGACCAACCTCGAGCTCAACCTGGCGACGGACATCGCGCACCGCTGGGGCCCGGAGGACAACTACAACTTCCGCGCCCTCGTGAAGCGTTGGATGACGTCCGAGGCCTATCGCGGGCGTCCCGAGACCAACGATCCCGACTGGGTGCGGCGCGCGTCGCCGGAGCGGCTCGAGTCGCTGCTGCGCGACACCACCGGCTTCGTCTGGCAGCGCAATCCGCAGAACGACCAGGACGACATGGACCCGAACTCGGATCCGAACCGGACCGAGCCGGTGCCGCTGCTCACCACCGAGGAGAACGGCTTCAAGATCATCCTCGGCGGCATCAACGGCACGTCGGTCACCGGCCGCGCCGCCAACCTGAACGCGTCGGTCGTCATGGTGCAGCGCAAGGTGGCGGCGCTCGCCGCCGAGTACGTCGTCGACAACGATCTGCCGCTGCCAGACGACCAGCGCCGGCTGCTCCACGGCATCACCGGCATGGAAGACCCCGGCACCGACGAGGCCGCCATCCGGGCCTCCCTGTCGCGGCTGGCGCGCCGACTCTACGGCGTCGACTGGAGCGCCGACGATCCGCAGATCGACGTGCTGATGCAGCTCTACCGCTCGCTCTACGGCGACACCACCCAGAGCGGCACCGGCAACGGCCAGGTGGCGGGCACCCAGGGACAGCGCGCGTGGCGCGGCGTCCTGGTGGCCATGCTGCGCAACCCCCGAATGCTCACCTACTGAGGGAACGAGCCATGCAGACCAAGTGGAACGAGGATTGGACGAGGCGCGGGCTGCTCAAGCTCGGCGTGGCAGGCGCTGCCCTGCTGGCCTGCCCCGGCACGCTGCTGCGGCAGAAGGCCTACGCACAGACGGCGAGCCCGCACTTCCTGGTGATGATGTTCGCCGACGGCGGCTGGGACCCGACCCAGGTGCTCGACGTGCACGACCCGCTCGACATGACCGACGGCGTGGACGTGGACGTGCCCTTCGCGATCAGCGGGCTGCCCGCGTCGCAGGCACGGACCGTCAGCGGCCTCACGTACATGTCGAACGCCACCACCCGGCCGGCGGTGGACACCTTCTTCGACACCTGGGCGGCGCGCACGGCGCTCGTGAACGGCATCAACACGCGCTCGACGTCGCACGACCAGAGCCGCCAGCTCGTGCTCACCGGCTTCCTCGACGCCACGCGGCCCGACTTCGCGGTCGTCGCGGCGCATCACAACGGCGAGAGCCTGCCGCTGCCGCATCTGTTGCTCGGCGGCATGAGCTTCGGCGGCCCCTACTCCGGCCTGAGCGGTCGCCTCGGCGGGCAGATGGCTCAGGCCATCCAGTACAACCGCGTGACGCAGAACCGCCAGGCGGTGTCGGCGCTCGGCGAGGGCTACATCCAGCAGGCGCTCGAGTGGGAGCGGATGCTCGAGGAGGGCACGCCCGCGAACGCCCTCACCGGCAAGGTGGCGCAGTTCCACGACGCCAACGGCCGCGCCGACAAGCTCGCGCGCCTTGCGAGCACGCTGCAGATCAACATGGGCAACGGGACGCAGCTGGCGACGTCGCTCGGTGCCGCCTTCAAGAGCGGCCTCACCACCAGCGTCAGCCTACAGCCGAGCGGCGGCTTCGACACCCACAGCGACAACACGCAGCAGAACGCACGCTGGGACCAGGTCTTCACGTTCCTGCGCGACTTCTGCAACGGCCTCGCCGCGCAGCCGGGCGTCGCGGGCGGCACCCTCATGGACGAGACCACGGTGGTCTACTGCTCCGAGTTCGCGCGCACGCCGCAGCTCAACGGCGACAACGGCAAGGATCATCACCCCTTCACGTCGATGATCCTCGTCGGCAAGAACGTGCGTGGCGGCTCCGTCGTCGGCATGACCGACGACGAGCAGGAAGGCGTCAAGATCAACCTCGCCACCGGCCTGCCCGACAGCGGCGGCCAGGTGCTCGACGTCACCAACATGGTGGCCGGCCTCGTGACGCTGATGGGCGCCAACTCCGACGAGTACATGCCCACGGTCACGCCGTTCACCGGCATGATCGCCTGACGTGATGCGCCACCGGACCGCCGTCCGGCGACGCCTCGGCGCCGCCCTCACCGTCGCGCTCGCGAGCGTGGCATTCCTCACTCCGTCCGCCGTGCGTGCCGCCCTCGACGAGGACGGCTTCCGCGCGGTGGCGGTGGCCCTCGCGCGCCACCCGGTGTCGGCGATCGCGGTCGCCCCGGACGGCCGGCTCTTCGCCGCCGTGCAGGCGATCGAGCAGACCGACAGCGAGGAGTCGGGGACCGCCGAGATCCGCGTCTACTCGAGCTACGCCACCAACGACGGCTCGGTGCTCGACGAGGGCACGCTCTGGGCGACGGTCACGGGCATCCGCGCCACCAACAACGAAGAGGGACTGCTGGGCATGGCGCTGGCACCCGACTTCGCGACCTCGAAGCTGATCTACGTGTACATGACCACCCCCGACGAGGAGGTGAACCAGCACGTCCGCGTCTACCGTGAGAACGCGAGCGGCACGGGCGACTACGTCGGCATCGTGAAGACGACCCTCGAGCCCGAGGACGAGAACTCCGGGCGCAACGGCGGGCCGCTGACGTTCGGCGTCGACGGCTGCCTGTACCTCGGCGTCGGTGACAACGGCGGCAACAACCGCTGGATGTCGCAGCTGCTGGTCGACACGAATCCGATCGAGTTCCAGGAGCCGGGCGAGCTCTGCTCCGACGTCTGTCTCGGCAGCACGCAGTATCCGCAGCGCGACATCGACGACCCCGACGGGCTGCCGAACCATGCCGGCAAGGTCCTGCGCATGGCCGTCGAGGGCGCCGCGAACGCGCAGCCCGGTCCGGGTGCGCCGCTGCCGGCGAACCCGTTCGTCTTCGGCACCGGCGTGCGCAACCCGGGCGGCCTCTACTCGCATCCGCTGACGGGACAGATGTACGTGTCCGATCGCGCCGACGGCGTCTCCGCCGAGCTGTCCATCGTCGACAGCGGCAGCAATCTGGGCTGGCCCTGCCTCGAGGGCGCGTCGATCAACACCGGCGCCGCGTCGTGCCTGTCGGCGAGCACGCCGGCGTCGGTCTACTTCTACCATCCCGACTGGCGGCGGCCGCTGGTGGCGCACCCCGGGAACGGGCTCGTGATGACCGGCATGACCGCCTACACCGGCCTCGGCTACCCCGAGCAGTACTACGGCGACGTCTTCTATCTGCTGCGCGACAGCGCGCGCATCCATCGCGTCGATCTGCAGCCGCCGTGCTTCGTGCCGTCGGGCACCGAGCTCGTGCCGCTGCCGTTCCACGACTCGACCAGCGACAACGACTTCCGCGCCATCTACGACGTCGACGACGACGAGGACTTCGACAACGTCGGCCTCGGCACCCTGGTCGACATGACGCAGGGTCCGGATCCGATGGGCCGTCAGGTGCTCTACGTCGCCGGCAAGCAGAACAACGGCAACGACTTCACCGCCGACACGGCCATCTATCGCATCGAGTTCGCGACCACGTTCGTGCCCTACGCGGGCCCCACCGGCCGCGTCGCGGACGCCTGCTTCGGGGGCGGCCCGAATCCGTTCCAGCGTGCCACCTGCCTCCCGCCCGGCGGTCCCTGCCCGGGCCAGCCCGACGGCTCGTCGTGCGAGGACGGCGACCCGTGCAACGGCGCCGAGATCTGCTCGGCGGGCATCTGCCAGCACAGCGCCACGCCCGCGCCCGACGGCACGGCGTGCACCGCCGGCGGCGGCTGCACGAATCCCGGCGTCTGTCAGAGCGGCGAGTGCGCCGCCGGCCCGCCGCTGCCCGACGGCACGCCGTGCCCGGACGGCGACGCGTGCAACGGCCTCGAGACGTGCGTGGCCGGCGCGTGCCAGGCGGGCACCGGCCCAGCGCCGCTCGACCTGCGTGCGCTCACCGTGAAGGGCAAGGGCATCCTGGCGCTGACGGGTGCGTTCCAGTCGGCGCTCGACGTCGCACCGTCGAGCACCGACACGGTGTCGCTGCAGCTGCAGCACGGCGGCACGACCGTCTTCCAGAGCGATCTCACCCATCCGGGCAGCGACGGATTCTGGAAGAAGGCGAAGCGCGGCGCGTTCAAGTACAAGGACGGCCGCGGCAGCGCGGGCGGTCTGACGTCGTTCCAGCTGACGCCGGCCGGCGGCGGGCTCGGGCTGAAGGCCAAGGCGAAGGCGAGCGGGCTCGCGGACGTCGAGGCGACCACCCTCGACGCGCGGCTGATGATCGGGCCGCAGTGCTTCACCGCGACGGTGTCGTGCGGGCGTAAGGGCAAGACGCTGCGCTGCGGGCCGTGAAGACCGGGCGGCCCAGTCAGCCACCCTTGGCCTTGAACTTCGTTGGCAGATTCGTAGTGAAGCCTGCCGATCCGAACTCCGACTCCCAGCAGGCACCATTCGACGCAATGAGCTGCAGCCTGAGACTGTCCACGGACGGGGCGGCAGGGAATGTTCCCAAGGGCAGATTTGCGCCTGCTCCTTTGACGAGGATCGACGCCTTTCCCGCGCTGCCCTCCTTCATCTTGATCGACGTGATTCCGCCACCGCTCCCGGTCTTGTCGAAAAACGAGAGACCCTTCCCCGGAAGGACGTTGCCAGGGGTGATCCCGCCACCCGACGCCTTCCAGCACGGCTTCCCCGAACACGAAAACGCAACCGACGGGTATGCTGCGAACAACAACGCCGGGGAGGCTGGTACGGAGTTGTCCCAGAGGCAGAGGCTGTAGAACGCCCGGTTGTCGGGCCCCCCAGAGCCGGGGGCCGGATCATCGAAGTCATCGCGCGAGGTGGCTGCGCCCTTACCCCATTTCCAGAGCAGCTTGTCGGCCGTTGAGCCCGCCGGGTTGGCGATGCTCAGAATCGCTCCCACAGGGCTCGTGCTCCGCGTGCATCCGGTAGCCGGAGCGAACGCGCACGGAGCGAGCTCGTATGCACCATAGTCACAGCCACCGACCGGCCGCGCCACGCCGCGCTGATCCGTGGCGGGGCAATCCGGGAGCCCCCCCGTCACGAGGGCAACGTTGTGCTCGGTCGACGATACCGGCAGGAGCGCATGAGTGGGCGTTGGCCCTCCATTGTCCTGGAGAGACCCGAGGGGCATGTCGCCAAAGGTTCCGACGAGCGAGATCCCGGAGATACTGCCCCCGGTGGTGTCCATTCCATTGCCTGTGACGATGCTGCGATGCAGGAGCACCGGCCCCGCGCCGGCCGCACTCACGCCGATCGTGTTGTTCACGATGGTCGACCAACGAATCGTTGCGGGAGTGAACTGGACACTGATGCCCTGACCACCGCTCACCGTCGAATTCTCGACCAACAGCGACGTGGCGCTGTTGACGAATATCCGCGGCACGGTCGAACGCAGTACGGTCAATGTCCCGGTGTTGAGTTTGCTGACTCCGGCCGTCGATGTGCACTGATCGAGCATGACATTCTGGAATCCGGAGATGCTGATGTCATGCAGCGTCACGCCCGTGAGATGCAGATCCGCCCCCGCGCTCAATGCATTGGGGATACTACTGCCGAGGATCGAGAGTTTCGCGCCGTCGCCCACCACCGCGAGCGAGTCGGTGACGACAGGAAGCGCAACCGCGATGACGTATGTTCCCGCAGGCACCGAGACGTCATCAGGCCCAGCGAGCGCATTCGCCTCCTCGATGGCTGCGCGGACGCTGCAGTTCCCACTGCCGTCGTCACACGCAGCGTCGCCCGGAACGGCGTCAGCGCTGTCCCCGCCCACCGTGACCGTGAACGTGGCCGCTTGTAGGGACGACGCACAGAGCCCGACCATTGCGACGACTGGGCCGATCACGCGCCACGTTCGGACTGCAGCGCGCCACCGAACCAACTGATCTCCAAACACCTGATCCGCTCGCGTCGCCATCGCGCCCCGCTCGAGATTCGCCATCGCATCGTTCTCCCTGTCGTTCGTGCCCGAGAATCCGATCAGCAAGATGGGAGCCAGGGCGCCCCCGAGCGCGATCCGAACGATACCAGCGAAATGTGGTCGATCGTGCTGCCAGGCTCACCGCGCACGAATGAAATGCCGTTCACTCCCTATGAAGCGGTGCGCACGTTCCGTCCCCGTCCGATCGCGACAGGCAGCGCCACGGACGCCCTGCCACCACGAAATTGCTTGACGCGACGATGACTTGACAGCTATCACGCGAACTCCGTCATGCCGCTTCCTCTCTTCCTGCTGGCACTCCTCGTCCTCCCCTTCTGGTCCCCCGCGACGGCCGCCGAGGATCGGTGCCGGCAGGCCCTGCTGTCGGCGTCCACTGCGCTCAGCCGCGCCGCCATCGACGCCCGGCTGCAGTGCGAGACGCGCCGGCTGTCCGGGAAGCCCACCGGAGAGGGCTGTGCCGAGGCCGCCCGCCGCGGCATCGCCCACGTCACGGCCAAGGCCTCGCGCCGGATCGCCCGCGCCTGCGGCGGCGTCGATCGACGATGCGGAACGCCGGACGATCCGACCCTGGACGCCGCCGGCTGGACGCACGCCACCTGCCCCGGCATCGCCGGCATGCCGGGGTGCGACATGCCCACGCGCCATTGCGGCGACGTCGCCGCGTGCCTCGCCTGCACCGCCACCACCAACGGCGACGCGCTCGGCACCGTCTTCGACGCCACCCGGGCCGCCGACGCCGCCGGCCGGCGCTGCGTGCGGACGCTCGGACGAGGACTGGCGGCGCTGCTCGACACCACGGCCACCGTCGACGACGCCTGCCTCGCCGGACGACTCGGCGGCGGGCGGAACGGATGCCGCACCCGCGACCGTCAGATCGCGGCCGCGCGCACCCGGCACGAGGCCGCGGTCTGCCGCGGCTGCGGTGGACGCGATCGCCGCTGCGACGGTGTCGGCGACGTCTCCCCGGCCGCCATCGGGTGGGCGGGTGCGTGTCCGCCCGGCATCGACGGCGCCTGCGCCGGACCCGTCACGGTGCCGGAGGAGTTGGCGGCGTGCCTCGAGTGCCTCGCCACTCCCGTCCTCGCCTGCGCGCAGCTGCTGGCGGTGCCGTCGCTCGAGCCCTACCCCGCCTCGTGCGGCGCGGCGCCGCCGGAAACCACCACCACCTCGACGACGACGTCGTCATCCACCACGTCCACCACGTCGTCATCGACCACCTCGACACTGCCGGTGGGCGCCCACTGCTGCCCGGCGCAGCGGATGGTGATCGAGACCGTTCCCGGCGACGGCACCGATCCGAGCCAGGACACGGTGTACGGCCTGAGCTTCCTGAGCGTGCGCATCACGAACCCGATCCGCCTCACCCTCGACGTCGGCGCACCGGACGGCGACTGCCGCCACGCCATCGTCGTGCCGCCGGACGGGGTGACCCTCGCTCCCTTCTGCGTTGCCGGACTCGGGCTCACCGCCGACCTGCTCCCCCGCGCCTGCTCCGTCGGTGACGGCATCGGACGCGGCACCCTCTGGGACGGGTACTCGACCGCACCGGACGCGGACGTGGACATCGCCATCGACACCAGTGACGGCGTCTGCAATCCACCGGACCAGATCTGCACGACGGTCGAGCGCGGCACCGGGGCGAACACGCTGGCCGGCGAGATCGTCACGCGCGGGGACGGTCAGGCCGACGGACCCGGGCTGCACCTGGCGCTCGATCTGCCCGTGAACGCGCAGGCGTGGGACAACGGCGGCGCAGGATGCCCCGATCCCGATGGGCTCGGCAACGGCGACGACCAGCTCGCCGCGAACGACTTCATCACCCTCCGCCTCGCCACGGCGACGGCTTCCGCCCGCTTCACCGACACCAACGGCGACGGCTGCTGGCTGTCGGGCCTCGGGCCCGAGCAGGCGGCCGTCACCGGTCTACCCGCACCGGGCCCGTGCTGTCAGGTCGGGCAGCAGCTCCGCCTCGTCGCCGCCGGCGCGCAGCTCCAGGGATCGGCGCCGTTCAGCGACGCGATGGCGGTCTTCGAGCTGCCCGCCGTCGTGGTCGCGTGCGATCCCCTCCCTGCGACTCCCGCGAGCTGCGACCAGGTCTACGGCGGCGGCCAGGTGGTGACGTCGTTCGGCGAGTTCGACGAGATCCAGGGACTCGCCTCGAGTGACGGTGGCGCGTTTCTCGCGATCGGCACGGCGGACCGGCAGGAGGGCAACAACGTTCTGCGCAGCATCGCCGTGGCGCGATACCTCGAGGACGGCGGGCTCGACCGGACGTTCGGCCACGATGGTCGCCTGCGGCACGTGATCCCCCTCGCGGAGACGCACGTCGAGGATGTCGGCATCGACGCCAGCGGGCGCCCCGTCCTCGGCGGCTGGACGTTCGACGTGCCGCCGGAGGGGACGAACGACTTCGTGCCTCGGGACGCGTTCGTGGCCCGCCTGCTCCCCGATGGCCAGCTCGATCCCGATTTCGGCGACGGCGGCTGGACGTTCACCGACCTCGGGGACAGCGACGAAGGTCGTGCCGTGGCGGCGCGCCCGCAGGGCGGCGCCATCCTCGCCGGGAACGTCGGCCATCCGTCGCACAGCATCTTCGTCGCCGCCTACGACGACGGCGGCGACCTCGACGGCAACTTCGGCGTCGGCGGGATCGTCCCACTCGACCCCACGCCCGACGACGACAGCGTGAACGCCGTCGTCGTACGGGGCGACGGCGCCGTGGTCATCGGCGGTCTGACCGGTGTGCTGCGCGCCGCGGGCACCGACAACGATGGGGACGCATACCTCGCGCGACTCACGGCGACGGGCGACCCCGATCCGTCCTTCGGCACCGGCGGGGTGATGATCGTTCCCGTCGGCGCCTACAGCGACGCCATCAAGGCGCTCGCCCTCACCGACGGCGGCGACATCATCGCCATCGGCCGGACGCAGGTGGCGAGCCGGGGCAACCAGCGCCCCTTCCTCGCGCGCTTCGACGGCGAAGGCGCACCCGTCCCGGGCTTCGGAACGAACGGCATCGTGCTGCTCGGCGATCCTGCGGGCGGCACACAGCTGGAGACCGTGCGCCTGCTACCGGACGGCTACATCCTGGTCGGCGGTCACATCTTCGCTCCCGCGATCGGCCGCGACCTGATGCTGGTGGGACGTCTCGACGGCAACGGCGTCCCGGATCCGACCTTCGGCACCGACGGCTTCACCCGCCTCGACTTCGGCGGGCGTGACGACCTCGTCAACGCGCTGATGCCGGTGTCCGGCGATCGCCTGATCGTCGCCGGCTTCTACGATCCGGACCGGCACTTCGGCGCACGACGCGACTTCGCCCTGGCGCGGCTGCTCGCCGACGGCGCGCGTGACCTCACCTTCGGCACCGATCAGTGCCAGTGGCAGTCACCGCCGGACCTGCGACCCGATCAGTGACACCGCGGCGCACTGCTCGCCGACGGTCACTGTGAGCCGCGCCGCACTGGCGCGCGCCACGCGGTCACGCGGCAGCCAGCGGCGCGCGCGCACCAATAGGCGATACTTCCCGGCCGCCGTCCGCACCAGGCGCAGCTCGCGCAGACCGGCCCCGCGGCCCCGAACGCCGAAGCGGCGCGACGACGCACCGAGCGCCGCGAGCGTTCCCACACCGGCACTGACGAGCGCGTTGCCGTCGCCGTCGTCGACCCGCACCGTGATGGGCGCCCCGTCGTAGTCGCCGAGCCGCAACGGGATGCGGGCCACCAGCCCGCGCCGGTCGCGGCCCACCCCGACCCGCACGCGCGCGCCGCGGCGTACCAGGTTCGGGCACGTACACACGCAGTCGGCGCTGCACTGCCCCGGACACGCCGCCGCGTCGCCACCGTCGCACGCCTCCCCCGCCTCACGCGTGCCGTTGCCGCACGTACGGCGATCGCAGGCGTCGCCGACGCCGTCGCCGTCGGTATCCGTCTGCGCCGGGTCGGCCACGTCGGGACAGCGATCGACGGCATCGGGTAGCTCGTCGTCGTCGCGATCGGCCAGCGCGGCGGTCACCATATCCTCGCCGCAGCGCTCGCCGGTCGCACAGTCCGCGCTGGTACGGCAGCCGGGACCGGTGTGGCCCGTCGCGTCATCGATGCAGACACCGACCGCCCGCAGGACGCTGCTTGCGTCGGCACGGAGCGGCGCCGCCAGACGCTGCAGCCGTTGACCGTCGTCGATGCAGCGTGCCCCCGAGGGGCAGTCGGCATCCGCCGCACAGGAATCCTCGAGCGGTCGCTGACACGTGGGCCTGGGCGTTCCCACGCACACCTCGTCGGGCGCGCATATCCCGGTCTCGCCGGGACGGCACGGAACCGCGGCGTCGACGAGGCAGTGACCTGGCGGAACGAAGCAGCGGCCACCGTCGTCGCACGACGCGTCGCTGGCACACGCATCCCCCGTCGTGGTGCAACGCCCCGTCGGCACCGACGCGAGCATCACGGGCGATGCGGTCGGCACGTTCCACACCTGCAGGACGAGGTCGTCCGTGTCGCCGTCGCCGGTGAGATCGGCACCTTGATGGGCCTCGAGCGTGAGGAAGCGGACGGTGTCGCGCTGCACACGGTAGGGCACGCGCGGATCACAGGCTTCGAGCCGGCACGGAATGATGGTCTGCCCGGTGGGATGCAGTCGCGCCGCGCGCAGATCCCACACGAAGAGCACGTCGTCGTCCGTGTCGCCGTCGCCGTTGGCGTCCTGTCCCCGCTGGGCCGACTCGCGCACGCGCAGCGCCAGCAGCGTG
Organism: uncultured Binatia bacterium (SeqCode); assembly: GCA_964404165.1. Lineage (GTDB taxonomy): Bacteria > Desulfobacterota > Binatia > DP-6 > DP-6 > DASYLJ01. Next base: position 13,742 of record CAYOIZ010000064.1, on the reverse strand, counting down.
TCGCTCGCCACCAGATCCTCGGCCGCGAGACCGAGATTCGTCACCGCGTCGGCCGGCAGACGTGCCACCTGCACCACGGCGTCGTCGAGGTCACCGTCGCCGTTCAGATCGGCCCCCTGCAGGCGCTCGGGCGTGCGCAGGATCAATTCGTCGCCACGCACCAGGACCTGGTCGGCGACGACGTGCAGGTCGGTCCAGGCACCGTCCGCGTTCGACGCGACGTGCACTGCACCGTCCGGTGCGATCGCCGCCACCCAGGCCGCGGACAGGGCGATCGTCGTCGCGGCGAGCCCGAGGTTTCGCACTCCGCCGTCGCGATCGACGAGATGCACCACCTCGTCGTCGGTGTCGCCGTCGTCGTTCAGCGACGGGCCGGAGGGACACCCGGGCGCGTCACCCGCGTCCTCCGGTCGCAGGAACGCGATCCAGCCATCGGCCACGGCGACGGCGTTCGCCGGGCAGAGCGTCGCCACCGTGGGGGGGTCCCGTCGGGTGTCGAGCACCTGCAGGACCGTGTCGTGGAGATCCCCATCGTGGGTCAGGTCGTGCGCCACGTCGTCGGGATCGGGCTCGCGCGCGTGCAGCGCGCGATGGCGCTGGACGTCGGGAGTCAGGCTCTCGGTGTGGACGAACACGATGGACCGCCCCGCGGCATCGACCCCCGGCGACGCCGCCTCCGCAGCCGTCTCGGCGGTGACGGGCACCTCGGTGCCGTCCCACATGAGGCTGACGCGCTCGGTGATGCCGGTGAGCCGATCGTGCAGGAACACGTCGCGCAGCCCGTTGCCGTCGCCGGCCACCAGCGTCGCCGCCTGCGACACGAAGACGACGCGCTGTCCGTCGGCGGTGAGCCCGAGCTGGCCCGCGATCAGCGCCGACGGCACACCGCTCGACGACTGGCTCGCGAGCGTGGTGATGCCGGTGACGAGGTCGTGGACGAGCGCGTCGCCCGTGCCGCGCGACACGCCGGGCACCAGGTTGGTCGCGAAGCTGGTGAAGGCGACGCTGCCCCCGTCGGCGGAGAGCACCGGCACCGACGACCGCCCGTTCGCCTCTTCGCCGTTGACACCGACGCTCGCGCGGACCGTCGTGCCGGCCACCCGATCGCGCACGAAGACGTCGCGCCGCAGGTTGCGATCGTCGGCCACGAGCGTGGTGGCGTCGCTGTCGAACGCCACCCGCGTACCGTCGCCGGACAGCGAGAGCGCCGAGAAATAGGGCTGGAATGCGTCACGATCGGCCTGCCCGCCATCGGTTCCCACGCTCACCCGCTCTGTGACGCCGGTCGTGCGGTCGTGGACGAAGACGTCGGGCACGTCGTTCGTGTCGCCGGCCACCAGATCGTCCGACCCGCTCGCGAAGGCGACGATGTTCCCATCCGCAGAGATCGCGATCGACGCCGGCGCATCGACGACGCCGAGGCGGGCCTCGCCCCCGGCGCTGTCGACGCTCACCCGCGTCACCGCACCGCCGTCGCGCGCGCGCACGAACACGTCGGGCAGCGCGTTCGTGTCGCCGGGCACGAGGCCAGCCGACGTGCTGACGAACGCCACCACCCGGCCATCGGCCGACAGCGCCGCCATCTGTGCTCGCCCGAGCCCATCGAAGTCGCTCACCAGCGACGTCGTCACGCCGTCCGGCTCGTCCCGGCGTGCATCGCCGTCGGCGTCGCGATCGACCAGGAAGACGTCGGAGCAGCCCTCGGACCCGACGCGACAGGGATCGTCGGCCACCGCGTCCCAGTCGTTGCTCCCGAACGCGAGCCAGCGGCCGTCGGCCGACAGTGCCTGTGGCGTGCGCACGAGCGCCGGCTGCTGGATGGCGTCCCCGCTCTGACCGCGGCTCGCGACGGTGACGCGATGCCGTGCCCCGGCGGCCTCCGGTGTCCGCACGATCACGCGGCCGTCCGACAACGCCAGGCTCTCCCCGTCGATCAGCGGCGCCGCGTCCGCCGCCAGATCGAGGCCGGCGCTCAGGTCGGTGACGACACCGTCCCCGATGCGCAGCACCCGCAGGACGGTGTCGGCGACGTCGCCGTCACCATTCGCGTCGACGTCGCCCTGCGCAGGCTCGGGCTCGAGGAAGGCCACGACACCGTCCGTGCCCGCGAGCGCGGGACGGCTGAACGGCGGCTGGCGCAGGCGGGTGATGGCGTGCGCGGTGTGGTCGTCACCGCCGACGAGGATGGCGCCCGTGGTGCGGTCCACGAGTTGCACGACCTCGTCGAGGGCGTCGCCGTCACCGTTGCGATCGCCGCCGACCAGGGGCTCGGAGACCAGGAAGGCGTACCCCGTGCCCACCTGCGCCAGGCCGTCGAGCGGGACGGGATCGCGTGCCTCGGCCGAGAAGCGTACACAGCGACCGCCCGGACACTCGGCGTCACCGGCGCAGGGCTCGAGGCTGCGCGCGCCGCCGAGGCAGGCATCGCGACGCAGGACGAGCGGCCCCGCGCCAGCGAACACCCGGCTGGCGAAGTCGAACGGCATGCGGCACCCGCCGTCGTCGCAAGTGACGGCGCGGCCGATGCGCAGCACGCCCTCGGGCGCGTCGACCGACCCGAAGAGTGCGGCACCGGCGTCGTCGGATGCACGCTGGACCGACAGCAGCGGCGGGAGACGATCGCCTTCCACGGAGAACGAGCCGAGCAGCGGCGGGTCGGGCAGGCGCAGCGGCACCCCGCTGCCCGCGAACGCCTCGAGGTCGAGCACCCCACGCAGGAGGCGCGGCTTCGGCACGTCGGCTTGCCGTACCAGCACTCCCCGCCAGTCCATCGGCACCAGCAGACTGCCCGCGGCGTCCAGTGCGACGCGCACCTCGGACGACGCGCCGGTACACGGCGGCGCGGGCGACGTGCACAGCGCCTGGAAGTCGTTCGCGGGCGGCAGCGCGGTCAGATGTGGGAAGACCACGTGTGGATCGGTGCCGCACGTGCCGTCGTCGGCGAAGAGCTCGTCGACGCACGCGACCAGGCCGAGGAGATCACGACAGCGTCGCGTCGCCAGCGCACACGCCGGCGGGTCCTCGTTGGGCGTGACCGCGAGCGCCATCGAGCCGACGTACCCGAGGCCATCGCCAGCGGGGGGAAGGAGGTCGTCGGTGTCGGGCATGCGCACCCGCAGGACGCGCGCGCCGGACGACAGGACGCTCGAGACCGCGTCGCCCGCCGGCACACAGACCGCCGTGCCCCCGTCCAGCTCGGCTTCGCAACGCCGCTGCTGCGCCGCGAAATCGGCGCAGCTCTGCCGCAGGACGACCGCGTGCGGGACACCCCCCTCGGGGGTGAAGACGATGGTCACCGTCTGTCGACCAGCGCCGGCGACGATGGCCGGCGTGGGGGCGTCGCACGCGGGTGCGAGCCGGAGCGCGATGACGTCGCCCGGGCGCGCGAACGGCCGGTCGAGGACGCCGCGGGCCCCCCGGAACTGACGACCAGTCCCCGGGATGACGTTGCAGGTGGCGCGGGCCGACGAGGCAACGGCCAGCAGGCCGAGGACGATCGCCGTGCCGCGCCACATCCGCCCCTCGGTTACTCGGCCGTCCCGCGCAGCTGCTCGGCGCAGAGGGTCGCGAGCAGCTCCTGGCGCCACGCCAGCTCGGTCGCGATGCGGTCCACGAGGTCGACGACGGCATCGGCAGGCTGCTCGAAATGGTCACCGAGCCACCCGTCCACCAACAACTGCGCCGTGTGCCGCGCCTCGATACCCACGCGCGCCGTCTCCTGGGGATCGGACAACGCACCGGCCGCGCCCGACACGAGCAGGCGTCGATGCAGACCGGGAAGCTCGTCCCACGGCAGCAGCGTGCCCTCTCCCGGTGGGAGGCGCACGAAGCGACGGACGGATTCATACACGAGCCGCACGATTCCCTGGTTGTCTGGCATGCCACCTACAGCAGCGACCGTACCAATCCGTTGACACGCACGATCGCGGCGTTGTGACGACGGATGGGAACGGGCGTTCACGGCGCACGAAGGATCGTTCAGGCCACGCGCTGCGCGTCGCCGGTGGGCATGCCGTACCGCTGCATCTTGAGCAGCAGCCCACGGTACGTGAGTCCCAACCGTCGGGCGGCCCGCGTCTTGTTGTTGCCGCAGGCGGCGAGCATGTCGCGGATGCGTTCCTGCTCGAATCGCGCCACCGCGGTCGCCAGCACGTCGTCATCGGCCGGCTCGGTCGCACGCAGCGGCGGCACGCGCTCGAAGAGATCCTCGACCCCGATGGGCTCGCCCGTGGGGCAGAGCAGGAGCGCCCGCTCGATCAGGTTCGCCAGCTCGCGGACGTTGCCGGGGAAGTCGTAGCGCTGCAGGGCCGCCATCGCCTCGGGCGTGAAGCCCGAGACGGGACGGCGCAGCCGGACCCCGCAGCGTTCCAGGATGTGTCCCGCGAGGCGCGGGATGTCGTCCTTGCGCTCCATGAGCCCCGGAACCCGGATCGGAAAGACCTTCAGCCGATGGAGCAGATCCTCGCGGAACCGGCCGGCCCGCACCTCGTCGTCGAGGTTGCGGTTGGTGGCGGCGACGACGCGCACGTCGACCCGCACCGGCCGACCGGCACCGATCGGCGTCACCTCGCCCTCCTGCAGGACACGCAGCAGATGGATCTGCAGCGCGGGCGACGTCTCGCCGATCTCGTCGAGGAAGAGCGTGCCGCCGTCGGCGAGCTCGAACAGGCCCTTGCGGTCGGCGACGGCGTCGGTGAACGCGCCCCGCCGGTGCCCGAAGAGGGTGTCGGCGAGGAGCTGGTCCGGCACGGCGCCGACGTTCACCGGGACGAACAGACGGCGGGCACGCGGTCCCTCGTCGTGGATGGCGCGTGCGACCAGCTCCTTGCCCGAGCCGGTGGGGCCTTCGATCAGGACGGTGGTCGGCGAGTCGAGCACGCGCCGCGCCAGGTCGACGACGCGCCGGATGGCCGGCGCGGCGCCGACGATGGCCTCGAAGCCGCCGCCGTCGGCGCATTCGCGCAGCCAGCGATTCTCGTGCTTGAGCCGCTCGTTGGCCTGCGCGAGCTCCGCCACCAGACGGGAATTCTCCGTCGCCAGCGCCGTGTTGCGATCACCGAGATGGTACGCCTCGAGCGCCTGGAAGATGGCCTGGCGCAGGTCCGACGGATCGAACGGCTTCGGGATGAACCGCCGGATGCAGCCCAGGTTGATGGCGTCGACCAACGACTGCACGTCCGTGTAGCCCGTGAGGATGATGGGCAGCAGCGTCGGTCGAAGCGCCCGGGCCCGTCGGATGACCTCGAGGCCGGTCATCTCGGGCATGCGCTGGTCGGCCACCAGCACGGCGACCGGCTCGCGCGCCACGATCTCGAGCGCCGCGGTGCCGGAGCCGGCCGTCCGCAGGCTCAGCTCGCGTCCATAGTTGAGCTCGAATATCTCGAGGATGTCGGGCTCGTCGTCGACGACCAGCACGGGATAGGCGCGGTAGTCCATCGGGATTGGCACCTGGGCTTTCTCCGCTTCAGGATGGCAAGCCGTCAAGATGCGACACGCTGATCGCCCGGGGCGCGCCGCACCGGCAGGGTCACGATGAACGTCGTCCCCACCCCGGGTTGGCTCTCCACCTGGATGCGCCCGCCGTGCCGAGCGACGATGCCATGGCTGATCGCAAGCCCGAGGCCGGTCCCCTGGCCCTGTCGCTTGGTGGTGAAGAACGGATCGAATATCCGCCCGAGGACGTCGGCCGCGATGCCGGCGCCGTCGTCGCGTACCACGACCTCGACGACCTCACCCGTCGAGCGGGTGGTGATCCACAGGTTCCCGGGCCCGACGATGGCGTCGCAGGCGTTGCCCAGGAGATTCATCCACACCTGGTTCAGCTCGTCCGGCTCACCTTCGATGGCGGGCACCACGTCGAAGGCGCGATGGATGACGATGCGATTCGCCCAGCGCGGCTGGAGGAGGCGCAGGCTCACCTCGAGCCCGTCCTGCAGGTCCACGGGTCGAGGACCCGCATCGCCGACCCGTGAGAAGGTGCGCAGGTCGCGCACGATGCCCGCCGTCCGCTCGGCACCGCGCGCGATGGCCTCGACGGACCGTCCCGCGCGCTCGACGGCTCCGCCGAGGCCGGCCGCCGGGTGCTCGTCGGCGAAGACACGCAGGTCGTCCACCACCTCGCGCAGTGGGGCGACGCCACCCACGATGAAGCTCACGGGGTTGTTGATCTCGTGCGCGACGCCCGCCACGAGCACGCCGAGCGCCGCCATCTTCTCGCTGTGGACGAGCTGCGTCTGCGCCGTCTTGAGGGCGTCGTAGGCGCCCGCCAGCGCGGCGGTGCGCGCGGCGACCTTGGCCTCGAGATCGGCGTTCGAGCGCTCGAGGCCCTGGTACGAGCGCGCGTTGCCGATGGCGATGGCACTCTGCGCCGCCAGGGTCCGCAGCAGGTCGACGTCTTCCCGACCGAACAGCCGGCCGGAGAGTGGCCGGCCCAGCACGAACGCGCCGAGCAGCTGGCCGCGGAGCTGCATCGGCACCACCAGCGTTCCGTCGAGCGCCATGACCTCGGCGTCGGCAGGGTCGGCGGCGTCTCCGCGGCACAGCCAGGCGTGGCCGGGATCGCGCGACAGCCGGTTCCGGATGGCGTCCCACGAGCCATCGGGTCCGGGCGCCATGGCCCCGAGCAGGCGGTCGAAGCGGCGGGTGACGGTGACGGCGTCGGCCCAGAGCAGGACGACCAGGGTGCGGACCTGCAGTCCGTCGCTCACCGTACGGCCGACGCGATCGAGGATCTCGTCCTGGTGGAGCAGGGACGTCAGATCGGCGCTCACTTCGGCGACGGTGCGTCGATAGTCGGGCCGCCCGCGGTGGAAGACGCGGTCGGCGGCGGCCTGCAGCAGGGCGCGGACGGGGTTGAAGAGCAGCGCCGCCACCAGGACGAACGCCATCGTGAACGTCGGCCCCTCGACGTCGCCCGCATCGGGCCGCACGCCGTTCGCCAGCGCCACCGCGCCGGCGTAGGCACCGGCGATGCCGAGCGACAGCACGCCGTAGACCACCGCCCGCTTGACGATCGTGTCGATGTCGAACAGGTCGTGCCGCGCGATGGCGTAGGCGATGGCGAGGAAGAACACGAAGGGGGTCAGCGCGATCAGGTTGATCGGGAAGACGCCCCCGCCGCGCGCGTTGTCGAGGAAGCCGTAGAGCCCGATGACGGTTCCGATCAGCAGGCCGGGCAGCACCGACCGCAACTGCGTTCGCACGTCGGGCGTGCGGCGTTCGACGTAGCTCCACGTGAGCAGGCCGAGCAGCGTGACGATACCGGCGGCACTGTAGACGTAGGTGGCGTAGAGCGGCGTGGGATCGGGCGGCTCGGCGAAGAAATCGCGGAACACCCACGCCGCCAGGCCGATGCCCACGATGTACGGCGTCCACAGGAGCCATGGGTGCCGCAGGACCGCGCGACGTGGCACCGGGAAGACGAGCCCGAGGTGGATGAACGCCGCCGGAAACAACGCCTGGGCGAGCACGTGCGGCTCGATCATCCACCAGAGCCCGGGGTGGTAGAGGGCCGAGCCGGTGAGGGCGAAGAGGCCGGTCAGCACACCGAAGAGGAGGAACGCCGTGGCCTGCGGCGTGTGCGGCTGGAGCACGAACACGCCGATGCCCGCCGCCACCGACACCAGGCCGAAGGCGACGAAGAGGCCGACCGTGAGCCAGTAGTCGGCCGCGCCGAAGCGCATCGTCGGAACGCGGACGTTCCAGGCGTCGTCCTGCTTGCGGAAGGTCCACACGAGCGGGGTGCCGGGCGTGGTCGCCGCGGCGGCGGCGTAGGCCTCGTCGCTGCCGGCGATCGGTCGCCCGTCGACGGCCTGCACCTCGGCATGAAAGGGGACGTCCGCGGCAGTGCCGGTCCAGGAGTAGAGGCCGATCGTGGGCACCATGCGATTGCCCATCACCAGGAAGCCCGGGAACGTGCGGCCCGGCCAGTACAGGCTCCCCACGACGGCGATCACGGCCAATGGCAGGCAGATCGCCACCGCCGCGAGGGCCGGCCACCGCGCCACGAGCCGCCGCCTGCGAACCGGCGCCTCGGGGTCGAACGTCGCATCGAAAGACATCACGTTGCGCACGGACCTCTCGGACCTACCAAGCAACGCCGGGGCCAGTCCACAAAAACCGGCATCTGGCGGGCTTGCCGCCCGCCGGAGCGACGCGCCCTGAAGCCGGGTTCACCCTCCCGGTAGATGCGTTCACGTTGACTCCAACGGGTCGCGATGCGAGGAGCCTCGGGCGGTGCGTAGCGTCCGCGAGATCGCCCTGGCGCTGGGCGCCGCCGTCCTCGTGGCCACAGTCTTTCCGCCGATCGGCCTGGGGCTGGTCGCCTGGGTGGCGTGGGTACCGCTGCTGGTGGCGATTCGTCGGTGCCGCACGACCGGCAGCGCCATGCTGCTGTCCTGGGCGTGGCTGCTGCTGTTCGCGTGGCTGGTCGGGGCCTGGCTACCCCGCAGCGTCGAGCGCTACTTCGGCCAGCCCGCGCTGGTCGGGGCGCTCGCGTTCGTCGGCGTCGCGACACTCATGGCGGGTCTGGAGGCGATGGCGTTCGCGGTCTGCTATCGCCGCATGGCGCGGCTGCCTGCCGTCGTCGTGCCGGTGGTTGCTGCGGCCGCGTGGGTCGCTGGCGATCTCGCGCGCGTCACACTGTTCACGGGATGCCCGTGGGGGCTCGCGGGGTACTCGCAGCTCGACGGCGAGCGGGTCGTGCAGATCGCCGACGTGACGGGGGTGTACGGCGTCACGTTCACGCTGTTGCTGATGAATGCGTCGGTGGCGGAGGTCTGGCTGCGACGCGCCTGGGGCGGGCTCGTGGTGGCTGGGATGGTGGTGGCGGGGGTCGTCGGATACGGGCAGCTGCGGCTCGACGCGTTCGCGTCGGATCCACCCGCGACGCAGGCGGTGGCCATCGTGCAGCCCGACGTCGACGTCGCGGCACACTGGCGCGACGATCAATTCGCGGCGCACCTCGAAACCTACCTCGCCATGACGTCGGCGGTGCTCGCGGGCACCTCCACCAGGTTGGTCGTGTGGCCCGAGAGCGCGATGGCGTTCTTCGTCGAGACGGAACCGGCGTACCGGACGGCCATCGGTCGCGTGCTCGGAACGACCGGTACGTCGCTGGTGGCGGGGGGGCCACGAGGCGGTGGCGATGGCTACTTCAATTCGGCGTTCCTCCTGTCGCCTGATGGTTCCGTCGCCGGGCGATACGACAAGACGCGTCTGCTCCCGTTCGCGGAGTACCTCCCGTGGCGCGGGCTCGATGCGCTCACTCGACGGTTCGGACGCGTGCGTGAGTTCACATCGGGGAAGACGAGCCCATTGCTCGAGACGCCGATCGGGAGCGCGGGCGTACTGGTCTGCAACGAGGCGTTCTTCGGCGATGTGGCGCGCGACCGCGTCGCGAGTGGGGCGGAGGTGCTGTTGGCACTGACCAACGACGGCTGGGTCGACGATCCGCAGTTCGCGGCGATGGCGACGGACATGCTGCGGATGCGGGCCATCGAGCAACGGCGATGGGTCGTGCGTGCATCGACCTCGGGGCCGTCCGGGGTCATCGATCCCGTGGGGCGGATGCGGACGTCGACGGTGGTGGACGCCCGGGCCGCGGTCACTGGCAGTGTGGCGAGACGGCGGGAGCGGTCGCCGTACTCGCGCTGCGGAGACGCGTTCGCCTACGCATGCACCGTCGCGTCGCTCGTCGCCCTGCTCGCCGCCGGACGCGTTCCGCGTGCTGGGCGATGAACCCCGATGTCGTGACGCGCGATTCGTACCGACGCGACCAGCGTCATGGCGCGGTGACCACCCCGATGCAGTTGCCGCCCACCGCCGGCAGGACGCACAGCGTCACCGGCGTCTTCTTGCCGATGCCCGACCCCTCGGCCACGCAGCGGACGAAGGGCGTCATGCCGATCTCTCCGGCGGTGGCCAGCAACGACATCGTGTTGCCCGGGTTGATCGCCGTGACGACGCTGTCGGCCACCGTGTCGCCGGACCGGTAGATGCGCACCTCGACGCCGTTCAGGGCCTTGGTCCCGGAGTTGACGACGGCGCACATGGCGCGCTGGTTCGCGGTGAAGTCGATCGGGAGCGTGGGCGTGACGAGCGTACCGGCCCAGGCCGGTGCGACGGCAGCGAGCAACGCGATGGTGACGAGTCCGGGACGAGCGGGGCGCATGTGGATCCTCCTGCGTGGATTTGGTCGAGGCCGCATCATGCGCAGCCGGGGATCGCATTTCCAGCGCATTCCGCATGGGGAGGCGCACTTCGTCCTTGCGCATCGGCGGCCGGCGCGGGAGAACGCCTGCCCTGATGTCGATCCGTCGTGCCGCCCTCCCCCTCCTCTTCGTCTTCGTCTCCCTGCTCGCCGGCGTCGCTTCCGCCGCGAAGTGCCCGAGCGGCTCTGCGACGGGGGCCTTCCTCGCCTCCGGCAGCCACGGCGTCGGCATGCGGACGATCACGTTCGTCGACACCAGCCGCACCACGGCGGCGTGGGGTGGGCAGCCCGAGAAGCCCAGCCGCACCCTCGAGACCGTCGTCTGGTACCCCACCACGGGCGGCAGCGGCACCGTGCCCACGCCGGACGCCCCGCTCGCGGGCGACGGCCCGTTCCCCGTGGTCCTCAACAGCCACGGATACAGCGACGTGAACGTCGGGGCGGCCTACATCGCGGTCCCACTGGCGAGCCGCGGCTTCGTGGTCGTATCGCCGAACTTCCCGCAGTCGAACCTCACCGTCCCCGGGGGCCCGCGTCTGGAGGACGTGGTGAACCAGCCCGGCGACGTGCGCTTCGTGCTCGACCAGGTCCTCGCCCTGTCCGCCGACGGCGGCAGCTGGCTCGCCGGCGGGATCGACACGAAGCGCATCGGCGCGCAGGGGCTGTCGCTCGGCGGCCTCACCACGCTGCTCGCCACGTACAATCCGGTGCTCGGCGACAAGCGCATCAAGGCGGCGCTGGTGATGGCGCCGTACTCCTGCCCGCTCACCAAGAAGATGCTGCGGACGAACCCGCCGCTGCTGTTCATCGCCGGCAACGGCGACCGCATCACCCCGCTCGAGCAGAACGCCGGGCGCACGTTCGACAAGGCGCGCATGCCACGCACGCTGGTGAACCTGGCCGGCGCGACGCACACCGCCTTCAGCGGCCTGATCTCGTTCGACTCGACGACGAACTACGACACCAGCCTCGGCTGCGTCGCCGTCGACGGCATCACGCAGGAGGAGTTCGACGCGACGCTGGCGGCGTTCGGGGACGCGGCCGCGGCCAGCGACCTCACCGGATGCGAGCTGCCCTGCGTCGGCCCGGAGCCGGCGGTGACGCCGATGCAGGCCACCCGCCAGCACGTGCTGACGCAGGCGACGGCGGTGGCGTTCTTCGAGGAGCGCTTCAAGAAGTCGAAGGCGGCACGCTGCTTCCTGCGCAAGGGCCTCGACGCGGAGCACGACGACGTGACGGTCGAGCGCAAGCGCTAGGGCGCATGCTCCTGCCCAGGGCGTGACTCGGGCCGTTTCGCTCCGGACGGCACCGCGCGCGGCATCCCGCAAACTCCCGGCTTGCGTGGGGCGACGCCCGCCCGCTACATCGCACCCCGTGCTGACGCCGCATCGGTCGCGCACGGGCGCGGCCCTGCGGCGGCTCGCGGCCGCGCTGATAGCCGGCGCCGCGCTGTTCCCGGGGTGCGCGCTCCGTCCGGCGCCGCCCGCCACCGCGCCCGAGCACAGCACGGTCGCCTACTCGGTCGGCGCGCAGCCCATCGACGTCTTCGTCTGCGGCAGCGGCCCGGGCGGCGTGCTCGTTCTCGGCGGCGTGCACGGGGACGAGCGCGGCAGCGCGCAGCTCGTGCGCACGCTGGCGGATCGGCTTCGTTGTCCGCGCAACGAGGCGGTCACCATCGTCCCGGCACTCAACCCCGACGGGCTCCAGGCGGCGACCCGGAGCAACGCGCGCGGGGTCGACCTGAACCGCAACCTTGCCGCGCAGAGCTGGACGCCGCGGCCGGCGCACGGGGCGCAGCCGCTCTCCGAGCCGGAGAGCCAGACGCTCGACGGCCTGCTCCGCCACGTGCGTCCCGTGCTCACGATCAGCGTCCACGAGGGCGACGTCGCACTCATCGACTGGGACGGGCCTGCGAGCGCCCGGGCGAGTACGCTCGCCGCGTGCACCGGGCTGCCGCTGCAGCGCATCGGCGCACGACCCGGCTCGCTCGGCGCGCTCCTGGGGGACGACTGGGGGTGGCCGCTCGTCACGATCGAGCTGCCGCGCGCGACGTCGGAGCTGCCTCCGGACACGGCGTGGGATCACTACGGCGCCTGCCTCCTCGCGGCGATCGCGGACGGCCGGTGAGCGCGCGCGCCGGACGCGCGGCCGCCTCCGAACGCGGTGGCGCCGTCCGGTGGCAGCCGCTTTCTGGCACCCGGGGACCGCAATGAGATCGACGCATCTGCGCGTCTCATGCAGGCATGACGAGCTTGCGCGCGGCCATCGCGGTCCTGCTGCTCTCCGGCGCCGCCGGGGCGCAGACGGTCCACACCTTCCCGGCGGACTGCACGACGGTCCAGGAATGCATCCAGGACGCCGCGGCCGGCGACGTCGTGCGCATCGCGACCGCGACGCCCGTCGACGAGTCGCCCATCCTGAACCGCAGCCTCACGCTGGAAGCCGCCCCCGGCGTCGAGGCGTCGCTCGCGCCTGGCCGCTTCGTGATGATCGCCCACGGCGAGGTCGACGGCGACTACACGATCCGCGGGCTCCACCTCCGCAACGAGAGCATCCGCGTCATCCAGGGCAGCGAGGGAGCGATGCGGGTCGTCGTCGAGGGCAACACCGTCGAGGCGGTGTCCGGCGGTACCGCGGCGATCGAGGTGTCGGCGTTCCGGCTGATCGGCACCTGCGGCCCGATCGACTTCACGATCCGCGACAACACGCTGTCGGGTGGCCAACGCGCGATGGGTATCGGCGCGGCCGGCATCCGCATCGTGCCCGGCCTCTGCGCGGACGCCACGGGCGTCATCGCCGGCAACCGCTTCACCGCGCTGATTCCGGGGGAGAGCGACGCGGCCATCGCCGTCGACGTCCGCTCGCGCAACCTCGACGTCGACATCGTCGGCAACCGTGCCGCGGGCGACCGCTACGAGACCGGCGTCGCGCTGTGGAAGAGCGAGCAGGGCGGCACGCTCCGGGCGCGCGTCGCGAACAACGTCGTGACGGGCGGCGATGCCGAGCCCAGCCTCGAGGCCGTCGTCGCGAGCGTCACCGGCAGCGGCCGCCTCGTCCTCGACGTCGCCAACAACTCGATCTCGCGCGTCCAGAACGGCATCGTCGTCATGCGTCGCGACACCGCCGTGCTCGATGCGCGGATCACGAACAACGTCGTGGCGCACGCCGCCGAAGTCGCGCTGCTGCACGACGACGAGGGCGCCGGCACCGTCGCCTACGGCCCGAACCTCGTGTTCGACTTCGGGGCCAGCCACCTGCCGGCGCGCACCGTCCTCGGTGACCCGCGCTTCACCAGCGCCGACGACCTGCACCTGCAGCCGGGCTCGCCGGCGATCGACGCCGGCGAGCCGGTCGCCTTCCTCGACGGCGATGCCGACGGCAATGCACGCGAGATCGGCGCCGCCGTCGACCTCGGCGCCTTCGAGGCGCCCGCGCCGGCCGATCCCGGCAATCCGCCGTCCGCCTGCGCCCCCGCCTCGTGCGACGACGGCGACCCGTGCACCGACGACGCCTGCGCTCCGGCGGTCGGCTG
>CAYOIZ010000063.1:0-38967 GCA_964404165.1 uncultured Binatia bacterium (SeqCode) | reverse complement strand
TCCAGCACGGCGAGGTCTTCGTCACCGACGACGGCGCCGAGACCGACCTGGATCTGGGCCACTACGAGCGCTACGTCTCGACCCGGATGAGCCGGAAGAACAACTTCACCACCGGCGTCGTCTACGACACCGTCATCACCAAGGAGCGGCGCGGCGACTACCTCGGCGGCACGGTGCAGGTGATCCCGCACATCACCGACGAGATCAAACGTCGCATCGGCGAGGCGTCGGAGGGCAGCAACGTCTGCATCTGCGAGATCGGCGGCACCGTCGGTGACATCGAGAGCCTGCCGTTCATCGAGGCCGTCCGCCAGTTCGGCTGGGACGTCGGCCGCCAGAACGCGCTCTACGTCCACCTCACGCTGGTGCCGTACATCTCCACCGCCGGCGAGCTCAAGACGAAGCCCACCCAGCACAGCGTGAAGGAGCTGACGGGCTTCGGCATCCAGCCCGACATCCTGCTCTGCCGCGCCACGCACCCGCTCGAGAAGAAGGTGAAGCAGAAGATCGCGCTCTTCTGCAACATCGAGGAGAGCCGCGTCATCAGCGCGCCCGATGTCGGGCACATCTACGAGGTGCCGCTGGCGTTCCACGCCGAGGGCCTCGACGAGCGCATCGTCGAGCGGCTCAACACCTTCACCGGCTCGCCCAACCTGTCGAAGTGGCGGCGCATCGTCTCGGCGCTCAAGAACCCGAAGGACACCGTCCGCATTGCCATGGTGGGCAAGTACGTCGAGCTCACCGATTCCTACAAGAGCCTCAACGAGTCGCTCGTGCACGGCGGCATCGCCAACGAGTGCCGCGTCGAGGTGACGCACGTCGACTCGGAGAAGATCGAGCAGGACGGCCTGCCGCAGAGCGTGCTCGACGCCGACGCCATCCTGGTGCCGATGGGCTTCGGCCCGCGCGGTACCGAGGGCAAGATCGCGGCGGTGCGCTACGCGCGCGAGAACAAGGTGCCGTTCTTCGGCATCTGCTTCGGCATGCAGATGGCGGTCATCGAGTACGCGCGCCACGTCTGCGAGCTGGCGAAGGCCAACTCGAGCGAGGTCGACCCGAAGACGCCGCACCCGGTGATCGACATGATGAACGCGCAGCGCGGGCTGACGCAGAAGGGCGGCACCATGCGCCTCGGCGATTACCCGTGCGTGCTGAAGGAAGGCTCGCTGGCGCGGCGCATGTACAAGAAGAGCAAGATCGCCGAGCGCCACCGCCATCGCTACGAGTTCAACAACACCTACCGCGAGCAGCTCGAGGCGGCGGGGCTGGTGTGCTCGGGGGTGTCGCCGGACGGCACGCTGGTGGAGATCGTCGAGCTGAAGGACCATCCGTGGTTCCTCGGCAGCCAGTTCCATCCCGAGTTCAAGTCGCGGCCGATGGACTGCCACCCGCTCTTCAAGGGCTTCATCAAGGCGGCGCAGGTGCATCGCGCCGCGCGCGGCGAGGCGCCGCTGCTGGGTGGCCTCAAGATCGTGAAGCGGTAGTGGGGACGGCGCGGATCGGGCCGGTCACCGTCGGCGTCGGGGCGCCGCTGGTGCTCATCGCCGGCCCGTGCGTGATCGAGTCCCGCGACGCGGCGCTGCGCCACGCCGAGCGGCTCCGCGCCATGGCGGCCGACGCCGGATTGCCGCTCGTCTACAAGTCGTCGTTCGACAAGGCCAACCGGACGTCGCTGGCGTCGTTCCGGGGTGTCGGCATGGACGCCGGGCTCGCCGTCCTGGCCGAGGTGCGGCGCGAGCTCGGGCTGCCGGTGCTCACCGACGTCCACGAGACGGCGCAGATCGCGGCGGTGGCGGAGGTGGTCGACGTGCTGCAGACGCCGGCGTTCCTCTGCCGGCAGACCGACTTCATTCTCGCCGCCGCCGGCGCCGGGAAGCCGGTGAACATCAAGAAGGGCCAGTTCCTCTCGCCCGACGAGATGGCGCAGGTCGTAGCCAAGGCGCGCTCCACGGGCAACCCGAACGTCCTCGTCACCGAGCGCGGCTTCGCCTTCGGCTACAACAACCTCGTCGCCGACATGCGCGCGCTGCCCATCCTCGCCGCCACCGGCTGTCCCGTCGTCTTCGACGCCACGCACAGCGTGCAGCGACCGGGCGGGCAGGGCACGGCGTCGGGCGGTGATCGCGCCATGGTGCCCACGCTCGCGCGTGCCGCGGTCGCGGCCGGTGCCGACGCCGTCTTCATGGAGGTGCACGAGGATCCGTCGCGCGCGCTCTCCGACGGTGCCACCAGCCTCAGGCTCGACGACGTGCCGGCGCTGCTCGCGCAGCTCGCCGCCATCGCCCGGGTGGTGCGCACGTGATCTCCGATCGGCTGCGTCGCGCGCGGCGCGTGCTCGACGTCGAGGCCGCGGCGCTGGCGGCGGTCCGCGATCGGCTCGACGCCTCGTTCGACCGCGCGCTCGATCTGCTGGCGGCGTGCCAGGGCAAGGTCGTCGTCGCCGGCATCGGCAAGTCTGGCATCGTCGGACGGAAGATCGCGGCCACGTTCGCCAGCACGGGGACGCCGTCGTTCTTCCTGCACGCGGGCGAAGGCAGCCACGGCGACCTCGGCATGCTGGCCCGCGGCGACGTGCTGGTGCTGGTGTCGAACAGCGGCGAGGGCGAGGAGGTGCTGCGGCTCCTGCCGGTGGCCCGCCGCCTCACGCTGCCCATCGTCGCGATCACCGGCAAGGCGGCCTCGACGCTCGGCCGTGCCGCCGACGTCACGCTCGACGTCAGCGTGCCGGAGGAGGCGTGTCCGCTCGGCCTCGCGCCCACGGCCAGCACGACCGTGACGATGGCGCTCGGCGACGCGCTCGCGGTGGCGCTGCTCGAGGAGCGCGGCTTCTCCACCGACGACTTCGCGCTGCTGCATCCGGCGGGCTCGCTCGGCCGCCGGCTGCTGCGCGTCGAGGACCTCATGCATCGCGGCGATCAGGTGCCCGTCGTCGGCGAGCGGGCGTCGCTGCGCGACACCATCGCCGAGATCACGGGCAAGCGGCTCGGCGTCACCGCGGTGGTCGATCCGGCCGGCGAGCTGCTCGGCATCGTCACCGACGGCGATCTCCGTCGCGGCCTCGAACGCGCCGCCGACATCCGCACGCTCGTCGCCGCCGACCTCATGTCGCGCAATCCGAAGACGATCACGGGTGCCGCGCTGGCGGCGCAGGCGGTAGCGGTGATGGAGCGGCATTCCATCACGTCGCTGGTGGTGATGGGCGACGGCACGCGCCGTCCGGTCGGCGTCATCCACCTCCACGACCTGCTGCGCGCCGGCGTGGTCTAGTACCAGGGTGCCCGTAGCTCCGACGCCGCCGCGCAAGCGGTCGCTCTGGAAACGCTTCCGTCGCGCCACGCGCGGGCCGCGCAACGCGGTGCTGGCGCAGGGCATCTATCTGATGGGACGCGCCGTCGGCATGCTGCCCGTCCCCACCGGGCTGGCGCTCGGCCGCGCCCTCGGACGCGGCGCGCACAGGCTCCTCGGGACGCCGCGGGAGCTGGCGCTGAAGCACGTCGGCGAGGCGTTGCCGGAGCTGAACCCGACGGCGCGCGCGCAGCTGGTGCGGGCGACGTTCGAGCACGCCGGCCAGTCGTTCACGGAGCTCGGCCTGTGGCGCAAGCTCGCGCACGATCCGTCCTACGTCCGCATCGACGGGCTCGACGTGCTCGAGGCGGCGCTCGCGGAGGGCCGCGGCGCGTTCGCGGTGACGGGGCACGTCGGTAACTGGGAGCTGCTGGCGGCGACGATCGCGGCGCGCGGCTATCCGGTGTCGGTGGTGGCGCGTCGCGTGAACGACGAGCGCTTCAACGAGCTCATCACGCGCTTCCGTGGCGACAAGGGCATGAACATCCTGCTGCGCGACGCGCCCGACTTCATGGCGCAGGTGCGCGCGGCGCTGCGTGCCGGGCACATCGTCGCCATCCTGATGGACCAGGACAGCCGCGGCGCCGGCGTGTTCGTGCCGTTCTTCGGACGCCTGGCGCACACCCCGCCGGGCGCTGCGGTGCTGGCGCTGCGTACCCACGCGCCGGTGGTGTCGGTGTTCATCCAGCGCCGACCGGAGGGCGGACATGTGGTCACGTTCGATCGCGTGTCGGTCGACGGCGGCGGGCGCGGGCAGATCGTCGAGCTCACGGCGCGGTTCACGGCGGCGATCGAGGCGGCGATCCGCAGGTCGCCGGCGGAGTGGGTGTGGTGGCACGAGCGCTGGCGGCGGCAGCCGGAAGAGGGGACGGAGGAAGTGTGAGGCGGACGATGCTCGCTGTGGACCCGACAGTGGGCGTCTTCGACAAACGCGAACTTCCGCGGCGAGGTGCGTCGTCCCCCCGGCCCAGGGGCGTTGCAGGGCCGGCGCCACCCGCTCGTCCCGGAGTCGCTGCAGGCCGTGCTGGCCGAGCGGCGGCGATCCGGTCGCTGGCTCGCTTAGGGTTCCCGGCGCATCCACCCGCCTCCGTCCACGGCGTGCCCCATATGGCTCGCCACAGCGTCGGCCGTCTCCGGTCGCATTTCGCTGGACGCGCACACCCGCAAACGTATACCCGCCCACCATGCGGCGAGTGCTCCTCTTCCTGGCCCTCCTCCCGTTCGAGCCGATGACCGCTCGGGCCAACGATGGCTCGCTCGACCTCTATCTAACCGACACACTGCGCGGCGGTGGCTGGACGGCGACCAGCTCGGGCATGTCGGGACGGGACGGCGTGCCGGACGCCGAGGTGACGCTCTCCCCCGATTCGCTGGCCGGCGGCGCCATCGTCAAGTACGCGTTTCTCTACTGGGCCGTCACCTCGGGCACCGACGCAACCGCCACCGTGAACGGCGTGCCGGTCACGGGTGAGGTGGTGGGAACCTCGGTCGGCTGCGGCCCACATGTCCCGACGGCCTACCGGGCCGACGTCACGGACCTGGTCACGACCGGGGCGGGCACCTACGTCATCGCCGGTCTCCCCTCCTCGGCCGGCACCACCACGCCCGACACCAACGGCGTCACCCTGCTCATCATCTGGGAGAACCCGGCGGCGGCCGACGAGACCACCTTCGTCCTCTGGGACGGATCGATCACCCGCACCAGCGAGGAAATCGAGACCCTGTTCGACGACTTCGTGGTGCCGCCGAACCTGACCAAGGCCCACGTCATGACCCTCACCGACAACCGTCCAACCCTCGTCAGCTTCAACGGCAGCGAGGAGACGGCGACGCGCAGCAACGAGCTCTCGTCCCCGTCGAGTAGCCGCTGGCAGACCAACGTGTACGGGGTGAACCGGGCCCTCGATCCGGGCGAAACCACCTTGCGGGTGCAGAGCAGCAGCGGCTCGTCCTGCTTCGTCCAGACCGCCGCGATGCTGGCGATGACCACCCCCGTCTGCAGCCAGAGCACCGTCCCGCCGGGCGTGAGCCCGTTCAATCCGACCGCCAACGAGTCGATGCAGGGCTTCCTCACCGAGACCCTCCGCGGCGGTGGGGTGGTCTCGGTCGGCGCAGGCTTCGCCGGTCGCGGCCCCAGCGGACCCGACGTGCCGGTCACGCAGAGGACGCTCGCCGTGGCGGGCATCCCGGCCGGCGCCAGCGTGCGGTACGCGTACCTCTACTGGGACACCTACGGGGCGGCGGACGACGCCGTCACGCTCGACGGCGTCCCGGTGCAGGGCACCGCCATCGGTACCAGCGGCGGCACCTGCTGGGACAGCATGCCGGACGGCAGCCTCAACCACGGCTTCCGCGCCGACGTGACGGCCCTGGTCCCGGGGAACGGGAGCTACGTGCTGGCGAACCTGCTCTCCGCGGCCGGACCCGGCAGCGGTGTCGATATGCCGGACGGCCAGGGAGCGTCGTTGGTGGTGATCTACGCCGACCCCACCGCCGACTTCGACACCACCGTGGTGATCTACGACGGCAATCGCACCAAGGTGGGCGGCACGCTCACCACCGTGATGCGGATACCGACGCTGCCGATGGCGCCGGTCGCGGCCAGCCTCCACCTGCTGGTGGGCGACGGCCAGGCTGCATTGAGCGACGGAACGCTGCGCATCAACGGCACCCTCGTGCCACCCGCGCCCGGCGGCACCTTCTCCGGCTCCGACGGGGACTTCTGGGACACCCGCGTGGTGGACGTGACGGCGCTGATGGACGCCGGCGAATCCGAGCTCATCTGGGTCAGCAACGGCGGTGCCGACTGCCTGGTGTTCGTCTCGTCGGTCGTCACCTACACCACGCCGGTCGAGAGTGGCGCGGGACCGGAGTGCGGGGCGGCGTCGACCACCACCACAGTCACGACGACCACGACGACGACCACGATCGGGACCTCGACCAGCACCACGTCCACCGTCGTCACCACGTCGACGTCGTCCAGTACGGCGACCTCGTCGACCACGACCTCGGTCCCATCGACGTCGACCACCACACTCCCCGCCGACGCCGAGCAGTGCGCCAACTGCCAGGACGACGACGGCGACGGCCTCACCGACCTGGAGGACCCCGACTGCTGCGTCGGCGAGTCGCTCACCCTGCTCCGCGCCCGCTTGAAGCCGTCGAAGAAGCAGCCCGGCACCACTACCACCCGGCTGAAGCTCACCTTGCGCGACCCCGGCGCCACCGTGCTCGATCCGTCGCGCCAGGACACGATCCTGCAGCTCCATCGACGTGGCGGCGGATTCGACTTCTGCGCCCGTATCCCGGCGACTGCCGTGGTGGGCAGGAAGGGCAAGAGCTACCGCTTCCGCGACCGAACCGGTGGCGTCGGCAGTGCCGCCGGCATCGATGGATTGGTCGTGCGGCGGAAGAAGAATGGGACGCTGCTGGCCGCCGTGAAGGCGAAGGCCGCGAAGTTCGCCACGCCCAGCGCGGGTCCGGTGGCGCTGACGTTGGGATTCACCGATCCGGACGGCACGAGCCGGTGCGCCGCGGTGCAACCGCAGCTGGCCCCGCAGGGGAAGAAGGGGGCGCTGCGGGCACCTTGAAGATCACGTGACCTACGCCACTCGGGACGCCGCGGGAGCTGGCGTTGAAGCACGTCGGGGAGGCGTTGCCGGAGCTGGTCACGTTCGATCGCGTGTCGGTCGAGGGCGGCGGGCGCGGCCAGATCGTCGAGCTGACGGCGCGCTTCACGGCGGCGATCGAGGCGGGCGATCCACAGGTCGCCGGCGGAGTGGGTGTGGTGGCACGAGCGCTGGCGGCGGCAGCCGGAGGAGGGGACCGAGGGAGTGTGAGGCAGGCGAGGATCGCGTTGGTGCTGGGACTCGCCGGATGGATGTCCTGACGCGTCCCGATCTGTCGGTCGTGTCCTCGGAATGTCCGAGGCGGACGTGATGAAAGCCATTGGAAGACCCACGCAGGTCGCCGCGACCGGCAACGTCGAGTACCTGTCCTCCGAGTGGGATCGGATGGGCGACGGATCAATCGGGGGGGCCTGGGTCTACGTTCGTCTCGTCGATGGCGATGCGAGTTTCCATGCGATGCTCAGGCCATCAGGGACGCCGAAGATTTCTCCTACATTCCGGACCGGGTGCCCGGCGCGCTGGTCTTCCTCGCGCGATGTACGGCGTGACGCGCCTCACCTGAGGCCCGCGTGCACACGGGAGCGGGCCCCACGGCGCGGACGCGCCGTGGGGCCCGTGGGTCGCCGTCGAGCCCTGCTACAGGGACTCTGACAGCATCGTCAGATCCTTCCGGATCTCGGAGGACCGGGCCCCGAGGTCGATACGCGTGCCCTCGGCAATGCTCCGCCGACCGCTACGCGAGCGGAGGCGGAACTCGAATGAGACGAGCCGGCGGATGGTCCGACGGAGTTGCGTCGCCGCCGTGGACGGACGCCCGCCAGTCGCGAGCTGCTCGGCCATCAGGGCGTTCACCCGGGCGGTCGTGAGCGTGCGGCCGAGGTTCCGGGCCATCGACGGAGAAATGCCGGCACCCGAGACGTCGGCGATCAGCTCGTCGATGCGACAGATGACCGACGGGAACGTCGGCTCGAGGGAGCACGACGGCGGCAGCGAGGTGGTCGTCGTCGTGCTGGTGGCGGTCGTCGACGTCGAGGACGTCGACGTGGTCGGCGTGACCCCGCTGCAGTCGAGGCGCAGGTCGAGGTCCGTCACCGGAGGCGGGATCGTCAGCACCGCCGTCTCCACGTACGGCAGCAGCGGGTCGGTCGGCGAGGCGCACCCCTCCTTCTGCGCTCGCACCTTGTAGAAGCCGGCGACGACGTCCCATCCGAAGTGGCCGACCGCGTCGGTGAGGTCGGGGTTCGTCCGGTTGGCGACCGACATGAGCCCGCTGCCGTCCGGCACCTGGTCGAACGGACCCGCCGCGCTGTCCGATCGGAAGAGCGTGACGGTCGCGCCCACGATCGGGTCGCCGCTCACGGTGCGCACGAGCCCGCTCGGGTCGATGTAGATGGAGAACGCGATCTCGGTGACGCTGCCGTCCGGACAAGCGACGTCGATGTCGACGCGGGCGTCGCCGTGGTCGGGATAGAGCGCCGCGAGGATCGCGGTGTACGTACCCGCCGGGCCCTCGCTCATCGCGCCGCTCCGGATCACCGAGCCGTTCGCCAGCGTGAGAGCATAGCTGGCCGAGCCGCCGGCGCACGCGTTGGTCGTGAGCGCCAGCGGTTCGTTCCAGTAGACGACGGGCATGCCGCCCGGGTTGACGTAGCGGCTGGTGATCGTCGTTCCGGCCGGCGGTGGCGTCGGCCCGTCGAGCACCAGATTCGCGTCGGCCACGGTCTCCGCGCCGGTGATCGCAATCCCGGCCAGCGTCCCGGTCGACAGGTTCGTCCCCGCGGGCGGGAACGCGCGCACGGTGTACACGTCGGGGGCGAGTCCGCTGACGCTGTACGTCCCGGTGGCGCTGGTCGACGACAAGTTGCACGCACCCTGCGTCCCGCACACCTGGACGAAAGCCCCGAGGAGGGCGTTCTCGGGTAGAGCGGCGTTGCGGTAGATGGTGCCGCCGATCGTACCGCCGATCGGCGCGGACCCGTTGCGGACCGGGAATACGTAGCGCCCGAGCTGGACCGAGTCGCGGCTGCCGTGCACCAGGCCAGTCGTCGCGTTCGAGTCGAGCAGCGCACCGTTGATCGCGGATCCCGGCAGCTCGAGGGCGACGCTGATGCCGTTCGAGTACCCGACGCGCGCGGAGTTGCCGCCGAGGCCGCCGCTGCCGCCGCTGGCCGAGCCGGCTTCCCATCGGACGCTGCCGAAGTTCATGATGACGTCGAAGTCGCCGGCGCCCACGTCGCTACGGTCCACCAGGACGAGCTGGACGTCGTTCAGCTTGTCGGTGCCGCCCGAGTAGTAGCCGACGCCGACCCAGTCGACGCAGAAGGCCGTGCGACCGCCGAAGGTCGTGGCGCCGTACGTGACGGCGCTCGAGCCGAAGCCGCGCGTGTCGACGTCGGCGAAGAACGGGGCGATGATCACCTGCGTCGTGCTGAGCAGGTTGAACGGTGTGAACGTGCTGAGCGGCCCGTCGAACGTGACGTTGCCGTTGTTGTTGACGTAGAGTGATCCGTACGTGCTGCCGAAGAAGTTCGGCGTGAACGGCAGGGCGATCGCCCCGGTGGAGCCGTCGTCGTTCGCCGGCAGGACGTTGTCGCGGCAACCGTCCGGGGTCGTTCCCGTCGGCAGCTCGAGGATGGCGCCCGATACACTTCCGGGTGCCGCGTCGGCGACCGCCACGGATGACGTCACCGGCAGGTGCGCGGCCACCACGGCCGCACAGGCGAGCAATGCATACACGAAGCCTCTCATCGTCGAACTCCTTCTTTGGGGTTGGGGCGCCGGCGGCGCCGGTGATCGGTCGTCTTCAGGAACGCGGGGACCGGTCCCGCGGGGTCCGGCCCTCCGCGCGACGCTGGTAGAAGGCGAGCCGTCGGGTGATGTCGCGGACCAGACCGTCGCGCCCGGCGGCCTGCGCCTTCGCGAGCGCTTCGCGGCCAGCGGTCAACGCGTCGTCGGAGCGACCGGCCGCCGCGTACGCAGCCGCCAGGTCGTCGCGGAACTCGGGTGTTTCCGGCGCGAGGCGCACCGCCGTCGTGAACGCGGCGATGGCCTCGTCCGTCTGGCCGTTCTCGACCAGCAGCCGACCGAGCTGGTCATGGGCGGCGGCGATCTCCGGGGCGAGCCGCGTCGCTTCGCGAGCATGGGTGAGGGCCTCGTCCAGCAGGTCTCCACGGCCGAGCAGCGTCGCCAGGCTGAGGTGGGCGAGCGCGAAGTCGGGGCGTGCCGCGAGCGCCGCCCGATACTCCCGCGCCGCCGACAACCGCCGGTCCTGCCGTGCGAGCGCGTTGCCGAGATGCAGGTGCGCGTCCGCCGACGCGGGGTCGAGTGCCACGGCGCGCTCGAAGGCGACGAGCGCCTCGGCCTGGTTGCCGCGGCCGTTCTCGGCGAGGCCCAGCCCGAGCTGCGCCTCCGCGAGCTCGGGACGCAGACGGGTGGCTTCGGTGAGCTGCACGACCGCGTCGGCGAACTTGCCCTGGCGCACGAGGACGTGACCGAGGTTGCTGCGCGCCTCGGCGTGGTCCGGCTGCAGGCGCACCGCCTCCGCGAGCTCCGGGGCGGCGGCGTCGAGCTGCCCCGTCTTCACGAGCAATGCGCCGAGCCGCGCGTGGAACGTCGCCGACTCGGGGCTACGGCGCACGAGCTCGCGGCCGATTCCGATCGCCTGCGCCATGTCGAGCCGACCGGTGGCGAGCCCGGTGGCCAGCTCGGCGCCCATCCGCTTCACGGCCAGCATGTCCTTGACGTCGCGGAGCCGCTCGCCACCCGTGCTCGCGGCGGACGCGCTCGCACCGTCGATGTAGCCGAGCGCCTCGAGTCGCCGACGCGCGTCCTCGTCGACCGCTGCATCGAGCGCCGGCGCCGTATTCCGGAGCCCTCCCTCCAGCGACGTCAGCTCCTGCGCGAGCGCCTCCGCCGTGCGGGGTTGGTCGGGCTCGAGGTTCGTTCGCTCCGCCCGATCCGCGAGGCGATCGTACAGCTCGGGACGCGACGTACGCACGAACTTCCACCGCTCGGTGGTGAGACTGCGCAGCGGGCTCCATCCGAAGACCGTGAACGGCAGATCGGTCTCGGCGTAGCTCGGAATCGACGGGATCGCCTCGCCCGCGAGCCCAGCGCGGAGGCTGCGACCCCGTCCGTCCGACGCGTGCGCGATGCCGAGCAGGTCGAGCGTCGTCGGCAGGACGTCGACGGACGAGACGACGGCGCCGACGCGATGGCCCGCGCGCACGATCTTCGGCAGCGAAACGATGAAGGGGACGCGGAGGACCTCCTCGTTGAGCAGGTACCCGTGCTCCTGCTCGCCGTGGTTGCCGAGCCCTTCGCCGTGATCGGCGATCGCGATGACGAGCGTGTCGTCGCGCAGCCCGCGCCGATCGAGGAAGTCCAGCAGCCGCCCCACCTGCCGGTCCATGAACGCGACCTCGGCGTCGTACGACGCCACCCCGGCGAAGCGCGTGCCGTCGAGGTCGTCGTTCGAGTAGTTCGGATAGTGCGGGTCGTAGAGATGCACCCACGCGAAGAACGGCGCGCCCGGGTCGGCCGCATGATCGAGCCATCCGAGCGCCGCGTCGACGACGCGGTCACCCGGCCGGTACACCGACAGTTGCTCGTCGACCGTCTGCTTACGGGCGCCAGTGAGGTCGTCGTCGTAGGTCGCGAAGCCGCGATCGAGCCCGAAGCGACGGTTCAACACGAACGCCGCGACGAAGGCGCCCGTGCGATAGCCGCGCGCGGCGAGGATCTCGGCGAGGGTCGGGATGCCCGGTGCGAGCACGCTCCGACCGTTGACTCGCAGGCCGTGCTCCGGCGGCTCGAGGCCGGTCATGATCGTCGCGTGCGCCGGCAGCGTCATCGGGCTCGGTGTGTAGGCCTGCTCGAAGAGCGTTCCGCGTGCGGCCAGGCCGTCGAGCGCCGGCGTGAGCGCCCCGCTCGCCCCGTAGCATCCGAGGTGATCGGCACGGGTCGTGTCGAGCGTGACGAGCAGGACGTTCGGCGCCCCGTCGGCCCGCACGGCGTGTGCCGCGAGCAGGACGGCAAGCAGGGTCACGACGGCCAGGTGGGTCCTTCGAGGAGAGATCGGTCGCATCGGGGGCTCCTTCGCGGTTCGAGTGGGTGCGGGGGTCACGGGACGGCGCCTCGTACGCACCGAGGCGCCGTCCACGGGGTGGGGTCAGCGATGCAGCCTGAACGGCGGGACGAGGCCGAGCGGAGTCAGGTCCATCGTGTGCAACGGTGCCGCGTCGATGTCCTCGCTCGACGCGCAGCACTGCCCGCAGAACGACGCGGGATCCTTCTCGCACGCAGCGATGGCGCCCTGGATGACGCCGCCGCGTCCGGTGCAGTTCGACGTGACCTGCTCGGCGGTGGACCCGCTGAACGTCGAGCTGCTCCAGAAGTTGCCGTGGATGCGCTCCGCGGAGCGCGAGAACGAGGCCTGCAGGTCGTCGGTGATCGACAGGCTCGTGAACATCGGCGCAGCGCCGTCGCACTCGCCGTACTCGCAGTCGATGTACTGGAACTTCGGCCCCGTACAGTCCGACGCCTGGTACAGCCCGTAACCGTAGTAGTCGGTGTAGGTGACGAAGCCGGACGGGTTCACGCCGAACCCGAAGAACTCGGCGCTGCCGCCCGGAGGCGTCAGCTCCTTCATGACGTTCGTGTAGGTCCCGCCGTAGTAGCCGGTGCCGATCGCGTACACGATGCCGACGTCCTGGCCGATCGAGTCGACGACGGAGAGGCCCCCGCCCGACGGACCCACGGGGCCGGCGGGACCGGCCGGTCCGGGCGGTCCCGAGAGGCCGAGGTCGCCGAGGATCTCGGCGCCGACCTGGACGTCCTTCTTCTTGCAGGACTCCCGGATCACCAGGCCGCCCTTCTTGGTCTTGCAGAGTACGGTCGCAGCGCTCGTGCTCGGCGCCCAGAGCGCTCCGAGCCCGATTGCCGCGGTCATCAGCCAAACGATTCCCGATCGCATTGTTCCCTCCTGCATGGCCGGCCCGCCGGGCCGGGTTGGGACGCGCGCGCCGCCACACGAGCGGCGCGTGCGTCGTCGGTGTGGCTCAGTCGACGAACGCACCGGACGGCGAGCGTTCTGGCGGACAGGGGGCCTCCACCGAGTTCCCCCGGGCCGCTGCGACCAACCTGCTGCCGGGAACTAGTGTGGCCGCTATCATCCATGCTTTCACGATGCATCCCCCGATGTGTCGAGATGCTCGCCAACAGCAAGGCGGATGCCAGCGGCGAATGGGCCGCTGCGTCCGAGATACGACGGCGCTACGTGGATTCGGTCGCGACTGGTGCGCCGCGGGACTCCAGCATTTCGCACGGACTCCACGATGGTGGATCGGCTCGGCGCGGGCGGTGACGACCTACGCGGTCACGGACGTCCTCGCTCCGCGACGCCGAGCACCTCCCTCCAAGCCGCCACCCGATCTGGAAGACGGTCACCTCGTACTCCGGGCGCAGGCGATTGCTGAACGTGCCCGGCGGCAGCACGGAGGGCTTGGTGGCCAGGGCCTTCGCTTCGACCACTTCCTGCACGTCCGCCACCTGGGTGCGCCGGGGATCGCGGAACCGCCGGAGGAACGTCATGCGGACGGTCGCCCCGAGACCCTGGACCACGTTCCCGATGATGTCGCGCGCGGCATGCCCGACCGCTTCGCGGTCGAGCTGACCGCTCAGCATCTCGTCGACGACGTCCGATGCTGGCGACCCGATGCCGGACCCCCTGGATCGCGCGCAGCGGCCGATCGTCGTCTATCGCGAGGGTTTCGTCGCAACAGTCTCATCGCCCGAGGGCGCGGTTGGACGTGACGCGCACGAGCCGTTCGTACAGCGTGGCCGCCACCGACCGGTACAGGCGAGCGGCGAAGCCGTATCGCGTCGCGACGACTTCCCCGAGCACGCACGCGTCGACCATGTCGGCGTGCACCTCGGATTCCGCGACCACCGAGAACGGTGCGATCGGCGCACCGAACAGTGCCCCCCCGCCGACGAAGTCGACCGCCGTCAGCCAGCCGAAGGCGTCCCGCTCGGCGTCGTCGCGGCGCTCGAGCCGGACCCGGCCCCGCCGCAGCACGTAGAGCGCTCCCGTCGCGACGCCCTCCCGAACGATGACGTCGCCTGGACTGTAGACCAGCCGCGTCCCGAGATCGCCGAGGAGCTGGTCGTCTTCCGGTGAGAGGTATCTGAGCGACGACGGAGGCACGCTCTCGTCAGCAAGGCAGGTGCCAGGTGAATGCGACGATGACTCGGCGGCGATCGCCCCGCATCGTCCACGATCGTGGAACAGGGCGCCTACCGGCGGACGACGCGTCAGTCCTTGTCGCGCGCGATGCCGAGCGTCCGGATCAGGTTGTAGACGTGCGACTTCCCGAGATCGAGACGCCGAGCCGCCTCGACCACGTTCCAGTCGGTGTCGTCGAGTACCTCGCGCAGAAGCCGTCCGTGGAAGGCGCGCGTCGCCTCCTGGAACGTCTGCGTCGCGGCGGCCTGCGTGCCCCGTCCCGTCGTCGGGGGGAATGCGTGGCGACGCTGGACCTCGACGACGCCCTCGCCGGCGGCGCGGATCACCGCGGCCTCGATCGCGTTCTCGAGCTGGCGGACGTTCCCGGGCCATTCCGCCGCCTGCACCGCACGCACGAGACCGTCGGAGAGGCGGAGCTGCCCCAGGCCGTGCCGGCGCGCCGCCTCGGTGCAGAAGGTCGTCGCGAGGTCGCGTACGTCCTCCGGACGTTCGGCGAGCGACGGGACGCGGATCGGCATCACCTGGAGCCGGTAGAACAGGTCTTCGCGGAACCGATGCGCCGAGACCGCGGCCGCGAGGTCCGTATTGGTGGCCGCGATCACGCGGACGTCGGCCTGCAACGGCTTCGGGGAGCCCAGCGGATAGTACTGCTTCGACTGCAGGAGCTGGAGCAGCTTGGCCTGGGCGGCCGGCGACAGCTCGCCCACCTCGTCGAGGAACAACGTGCCCCGTTCCGCCGCCGCGACCCGACCCTCCATCCGGCGCGTGGCCGTCGAATGCGCACCCGGCAGGGCGCCGAACAGCTCGCTCTCGATCAGCGCCTCGGGTAGCGCAGCGCAATTGACCTCCACGAACGCCTGTCGCGCCCGCGGCCCGCTGTCGTGGATCACCCGCGCGAGCTGCGTCTTGCCGGTCCCCGAATCGCCGGTGAGCAACACGGTCACGTCGAGTGGCGCGAGCAGGGCCGCCTGCTGCAACACCGACGCGAGCGCGGCGCTCCGTCCGATGACGCCGTCGAGGCGCAGCGTCTCGCGAAGCCGCACGAACGGATCGCTGGCCGACCGGTCGCGGCGCTCGTCCAGGACCCGATCGGCGCAGCGGGCGAGGTGGCGGGCGAACGTCTCGGCGTGCTCCTGATCGACCGCCGAGAACGGCCCCGGCATCTCCCGCCCCTGCAGGTAGAGGACACCGCGCGGCGACTCGTCGCCGATCGGGGCGCACAGGACCGCCTCGATCTGTGCGTCCTGGACGCTCTGTCGGCTGCTGAAGCGCTCGTCGAGCAGCGCAGACGACGTGACGATGGTCCGTCCGTCGGCGATCGCCATGGCGATGATGCCGCGGGAGATCGTGGCACGCACTTCCTCGACGGCTTCCAGCGAGAAGCCGTGCGCGATCGACCACGGCGGCGCGCCGTCGTCCCCCTGCACCTCGAGGTAGCCCTGTCGGGCCTTGACCACGTCCACGATGATGGCGAGCGCATCCCGCAACAGGGGCTCGAGCGCGGTCTGGCCGCCGAGGTCGATCAGACGCCGGAAGAGGTCCCGTTCGCGCCTGTAGACGTCGCGCTCCTCACGGAGCCGTGCGATCGATTCACCGTGCCCGTCGTCGCCCATCGCCGCTCTCGGCGAGGACGCATACCGCGGCGCGCGCGCACAACGCAACGCGATCTGGTCGCTTGCGAGGACGACGTCGCCTGCCCGGGCCCATGGACCGCCCGGCGCGCCGCGAGCCGGCGCAGCAGCGTGCCGATCCCCGGCAACCCGGCCGTCTCGTTGCCCTCCCACTGCGTCGCCCAGCGCTCACGACGCGCGAGGTGCCATGGCCCCCGCGCTGAAAGGCGTCAACGCACCGCGCGAGTCTTGCGGCCTGCGAGAACGCTGGCGAGCTTGGCGGGATTCATGACCCAGAAGATGCGATCGATCCCGTCCCGCGCCGCGCCGATGGTGAGCACGCCGTACGGCGCGCCCTCGTGCTCGACCAGGAAGGCGCCCTGGCCGTTCGCCTCTATCGGCTCGACCGTGGCGTCCGCCCAGAACCAGCGTCCGACCGCCACGAAGAAGTGCGCCACGCGGTCGGGGCCGACGATGGGCTTGCCGGCGGCGCGGACCGCTCCGCCGCCGTCCGAGTAGCTGACGACGTCCGACGCGAACAGGCGCTTCAGCGCCTCCAGATCGTTCGCGCGCGCGGCGGTCAGGAACGCGCCCAGGAGCCGGCGCTGCTCGGCGACCGGGACGGGCTCGCGCCGTTCGGCAGCGAGGTGCTTGCGCGCGCGGCTCGCGAGCTGTCGCGCGTTGACCTCGCTCACCGACAGGATCTCCGCGATCTGCGCGTGCGAGTAGTCGAAGGCCTGGCTGAGGACGTACGCGGCCCGCTCGGCCGGCGGCAGCTTCTCGAGCAGCAGCAGCACGGCCACCTCGAGCGCCTCGCCGCGCTCGGCTCCCAGCGCCGGATCGGCGGCGGTGTCGACCGGCTCGGGAAGCCACTGGCCGACGTAGGTCTCGCGACGCGCCCGCGCGGACTGTACGACGTTGAGCGCGAGCCGGGTCGTGATCGTCACCAGGAACGCCGCCGCGTCGATCACCTCCGCATGATTCGTTCCCTGCCAGCGGAGCCAGGCCTCCTGCAGCACGTCCTCGGCGTCGGCCACGCTGCCGAGCATCCGGTAGGCGATCCCGAAGAGTCGTGGCCGGAGGCTCGCGTAGGCCGCGGCCGGATCGCCGGGCGGTACGGTCACCCTCGAGCCCATCGCCCGCCGAGGCTAGCAAAACGTTCCACGGCAGAGGAAGCGCGTGCGCGCTGATCGCCGCGCTCAGTGTGGCTCCCGATTCTCGCCGACGAGGAGCGACGTGACGTCACCCTTCGCCCGAAACGACGCGACGAGGAGATAGACGCTCAGGAAGGGCGCGCCGCCGAAGAACGCGCACAGCCCGAGCAGGATGCCCGCGGGGCGAAACCGATGCCGGTAGGTCACCCAGAGCCCGGACAGCGCGAGCATGCACATGAAGTCGAGGTTGAACTGCCCCGGCCAGGTGAACTGCGCCATGTCGCCGAAGAAGATCGGCAGGAGTCCCATCCCGTGGTTGGAGATGACGACGCCGGTGTAGCCGGCGACGCCAAGGAAGATGACGAGGAGGAAGACGCGAAAGACGGTCATGATCGAAGCTCCTTCTGGTGTGTCGAATCGACCTGGGCGCCCGTTGCGTCGCGGGCAGGAATCCACAGCGGACCGGCGGCGAGGGCCAACACGAACGCGTTGAAGATCACGTTCGACGCGTTGCCGGACGCGATCGACCCCGCGCTGTCCACACAGAACCAGGCGCACAGCCCGGCCAGCACCGTGCGTCGGACGGCCTCCGGTGCACCGTCGTACACCCACGCGGACAGGCACCACACGGTCACGCCCCAACCGAAGAGAAACCCGCCGGTCAACGCCGAGAGAAAGCGCGTGTCAGGGTGCGTGTATGTCGTCACGCCATCGATCGGCCAGCTCAGGAGGTCGAGCGTCAGGCGCGCGGGCTCCAGCGTCGGCGCCATCGTGCCGAGGAAGAACACTGGTCCGAACGAGCCGATGACGACTGCGGTGATCTTCAGCCAGCGCCTGTGGGTCGAGTGCGTCACGGTTCCACCTCTTCTCCCCGGTGGAAGGTCCATGGAGCATCGCTCGACCGAGGTCCATGACCTCACAGGTCATGGGCGCCCTGACGTGCGCGGTGGTACGTTGAGGACGTGATCGAAGGCTTTCCGCATCTGCTGCGTGCGCACCGGATCCGCCACCGCTGGAGCCAGGAGATGCTTGCCCTCGAAGCAGACGTCTCACCCCGTCACCTGAGCTGCCTCGAGACGGGGAAGGCGCGGCCGAGCCGTGAGATGGTGCTCCTGCTCGCGAGCGTGCTCGGTCTCGAGCTGCGCGAGCGCAACGCATTGCTCGTCAGCGCCGGGTTCGCATCCGTCTATCTCGCGACGCCGCTCGATGGCGTCGCCATGGCACCGGTGAACCGGGCGGTAGAGTTCCTCCTCGCGCAGCAGGAGCCCTACGGCGCCGTGCTCATCGACCGCTGCTGGAACGTACTGCGCGTGAACGATGGGGCCCGGCGACTGCTCGGGACCTTCCTCGACCCGAGCGAGGTGCCCGTGTCGGTCGCGAGCAACCTCGTGCGCGCCTCGCTCCACCCCGAGGGACTCCGGCCCCACGTCGTGAACTGGAGCGAATTGGTCGCGATCGTGCTCGGACGCGTCGAGCGCGCGCATCACGCGCATCCCGCGGACGAGGAGCGCCGCGCGCTGCTCGAGGAGATTCGTGCCTACCCGGAGGTGGCGCGACTGATCCGGGGCGTGCCCACCGGCGGGCCGCCCGTCGCCATGCTCCACCTCCGTCGTGGCGACGCCGAACTACGGCTCTTCACGCTGCTCACGAGCATCGGAACGCCGCTCGACGTCACCGCACAGGACCTCACGCTCGAAACGTTCTTCCCCGCCGACGATGCCACCGAGCGCTGGTTTCGCCTGGCAACGGGTTCACGCGCACCATCCCCCGCCACTCGACCGTAGGCGCCGCAGCACCAAGGCACACCCGCGTCCAGAAGTTCGGCTGTCAGTAGCTCTGCGCTAGCGGGTGGGCGCCGGGCAGCCGCGCTGATCGTCGGGGTTCGTCGAGAGCCAGTGGGCCGCTGGCGGGTGCCGGCGCTCGACCGTCAGCGGCGCCGTCAGGGTCCGCACGATGCGTTCGACAGGGTCGGCCCCGGATCGTCGGCAGCGGCGCCCGGGGCCCCTGACGCATCTTCGACCGCCACATCGACGACGGCGTCTGCAATGGGCGTCGGGCTTCGTTGCGTCTTCATGAGCATCGCGGTGTCGCGTCGACACCGTACGACGCACCCGCCGCAGTCGGGTGAGGAGGGTACGATGTTCTCCCGTGCAATCGCAGTAGCGCTCGCGCTCACGGCTGGCGTGGCAGGAGCGTCCGACCTGAGCCGATTCGAGGGCAAGCTCAGGTCCTACGTCATGGACGTCGCGCTGCCGTTCAACCCGAAATCGCTGTGCGTCTGCAAGGAAGCGGCACAACGCGCGCGCGCGGGTGCGCTGTACCAGTTGGCCCCCGGCTATGTGACGTGCGCAATTCCGCAGTTCGCGGCCGACGGCAGCGCCTATTCCGTGACGGACTGCTTCGACTTCGACGTCCTGAGCAAGTAGACAGCCCCGGCCCTTTCGCGAAGTCCGATGCGCGAGCCGCGCGAGCGCCACCCGGCCGTCCCGGGGCCGCTGCAGGTGGTGCTGGCCGAGCCGTGTCGATGACGTGGAGCTGCCTCAGCATCGACCGCGTCCGGTCGTCCCGTTCATGCGTAGGCTCGCCAGCGATGCGGCGGGACGTCCCGCGGTGCGGGTCGTCGACCCGCGCCTTCGACTAGGGTTCGGCCGGAACCTGGACCAGCGGTGCGAAGCGCGTGGTTATCCCGCACCCGAGGGTGGTCCCCGGGATCCACATCTCGACGTCGAGCAGGACGCCGTTCTCGAGAACGCCGGTCAGGAACGGTTTAGGGAACCCGTAGGAGGCTGGGCTTGCGCTGAACGGAGCGGGCTCGGGGACCGGCCGGGTCACCTGCCCGGTATCGAGCTGTCCCATTCCGTCCCACGGTTCGCTCGTAGAGAACCTGCCGCAAGTCTCGTCGCGCACGGCGAAGCGGATGCCGCTCGCGTAGCTGTTTTCGTACAGCTCGCACGGACGCTGGATCACCGGGATCGGGGAGGACATATAGCACGCGAACTCGCAGCTGGCGGAGGGCCCTTGCCAGACGCGCCCGAGGAGCAGCGGCTTGTACCCCGGACACGCATTGGGCAGCGTCGTCGAGGTGGTCGTGGCGAGCGGGCAGGCATCGGGCTTGCCGCGGAGGCATGATCGAAGCGCCTGACGCCGGCAGCGACGCGCGACGCGCTTCTCGGCGCGCGCCGGCCTGGCGCTCATGGCCGACGCGACGCAGTCCGCTATCGTGGCGGCGCACCGCTCCCGGCAGGCGACCCTCGCCTTCGCCGTGGGGGTCGCGAGCGAGGGGGCCGGACTCACGAGCGTCATGGCGATCAGAGCCGCGAACGCCATCCACGAGCCCGTCATCGGTTCACGATGCCTGCGCGCGTGATCTCGCGTCAATCACCCCGTCCCGCACGTCCGATGCACCCCGAGGTCCCTCTCGTCTGGTGCCCCAGCGTAGTACGCCACAAGGCATCGCCTCGGGTTGATGCGCCGCGCACGTTGGGCGCTTGCCGGTCCAAGGGGAGAGTGTCCGGAGGCGCCCCGAGGGCGGGCGGACGCCGGCGGAGTGGGGGGCACGAGCGCTGGCGTCGGCAGCCGGAGGACGAATATCCCTTGGCTGGAGTGTGGCCTTAGTAAAGGATATCCACTAACCTTTACCAAGCTCATGTCGCCAGGAAAGGAACGGGATCGGTGAGGGGACGCCTCCTTCGGCGCGTCTGGGCCGCGGATCCGAGTCAGTACGCTCCCGCCCGCCATCGTCGAGCCTGCCACTACGACGCGTTCGTGCCTGCGCCCCTGCACGAGCTCACGCTCGCCCTGCCAGGCGACATCGCGGGTATTGTGTCGGATGCGGAGCAGGCGATCGCCGACCTCAACCGCAGGGCTGGTCCCGAGCTGGGGCCGTTGGCGCGGCTCCTGCTTCGTACCGAATCCATCGCCTCGTCCAAGGTGGAGGGGATGCAGGTCGATGCACGCACGCTGGCACGCGCGGAGGTACGGCAGGAGACGGGGAGCCACGTCGGCGCTCTCGCCGGTGAGATTCTCGCCAACGTCGATGCGATGCAGCTCGCCATCGAGCGTGCGTCGTCGGCCGAGGCGATCACGGTGGCCGACCTCGCCGACGTCCATCGGGCCCTGCTGGCCAGGGCTCCCAATGCGCATATCGCCGGTCGCGTGCGCACGGCGCAGAACTGGATCGGAGGGAACGACTACAATCCGTGTGGAGCCGATTTCGTCCCGCCGCCGCCCGAGGAGGTGCCCGCGCTGCTGACCGACCTGTGCGAATTCTCTGCGGACGAGTCCTTGTCGCCACTCGCGCACGCGGCGATCGCGCACGCGCAGTTCGAGACCATCCATCCATTCGAGGACGGCAACGGGCGCACGGGGCGTGCGCTCGTGCAGATCATTCTCCGGCGGCGGGCGCTGGCCCCCATGTTCGTGCCGCCCATCAGCGTCATGCTGGCGCGCGACCGCGATGCCTACGTTCGTGGGCTCACGCAATTCAGGGATGACCGGGTCTCCGAGTGGCTGACGGTGTTCGCGGTCGCGAGCACGCGGGCGGCGGGACTCGCGGTTCGCTACGCGGCGCGCGTCGCGGCGCTGCAGGAGCGGTGGCGGCAGACGCTGCGCGAGCGATCGGGCCCGCGCTCCGATGCCGCGGCGTGGTCCGTCATCGACGTGCTGCCGGCGCATCCGGTCGTGACGGTGCCGGTCGCGGTCGCCGCCACCGGCCGCACCAAGCCGGCCGTCACCAACGCCATCGCGGAGCTGGAGCGCGTCGGAGTGCTGCTGAAGCTGGGCGCGGCGGTGCGCAACCGTGCATGGGAGGCCGACGGGCTGCTCGATCTGATCGTGGGCATGGAGTCGGGAGTGGACTGACCTGTCGCTCATCGCGGGCGTCTTCGGCCCCACGAGCGGCCCCACGCCGGACGGCTATGCCGCGAGCAGCGGCGAGATGACGGCGCGGAGGTAAGCTAGGCAAGCCGCGCCGGTCGCGCGACGGGGCGGCCTTCGCCATACTGGGTGGTCATGTCCGATTCCCGTCCCGTTGCCGATCCTGCCGCTACTGCCGTGCTGGTGGGCGTCCAGCTGCCCGATGTCAGCGACGCGGAGCTCGCGGCGTCGCTCGACGAGCTCGGGCGTCTCGCCAGGACGCTCGGCCTCCGTCCGGTCGCGCGGCTCACGCAGCGGCGTAGCGGCACCGGCAGCGCGACGGTACTCGGTGCCGGCAAGCTGCGCGCGCTGGCGCAGCTCACCGGCGGCAGCGGTGTCGTGCCGTCGGGCGCGTCGCTCCGACAGAAGGGGGCGAAGCCGGCCGACGAGGAGGATGAGCTCGACGTCGCGGGCGACGACCCGGTTGCCGTGGGCGAGCGCGCCACCGTCGTCCTCTTCGACCACGACCTGACGCCGTCGCAGCTCCGGAACCTCGAGGCCGCCACCGGCGCCGAGGTGCTCGACCGCTCGTCAGTCATCCTGAGTATCTTCCAGCGGCACGCGCGAACGCCGGAGGCGAAGCTGCAGGTGGAGATCGCGCGTCTCAGCTATCTCGCGCCCCGGCTCCGCGGCGCGAACGCGGGCGGCGATCGCCAGCGCGGGGGCATCGGTGGCAAGGGCGCCGGTGAGACGGCGCTCGAGCTGGATCGACGTCGGGTGCGGGACCGCATCGCCGAGTTGCGCGTCGAGCTGACGCGCGTGCAGCGCGAGGCCGAGACGCGCCGTGCCCGCCGCCATCGCCACGACCTCGTCGCGCTGGTCGGGTACACCAACGCCGGCAAGTCGTCGCTCATGCGCGCGCTCACCGGCAGCGAGGTGCTGGTGCGGGACCAGCTGTTCGCGACGCTCGATACCACCGTGCGGATGCTTCAGCCCGAGACACGGCCGCGGTTGCTCGTCTCCGACACCGTCGGCTTCATCAAGAAGCTGCCGCACGACCTGGTGGCGTCGTTCCGATCCACGCTGGCCGAGGCGCGCGACGCCGCGCTCCTGCTGCACGTCGTCGACGCGTCGGATCCGGCATGGCGCTCGCAGCTCCAGGTGACGCGCGACGTGCTCGCCGAGGTCGACGCCGGTGCGCGTCCGACGCTGATCGTGCTCAACAAGGCCGATCGGCTCGACGAGGCGGCGGCCGCCGCGCTCATCGCCGAGATGCCGGACGCCGTCCTGCTGTCGGCCCGCCGCCCCGACGACGTGCGGGCGCTGCACGGCCGCATCGTCGAGTTCTTCGAGCGCGACATGGTCGAGGAGGAGCTGTTCGTCAGCTACCGCATGGCGCGCCGGGTGCACGAGATCCACGAGAGCACGCGCGTGCTCGAAGAGGTGCACGAGGCCGACGGCACGCGCCTTCGCGTGCGGGCGCCGCGGGCGGTCCTGGATCAGCTCCGCGCGGACGTTTGAGGCCGCGGCGGCAGGAGCCCGCCGGCGGGCGGCGCAGCGCCGCTCGTAGCAGCGTGCCGCTCGGTTGGGTGGTCCGAGCCCGAACGGCCCGCGGCGGACGCTCGTTTCGGATCGTGAGACGGCGGTGTCGCGCTCCCGGGACGTTGCGGATCGTGTAAGCGTGGTGCTGCGCGTACCCGACGACGATTCCGACCCGAGCGGCGGTGATGCTGCGCGCACGTCATGGCGCCGAGGGCGCACAGGACCCAGGGCAAGTCGTAGTGCGTGGCGCATCGGATACCCACGTGCGAGGGGGGTGATGCGTGAGCGAGCTACCGAGCGGGATCACCAGCCCATCGCTCGCAGCCCCTCCTGCCACGGCAGCACATCCACCCCCTCGATCCGACGCCGCTCCTCTCCCAGGCACCACACGGCCGCCGCATGCCGGCGATCGTACACCTCGCCGAACGAACGCAGACCGCGCAGATCGCGCGGGCTGACGGTTCGTCCGGCCTTCAGCTCGATTGCCCACACGTCCGATCCCCGTTCGACGATCAGGTCGACCTCCGCGCCGTGCTCGGTGCGGTAGGAGGCGATGCGGACGTCGACGTCGGCGGCGGCAGCACTCGCCGCGACCTGGAAGAAGACGAGCTGCTCGAAGAGCGTCCCGTGTGATCAGCCGAGACGTCGAAGCTGCCGAGGAGCCCGTTCCGGACGCCGACATCGGAGAAGTAGAATTTGGGATGCTGGACGAGGCGGTGCTTCGGGGTGCGCGCGAAGGGGTCTGCGCGGCGGACGATCAGCGTGTCCTCCAGGACCTCGAAGCAGGCCGAGGAGCAGATGCTCTTCGGGGACCGAGCCAGGGCCGCGGTCAGGCGTCGCG
Source organism: uncultured Binatia bacterium (SeqCode) (assembly GCA_964404165.1). GTDB lineage: Bacteria > Desulfobacterota > Binatia > DP-6 > DP-6 > DASYLJ01. The sequence goes on along the minus strand of CAYOIZ010000063.1, from coordinate 14,746 downwards.
TGATCATGAGGGCATTGTGCCGCGTAAAATGCCCGCATGCCGCATTTTGGGGCGCAGGACGCCGCACAGTTCCACGTGCGCGTGAACGGGTTCGACGACGTCCGCCCAAGCACGCCAGCGGTGCGTGGGGCCATGGTCGCAGACGGACCCACCGCCTCGGGCCGTATGGACGTCCTCGTCGCCGCGGTGGTGTGGGCGCTCTTTGCGGACATCTTCCGCCGCGGCGTCGCGGCCGGCGAGTTCGTCGACGACTTACGCCGGTGTCCCTGCCCCTGGCGCAGGAGCGAGGGGATTCCCGCCTCGCGGTGTTGTAGCGCCGGAGGGTCTCGGGTACTCGTCGCCAGGCAGCATGGCGGATTCTCCGGTGATTCCAAGCGCGACGTGGCTCGAGTCACTGCAGATGGCCCTCCAGTTTCGCCATCGAACCCTCACGCTGCTGCGCGGGTTCTCGCAGCGCTACGGGCCGGTTGTGCTCCAGGGCAACAAGCTCGGGCCGCCGGTGGTCTCGCTCTTCGGGCCCGACGCGAACCGCTTCGTGCTGCTCGACCAGGAGCAGCAGCTTTCCGCCAAGCGCGCCTGGGGCTTCATCATGGGGCGCATCTTCCCGAACGGGCTCCTGCTCCGCGACGGCGCCGATCACCGCAAGAGCCGTCGCATCATGCAGGTGGCCTTCCATCACGCGGCGCTGCGCGAATACGTCGCGCGGATGACGCCGCACATCGCGGCGGTGGTCGACGACTGGGATCGGGTGGGGGCCGGGTTCCTGGCGTTCCCGGCCTTCAAGGCGCTTACCCTCGACCTCGCCTGCTCGATCTTCCTTGGCGTCGCCCTCGGCGACGAGGCCGGGCGCCTCAACGCAGCGTTCGAGGCGACGGTCGCCGCGTCGATGTCAGTGGTGCGGCTCCGCATCCCCGGCCTGGAGTTCGACCGCGGCCTCCGTGGCCGCGAGTTCATGATGGATCTCTTCGGCGGGATGATCCCGGCCCGAAGGACGAGCGGGGCGTCCGACATGTTCAGCCGCCTCGCCCGCGCCGAGAGCGAAGAGGGGGAGCGCTACGCCGACGCGGAGATTGTCGACCACCTGATTTTCCTGATGATGGCGGCCCACGACACCACCACCAGCACGCTCTCATCGCTGATGTACGAGCTGGCGCGGCATCCCGAGTGGCAGGAGCGGGTCCGCGAGGAGTGCCACGGCGCGGGCGTCGAGGCGCCGGGGTTCGACGAGCTGGGGCGCTTGCCGGTCGTCGACCTGGTGGTCAAGGAGACGCTGCGGCTCCATCCGCCGCTCTCGACCATTCCTCGCGTCGCGACCTGCGAGATCGAGTTCGGCGGCTTCCGCATTCCGGAGGGGGCGATGGTCGTCATCTACCCGCTTCACAGTCACTACCAAGACGACTGGTGGACGGATCCCGCCCACTTCGATCCCGAGCGTTTCGCGCCGGGGCGCGCCGAGCACGAGCGGCACACGTATCTCTTCGTGCCGTTCGGCGGCGGTGCGCACATGTGCATCGGGTACCGCTTCGCCGAGCTCCAGATCAAGGCGATCCTGTTTGCGCTCGTGCGCCGCTACCGCTGGAGCCTCCCGGCCGGCTACGTCCTTCCGGAGCAGCAAGCGCCAATCGCGAAGCCGACCGATGGGCTGCCCATCACGTTGGCGAGACTGTAGAGAGCACCAACGGGACTTCGGCCCACGCGCGATACCGCGGACGCCGGACGCGGCCCGGCATCCCGCGTTCGGCGCGCGCCCCATGGTGCGAGAGCAGGCTGATCCACGCTCACTCCGCTTCGAGCAAAAACGACAGATCGTCGCGCGTCAGCGCGCGCCCGAACCCACCTTCCCCCAGCACGTCGCGCACCAGCGCCGCCTTGCGCTGCTGCAGCTCGAAGATCTTCTCCTCGATCGTCCCGCGCGCGATCAGGCGGAACGCGATGACGGTGCGGTCTTGGCCGATGCGGTGCGTGCGGTCGATCGCCTGCGCCTCGACGGCCGGGTTCCACCACGGATCGAACAGCACGACGTAGCTCGCCGCGGTGAGGTTCAGTCCGGTGCCACCGGCCTTGAGCGAGATCAGGAACACCGACGGGCGCTCGTCGGCGGTGAACGCCGACACCACCGCGTCGCGCTTCACCGTGCCGCCGGTGAGCATGTGGTACGGAATGTCGCGCTCGACGAGCGTCGACGCGATCAGCTTCAGGCATTCCACGAACTGCGAGAAGACCAGCACCTTGTGCCCCTCGGCGAGCAGCGGCTCGAGGATCTCCAGCAGCGCGTCGAACTTGCCCGAGCCGATCGACGTCGCACCGCCCGCCAGCGCCGGGTGGCAGCATATCTGCCGGAGGCGCGTCAGCGCGGCGAGGATGTCGATGCGGTGACGCCGCAGCGACGGGTCGTCGTCGGCGAGCGATGCCACCAGCGTGCGGCTCTTCGCCAGCTCGGCGAGGTAGAGCTTCCGCTGTCCGGTCGTGAGCTCGCAGTCGCGACGCTCCTCGATGCGGTCGGGCAGGTCGCGCGCGACGTCGCGCTTGAGCCGTCGCAGCAGCACGGGACGCAGCCGCGCGGCGAGCAGCGTGCGGACATGTGCCGGCGCGTCGGTGCGATCGTAGCGTCCGGTGAAGAAGATCCGGCTGCCGAGGTAGCCCGGATTGATGACGCTCATGATGCTCCACAGGTCGAGGGCGCGATTCTCGAGCGGCGTGCCGGTGAGGGCGATGCGATGCCGCGCCGTCAGCGCCTGCGCGGCACGCGTCACGGCGGCGTCGGGGTTCTTCACGTTCTGCGCCTCGTCGAGGATGAGCGCGCGCAGCGGCAGCGCCTTCCACGCGTCGATGTCCTGGCGCAGGAGGGCGTAGTTCGTGATCAGCAGATCGTACTGCGCCGCCGTGTCCCGGCTCGCGTGACGCCCGGCACCGCGCTCGAGCACGAGCACGCGCAGCCCGGGTGTGAAGCGCTCGGCCTCGCGCCGCCAGTTGTGCACCACCGACGCCGGACAGACGACGAGGCTCGGCCCGCCGTCGGGCTGCTGCGCGCGCAGATGCGCCAGCCACGCCAGCGCCTGCACCGTCTTCCCGAGCCCCATGTCGTCGGCGAGGATGGCGCCGAGACCGAGCCCCGACGTCCACGCCAGGAAGTCGAGCCCGTCGTGCTGATACGGCCGCAGCGTGGCGTCTAGCCCGGGCGGCAGCGGCACCCGCGGCAGCCCCTCGAACGACGCCACCCGCTGGCGCAGCTCCTCGACGGCGCGCAGCGTCTCCGGATCGACGCCGATGCGCGCCAGCTCCGTGAGGCTCTCGGGCCGCGCACCGGCGAGCTGCCACACCGTGATGCGCTGCTCGGCGTCGTCGGCGTCGATGCCGAGATCCGCCAGCAGGTGCGCCATCTCCTCGTGCTGCTCGGCGACCTCGCGCTGCACCCAGCCCGACGGCAGGCGCACGAAGCGCGTCTTCGCCGCGCGCAGCAGCGCCAGCTCCTCGGTGGTGAGCGCGGCGCCTTCGGCCGCCCACTCGGCCGACACCGCGAGCCAGTCGAGGCCGCTGTTCGCGATGCGCACGCGCGGCACGATGCGCGCCGGCGCGTCGAGCAGACGACGGACGCGCGCGGTGCCGAAGAACGTGACGTTCGGCGGTCGCTGCTCCCATGCCGCGACCAGGGCGTCCATCGCGCGCTTTCCCGGCCGGATCCACCAGCCGACGTTCGGATTGACGCCCTCGGGTGCGTCGCGCTCCGTCAGCGCACGTGCCGCGGTGGTCGCGAGCCACGTCGTGACGGGTGTGGTGGCCGCCGGATCCGGTGCTTCGAGCCAGGCGTCGGGGGCGGGCAACGCCGGCGCGAGCGGCTCGGCCGAGGCCGACTCGACGCCGATCGACCCGTACTCGTTGGCGCCGCTGCCGCCGGTGAGCCGCGTCCACCCGCCACCCGGACCGTACTCGAACACCCGCGTGCCCGGCGGGATCGCGTCGCCGGGCCGCCATCCGCCGGTGCGCGCCAGCAGGCGCAGCTGGATCCAATCGTCGTCGCGCAGGTCGAGCGCGACGACGACGTCGACCGGGTGCACGCGGGTGTGCGACGCCAGCGTCGTGCGCACGTGCGGGAAGCGCTCGGCGAGGAGCGGCAGCAGCCCGTCGGGATCCGCCGGGTCGAGCGGCAGCCCGTTCGCCTCCTCGATGCGACGGCTCATCCGCGCCGGCAGCGCCGACGTGACGGTGAAGAACGTGCCCTCGGCGAGCACGAGACCCGTGATGAGCCCGACGGCGTACGGATCATGGCGCTCGACGAGGATGGTGCGCTCGATCGGCCGCGTGTGCCCGTCGGGCCAGACGACGGCGATCTCCACCCACGGCCGGCCGTCGCGGGCGATGCACGTGGGCAGAAGCTGCACCGGATCGGGCGACAGGCGCAGCACGTCGCCGGGCGTCACGCCGGCGAGCGCGGCGAGATCGGCGGGGACGTCGTCGCCCCAGCTCGCGAGCGGCGATTCGGCGACGCGGACGAGCAGCTCGGGCAGGGCGCCGTGCATGGCGTCGGGCATGTCGCTGCCGCCGATGCTGCGCTCGCTCATCCACGTCAGCAGCGACGCCTCGCGCGGCGGCAGCAGGCGTGGATCGCGCCGCACCTCGCCGGCGAGCTGGCGGAGCTGCTGCGTCGTCCGCGGCGCGTCGTCGACCCGCGGCGTGGTCACGCGCGCGTGGCAGAGGACGATGGGACCGTCGCCGCTGTGCGCCAGATCGAAGACGAGCCGTAGGCTGCGCTCGACCACGGGCTGCCGCCAGCGTGCCCACTGCCGCAGCTCGTTCGCGACCTCCGTCCGCGCCAGCTCCTGGCCGCGCTCGGCGAGATCGGGACGATTGCGATACGACTCGAGCGCCGCCGGCAGCCAGCCCTGCCCGCGATGCGCGACCTCGCGCGCGACCCGCCAGCAGCGCAGATCCGGGTCCGGCTCGGCCAGCATGGCCGTGAACACGTTCGCGTACACGAGCTGCGACACCGGATGGCCCTGCAGCAGCGCGAAGAGGGCCTGCTCGCGCGGCCATCCCGGTGCCGAGGTGCGGAGCTGGCGCAGCGCCGGCGTCATGCGAGCCCCGCGCGTCGGGCGCGGAATGCTGGGGTCGTCGGTGGCGAGCACCGCCTGGATGACGGCCACCGCGTGCTTGCATTCCGGGGCGACTGGGCACGTGCACTCGGGAATCCACCGTTCGCCCTTCCGTCGCCAGTCCACCTGGTACATCGAGGTGCCGCGCACCACCGCCCGGATGCGGTCCTCGGCGACGGTCATGAGGACGACGCGACCCTGCGCCGCGTAGTCGCGCCCGCGCAGCAGCATGCGCGGGGGAAAGCGATCGAGCGCCGACTCGAGGCCCACCGGTTCGGACGCACGTGGGCCAGGCTGGGACATCCCCGTTCTCCTTCCGCATCGCGCTGACGATGGCAAGCCACCTCGTGTCGCACGAGAGGGTTGCGACCGTCGTGCATGATGAGCCGCTTCACCTTTACACCCCCACCCCCCCGTGGTAGCTCGTGCTGCTCGACGGATCCCCCATGCGAAGGTCACGGCTGCGCGCCGGTTTACTGGTCGTTGTGGCCGTCTCTCTCGCCGGGATCGGCTACCAGGTGTGGCGCAACGTTGCGGAGCGGGCGCCACGCTCGCTCGAGGAGCTCGGTGTCCAGCTGCTGCCGCAGGTGGCCCAGCACATCCGGAACTTCCGCCGTGTGAAGGTGAAGGGTGGGCGGATGGAGTGGGAGATCACGGCGAGTGACGGCCAGTACTACGAGGAGCGCCACGAGGTGGTCGTGCGCGATCCCGAGATCACCTTCTACGAGACCGACGGCCGCCGCCGTGGACGGCTCGTCGGCAGCGAGGGCCGCCTCGTGCTCGAGAACGAGGGCAAGGAGATCGCCTCGGTGGTGCTCACGGGCGACGTCGGCGTCTGGATCGACGACCTCGAGCTGCACACCGACGAGGCCAACTACGATCGCGCCAGCGACCGCATCAGCGCCGCGGGGCCCGTCAGCATCAAGGGCAAGGAGATCGACGTCCACGGCGTGGGCATGGAGGTCGACGTCGAGCCGCAGCGCATCCGGTTGCTGGACGACGTGCGCACCGTGCTGAGGGGCGATGCGAAGCCGTCCTGATCGCCGGGTGCTCGTGCTCGCGGCGGTGCTGCTGGCGCGAACCGTCGCGGCGGCGCCCACCGCCGACGAACCGTCGGGTGGTGGGCTGCTCGGCCTCGGCAAGCTCGGCGGCAACCGCAAGGATCCCATCACCGTCACCGCCGACAACCTCGAGTACGACTACAAGGCCAACGTCGTCGTCTATCGCGGCAGCGTCGAGGTGGTGCAGGGCGACGTCAAGCTCAAGAGCGACAACCTCACCATCACCCTCGCGGCGACGCCCGCGGCGCCCAAGCCCACGGGAGACGCACCGGCCGAACCCGCCGCTTCCCCCGAGCCCGACGCGAGCGCGCGCGTGCAGGAGATCGTCGCGACCGGCAACGTGCGCATCGATCAGGGCGCGCGCTGGGCGGTCGGCGGACGCGCGGTGTTCGATCAGAGCAAGCGCACGCTCATCCTCACCGAGACGCCGGTGCTGCACGAGGGCAAGAACGAGGTCGCGGGCGATCGCGTCGTCGTCTACCTCGACGAGGATCGCAGCGTCGTCGAGGGTGGTCGCAAGCGCGTCAAGGCCGTGTTGTTCCCGGGCAAGGACGGCGCCGACATCGCCCCCGACAAGCCGAAGCGCGCCGGGGGAGCGGCGAAGAAGGCGGCCGAGGAGTGAACGGCGTGGGCGGCACGGCGCTGCTCCGTGGCGAGGGGCTGACGAAGTCGTTCAGCGGTCGCTGCGTCGTGAACCAGATCTCCATCGAGGTGCACGCCGGCGAGATCGTCGGCCTGCTCGGTCCGAACGGCGCCGGCAAGACCACCAGCTTCCACATGCTGGTCGGGCTGCAGCACCCCGACGGTGGCCGCGTCCTGCTGAACGGCGAGGACGTGACGCAGCTGCCGATGTACGAGCGCGCCCGGCGCGGCATCGGCTACCTGCCCCAGGAGGCGTCGATCTTCCGTAAGCTGACGGTCGAGCAGAACATCCTGTGCATCCTGGAGACGCTCCGGATGACACCCGCGGAACGCGCCGAACGCCTGCAGCAGCTGCTCGACGAGCTCGGCATCGCGCGGCTCGCGAAGAGCAAGGCGCAGTCGCTGTCGGGTGGTGAGCGGCGGCGGCTCGAGATCACGCGGGCGTTGGTGATCTCGCCGTCCTTCATGCTCCTCGACGAGCCCTTCGCGGGCATCGACCCCATCGCCGTGGTTGACATTCAGAGCATAGTCACTCAGTTAAAGACGAGAGGCATCGGCGTCCTCATCACGGATCACAACGTGCGTGAAACCCTTGGTATATGTGACCGCGCGTACATCGTGAACGAAGGCGCGGTGCTCGAAGAAGGTGTTCCTGCCCACATCGCGGCGAGCCGACGAGCGCGTGAGATCTACCTCGGTGAGAAGTTCCGACTGTAACCCCGTCGGGGTCCGCTGATGGCCGATACACGCATCGTACTGCAGCACCGTCTGACGCAGCAGCTCGTCATGACGCCGCAGCTGCGGCAGGCCATCAAGATCCTCCAGGTGTCGCGCGCGGAGCTCGAGTCGCTGATCGACCAGGAGCTCACCGAGAACCCGGTCCTCGAAGAGCACCTCGTCGACGACAAGCCCGACGGCGAGGTCGCGGTGCCCACCGTCGACGGCCAGAACGGCCTCGAGGAGTGGCAGCAGACCGAGACGCCCGCGCAGCCCGAGGTGGCCGAGGCCTCCAGCATCGATCAGATCGACTGGAAGGAATTCGCCGAGACGTACAGCAACGACATGCACGGCTCGGTCGGCGGCGGCAGCCACGACGACGACGACGAGCGCCGTCCCGCGCTCGAGAACATCCTCGTCAAGCGCACGCTGCTTCCCGATCACCTCATGTGGCAGCTGCGCCTGTCGGATCTGCCCGAGGCCGACAAAGAGATCGGCGCGCTCATCATCGGCAGCCTCGACAAGGACGGCTACCTCACGCTGTCGGTCGACGAGATCGCGTTCCTCGCCAACGTCTGGCCCGACACCACGATGGTCGAGCGCGTGCTCCGTCGCATCCAGGAGTGCGATCCGCCCGGCGTCGCGGCGCGCGATCTCGCCGAGTGCCTGCTGATCCAGCTGCGCCAGCTCGGTCTCGCGGACGACTCGCTGCCGGCGCGCATCGTGCGCGAGCATCTCGTCATGCTCGAGAGCAGGCGCTTCGATCGGCTCGCGCGCGAGCTCGGCTGCACCATCGAGCAGGTGGCCGAGGCCACGAAGATCGTCTCCGTGCTCGAGCCGAAGCCGGGGCGCGACTTCAGCGAAGGCGAGACCCGCTACGTCACGCCCGACGTCTACGTGCAGAAGGTGGGCGACGAGTACGTCGTCACGCTGAACGAAGACGGGCTGCCGCGGCTCCGCGTCTCGTCGTTCTACCGCCAGATGCTCGGGCGCAACGGCTCACCCGAGGCGCGCGGCTACATCCAGGAGAAGATGCGGGCGGCGGCGTGGCTCATCAAGTCGATCCACCAGCGTCAGCGCACGCTCTACATGGTCACGTCGAGCATCGTGAAGTTCCAGCAGGACTTCCTCGATCGCGGCGTGGCGCACCTGCGGCCCCTCGTGCTGAAGGACGTCGCCAACGACATCGGCATGCACGAGTCCACCGTCAGCCGCGCCACCGCGGGCAAGTACGTTCACACGCCACAGGGCACGTTCGAGCTCAAGTACTTCTTCACGTCGAGCCTTCGCAGCGGTCATGGCGAGGAGGTCTCGGCCGAGAGCGTCAAGGAGAAGATCCGCAACATCATCGCCAAGGAAGATGCGCGCAAACCACTCAGCGATCAGTACATCGCCGAGCTGCTCGCCAAGGAGCAGATCGACATCGCGCGTCGCACGGTGGCGAAGTACCGCGAGCTCATGGGCATCCTGCCGTCGTCCAAGCGCAAGCAGGTCTACTAGTACCAGACCACGACGGCGGCCCGAGGAGGGGCCTGATGCAGATCACCGTCACGTTCCGGCACGTCGATCCGACGCCGGCCCTTCGCGCCTACGCCGAAGAGAAGATCACCCGGGTCACGAAGAAGTATCTTCGTCGTCCCGGCGACGCCCATGTCATCCTCGCGGTCGCGAAGGAACGACACATGGCGGAGATCACGCTCCAGGCCGATCACCATCCGCTGTTCGCGAAGGAGACCACGCACGATCTCTACTCGGCCATCGATCTCGCGGTGGCCAAGCTCGAGCACCAGGCGCAGAAGCTCAAGGAGAAACGTACGCCGCGGAAGGGCGGCGACAGTCCGCGTGCGGTGGTGGTCGCCCCGGACGAGATCGAGCAGCCGCGCGTGCGTGTGAAGACGCGCACCGTGGTGGCGCGGGTCATGTCGGTGGCGTCGGCCGTCGCGCGACTCGAACGCTCCGACGACGACCTGATGATGTTCACCAACGAAGCCACGGAACAACTCGCCGTCGTGTACAAGCGCAAGGACGGCGGCGTCGGCATGCTGAAGCCCTCGGGGCGGTAGGAAGCACACCATGAAGATCGAGGACATCCTCGCCGAGGAGCTGGTCATGCCGTCGCTCACGGCACGCAACAAGGCCGACGTGCTGGAGGAGCTGGCCGGCGCGGTCGCCGCGCACCATCCGGAGCTCGACCGCAACCGCCTCGTGCAGGCCCTGGAGGATCGCGAGCGGCTCAACAGCACCGCGCTCGGCGACGGCGTCGCCATTCCGCACGGCAAGCTGCCGGGCCTGAAGCGGGTGTTCGCGGCCTTCGGACGCAGCCGGCAGGGCGTCGACTTCCACTCCCTCGACGGCAAGCCCACGCACCTCTTCTTCCTGCTGGTGGCCCCCGAGGACTCGGCCGGTGCGCACCTGAAGGCCCTGGCGCGCATCTCGCGCCTGCTCAAGGACGAGGCGTTCCGCGTGCGCCTCCTGCAGGCGGCCGACGGCCACGATCTCTGGACGACGATCCGCGAAGAGGACGCGCGGTATTGACGGTATCGGTCGGCGAGCTGCTCGGCGCCGCCGGGGACGCCCTGGTGTTGCGTCTCGTGGCGGGCACCCGCGGCCTCGAGCGACCGATCGGCAAGCCCCGCATCCAGCAACCCGGCCTGGCCCTCGCCGGCTTCCTGCCCCAGATCCACCCCGATCGCGTGCAGGTGCTCGGCAACAGCGAGATCAGCTTCCTCGCCACGATGAGCCACGACGACGCCCGACGTGCCGTCGCCGGCGTCGCCAGCTGCGGGGTCGCGTGCTTCGTGGTGAGCAACGGCACGGCGCCGCCCGTCGTGCTGACGGAAGCCGCAGAGGCCGCGGGCGTGGCGGTGCTGACGTCGGAGCTGCGCACCGCCGAGTTCATCCGCAACGCCAGCGCGTGGCTCGAGGAGCGGCTCGCGCCCGAGACCACGCTGCACGGCGGGCTCGTCGAGGTGCACGGGCTCGGCATCCTGATCCTCGGGCGCAGCGGCATCGGCAAGAGCGAGGCCGCGCTGGATCTCGTCTCGCGCGGGCATCGGCTGGTGGCCGACGACGCGGTGCTGGTGCGGCGCATCTCGCCCGGCGTGCTGCGCGGCCGCGTCGCCGAGCTGCTCGAGCACCACATGGAGATCCGCGGCCTCGGCGTCATCGACATCGAGGCGCTGTTCGGCACGCTGGCCACGCTCGACGAACGGCAGATCGACCTCGTCGTCGAGCTCAGCGAATGGGTGCAGGGCGCCGATCGGCTCGGCCTGGTGGAGGAGACCTACACGCTGCTCGAAGCCACCCTGCCGCTGGTGCGCATCCCGGTGCAGGCGGGACGCAGCATCGCGATGCTCATCGAGACCGCGGCGCGGAATCAGCTGCTACGATGGCGCGGCCGGCACAGCGCGGCCGAGTTCGCCGCCCGCATCGATCGCGCCGCGGCGCCGCTGCGCCGGCGCAGCAGCGGAGGCGCATGAGCGGCAACGGGTTGCGGGCCATCGTCGTCACCGGGCTGTCGGGCTCGGGGAAGAGCACGGCGCTGCACGTGCTCGAGGACCTCGGCTTCTACTGCATCGACAACCTGCCGGTGGCGCTGCTGCCGCGGTTCATCGAGCTGTGGGAGAGCTCGCGCGAGGAGGTCCGTCGCGTCGCCCTCGGCATCGACGCGCGCGAGCGTCGATTCCTGCACGACTTCCCCCGCGTCTTCGAGGAGCTGCGGGCGGCGGGTGTCCTGCTCGAGGTGATCTACCTCGATGCCAGCGACGACGTCCTGCAGCGCCGCTTCAGCGAGACGCGCCGGCCGCACCCGGGCGCCGACGGCGGCTCGCTCGCCGACGGCATCCGGCGCGAGCGCGAGGCGTTGCGCTCGCTGCGCGAGCTCGCCGACCGCATCGTCGACACCAGCGCCTTCACCGTCCACGAGCTCCGCGCCTCGCTGCGCCAGCTGCTCGAGACGCCCGAGGCGGGGACGCTCACCATCTCGCTGGTGTCGTTCGGCTACAAATACGGCCTGCCCACCGACGCCGACATCGCCCTCGACTGCCGCTTCCTGCCGAACCCGTTCTTCGTGGAGGAGCTGCGCCCGAAGATTGGCACCGATCCGGCGGTGGCGGCGTACGTGCTCGAGCGCGACGACACGCAGGAGTTCCTACGGCGCATCGAGGATCTGCTGGAGTTCACCCTCCCGCGCTACCAGCGCGAGGGGAAGAGCTATCTCACCATCGCCGTCGGCTGTACCGGCGGCCGACACCGCTCGGTGGCGCTGGTGGAGGAGCTCCGGCGTCGTCTGACGGCACGCGGGCATCGCGTGCTCACCCGCCATCGCGACACCGAACGATGACCCGACGTCGAATCGGCTTGATGCCGTGCGCATCGGGACGCTAGGATCGCCGTCCATGGTGGGCTTGGTCGTCGTTGGGCACGGACACTTGAGCGAGGCCATGGTACAGACGCTCGAGAGCGTCGTGGGCTCGGTCGAGAGCGTCGAGGCCGTCACCAGCTCCCCCAGCGAGGGACCCGAGTCGATCCGCGATCGCATCGCCGCCGCCGTCCGGCGCGTCGACGGCGGTGAGGGCGTCCTCATCGTCACCGACATGCTCGGCGACACGCAGACCAACCTGAGCGTGGCGGTGGCCAAGGAAACCGGCGCGCAGGTGGTGGCCGGCGTGAACATGCCGATGCTCATCAAGCTGTCGAGCTCCCGCCACCAGATGGACGCGCGGTCGCTGGCGCAGTTCATCCGGCGCTATGGCCAAGAGCACATCTTCTGCGTGACGGCGCCGACATGAGCGAGAGCACCGGCCCCGAGCACCGCGCCACGCTCGAGATCCGCAATCGCCTCGGGCTGCACGCCCGGGCGGCGGTGCTGCTGGTGCAGACGGCCAACCGCTTCGAGGCCGAGATCACGGTGGGCAAGGACGGGCAGGTGGTCAACGGTCGCAGCATCATGGGCATCATGATGCTCGCCGCCGAGCAGGGCAGCAGCATCGACGTCGCCGCCACGGGACCGCAGGCGGAAGAGGCCGTGTCGGCCATCCGCGAGCTCGTCGACGCCCGCTTCAACGAAGCGGAATAGGCGTCCCGTCCGCGCTTGCGAGTCCGTGGGACGGTCGGCTAAGGTCCGCCGATCATGCTGAAGGACTACGTCTTCACGTCCGAATCGGTGAACGAGGGGCACCCCGACAAGGTGTGCGACCAGATCTCCGACGCCATTCTCGATACGCTCCTCGCCCAGGATCCAGACAGCCGGGTGGCGTGCGAGGCCCTCATCAAGACCGGCATCGTGGTCGTCGCCGGCGAGATCACCAGCAAGGGCTCGGCCCAGTTCGGCGAGATCGCCAAGGACGTGATCCGCGACATCGGCTACACCACGCCCGACACGGGCTTCAACTGCGACAGCTGTGCCGTCGTCGTGGCGGTCGAGAAGCAGTCACCCGACATCTCGCAGGGCGTCACCGCCGGCGAGGGCCTGCACAAGGAACAGGGTGCCGGCGACCAGGGCATGATGTTCGGCTTCGCCTGCGACGAGACGAAGGAGTACATGCCCTTCGCCATCTACGCCGCGCACCGCATCGGCCAGCAGCTCGCCGAGTCGCGCAAGTCGAACCAGCTCCCGTTCCTGCTCCCCGACGGCAAGTGCCAGGTGTCGGTCGAGTATCGCGACGGCAAGGCCGTGCGCGCCAAGACCGTCGTCGTGTCGACGCAGCACCGGGCCGACGTCCCGCACGCCACCCTCAAGGAAGCCATCATCGAGGAAGTGGTGAAGAAGGTCGTGCCGCCGGAGTTCCTCGACAAGGAGACGGTCTACTTCATCAACCCCACCGGCAAGTTCGTCGTCGGCGGCCCGCAGGGCGACTGCGGTCTCACCGGTCGCAAGATCATCGTCGACACCTACGGCGGCTACGGCCGGCACGGTGGCGGCGCCTTCAGCGGCAAGGATCCGAGCAAGGTCGATCGCAGCGCCGCCTACTTCGCGCGCTACGTGGCGAAGAACATCGTCGCCGCCGAGCTCGCCAGCCGCTGCGAGGTGCAGGTCGCCTACGCCATCGGCGTCGCCGATCCGGTGTCCGTCCTCGTCGACACCTTCGGCACCGGCAACCTCGCCGACGACAAGATCGCGTCGATCGTGCGCGAGCTGTTCGACTTCAAGCCCGCGTCGCTCATCAAGCAGCTCGGGCTCAAGAAGCCGATCTACCGGCCCACCGCGAGCTACGGTCACTTCGGCCGCCCGGCCGACGGCGACCACTTCACCTGGGAGCGCACCGACCGGGTGAAGGATCTCCGCAGCGCCGCCGGCCTCAAGTAGCGCGACCTCGCAGACCGCACGGCATGGCGTCGTTCCCTTCGGGGAGCGGCGCCATTCGTTTTTCTGGGGTTGACTGGCGACGGCGGGGCTAGTATCTGCCCATCCTGATTGACGGATGCCTGGACGGCGGCCGTCGGAAGGAGACCCATCGATGAGCAACACCGCGCAGCTCAAGACCGCCCAGCCCGCGCCCGCCGGCGCGCGCCGCCCGCCCTTCAAGGTCGCCGATCTCGCCCTCGCCGAGCTCGGCCGCAAGGAGATCCGGCTCGCAGAGCAGGAGATGCCGGGCCTGATGGCGTTGCGGGCGCAGTACGGTGCGACGAAGCCGCTCGCGGGCGCGCGCATCATGGGCTCGCTGCACATGACCGTGCAGACCGCGGTCCTCATCGAGACGCTCGTCGACCTGGGCGCCGACGTGCGCTGGGTGTCGTGCAACATCTTCAGCACCCAGGACACCGCCGCCGCCGCCGTCGCCGTCGGACGCACGGGCACGCCCGCCGATCCGAAGGGCATCGCCGTCTTCGCGTGGAAGGGCGAGACCCTCGAGGAGTACTGGTGGTGCACGAACGAGGCGCTGCTCTGGCCCGACGGCAAGGGCCCCGACCTCATCGTCGACGACGGCGGTGACGCCACGCTGCTCGTGCACAAGGGCCTCGAGTTCGAGAAGGCGGGCGCCATCCCCGCCTTCGACGCCGCCAACGATCCCGAGGAGTGGGGCGTCATCCTCGAGCTCATCCGTCGCATCAGTCGCGAGGACCCGGGCCAGTGGACGCGCATCGCGCCCGGCCTGAAGGGCGTCAGCGAGGAGACCACCACCGGCGTGCACCGGCTCTACGAGATGGCGCGCAAGGGCACGCTGCTCTTCCCCGCCATCAACGTGAACGACTCGGTGACGAAGTCGAAGTTCGACAACATCTACGGCTGCCGGC
>CAYOIZ010000062.1:0-39662 GCA_964404165.1 uncultured Binatia bacterium (SeqCode) | reverse complement strand
CCCACCCAGGAGAACCCCAGGTTTTACGGGCCAGAGACACGGACCCCGACGCCGCCCCAGACCTGGCACGGCCTTGCAATCCGAGAGGGCGTGGGTAGGGACTTTCTCGCGGATCGTACCGTTCTCGTCACCGGGGGCACCGGGTCGTTCGGGCGTTGCTTCACGCAGTACGCGTTGACGCAGTGCACGCCGCGCAAGGTGATCATCCTCTCCCGCGACGAGCTGAAGCAGTCGGAGATGCGCCAGGAGTTCGGGGACCATCCCGCCCTGCGCTTCTTCCTGGGCGACGTGCGCGATCGCGACCGTCTGCTGCGCGCCTTCCAGGGGGTCGACACGGTGATCCACGCCGCGGCGCTGAAGCAGGTGCCGGCGGCGGAGTACAACCCGTTCGAGTGTGTGCGCACCAACATCATGGGGGCGCAGAACGTCATCGACGCCGCCATCGAGCGCGGCGTCCGCCGCGTGGTGGCGCTCAGCTCGGACAAGGCCGCCAACCCGGTGAACCTGTACGGCGCCACCAAGCTGGTCTCCGACAAGCTCTTCGTCGCCGGCAACACCTACGCCAGCCTCGGCGAGACCCAGCTCGCGGTGGTGCGGTACGGCAACGTCATCGGCAGCCGCGGCAGCGTCATCCCGCTCTTCCGCAAGCTGCGGGCGACCGGCCGCGTGCCGATCACCGACGCGCGCATGACGCGCTTCTGGATCACGCTCGAGCAGGCGGTCGCGTTCGTCGCCAAGGCGCTGGTGCGCATGCGGGGCGGCGAGATCTTCGTGCCGAAGCTGCCGAGCATGCGGATCACCGACCTGGTGGCCGCGATCGCGCCCGGCTGCGCCGTCGACGAGATCGGCATCCGTCCCGGCGAGAAGCTGCACGAGATGATGATCACCGCCGAGGACGCGCGGAAGGCGGTCGAGTACGACGACCACTTCGTCGTCCAGCCCGCGTTCCCGTGGTGGAGCGACGATCTCGCGTTCGAGAACGGCGGCCGCGCCGTGC
Organism: uncultured Binatia bacterium (SeqCode); assembly: GCA_964404165.1. Lineage (GTDB taxonomy): Bacteria > Desulfobacterota > Binatia > DP-6 > DP-6 > DASYLJ01. The sequence goes on along the minus strand of CAYOIZ010000062.1, from coordinate 38,665 downwards.
CCGACGGGTTCGTCTACGAGAGCAACACCAACGACCGCTGGCTCTCGGTGGCCGAGCTGCGCGCGCTCGCCGACGAGCCGCCGATCGCCCCGGCGCCCCGCGCCATGGGGTCGAACGGCCATGCCGCTACCCTATAGCCGCCAGACCATCGGCGCCGCCGAGGTGGCGGCCGTGGCGCATGCGGTGGGGGACGCGCTGCTGACGGGTGGGCCGACGCTCGCCCGCTTCGAGGCACGTCTCGCCGACAGCGTCGGTGCACGCTTCGCCATCGCGGTCTCGAGCGGCACCGCCGCGCTGCACGTGGCGTATCTCGCCGCCGGCGTCGGTACGGGCGATCGTGTCCTCACGGCACCCCTCACCTTCGTGGCGACCGCGAACGCCGCCGTCCACTGCGGTGCCGACGTGCGCTTCGCCGACGTCGACGCGCGCGGCAGCCTCGATCCCGCCGCCGTGGCACGGGTCGAGAATCCCGAGTTCGTGGTGCCCGTGCACTTCGCCGGGCATCCCGCGCAGCTCGAGGCGATCGCCGCGGCCGCGCCCCGCGCCGTCGTCATCGAGGACGCCTGTCACGCGCTCGGTGCGACGTACCGCGATCGCGACGGGACGTGGCGCCGCATCGGCGACTGCGCGCACTCGGCCATGGCCGTCTTCAGCTTCCACGCCGTGAAGACGATCACCACGGGGGAGGGCGGCGCCATCACGACGAACGACGCGCTCCTCGCCGGCCGCTGCCGCCGGCTGCGCGACCACGGCCTCGTGCGCGACGCCACCGTCATGCAGGCACCGGACGGCCCGTGGGCGTACGAGCTGCACGAGATCGGCTTCAACTATCGCCTCACCGACATCCAGGCGGCGCTCGGCGTGGTCCAGCTCGATCGATTGGTCGAGATGGCCGCGGCGCGCACCGTCATCGCCCGCCGCTATACGGAGGCGTTCGCCGAGCTGCCGGGCGTGTCGCTCGTGGCGCCGTCGGCGGATACCCGGTCGTCCTGGCACCTCGTGCCCGTGCGGGTGCCGGCATCGCGCCGTCGCGCCGTCTACGAGGCGCTGCGTGCGCAGGGCATCGGCGTGCAGGTGCACTACACCCCGGTCCACCTCCAGCCCTTCTACCGCCGGCGCGGCAGCGCCGCGGGGGACTGCCCCGTCGCCGAGGCCTTCTATGCCGAAGAGCTCTCGCTGCCGTGCTTCCCGGGCATGACCGACGACGACGTGCGCCGCGTGGTGGCGGCGCTCACAGCCGCGCTGGCCGAGACGCCGGCGCCTCAGGACGAGATCCATGCGCATCACGCTTGCTGACCGCGAGATCGGCGACGGAGCCCCGAGCTTCGTCATCGCCGAGATCGGGTCCAACCACGACGGCCAGCTCGAGCGCGCGCTCGCACTCGTCGACGTCGCCGCCGACGCCGGCGCCGACGCCGTCAAGTTCCAGTCGTTCCGCGCCGCCGGTCTGCTCGCCCGCCGCTGGCCCGATGCCGACGGTGGGTGGAAGACCGCCGAGGCGTATCCGGTGCTGGAGCGGCTCGAGGTGCCGGCCGAATGGCACGCGCCGTTGCGCGACCGCGCGCGTGAGCGCGGCGTCATGTTCCTCTCGACGCCGTTCGACGAGAGCCGTGCCGCGCTGCTGGCGGCGCTCGGCGTGCCGGCGTTCAAGGTGGCGTCCGGCGATCTCACGCACCACCCGTTGCTGCGCACGCTCGCTGCCTACGGCCGGCCGCTGCTGCTCTCGACGGGGCTCGCCACGCCCGACGAGATCGGCGCCGCACTCGACGCCGTGGCGGAAGGCGCCGGTGCGCCCGAGCGCGTGCCGCCGGTCGTGCTGCTGCACTGCGTGTCGCTGTATCCACTGCGTCCCGGCGACGCCAACCTGCGCGCGCTCGAGCCGCTGCGGGGCCGCTTCGGTTGCCTCGTGGGGTGGTCGGATCATTCGCCGGGCCACACCTTGGCACTCGGCGCCGTCGCCCTCGGTGCGTGCGTCGTCGAGAAGCACATCACCGACGACCGCAATCGCCGCGGCCCCGATCACGGCTACGCCATGGAGCCGGGCGAGTTCCGCGCCATGGTCGACGCCATCCGCGAGCTCGAGACCGGGCTCGGCGACGGCACCAAGCGCCCGCGACCCGACGAGGAGCCGGAGCGGCGCTGGGCACGACGCAGCGTCTACGCCGCACGCTCGCTGCCGGCGGGCTCGCTGCTCGAGGCGACGGATCTCAAGGTGGTGCGCCCGGCGCTCGGTCTCGAGCCCGACGCCGTGCTGCAGCTGATCGGCCGCACGCTCCGCCGCCCGCTCGCCGTCGACGAGCCGGTGCGCGAGGAGGACGCGCTGCCGTGAGCGCACGACCGATCGCGATCATCCAGGCACGCCTGGGCTCGACGCGGCTCCCCGGCAAGGTGCTCGCCGACCTCGGCGGCGCGCCGTTGCTGGCGCGCATGATCGAACGGCTGCAGGCGGCGAAGAGCCTGGCCGGGGTCGTCGTCGCCACGCCCGAGGGCGAGCGCGACGCACCGATCCGTGCGCTCGCCGCCAGCCTCGGCGTGCCGTGCTTCGCGGGCTCCGAGGACGACGTGCTGTCGCGCTACGCCGGCGCTGCGGCGTCGTGCGGCGCCGATCCCGTCGTGCGCCTGACCTCGGATTGTCCCCTCATCGACCCCGAGATCGTCGACCTCTGCGTCGAGACCTTCCTCGCCACGCCCGGCTGCGAGTACCTGAGCCTCGGCGGCTCGTTCCCCGACGGCCTCGACACCGAAGTGATCGGCGCCGCCACGCTGCGGCGTGCGCACGCCGACGCCCGGCTCCGCTCCGAGCGCGAGCACGTCACGCCGTTCGTGTGGAAGCGTCCCGACGTCTTCCGCTGCACCAGCGTGACGTTCCCGGAGCGGCTCGGTCATCTGCGCTGGACCGTCGACGAGGCGCGCGACCTGGAGCTGGTGCGTGCCGTGTTCACCCGCCTGCACACGCCCGACCGCATCTTCGGCTGGCGCGACATCGTGGCGCTCCTCGCCGCCGAGCCGTCGCTGTCGGGCCTGAACGCCCACATCGAGCGCAACGCCGGCTACCGCAAGTCGCTGGCACAGGACGGACCCGCATGAATCGCCATCCGGCCTCCGACGCCCTGTGGGAGCGCGCCGTGCGCGTCATTCCCGCCGGCACCCAGACGCTCAGCAAGGCGCCGTCGCAGTTCGTGCGTGGGGTGTATCCGAAGTACCTCGCGCGCGGCAGCGGCTGTCGCGTCACCGACGTCGACGGCCACGAGTACATCGACTACCCGATGGCGCTCGGCGCCATCCTGCTCGGGCACGCGTACCCGCCGGTCGCGGAGGCGGTGGCGCGGCAGGCGCGTGAGGGCACGATCTTCACGCTCCTCCACCCGCTCGAGGTGGAGGTGGCCGAGCGCATCGTCGACCTCGTGCCGTGCGCCGAGCAGGTGCGCTTCATGAAGAACGGCTCCGACGCGACGTCGGCGGCGATCCGCCTGGCGCGCGCCTACACCGGGCGCGAGCGCGTCGCCTACTGCGGCTACCACGGCTGGCAGGACTGGTACGCGGGCGTCACGGTGCGCCCGGCCGGCGTACCGGCATCGCTGCCAGGGCTGCTGTCCCCGTTCACGTACAACCGCATCGACTCGCTCGCCGCCGCGCTCGAGGCGCATCCGGGCGAGTTCGCGGCGGTGATCCTGGAGCAGGGGGGTGACGAGCCCGAGGACGACTTCCTCGGTCGCGTCCGCGACCTGACGCACCGCCACGGCGCGGTGTTCGTGTGGGACGAGATCGTCACCAACTTCCGCTATGCGTTGGGCGGCGCACAGGAGCGCTACGGGGTCACGCCCGATCTCGCGTGCCTCGGCAAGGCGCTCGGCAACGGCGTGCCCATCGCCGCGGTCGCCGGCTGCACGCCGCTCATGGCCGAATTCGACCGCGTCTTCGTGTCGATGACCTACGGCGGCGACACGCTGGCGCTGGCGGCGGCACGCGCCGTGCTCGACGAGCTGGTGACGCAGCCGGTGCTGCCGCACCTGTGGTCGCTCGGCGAGCGCTGGCTCGCGGGTGCACGCACGGCGGTCGCGGCGTCGGGGCTCGACATCACGGTCGGTGGTGCCGCGCCACGGAGCCATCTCGCCTTCGCGCCGCAGGGCGGCTTCAGCGCCGACGAGGTGCGGAGCCTCTACCTCCAGGAGTGCGTGCAGCGCGGCATCCTGTTCGGCGTGCCGATCTTCATGAGCTGGTCGCACCAGGAGGCGGACATCGCGCGCACGCTCGACGTCGTCACCGAGGCATTGGCGGTGGTGGCGACGGCGGTCGCCGCGGGGACGGTGCGCGAGCAGCTCCTCGGACCACCGGTCGAGCCGATCGCGCGTCCCGCGGCGCTGGGCGCGACGCGTCCGACGATGCCCCGCGCGACGGAGGCACGCGCATGAGCCTCGCCGATCTGCGCGTCGTCGTCGTCGGCTGCGGCTCCATCGGCAGCCGGCACGCCCGCAACCTGCGGACGCTCGGGGTGGGGGCGCTGCTGCTCTGCGATCTCGACGGGCCGCGTGCGGCACGCCTCGGTGACGAGGTGGGCGCCGAGGCGACCGGGACCGACCTGGACGCCATGCTCGCGACCGGGCGCGCCGACGCCGTCGTCGTCTGCACGCCGCCGGTGAGCCATCTCGCCGTCGCCCACCAGGCCGTCGCCGCCGGTGCGCACGTCTTCTGCGAGAAGCCGCTCGCCACCGACCTCGACGGCGTCGACGCGCTCGGCGTCGAGGTCGCGCGCCACGGCCGCGTCTTCATGATGGGCATGTGCTACCGCTTCCATCCCGCGCTGCGCCGCATGAAGGTGCTGCTCGACGCCGGGACCATCGGGCGCGTGCTCGGCGCCACGATGTGGGCGGGGCACCATCTCCCCGACTGGCATCCGTGGGCGGACTACCGCCGCGAGTACAGCGCGCAGCGCCGGCTCGGGGGCGGCGTGCTGCTCGACAGCATCCATTCGTTCGACACCCTGCGATGGGTGCTCGGCGAGCCGGCCGAGGTGACGGGCATGCTCGGACGGGTCTCCGATCTCGAGATCGACACCGAGGACGTCGCCGCGGCCCTCGTGCGGCTGCGCAGCGGCGCCATCGTCGAGGTGCACGTCGACTATCTGCAGCGGCACGCCCAGAGCCGCTTCGAGGTGATCGGCAGCGAGGGCAACCTGTGCTGGGATCGCGAGGGCGTGCGCTGGCGCCGCGCCGGTGACGCCGACTGGACGATCGAGGACGTCACCGTCGAGCCGAACGCGATGTACCTCGCGGAGCTCGAAGCGTTCGCCGCCGCGATCGCGGCGGGTCGCACGCGGCTCGGCCTCGACGAGGGCCGCGCCACGCTGGCGCTGGCGGTCGCGGTGCGCGAGTCGGCGGAGACCGGCCGTCGCGTGCGCATGGTGTCGGCGCCGCTACCGCCGGTGGCGCGGACGGTGGAGGCGCACGCATGAGGGTGCTGGTGTGGGTGGACGCCGGGCCGGCGCTCGGGCTCGGGCACCTGAGCCGCGGCATGGCGCTCGCCGAGGCGCTCAACGCGCGTGGCGCGCGCTGCCGGTTCGCCATCGCGCCCGATGCGACGGCGCTCGGCTGGCTGCGCGCGGCAGGGCAGCGCGACGTCCTCGCACTGCCCGATCCCGAGCGCGCGCTCGCCGACGTGCTGGCGGCGGTGCGCGATGCCGACGTCGTCGTCATCGACGTGAAGCGGCCGCTCGAGCGCAGCGAGGTGCGCGCGCTCCAGGGCAGCGCCCGGGTCGTCGTGATCGACAACCCGGGAGCGGGTGTCGACGAGGCGGATCTCGTCGTGGCGCCGTTCGGTGAGGCACGCGACGTGCGTTGGCTCGTGGGCGCGCAGTGGCTGCCGCTGCGACCGCCGGTCGCGCACGACGTCACGCGACCGGGGACGGTGCTGGTCAGCATGGGCGGCTGCGATCCCGGTGGCCTGACGGCCCCGGTGCTCGACGCCCTCGGCGCGGTGACGCCGCGACCCGACGTGCGCGCCGTGGTGAATCCGCTGGCGCCGGTGTGGGGGGACGCCCGTGCGGTCGCCGCGCGGCACGGCTTCGCGCCGCCGTCGCCGATCGAGCCCGGGGGGCTCGGCGAGCATCTGGCGACGGCCGAGCTCGCGGTGCTGGCGTTCGGGGTCACGGTGTACGAGGCGATGGCGAGCGGCGTGCCGTCGCTCGTCCTCTGCCGCACCAGCGGCGACGTCGAGCACGCGCGCGTGCTCGAGAGTGCGGGCGCGATCACGAGCCTGGGTGCGCACTGGAAGCCGGCGGACGTCACGCGGGCGGTGACGGTGCTACGGGCCGATCCGAGCCAGCGCGGGGCGATGGCGCGCGCCGGCCAGGCCCGCGTGGACGGACATGGTGCGGCACGGGTGGCGGCACGGATCGTCGAGGGCGGCGCGAGGACGTATGCAGGCGATCGTCCCGTCGGCTGAACGCCAGCACCGCGGGCCGTTCCTCGTCCGCGACGCGGGCGCTGCCGTGGTCGACTGCGTCGGCTGCGGCTTCGCGCATCTCGATCCGCTGCCGGACGCGGAGGCGCTGCGCGACACGTACCGCCGCCACTACTACGACAGCGTGAAGCCCGACTACCTGGCCAAGGAGGCGTCGGAGCAGTCGTTCTGGCAGCTCGAGTACCAGGACAAGCTCGACGTGTTCGCGGCACTGCGCGGGCGTCAGGGCGGCCGGGTCCTCGACATCGGCTGCTCGGGCGGCTTCTTCCTGGCGCATGCGGTCCGGCAGGGCTGGGAGGCCCTCGGCATCGAGCCGTCGGAGCAGGCGGCGGCGCATGCGCGTGGCCTCGGCATCGAGGTCGTGGACCGTTTCCTCGACGACCTCGACTGGCCGGCGCTCGGCACGTTCGACGCCGTCCACCTGAAGCTCGTCCTCGAGCACCTGCCCGATCCCGCCGCCGTGCTGCGCGCTGCGCGCGCCTGCCTGCGCCCGGGGGGCATCCTCTGTGTGCAGGTCCCGAACGACTTCAACCGCCTCCAGGCCGCCGTCCAGACGACGCTCGCGACGCCGTCGTGGTGGGTCGCAGCACCGTTCCACGTCAACTACTTCGACTTCGCGAGCCTGCGCCGCCTGTGCGACCGCACCGGCTTCCAGGTCGTGCAGGAGGAGACCACCTTCCCGATGGAGGTGTTCCTGCTGATGGGCGAGCACTACGTCGGCGACGACACGGTGGGACGCGTCTGCCACCGACGGCGCATGGCGCTCGAGGAGCGACTCGCCGCGGCCGGGCTGAACAACCTGCGCCGCCAGGCGTCGCGCGCGCTCGCGAGCGTCGGCCTCGGACGTGAGGCCATCGTCTACGCGCGGGTGGACCCGTCGTGAACGAGCGCGTCATCCTGATCGGCCTCGACGGCGCCGAGCCGGCGATGGTCGAGGCGATGCTGCCGCGGTGTCCGAACCTGGCGCGCCTGGCCGGGGAGGGCGCCTGGGGCACGATGGCGTCGACGCTGCCGCCGCTGTCGCCGCCGGCGTGGGCGACGCTCATGACCGGCGTCAATCCCGGCAAGCACGGCGTCTACGATTTCTACCACATGCCGCAGCGGGCCCAGCGGAGCTACGTCCGCCGCCTCATCACGTCGGCGGTGTGGCGGGCGCCCGGGCTGTGGGACTACGCCACCGCGGCCGGACGGCGCAGCGGCTTCGTCAACATGCCGATGTGCTGGCCCCCGCCCGCCGTCGACGGTTTCTTCGTCTGCGGCCTCGGCGCGCCGGCGGGCAGCGACAGCTTCACGCATCCGCCCGCGCTGGCGGCGTCGCTCGCGGGGGCCATCCTCGAGCCCGGCGACGGCACGACGATGGACGATCCGGCGGCGTTCCTGGAGCGCTGTGCGCTGAGCGGCGCCTCCATGCTGGAGGTGTCGGAGCGCCTCTGGCGTGCCGGCGATCTCGATCTGTTCTGCGCCGCGCTCACCTTTCCGGATCGCTTCCAGCACCTCTTCTGGACCAACCTGGTCGGACGCGACGGCGCGGTGCGGGCGGTGTGGGACGGGTGGTTCGCGGCCTTCGACGCCGTTCTCGGTCGGATCATGGCCGCCGCGGCCGACGCCGGCTCCACCGTCATCGTCTTCTCCGACCACGGCTTCGGTCCGGTCGAGCGCTACTTCCACGTGAACCGCTGGCTCTTCCAGCGCGGCTACCTGACGCTGCGCGACCCGACGCGCCTCGGCGCCGCCGACGGCCTGCTGACGGCGATCGACTGGGAGCACACGCAGGCGTACGGTCTCGGCGAGTACGGCGACATCCGTCTCAACCTGCGCGGCCGCGAGCCGCTCGGCTGCGTCGCCCCCGGCACGCACGCGCGCGCGCTCCGCCTGGCCCTCACCACCGAGCTGCAGCAGCTGCGCGACCGCGGCGAGCCCGTCGTCGACGAGGTGCTCGAGGGCAACGTCGTCTACCACGGCGCCCATGCCGACGAGGGCGCCGATCTGCTGGTGCGGCTGCGCGATCGCCGCGTGCTGTGCCTGATCGACGGCCGCGGCAACGACCTGCGCGACCCGAACGGTCCGCTCTTCGTCGACGCCACCGGCCCGCAGCACTACCGTGGCGCGCATCGCGACACCGGACTGCTCGGTGCCTGGGGCGCGGGTATCCGACCCGATGCGCCGGTGCCGGCGGCGCAGGCGCAGGACCTGTGTCCGACGGTGCTGCATCTCCTCGGCCTGCCGCTCGACCGCGGGCTGGACGGCCGTGTGCTGCGCGAGCTGCTGTCGGAGGCCCATGCCGCGCGCGAGCCCGAGTACGTGGAAGGCGTGTCGGCCGCCACCGCCGACGCACGGACGGCCTACGACGCCGCCGAAGAGGCCGCCATCGCCGAGCAGCTCCGGCAGCTCGGCTACCTGGAGTGACCGATGCGAACCGCCGCCATCGTCCAGTGCACGTTCTCGAACCTGCTCTCGAACGACCCCACGCTGGCGCGCCGCGCCGGCGAGACGGGTGCCGTCGACCGTGATCCGCAGCACTATGTGCTCGGGCCGCTCCAGGCCGACGGGGGCTTCGACGCCATCGTGCTCGCCGTGCCCGACCTGCCGGAGAACGCGCCGTTCCAGGAGCTGGCGGCGGCATGGAACGTGCGCTGCGTCGCCGGCGACGAGTTCGACGTCACGGCGCGCCTCATCGCGGCGGCAGAGGCGGTCGACGCCGACGTCATCGTGCGCGTCCTGTTGCACCGCTTCTACGTCGACACCGCGCTGATCTGGCGCTGCGTCCGGCTCCTCCAGGAGCGGCCGGCCGACTACGTGAACCTGCCCACCGACTTCAACATCAACTTCGGCGGCGACGTGCTCCGCACCGAGGCGCTGGTGCGCGCGCACGAGCAGATCACCGCGTTGCCCGACGAGCACGAACGCGCCCGCCATCTCTTCCGCCCCTGGCACTGGATGGAGACCCATCCCGCCGACTTCGCCATCGTCACCTGCGAGGACGTGCCGACGTATCCGGCCGAGCAGGTGTCGGCGATCCGCGGCCAGGCCAACTGGTCGGAGCGCTCGCGCTACGGCGACGACTTCAAGGCGTCCGAGTACCACGTCATCGGCGACCTGCTGGCGCCGGACGACCTGGTCTGCGACCTGGCGTGCGGCTACGGCGAGTCGAGCGAGATCCTGTCGCGCTCGTGCTGGAGCGTGGTCGGCGTCGATCGCGATCCGGAGCTGATCGGCGAGGCGCGCCGGCGGTTCGGCCACAAGCCGCAGCTCGAGTTCGTCTGCGCCGACGCCGAGGAGTGGGTGCACCCGGGCGAGCCGTTCGACGTCGTGGTGAGCATGCACACGCTCGAGCACGTCGAGCGCGATCGCCGCATGCTGATCAACATCCGCAACATGCTGCGCCAGAACGGTCGCCTGATCCTCGAGGTGCCGCTGGCGACGCGGCGTCCGTTCCCGGTGCCGCACAACCCGCATCACCTGCGCGAGTACACCCGCGTCGAGATCGAGCGCCTGGTCGTCGGCGCCGGCTTCGTCCTCGAAGGCGCACGCGGCATGAGCCGCGGCATCTACACCGACCCGATGCTGGCGCGGGAAGCGATCCAGCTCCACGCCCGCAAGCCCGACACCGCGCTGTGGGTGCACGAGCCCGCCGAGCGCATCCTGCAGGAGCGCGCCGCCGACATCCGCCGCCTGACGCTCGAGTCCATCGCCGCCGCCGGCAGCGGACACCCGGGCGGCTCGCTGTCGATCGCCGAGGTGCTGGCCTGCCTGTACTTCGACGACACCGACCCCTCGCTGCGGGTGACGTGGGATGCGCGCACCAACGACCGCAACCGCGTCGTGCTGTCGAAGGGCCACGCCTGTCCGGCCTGGTACGCCGCGCTGCACCTGGCCGGCATCCTGCCGTCGCCGGTGGGGCAGCTCCGCAAGCTCGGCACGCGATTCCCCGGCCACCCCGAGGCCGGCACGCCCGGCGTCGACACGCCGTCGGGATCGCTCGGCAACGGGCTCTCGATCGGCGTCGGCATGGCCGTCGGCCTGGCCCATCAGGGCTTCCGCGATCGCCGCACCTACGTCGTCCTCGGCGACGGCGACCTCAACGAGGGCGCCACCTGGGAGGCGATGATGTACGCCGCCCATCACGGGCTCGGCATGCTCACCGCCATCGTCGATGCGAACGGGCGGCAGGGCGAAGCGTCGACCGGCTCGGTGCTCGACCTCGAGCCGCTGCCGCGCAAGCTCGAGGCGTTCGGCTGGCAGGCGCTCGAGATCCACGGGCACGACATTCCGTCGATCCGGCGCGCGTTCCGTCGCGCCGCCGCCACCACCGATCGTCCGACCTGCATCGTCGCGCGCACCGTGAAGGGGCGGGGCGTGTCGTTCATGGAGGACGTGCAGCGCTGGCACGGCAGCCTGGCGCCGACGCCGGACGAGCTCACGCTGGCGCTCGACGAGATCAAGCGCACCTCGGCCGCCGCCGCCACCCAGCACGCGGGAGGGTACTATGGCGTCTGAACCGCAGTCGCTGCGCGAGGCCTTCGGGCGCGCGCTCGCCACCATCGGCGCGGTGCAGCGCGACTTCGTCGTGCTCGACGCCGACGTCGCCGGCGGCACGTCGACGAGCCACTTCAGGGCCGCGTTCCCCGAGCGCTTCTACGACTTCGGCATCGCCGAGCAGAACATGATGGCGGCGGCGTCGGGCATGGCGGCGGTCGGTCTGCGACCGTTCGTCACCACGTTCGCGGTCTTCGCCACCATGCGCGCGCTCGAGCAGCTGCGCACGTTCGTGGCCTACCCACGCTTCCCCGTGACGGTGGCGGGCAGCCACTGCGGGCTCGACGTCGGGCCGGACGGGGCCACGGCGCAGGCGCTCGAGGACCTCGCCATCACCCGCGCCATCCCGAACCTCACGGTGGTGGCGCCCGCCGATCCCACCGAGATGGCGATGGCCGTGCAGGCCATCCTGGCGCACGACGGTCCGGTGTACCTCCGCACCGGCCGCAGCCCGGTGCCGGTGCTGTTCGGTGCCGACCACGCCTTCGAGCTCGGCCGCGGGCAGGTGCTGGAGGACGGCGACGACGTCACCATCGTCGCCACCGGCGTCATGGTGCACCGTGCACTGGCGGCGGCGGCGACGCTGCGACGCGAGGGCGTACGCGCCCGCGTCGTCAACATGCCGACGATCAAGCCGCTCGACGTGCCGCTGCTCGTCGAGTCGGCGTCGCGTACGGGCGCGATCGTGACGGCGGAAGACCATTCGATCATCGGCGGACTCGGCGGCGCGGTCGCCGAGGCACTCGCCGTCCATCATCCCACGCCGGTGGCGATGGTGGGCGTGCGCGACCGCTTTGGCGCCTCGGGCGAGCCCGCGGCACTGGCGACGCACTTCGGAATCGGCACGCTCGACGTGGCAGCGGCGGCCCGGGACCTGGTGCATGCGAAGGGAGCACGACGATGCGCGTGAACGGCAACGGCAAGAACGGCAACGGCAACGGGCACTCGAACGGACACGGCAACGGCCATGCCCGCGGTCGGCTCGAGGGCCGGCGCATCGTCGTCACGGGCGGCAGCCGCGGCATCGGCCGCGGCATCGCGATCGCGTGTGCGCGCGAGGGCGCGGCCGTCGGCATCACCTATGCGTCGCAGGCCGACGCCGCCGCCGACGTCTGCGAGATCATCCGCGCGGCGGGCGGGACCTGCATCACCGTCCCGATGGACGTGCGCGAGCGCCAGAGCGTGCGCGAGGCGATGACCGGCATCGCGCGCGAGCTCGGCGGCCTCGACGTGCTGGTGAACAACGCCGGCGTCAACAAGCCGTGCGACTTCGACCTCCTCACCGACGCCGACTGGGACGAGGTGATGGCGGTCAACCTGCGCGGGCCCTTCATCTGCACACAGGAGGCGCTGGCGTTCCTGCACGAGGGTGGGACGGTGATCAACATCGGCTCGGTCAGCGGCCAGTACGGCGGGCCGCGCACGGCGCACTACGCGGCGTCGAAAGGCGGGCTGATCGCGCTCACGCAGTGCGCGGCGCGCTTCCTCGCGCCGCGGGGCGTGCGCGTCAACCTGGTGTCGCCGGGGCTGGTGCGCTCCGAGATGGCGGCGGCGGGGCTCGCCGGGCTGCCGTCGCAGATCCGGGACGGCATCCTGCTCGGGCGCCTCGGCGAGGTGGAGGAGGTGGCACACGCCGTCGTCTTCCTGGCCTCGACCGAGTCGTCCTACGTCACCGGGCAGACGGTGAACGTCAATGGCGGCCTCTACTTCTAGCGGGCAGCGCACGCTGCTCGTCGTCTCCGGCGGGCGCGAGGCGGTGCCGGCGATCCGCGAGGCGCAGCGCCTCGGACTGCGCGTCCTCGTCTCCGACGGCGCGCCCGACGCGCCCGGCTTTCAGCTCGCCGACGCCGGGCTGCTGGCGAGCACGTACGACCCCGCGGCGACGGTCGAGGCGGCGCGCGCCTACGCCACCCGCCATCGCATCGACGGCGTGCTGGCGGTGGCCGCCGACGTGCCGAACACGGTGGCGGCGGTGGCGGATGCGCTCGGCCTGGTCGGGCCGTCGCTGCGCAGCGCGCATCTCGCGTCCGACAAGCTGGCGATGAAGGACCGCTTCCGCGAGGCGGGCGTGGCGGTGCCGTGGTACGCGCCGGTGCCGTCGGCGGAGGCCCTCGCCGAGCATGCGGCGGGCGCGCCCGGGCGGCTCATCGTCAAGCCCGTCGACAGTCGCGGCGCCCGCGGCGTGGTGCGGTTGCTGCGCGGCGTCGATCCGGCGTGGGCCTATCACCAGGCCGCGATCGAGTCGCCCACCGGACGCGTGATGGTCGAGCGCTACGTCGACGGCCCGCAGCTCAGCACCGAGTCGGTGGTCGTCGACGGTCGCTGCACCACCGTCGGCGTGTCCGATCGCAACTACGAGTACCTCGACCGCTTCGCGCCGTTCGTGATCGAGAACGGCGGCGACCTGCCGACGCGGCTGCCGGCGACGATCGTCGCGCGGGTGGACACGCTCGTCGCCGACGCGGCCGCGGCGCTCGGCATCACGCACGGCACCGTCAAGGGCGACATCGTCGTCGGGCCCGACGGCCCGCTCGTCATCGAGCTGGCGGCCCGCCTCTCGGGCGGCCTCTTCTGCACGCACGAGATTCCGCTCGCCACCGGCGTCAACCTGGTCGAGGCCGCGATCCGGCTGGCGCTCGGCGAGCACCCGTCGGCGGGCGATCTCGAGCCGCGATGGTCGCGCGGCGTGTCGCAGCGCTACTTCTTCCCGCAGCCGGGCACGGTGACCGCGATCGAGGGCGTGGCCGAGGCGGCGGCGGCGGAGGGCACGGCGCTCCTCGAGATGACGGTGGGACGGGGCACGGTGGTGCGGCCGATGACGAGCCACGTCTGTCGCGGCGGCGTCGTCATCACCGTCGGCGACACGCGCGAGCAGGCGATCGCGCGCGCCGAGGCCGCGGTGGCGGGGGTGCGGATCGTCACGCAGGCGGTGTCGGCGCCGGTGAGCGCCGTGTTGCACTGAGGGCCGTGTGACGCTCGACCTCTTCACCGTCTTCCACCTGAACCTCGACTTCTCGTGCATTCCGCCGGGCGACGTCCCGCGCGTGCTCGATCGCTGCGTGTGGCCGCTGGTCGAGCTGACGGCGCGGCCCGGGATACGGTTCGGGCTCGAGCTGCCGGCCGACTCGCTGGAGCGCATCGCCGTCGACGATCCGCTGCTGCTCGACGCCATCCGGGCGTCGGTGGCGCGCGGCGCGCTCGAGATCGTCGGCTCCGGGCTGGCGCAGGTGATCCTGCCGCTGGTGCCGGCGGCGGTGGGGGCGCGTACGCTGGCGCGCGGCCAGGACGTGTACCGGCGACGGCTCGGCCAGGCGCCGCGTCTCGCCTATCTGAACGAGCAGACGTGGGCGGCGGGCCTGGTGCCGCTCTATCGCGAGGCCGGCTTCGAGGCGATCGTCGCCGAGTGGGAGAACCCGGCCAGCGCCCACGGCTGGCCCGAGCGCGATCGCTACCACGCGGCGTGGGTCGCGGGGCCCGCCGGCGATCGCATCGCCTGCCTGTGGAACTCGTCCGTCGTCTTCCAGCGCGTGCAGCGCTACGCCCACGGCGAGATCGAGCTCGACGAGGTGCTGGCGCTGCTCGCCACCCACCACGACGCGACGACGCCGCGCGCGCTCTGCCTCTACGGCAACGACGCCGAGGTGTTCGACTATCGGCCCGGCGCGGCGTCGCTGCGCTACGGCGGCGGCCCGCACGGCGAGTGGGCGCGCCTCGAGACGCTGCTGCGCACGCTGGTCGCCGACGGTCGCTTCACGCTGGTGACGCCGAGCGCCGCGCTGGCGGCGCATCCACCGGACGGCCCGCCGCGCCGGCTCGAGTCGGCCGATGCGCCGCTGCCGGCGAAGAAGCAGGCCAAGTACAACGTGACGCGCTGGGCGGTGTGCGGGCGCGACAACGTGCGCCGCAACGCCGCCTGCCATGCGATGGCGCGACGGCTCGGTCTGGTGTCGGCGCTGCAGCGTGCGAGCGGCGTCGAGGCCGGCAGCGAGGCCGCGGTGGGTCGCCTGGCCGACGAGGTCGTGCGGCTCTGGGGCAGCGATCTGCGCACCCACACCACCGACGAGCGCACGGATGCGGCGGCCGCGCGCGCCGGTGCGGTGACGGCCGAGATCGACGCGCTGCTGGCGCGGCTCGAGCCGTCGCTCGTGACGCCGGCGCTCGCGCCCGACGAGCTGGCGCTCTTCAACCCGCATCCGACCGCGTGGACCGCGACCCCGATCGGCGTCCCGGTGCGGTTCGCGCCCGGGGTGGTGCGCGGCGGCCTGCGCGTCGAGGCCGCCGGCCGCGAGGTGCCGTCGCAGCTCGAGGAGGTCGAGCGCCACCGCGACGGCAGCATCCGCGCCGGCCTGCTCGTGGTGGCACCGCACGTGCCGCCGCTCGGCACGCTGCGGCTGCGCTGCCGGTCCGCTGCGGTCGACCCGACGCCGGGTGACGCCCCCGATCGCATCGAGACCGGTGCGGTCGTGGTGCAGCTCACGCCGCGCCGGGGAGCCGCCGTGCGCGCGCTGACGTTCCCGCGCCTCGCGTCGCAGCCGCTCGCCGGCACCATCGCGCAGGGTGCCTTCGCACCCATCGAGCTGGCCGCCGACTGGTACACCGGCAACGTCGTCCTGCACGACGCCGCCGGCGCGAAGCACACCGACCTCGAAGCCACCACGCTGGTGGCGCTGGCCGCACCCGAGGCCTGCCCGATCCGCATCCCCGTCGCCGCACGCGTGGCCGGGCCGTGGGGCGAGCTCTGGAAGACGATCTACGTCTACCGCGACGTGCCGCGGCTCGACGTGCGCTACCACTTCACGTTCCGCGACCTGCGCCCGCGCTCGCTGCGGGCCGGTGTCCTGAGCCTCGACCCCACGGCGTTCCGTCGCGACGCGCTCCGCTACGTCACCGTGAACGGCGGGCGCGACGTCGAGCGCTTCGCGCTCGGCACGACGCGGGTGGCGCAGCACGAGCCGGTGAGCTTCGCCGTGTCGGCGCGCAGCTGCCTCGGCGCCACCGAGGGGTGGGTCGACGTCGGCGACGACACGCGTGGCATCACGGTGGCGTACGATCCCGCGGCGCTCGCCGCGGCGCCCCTGATGCAGCACACGCCGGCCGGCGACGTGGCGCTCACCCGCGTCCATCTCTCGCTGGCCGAGAGCGACGACACCGCGGCGCCGCTGTTCCGCGGCCACACCCGCTTCACGGTCCGCTGGCTCGGACGCGGCGCCGACATGGGGGAGGCACGACGTCAGGCGGTGCACGCCGCCGAGGGCCTCCACGTGGTGCGTCCGGCCGACGCGCATGGGTAGGCGCTGGGCGCAGCTCGCCGAGCGACGGGGGGCCGGGTTGCTGCGCGCGCTCCGGACGCCGTCGGCGCGCGTGCTCGCGGCGACGGGTGGGTTTCCGCTCCGGCCGGCGATGGTCGAGGCCCCGTGCGACGTCGTCATCGATCCGGCGCGACCCGAGCAGCCCTGCGACCACGGGGCGCGCCTGCGGGCCATGATCGCCGACTGCGCGCCCGACGGCATGGTGGCGCTGGTGGCGTGCGGTGGTCCGTCGCACCCGGCGGCCGCCTGCGCCCCGCGCTCGCTCGCCGCGACGCGTACGATCCTCGACGCACACGGCTTCGGCGTCGCGCTGCTGCCGTTCGACGTCCTCGGCCCGTGTGCGCCGCTGCGCCTCGGGCTGGGTGCGCGCCGCGATCGCGTGCTCGACGAGCTCGACGGCCACCTCGCCGCACCGTCGGTGCGGCGCGCGGCGCGGCTCGTCGAGGCGCATCTCGTCGCGGGCCTCCGTCCCGAGGAGACGGGCCGTGTGCTCGTCGTCGCGGCGCGGGGCCGGGTGCCGCAGCTGCCGGCGCCGGACCGGGCGGCGTTCGAGGCCGGCATGCTGCCGCTGCTGCACGACGACGCGGTGATGCGCTGGCTCACGTTCGTCGACGCCGAGCTGCTGTCGCCGGTGGGGGCCGGTGGCGGGCTCCTGGCGGCGCTGCGCGACGTCGATGGGACCGCGGCGCAGGCGCTGCTCCAGTCGCGCGGTCGCTGGTGGGCGCGCGACCTCGAGGTGCAACGGCTGGTCGAGGCGGCGGCGCATCGGCTCGCGGGCCAGACCGTGGCGGCGCTCGACGACCCGGTCGCGACCACGCTCGAGTACGAGCTGGTGGCGGCGTTCAACGCCCTCGCCGGACGCTGGCTCGCGGAGGAGCTGCCGCCGTGCGACGTCCGCTGATCTTCGTCTCGTGCGGCGCGCCCGTGGCGCCGCTGCTGGCGGGGCTGGCGACACGCTACGTGCTGGTCGTCCCCGACGGCGGCATCGCCGAGCAGCTCCGCGCCGCCGGGATCGACGCGGTGCCCTGGCAGCAGTTCACGGACCCGGCCCGCGTCGCCGCCATCCGCGACCAGGCGCCGCGCCTCCCCGACACCCTGATGACGCGGCTCGACGCCGCCGACGTCGCCTGGGGCTTCGCCGGACGCGATCGTCGCGACGCGTGCCGCGCCGCCGTGCGCGCGGTCCTCGAACGCGCGCTGTCGACGCAGCTCCTCGTCGGCGAGATCGGCCGCTCGCTCGTCGCCACCGGCCGTCTGGCGGCCGTGGTGCTGCACGAGGACGTCACGCCGCCGGCGCGGGCGCTGCTGGCGGCGACCCGTGACGCCGGGGTGCCGAGCCTGCATCTGCCCCACGGCGTGTATGCGCGCGAGCGGCTCGTCGGTGCCGACGTCCATGGCACGCTGCACGCCGACGTCGTGGCGGTGGGGGGCTCCATGCAGCGCGAGTGGTTCCTCTCGCGCGGGGTCGCGGCGGATCGCATCGTCGTCACCGGCAACCCGGCGTGGGATCGGCTGTGCACGCTGGCGCGCAGCGACCTCCCGCCGCTCGAGCTGCCGGCGGGGCCGGTCGTGACGGTCGCGGCGTCGTGGATCGGTTCCGATTCGGCGCACCGCCAGCACGTCGAGTCCCTGCACGACGCCATGATGGCGGCGGCGCTCGACGGCGTGGCGCGCCTGCGTGCGACGCAGCCGTCGCTGCGGCTCGTCCTGCGGCCGCATCCGAGCGCACCGCCGTCGGACGACGCCGCGCTGGTGGCGCGCGCGGTCGCGGCCGGCGCGCTGCCCGATCGGGTGGAGCGTGGCGACGGGGTGGCGCTGCTCGCGCGCAGCGACGCGCTCGTCACCCTCCCGTCGACGCTCGCCATCGAGGCGATCCTGCTCGGCACGCCGGTGGTGGCACCGGGCTTCGCCTACGACGGCGACGCGGTACGGTCGGCGGACCGCGACGGGGCGTCCGTCGCCGCCGCACTCGCGGCGGCGCTCGCCGACGTCGGGACACCCGCGTTCGCGATGCGGTGCGCGGCGTTCGCGACACGCTACAACGGGCCGTCCGACGGCAGCGCGAGCGAGCGGGTGCTGGCGCTCGTCGACGATCTCGCCGCTCGCGCGCTGCGCCCGCGGCCGACCGATGTCCTCGAGCCGGCCCGGGCGCTGGCGGCCGGAGGCCACTGGCAGGAGGTCGCCGCCGGCCTCCACGACGATGCGCGTCCCGAGGCGTTGGCCCTGCGCGCCGAGGCGCTGGCCCGGCTGGGGCGCCCCGACGAAGCCGAGCCGTGCTTCCGTCGCGCCGTGGCGGCAGGGGCGGGGGCGGACGCGCACGCCGGGCTCGGGTTGCTGCTGCTCGAGCGGGGCGCGCATGCCGAGGCCGAGACCCTGCTGGGGCGGGCCGCGACCCTGGATCCCGCGTCCGACCTCGCCTGGTGCGGGCTCGGAGTGCTGGCCGCGCTGCGCGGCGATCGGGAGGGGGCCGTGCCGTTGCTGCGCCGCGCCCTGGCGATCAACCCGGCCAACCCCGATGCCCGGGGGGCGCTGGACGCTCTCGCCGGGTGACAATTGTCGAGATTCCCGCCGTCGGACTTCCGTGCCACAACGAGGCCCGCGGCATGGGACGCTTCGAACGCACGGAACCGGCCCTGCTGCGTATCGCGATCGTCGCCGCGATGATCGCGCGGGCGGTGCAGGGCGTATGACGCCGACGCCGAAGATCCTGCTGGTCGACCACCGGCCGACAAACCTGACGGCGCTGGTGACGGTGCTGGCCCAGGACGATCGCGAGCTGCTGCAGGCGCGCTCCGGGCCGGAGGCGCTCGAGCTGCTGCTCCGCGACGAGGTGGCGCTGGCGCTGATCGACATCGAGATGCCGGGCATGGACGGCGTCGAGCTGGCCGAGCTGATGCGCGGCACCGAGCGAACGCGCGCCATCCCCATCATCTTCGTGACCGCGGCGCTCCACGACCAGACGCGTATGTTCAACGGCTACGAGGCGGGCGCCGTCGACTTCCTGTTCAAGCCCATCGACGCCCGCATCCTGCGCAGCAAGGTGGACGTCTTCCTCGAGCTGCACCGCCAGCGCCGCCAGCTGGTGGAGCGCATCGCCGAGCTGGAGGCGGCGGAGGAGCGGCTGCGGGAGGCCGACCGCCGCAAGGACGAGTTCCTCGCCGTGCTCTCGCACGAGCTGCGCAATCCGCTCATGCCCATCCGCACCAGCCTGTACCTTCTCGAGCGCACGCCGCTCGACGCCGCGCCGTCGCAGAAGGCCCTCGGCGTCATCCAGCGACAGACGCACCATCTGACGCGGCTCATCGACGACCTGCTCGACGTGCAGCGCATCACGAGCGGCAAGATGGTGCTGCGGTGCGAGCCGGTGGTGCTCGACGCCATCGTGGCGCGCGCGGTCGACGATCACCGCACGGCCTTCGACGACGCCGGCATCGCGCTCGAGACCGAGCTTCCCGCCGAACCGCTGCCGCTGCACGGCGACGCCACCCGCCTGGCGCAGATCGTCGGCAACCTGCTCGGCAATGCCGCCAAGTTCACGCCGCGCGGCGGCTCGGTGCGGCTCGACCTCGGCCGCGAGGGCGGCGCGGCGGTGCTGCGCGTGCGGGACACGGGCACCGGCATCGCGCAGGAGATGATTCCGCGGCTGTTCGAGCCGTTCACGCAGGGCGATCGCACGCTCGATCGCAGCCGTGGCGGGCTCGGTCTTGGACTGGCGCTGGTGCGCTCGCTGGCGGAGATGCACGGCGGCAGCGTCGGCGCGCACAGCGAGGGACCGGGACGCGGCGCGGAGTTCGTCGTACGCCTGCCCCTGCTCGAAGCCGGTGCGGTGGTCCCGGGGGTGGGTGGGGACGTGGTACCGGCGACGACGCGCCGTCGCGTCCTCGTGGTGGAGGACAACGTCGACGGGGCGGAGGGGCTCCGCGAGCTGATCGCGCTCATGGGCCACGACGTCCGCGTGGCGCACGACGGCGTCACCGCCATCGCGTGCGCGCAGGCGTTCCGGCCCGACACGGTGCTGTGCGACATCGGGCTGCCCGGCATGGACGGCTACGAGGTGGCGCGCCGCCTGTCGGGCGACGCCGGCCTCGAGGGCACACGCCTGGTGGCGCTGACGGGCTATGCCCGTCCCGAGGATCGCCGCCGGGCGCGTGACGCCGGCTTCACCGACCATCTCTCGAAGCCGCCCGACCTGGCGGCGCTCGAGAAGCTGCTCGGCTAGGAGCGCGACCCAGGACATGGTCTTGGGTCGCTCATTCGTCGCGTGCGGCGGCGGTGATCTTGCCCGTCGACTCGAGCATGGCCCAGCGCACGTCGTCGAGCTGCTCGATGCCGTGCTCGCGCAACGCGGCGCACAGCTCCGCGCGCGTCACCAACTCGCGCTTCAGCGCGGCATCGTCCACCGTGCCGTCGCGGACCAGCGGGGTGGCGATCCCGTCGATCAGCTGCTCGAGCCGGGGATATCGGAACGTGAGGCGTGCGACCGTGCCGTTCAGCAGGAAGATGGTGAGCACGCCGATCAGCCCGCCGGTGATGGAGTCGTCCGGCCCGATCATGGCGTTCTGCAGGACGTTGCTCACGATCAGGAGCACGACCAGGTCGAAGGGCGTCAGCTGCCCCACCTGTCGTTTGCCCATCACGCGGAACACGACCAGCAGGAAGACGTAGCCGACGGCGGCGCGGACGACCTTCTCCAGCACGGGGACCTCGGGAATCCACATCAGGGCACGTCCTCTCTCGGAAGGGCGCGGGGGCGACGCGCCATCCACAGGCCGGTGGCGAGCTCGAACAGCCCCTGCGCAGTGAAGTAGAGTACGCCGAACGCGATCGGGCGGTAGGGTTGCTCTGGCCACTCGCCGCCGACCTGGAACCCCTGCGCCGCGATGACCTCCGGGGTGATGCCGTACGGCGGGACGGGCTGCATGAGCGTCAGGGTGACGCCGCCGAGATAGAAGATGACGCTCACCGCCCAGGCGGCCATCAACGTGTCGAGCTCGCGCGCGTCCGGCAGGGCGCCGAGCAGGAGCGGCAGGCTGCGATTCAGCGCCAGCAGGGCCATGGCCTGCACCGGCCACCACGTCCCGAAGCCGGCGGAGAAGCCGAACGCGAACAGCGCGTAGAGGGCCGTGAGCCCGAGCATCATGCCCAGGCGCTGGCGCCGACTGCCCGCGCCGTAGACGGCGAATCCCATGAACGCCGTCGAGTGGACGACCAGGAACTCGAGCAGCATGACCAGGACGAGGTGCGCCACCATGGTTTCGCCGAAGGTCGTCGGCGCGATCCAGGTGACGTAGAAGACGGCGGCCGCGGCGAAATCGGGGATGGCCGACAGCAGCGCGCCGAGCGTGCGCACGACTCAGCGACTCGACTCGGCACGACGCGCCGGTGCGGCGATGGCGCAGTGTGTCCGCCATCGTTCGAGCGCGTGGCCCCAGGTCTGGAGATACCGGTCAGGCTGCCGGCCGAGGTGGTGTCCCATCTCGGCCACGCATCCGTCGAGCGACCCGGCCGTGAGCGGTGCCGCGTCGACGATGCGCCAGTAGTCCTCGTGCGCTGCGAGCCCGGGCGCCTCCTGGACGAGGTTCCGGGTGGGATCGCTGGCGCGCGCGTGGACGACGACCGGATCGCCGATCGTCCAGCACAGGTCGAGGTGGGCGAAGATGCGCTGCATGACGATGCCGCACCAGATGTCGTCGAAGCGATGGTAGGGCGTGTCGTCGCCCATCTTCGGGAAGTACATCACCGGCAGGGCCTCGGCGCGGAAGGCGGCGTTCATGCCGGAGAACGGCGCGTAGTGATGGCGCGACACCACCTGGGTCTGGAACACCGGTACGAAGTCGTGCGCGTGCGGCGAGCCGAGCAGCGTCTGGCGGGCGTCGAGGTCGGCGGTTCCGGACCAGAGGCCCATGTTCACCCAGGGCGCGGGACGGCGACGACTGGTCGCGGCCACGTAGGGCAGGCCGCGCACGCGGACGTCGGGGACCGACGAGATCCACGCCGGCGGCGCGTCCAGATTGCGCTGGTGGGTGTCGCAGAACGCCGCACGCGCGCCGTCGCTCGCGGGGAAGCAATCGTCGTCGAGCGTCACCACCAGTGTCGCACCGGCGCGGACGGCCAGGAGGAAGCCGAAGCAGCGGATGCCCGAGTCGTGTCGCGACACGATCCAGGCGTCGTCGCCGAGGACGTCTCCGACGTCGTCCCAGCAGACGTGCTGGTCGATGCGGCGATGCGGCAGCGGTGTGCGTGCGGGGCCGTCCTCGACGACGAACGTCAGGTCCCACGGATACGGGGTCCAGCGAGCCAGGAACTCGTCGAGGTGGGCGATGCGGTTGGTCGGGACGACGAGGGCCGTCGTTCCGCGGCTCATATGACGACGTCGCGCCAGGATGCCGCCAGGGTTTCCACAGGCGCCGGCCTTCCACCCGTCTGGTAGAACCAGGTGCGAACGGCATCCTCGTCGACCATGCGGTTGTGCGTGCCGAGGCCGGCGGCGAGGTCGCTGGCAGACCAGCGCCGAGCGGCGGCGGCGCGGTTGCGCTGCAGGCAGTAGCCGAAGTCGGCGCGATGCAGGTGGAGCAGTCGCAGCCGCAGGTCGACGTCGTCGGCGGGCACGCCGTCGGCGTGATGAAAGCCGTTGGTCCAGGTCAGCGGAACCCGCGACAGCAGCGGCTTCGAGTAGAACGCACTGCGGAACCCATGCGCGCGCTGGGCCAGGATGGGCCGGCTCCAATCGATGGGCGGCTCGTCGGGCAGCTGCAGGGTCTCCCAGCCGTCGCAGCGGCGGACGCGCGCGTCGTCCGGCAGCTGCGCGATGTATTCTCGCAACCCGCCGGGGAAGAGGGCGGGGTCGGGGGCGACGATCTCGTCCACCTCGACGAAGAGGACGACGGCGTAGCTCTGCAGGAGGAATCGCTGGAACGCGCTGACGACGGCGCGCAGCCAGTCGTGATGGAAGCTCTCGGTGCGGTGGATCGGGACGCGGTTGCAGCGCCGCGCGGTGGCGATCGTCACCGGATCGGTGCTGTCGTGGTCGAGAACGAAGAGATCGTCGGCATCGAAGTGGCGACGGTAGTAGCGTTCCCAGATGGGGAGGAAGACGGGCTCGTTCTGGACGATCGTGAACGCGGCGGCGGGTCGGCGGGGTGCGCACGCGGCGATGGTCACGCCGGCAGCGGATATCGAAGATCGCCGGCATCGGCAACGCGGCCACCGGCGAGCCGCTGCGCCAGCAGCGCCACCCGATGCGCCGACTGGCCGTCGTCGGCGTGGGTGTAGTGCGCGATCGTCGCCGCGCGACGAGCCTCGACGTGCGCGTGCACCGCGGGATCGTACAGCGCCGGGCCGATGGCGCGGGCCAGCTCGTCCGGCGACGCGACGGTCAGGACGGCGGTGTCGGCGCCGTAGAGATCGTGCACGCACTCGGGGGTCGACGGCACGCTCATCGCCGTCCGGTGCGCGATCGTGGCCTCGAGCGCCATCGTCGAGTTCACCGACACCACGAGGTCGGCCATCGCGAGCCACGGCAGCGGATCGCCGGCGTCGAAGGCGACGTCCGTCAGTCCCTCCTGGCGGCAGAGCGTCTGGTAGGCGTCGAGCACCTGCGGCCAGCCGGCGCTGCCCGCCTCGCTCGGATGGAACTTGATCAGCAGGCGGGGGGCCGGCGCGCCGGCGTCGCGGACGCCACGCAGCACGCCGCGCACGATCTGCACCAGGTTGACGGCATAGGCGCGCGCATGCGCCGAGATCCATTCGACCCAGGTGGTGGCGAAGACGACGAGCGGGCGCTCCGGATCGAGGCCGCGGGCGGCGCGGACCGCGGCCGGGGCCATGCCGCGCAGTGCGGGGAGCAGGTCCCAGCGCGGCGCGCCGGTGACGACGACGCGTTCCGCGGGCTGGCCGTCGGCGGCGTAGGTCGCGCGGGCGAACTCGCCCGGGGCCGCCACCCAGGTGGCGTACATGGCGGCGGCGGTGCCGGGCATCACGACGCCGCGGACGGGTGCGAAGATGCCGTGCGGCACGTGCAGCGACGGGATGCCGGTGCGGTCGAGGACCGCCAGGAGCCCGCGCGCCACCGGCACCATGTCGTAGCCGAGCAGCGCCAGCCGCAGGTCGTAGGTGGCGACGAGATGGCGTCCGAGCTCGACGCCGGTGGCGCCGGCCGCCGCGAGCCGTCCGATGGCTTCGAGCAGGCGGGCATGGCGCGCCGGGGTGAGCTGCCCGCCGCTGCCGGGGAGGAGGGCGCGGGTCATCGCGACCTCTCGCTCCGGGTCGGCGAAGAGCCCTGCCGCCTGGCGCACGGCCGCGCGCACCGGCTCGCCGTCGTTCGGCAGCCGGATCGCCTCGTGCGGGATCCCCGCCGCCGCGGCGGCGGCGATCATCGGTGGATCGGCGAGGAGGAGCGTCCAGCGCCCGCCGTCGGACAGCACCGGCAGCATGCGCGCGAAGCTCGCGTCCGCGAAGCCGAGGACCAGGATCGCGGGGCCGCGGCTCACGCGCGCTCCGCGTCGTCCCGGAGCACGTCCTCGAGGACGAGCGGGAGGAGGTCGAGCGCGCCCGTGACGGCGAGATCGACGCCGTCGTGGACGAGCGCGCCGGCGACCGCGGGATGGGCGGGCCACGCCGTGACGATGGCGGTGACACGCGCGTTGACGCGATCGGCGCCGGCGCGATCGAGCGACGGCAGCAGGCGGTCGCAGGCGGCGGCGATGGCATCGGGTTCGAGCCGGTCGGTGTGGCCGCACGTCGGACACGACGGCGTCGCCACCATCATCACCGCCGGCAGGCGGACGTCGTGGCGCGTGGCGCAGCCCGGACAGCGTAGCGTGAGCAGATGGTCGCGGTAGGCGACGCCCACGGCGACGACGTCGTCGGCGGTGTGGGCCATGTCAGCGCCGGCGCGCGAACGCGCGCGGAACGACGCCGGTCGGCACCGCCGGCGGCTCGGCCTCGCCGACGTCGGCCAGCACGCGCGCGGCATGCGCGACGTCGTCGGCGTCGACGGGACGCCGCAGCTCACGCTCCTCGCGCAGCGGGTAGGCCTCGCCGAGCGGCAGCTTGCGGTAGAGCGAGGTGCGGGCGCAGTTCCACTCGTCGCCGTCGTGGTGGAGGAGCGTCGCCTGCTCGCGTACCAGGCCGGTGGCCTCGAGCAGCGGCTGCACGTCGGCCTTCCAGGTGCGCACGCTGGGCTCGTACCGATACGGCACGCTGTACGGCTGGCGCGGCGCGTACTCGCTGACGACGAGCCAGTCGCCGCACACGCGTAGCGCCTCGCCGATCGTCTGCAGGAGGCGGGAGGGTTCGATCCAGTGCAGCATGCTGCGGATCACCACCAGGTCGAAGGCGTCGTCCTCGAAGGGGAGGGCGGCGGCGTCGGCGGCGAGGAACTCGTACTCCGGGAACGCCGCCTGTAGCTGGGCCACGGTGTCGGGCGAGCGCTCGAGCCCGACGGCGCGACGGGCGAGCTGGCGCTGCGCCAGCCAGCGCAGGTTGTTGCCGGCGCCGCAGCCGACGTCGAGGATGCGGCCGCCGCGGACGTCGATGGGCGCGCGCGCCAGCAGCTCGACGAGGTACGACGTCGGTGGCATGGCGCGCAGGTCGCGGCCACGGAAGTTGCGCTCGAAGAACCGCCGGCTCTCGTCGCGCCAGAAGCCGTGCGCGGTCATGGGGGTCAGCCGCTCGCGGCGTCGGCTCCGGCGCAGGTCGGACACACCAGCGCGGTCCGGCGCTCCGGATCGAGGCTCCACGTGCTGCGGGCGACGGGACGCAGCACCTCGAGCGTGCCGCAGACCTCGCACGCCTCGCGCTCGCCGGTGTCGACGTAGCCGGCGCCGGTGTCGCGCGCGACGCTGCCCTCGCGGCCGTTCGTCATGATGCTGCGCAGCTCGCGCAGGGCGCGCGACTCCGGCGGCGCGGCGCCCTTGTCGCGCCGCGCGGCGCCGTCGCGCTCGGCAGCGAGCCGGGCGGCACGCGGGCTCGTGTGCGTCTCGCGCACGTGGGCAGCGAGCGCCGGCAGGTTCTCGGCTTCGGCGGAGCAGCGGCTGCAGCGGACGGACATGGGCGTCTCCCTCTCAGAGTCCCGCCGCGGCGGCGCCGGGCAGGATGCGATTGTGGTAGCCGTTGAGCTCGTCCATCAGGTCGTTGCGCAGTCGCACCAGCTCGGCGGCGCGCCAGTGCTCGGTGTCGAGCTGGCCTTCGTAGTAGCTGAAGTGCGACAGGTCGACGCCCTGGATGAGGCCGCGCTCGAGGGCGGTGTCGTAGAGGCGCGTGCCGGCGATCGGCGTGGCGATGCTGAACCAGAAGTGGTCGACGCCGAGCCCCTTCAGCTTGCGCGCGTAGGCGACGGTGTCGTTGATGTCGTCGCGCGTCTCCTCCGGCAGCCCGATCACGAACGCCGCGCCGACGCGGAGCCCCGCCTGCTTCATCAGGCCGACGCTGTCGTCGACGTCGCGCAGGTCGAACTTCTTGTCGACCACCTCGTCGAGGATGCGCTGGTTGCCGCTCTCGGGCGTGATCCAGATGACGTCGAAGCCGGCGCGCTTCATCTGCCGGAGCATGTGGAGGTCGAAGAGGTCGGCGCGGAAGTTGCGCGCGTAGAGCTTGAGGCCGTAGTCGCGCTCGGCGATGGCGTCGAAGAGCTGGTGGGCACGCTTCACGTTGAGGGTGAGGTTGTCGTCCTCGAACATGATGCCGTCGATGCGGTAGTCGGCCACCCAGCGGTCGATCTCGGCCAGGACGTTGGCGGGCGTGCGCACGCGGAACGTGCGCTGGCTCATGAACGGCACGCTGCAGAAGCTGCAGTTGTAGGTGCAGCCACGCGACGTGATCATCTTGACGATGCGGCCCTCGGCGGCGGTGTTGAAGTAGCGTTCCATGGGCAGCAGGTCGAAGGCGGGGAACGGGATCGTGTCGATGTCCTCGATGAAGCCGGGCGGATGCAGCACCGGCGTGCCATCCTCGCCGCGGAAGCACACGCCCGGAATGGTCGGACGGCGCTCGCCGCGCGCCAGGGCGTCGACCAGTGCCGGCAGGGCGTGCTCGCCCTCGCCCC
This sequence comes from uncultured Binatia bacterium (SeqCode), assembly GCA_964404165.1. Classification (GTDB taxonomy): domain Bacteria; phylum Desulfobacterota; class Binatia; order DP-6; family DP-6; genus DASYLJ01. Next base: position 11,317 of record CAYOIZ010000062.1, on the reverse strand, counting down.
ACACGACGTAGTCGATGGCGGGGTCGGCGAGCGTCTCGCGCTGCTGGCCGCTCGGATGTGTGCCGCCCATCATGGTGACGATGCGCGGATCGAGCGCCTTCGTGCGCCGGCAGATCTCGTGGCTCACCAGCGCCACGCTGGTGAAGATGGCGCTGAGGCCGACGACGTCGGGCCGGAAGGCGCGGATACGCTCCATCACCTCGTCGATGGTGAGCCCGACGGTGAAGCTGCCCTCCGCGAACGGCGGACCGAGCGGGGCGCGCTGCGCGAAGCCGGCGCTGACGCGCTGGACGGTGAAGGGCTCGCGCGTCGGCCGCGCAGCACCCTCGACGAAGCCCTCCTCGAGGGCGTCGCAGATGGCCACCTCGTGGCCGTGCTCGCGCAACGCGGCGGCGAGATACGCCACCCCGAGCGGCTGCCCGACGCTGATGAAGCCGACGGTGGCCTCGGTGGCGACGCTCGGCGGGAAGATCAGGAGGACGCGCATGGCTCAGCCCTCGCCCTCGACCGGCGGGCGGTCGTTGCCGAAGCCGTAGCCCGGCTTGAGCTTCTTGTAGCGATACTTCTCCTCGGCCTTCTTGCGCTGCTGGGCGTCGAAGCGGGCGCGCACCTCGGTGATGATGCGGGTGACCTCGTCGCGCGGGATGTCGCGCCGGAAGAGCATGCCGTCGTTCTTGGTGGTGACGGTGCTCCAGTCGGGGTCGTCGCCGATGTAGCCGAGGTCGCGCGCCTGGCGGTAGAGATCGGTGCCGGGCAGCGGCGTCGCCACCGACAGCATGACGCTGACGGGGTCGATCTCCTCCATGAGGCGCACCGTGTCCATCATCTGGTCGGGCGTCTCGTCGGGCAGGCCGATCATGAACTGCGACGACAGCGTCACGCCGTGCCGCGCCATGATCTGCGCCGCGCGCCGCACGTCGTCGGCGGTGAAGCCCTTCTTCATCTTCTTCAGGATCTCGTCGTTGCCGCTCTCGACGCCGATCGCGATCGCGACGCAGCCGGCGGCCTTCATGTGGGCCACGATCTCGTCGTCGAGCAGCTCGGGGCGGGTGTTCACCACCCAGCGGAAGTTGCCGTCCCAGCTGCGTTGCATGATGGCGTCGCAGAGCTCGTGGACGAGCTTGTGGTTGGTGGTGAAGGTGTCGTCCTGGAAGCTGAAGAACTCGGTGCCCCACGTGGCCTGGGTCTCCGCCATCTCGGCCACGACGTTCGCCGGCGTGCGCCAGCGCATCTTGCGGCTCCACACCGTGGGGCTCGAGCAGAAGGTGCAGCGGTACGGGCAGCCGCGCGAGAACAGCAGCGTGCAGTAGTTGTCGGGCTCCATCAGCTCGGGGAAGAGGATCAGGTCCTTCGCCGGGAAGGGGAAGTCGTCGAGCTGCGGGTGGTTCGCGCGCGGCGCGTTGGTGACGATGCGGCCGCTCGGGTCCTTCCACGAGATGCCGGCGACGTCGGCGAGGCCGGCGCCGCGCCCGAGTGCGTCGGCCAGGTCGCGGAACGTCAGCTCGCCCTCGCCGTGGACGAAGACGTCGATGCCGTCGTGCTTCACGTCGGAGGGGACGAGCGTCGGGTGCGGGCCGCCGAGGACGGTCGTGATCCCGGGCCGAAGCGCCTTGGCGATGCGTGCCGCGCGCAGCGCGCTGTCGAATGACGCGGTGCGTGCCTGGATGCCGACGAGGTCGGGCTGGAACTCCTCCATGACCTGGCGGACCTCGCTCCAGACCTCGTGGTTCGGGTCCTTCACCAGCGCGAGATAGTTCTGGTACCCGTCCATCTCGAGGTCGTACTGGTTGAGCTCGCCGCTCGGCTGCAGGTCGGGGTTGTAGACGGCGACGTCGTGCGCGTCCCGCACCATGGCGGCGCAGTACGTGAGCCCGAGGCTCGCGTACGGTTGGTTCGCGTTCTTCTGGAATCGGTACCAGGGCGGGTCCATCAACAGGATGCGCATCGGCCCTCCGTCGGCCGACTAGCAGCAAGCGACGTGCCGCCGGCGCACGCATGATGTGCCCAGCGTATGTGCGTGCTGCCTGTCGCGCAGGCGGCAAGTGCTGCCGGTCGTGTCAGTCGGATGACCCGAAGGGGGGATGTTCCGCACCGATACGAGCGTGGGTCGTTGGTCGCACGCTGGCACGTCCAATGCAGCGGTCCGGCATGCGCATCCTCGAGCTGCACGCGCCGTACTTCCGCGAGCACTGGCGGCGCGAGCACGAGGTCATCGCCTGGGGCCCCCACGCGCACTGCGATCTGGTCGCGACGCGACCCATCGTCCGGCTCGGCGAGATCCTCGAGGCGCTGCCCGACGGGTGGCATCCGGACCTGATCCTCTTCGGCGACGACAGCCACCCGCTGCGGGTGCTCGGCCTCGAGGACGCGCCCTGTCCCCTGGCGATGCTGTCGATCGACGCGCACCACCACGCGGCCTGGCACGCGCCGCTGGCGACCGCGTGCGACGCCGTCTTCGTGGCGCAGCGCGATCACCTGCCGGCCTTCCGCGCCGCGGGGGTCGCCGTCGCGCGGTGGCTGCCGTTGTGGGCGCCCGACGACCTGCCGCGCCCGCGGCTCCGCAAGACCCACCAGGTGTCGTTCGTCGGCTCGCTCGACGCCCGCTTCCATCCCGACCGGGTGGCCTTCCTGGACGCGCTCCGCCCCCAGCTGCCGCTCCACGTGGCCGAGGGCGACTACCGTCCCGTCTTCACCCGCAGCCGCGTGGTGCTGAACCAGACCGTCAAGGGCGACCTCAACGGCCGCGTCTTCGAGGCCATGGGGTGTGGCGCGATGCTGCTGACGGAGCGTACCGGCAACGGGCTGCTCGACCTCTTCACCGAGGGTACGGAGCTGGTGACGTATCCGCGCGGCGACGTCGACGCGGTGGTGGCAACCGCCGGCCGGCTGCTCGCCTCCGATCGCGAGCGCCGTCGCATCGCCGCGGCCGGCTGTGCGCGGGTGCGGGCGCAGCACTGTGCGACGCACCGGGCGGCGACGGTGCTGGGCCACGTCGCGGGCGCGCGGCATCGCCTGGCCACGGGTCTCCGCCACGCCGGCGTCGCACGGGCCTACTGCGTCCTCGCCGACTGGGTACGGCGGTACGCCGAGGCGGCGCCCGAGTCGGCGGCGCAGAGCGAGATGCTGCGCGAAGCCTACCTGACGGAAGCGGCGCGGCTGGCGCTGGATGCGACGGTCGGCGAACCCGATCGCAGTGCCCTCGTCGGCCTGGTCGCCCTCGAACGCGGCGAGCTGAAGCGTGCGCAGGCGCAGCTCGCCTGGGTGGTGGCGAACGGCGGCGGCGTCACCGAGCGCCTCGCCTACATCGACGCGCTGGTCCGCGGCGGCTCCCTCGGCGCCGCGCTGGAAGCGGCCGAAGCGCTGTGCGCCCGCCACCCCGACCACGCGGAGGGCGGTGCGGTGCTCGCCGCGCTCGTGCGCGCGACCGCGGCCTAGGAGAGCGACCCAAGACCATGTCTTGGGTCGAAGAAGACCCCGAGTGTGGCGCGATGCGTCCCGCGCGACCAGCGTGTCGCGGCCGGCGAAGCCGGCGCGACATGGGAAGCACGCATGGGATCCGGATCGCAGCACTGCTGCGGTGCAAGCAGGTGGCGAGTCGGCATCGGGCGATCGAAGCAGTATGGCGCGCCGGCTTCGCCGGCCGCGCCAGAGCGGTGGCACGTGACGTATCGCCCCACACTCGGGTTCCTCCCGACCCAAGACATGGTCTTGGGTCGCTCTCCTAGAACCGCCAGCCCGCCGGGTGGTCGGTGACGTTCTCGTCGAGCTCGATCATCACCTCGTCGACGTAGCACCAACCCCACGGGTCGGGCGGGTCGTAGCTCTCCATCACCGGATGCTTCGAGGTGTGGAAGTGCTTGGTGGCGTGCTTGCCCCGGGACTGGTCGCAGCAGCCGACGTGACCGCACACGCGACAGATGCGGAGGTGCACCCAGTCGGTGCCGGCCTTCAGGCACTCGGCGCAGCCGTCGGTCTGCGGAGTGACGGTGGCGAACTGATCGAGGTGTGCGCACGACGTAGCCATGGCTCGGCATCCTCCGCCCCGTCCGGTGCATCGTCAACGGAGGTCCGACGTTGCCCATGGTCCTTTCCGTCGATACGGTGCGCGCCATGACGCCCCAGACCGAGGTCGGGCTCGAGCCCGACGATCCCTCCCTCCGCCCCGCACAGACGTTCCCGCGCTTGAGCCCCGAGATGATCGCGCGCATGGCGGCCTACGGGAACGAGGAGGACGTTCCCGAAGGCACGATCCTGTTCGCGCGCGGCCAGCGCAGCATCGACTTCTTCGTGATCCTGTCCGGACGGATCGACGTCTTCGATCTCGACGAGGAGGGTGCTCCGCGCGTCTTCGTCAGCGAGAGCGAGCGGCAGTTCACCGGCGAGGTCGACCAGATCACGGATCGACAGATCCTCGTGAGCGGACGCGCTGCAGTCCCGACCCGCGTCATCCGCGTGCGGCACGCGGACTTCCGCCGCATGCTCGCCGCCGAATCCGACGTCGCCGAGATACTGATGCGGGCCTTCATCCTGCGACGGGTCAGCCTCATCAACCAGCGGCACGGCGGGGTCGTCATCGTCGGGCCGGCGCACGGCGCCGATACCCTGCGCCTGCAACGCTTCCTCGATCGCAACGGCCATCCGTACCGGGTCGTCGACACCGACGCCGATCCCGAAGGCGACGGCTACCTCGGCTGCGTCAAGGTCCGGGAAGCGAAGATGCCCGTGGTCGTCTGGGGCGGGGAGCACGTGCTCGGCAACCCGACCACCACGCAGCTGGCCGACGCGCTCGGCCTGACGTGGGACATCGACGCGTCGCACGTCTACGACATCGCCGTCGTCGGCGCCGGTCCGGCAGGGCTGGCGGCCGGCGTGTACGCGGCGTCGGAGGGGCTCGACACGATCCTGATCGAGGGCATGGCGCCCGGCGGGCAGGCCGGCACCAGCTCGAAGATCGAGAACTACCTGGGGTTCCCGACCGGCATCACGGGGCGGGCGCTCGCCGGTCGCGCGCAGATCCAGGCGCAGAAATTCGGTGCGCGTATCGCCATCTCGCGTCCCGTCACCCGACTCGACTGCGGCGACGACCGCATCTTCCACCTGACGTTGGACGACGAAAAGGTGGTCGCCGCACGCGCCGTGGTCGTGGCCACCGGCGCGCGCTACCGCCAGCTCGATCTACCGAACTTCGCTCGCTTCGAAGGACAGGGGATCCAGTACGCCGCCACGCAGATGGAGGCGGGGCTGTGCGCGAACCAGGAGGTCATCGTCGTCGGGGGTGGCAATTCGGCCGGGCAGGCGGCGGTGTATCTCTCGCGCAAGGCGGACCACGTCCACATGATCGTCCGGGCGCGCGGGTTGGCCGCGACGATGTCGGCGTACCTGGTGCGTCGCATCGAGTCGTCACCGCGGATCACGCTCTACACCGAGACGGAGCTGACGGCGCTCGAGGGCGAGCCGCGCCTGCAGCGTGTCACCTGGGCCAACCGCGCCACGGGCAGAAGCGAGACGCGTGCGATCGAGAACGTCTTCCTCATGATCGGCGCGGTGCCGAACACCGATTGGGTGTCGAGCTGCCTGCGGCTCGACGCCAAGGGCTTCGTGCTCACCGGCGCCGACGTCGACGCCGCGGCGGCGATCGCCTCGCCCTATGCCACGTCGCGGCCGGGCATCTGGGCGGTGGGCGACGTGCGCTCGGGGTCGGTGAAGCGCGTCGCGGCCGGCGTCGGCGAGGGGTCGGTGGTGGTGCAGGCGATCCACCAGTATCTCAGCCCCGACGCGGTGTGAGCGCTCAGCACAGGCTGACGGCGTGATCCGCCGCCGCGATCGCACCGAACGCGTCGGGGAGCGATCGCAGGTCGGCGAACGAGAACACCGGCCCGTCGCGGCACACGAGACGGTCGTTCACGTAGCAGTGACCGCAGTGCCCCGTGCCACACTTCATGTAGCGTTCGATGGCCAGGTGCACGGCGGTGGCGGCGAGCCCGAGCGTACAGAGCTGCTCGGCGACCCGCAGCAGCATGCGGGGTGGCCCACACACCCCCGCCCAGCGCGCCCCGGACGCCGCCACCGCGTCCGGGAGCAGGTCGGTGACGACGCCATGCCGGCCCGTCCAACCGACGTCCGCATCGGCCACGCACTCGACCACCTCGACGTCCGGGGTCGCCGCCCAGCGCTCCAGCGCGGCGCGGTGGATTCGCGTCGCCGGATCGCTGGCGCCGTAGGCGACGGCGATGGCCGTCCCCGGCCTGCGCGTGACGATGCGCGTGTCGATCGCGGCCTTGAGCGGTGAGAGCCCGCACCCGCCGGCGACGAAGAGCGTCGGGACGGACGGCGCGGGCAACGAAAAGCCATGCCCGAACGGACCCCGGACTCCGATCCGGGCCCCGGCCTCGAGCCCGAACAGGGCGGAGGTCAGCCGTCCCACGCAGCGCACCGTGACCACCACCGTACCCGGCGCGGCGCCGGTCCCGGGCAGCGCCGACAGCGAGAACGCGGCCTCGCCATGTCCGAGGACGGACAGCATCACGAACTGCCCCGGGTTCGCGGCGTCGAGCGCCGGCACCGGCGGCTCGAGCGCGAGCACGAGCGTGCGCGTGTCGGCGGCCTCGCTCGTGATCGTGGTGATGCGGGCCGGATGCGGCAGGTACGACGTCATCGGCTCCCCAGCGCGCCGAGGACCGCCGTCGCCCCGATGCCGCCCGGACAGGTCACGTCGCAGCGGCCGCAGCCCACGCACCCGATGCGTCCCAGCGCGGGCACGAACTCGTGCGACAGCTTGTGCGACCAGTACCGCCGTACCCGGTCGGCGGCCCGTGGGGCCGGGTGATTTCCCGACGCCTCGCGCTGGAAGCCCTCCAAGAGGCAGCTGTCGAGATGCCGCACGCGCACGCCGTCGCCGTCGCACGCCTGGTCGACGATGGTGAAGCAGGCGCACGTCGGGCAGACGCTGGTGCAGCCGGTGCAGGCGAAGCACGAGGGCCCGAGCGCGCCCCATTCGGCGTCCTCGACGGCATGCGCATCGACGCGCGCGATGGCGTGCGCCACGTACGGGCGCGTGGCGAAGGTGGCGCGGGCGTCGGTCTCGGCTCGATCGTGCGCGGCGAGCGCCGGTGCATCGGCGGCGGCAGTGGTGATGGCCGCCCGCGCCAGCGCATCGCGGCCGCGCTCGCTGGCGACGTCGAGCAGCACGCGCCCGTCGGGGAGGGGCACGAGGCTCAGGTCGGCGCCGGCGTGTGGAAACGGCCCGGCGTCGACGTCGATGCAGAAACCGGTCGGGCATGCGGCGAGACAGGCGACGCCCACCAGCAGCGCCGCGTCACGCCGCCGCCGGTACCAGGGGTCGTCCCCCATGACGCGGTCGAGCACGGTGACCGCGGCGAGGTCGCAGGCGCGCACGCCGAACAGCGCGAACGGCGCCACCGCCGGTAGCGTCGCGCGCACGTCCTCGCCGTGCCAGGCCAGCATGGGTTCGCGCGACGGCAGGAGGAACCGCTTCGCGCCCGACAGCGGCTGGGCGGCGTCCCAGTCGAACGGCGCCTCGCCGGTGACCGCCTGCCAGTCGACGGTCCCGCCCGTGTCGCGGACCTCGAACAGCGTGCGCTCGGCGGCGAGCGCGCGGCGGAAGGCGTCCACGACGGCACGATCGGCGACGATCCGACGGCGCCGTTTCATGACGACGCGGCCTCCACCTCGACGGCGCAGACCTTGAGCTCGGGCATGCGGGAAAGCGGATCGAGGGCGTCGTTCGTCAGACGGTTCGAGGGCGCCTCCTCGAAGTGGTACGGCATCGCCACCGTGCCGCGCGGGACGTCCTCCGAGACGACGGCGCGCGTCCGCACCGCACCGCGCCGCGAGCGTACGCAGACCGGCGTCCCCATGACGATGGCGCGTGCCAGCGCGTCGTCGGGATGGATCCAGAGGATGCCGCGCGGTGTCTCCCGCTCGAGCAACGGCGCCCGCCGCGTCATCGAGCCCGAGCCGTACTGGAAGTGGAGACGCGTCGTCGTCAGCGCCAGCGGGTATTCGGCGTCGGGCATCTCGGCCGGCGGCGTGTGGCGGACGGGGATCAGACGCGCCAGGCCGCGCGGAAACCCATCGCGATGCAGCACCGGGGTGCCGGGATGCGTGGCATCGGGGCAGGGCCACTGCAGGCCACCGGGGTGCGCGAGGCGCGCCCAGGTCATCCCCGCGTGCGTCGGCGTCAGGCCCGTCATCTCGTCGAAGAGCGCCTCGGCCGAGGCGGCGCCGAGCGGATGTCCGAGGCGATCGGCCAGGGCCCCCAGGATGGCCCAGTCCGGCCGGGCTTCGCCGGGCGGCGGCACCGCGCGCACGATCCGCTGCACCCGACGCTCGGTGGAGGTGAACGTGCCGTCCTTCTCGGCGTAGCTGGCGGCGGGGAACACGACGGCGGCCCGGCGCGCCGTCTCGGTGAGGAAGAGCTCGACGACGATCAGCGCATCGAGCGCGTCCAGCGCCCGGTGCACGTCGTGCTGGACCGGATCGGTGACGGCGGGATCCTGCCCCATGACCAGCAGGCACCGGACGGACCCGTCGCGCGCCGCGCGCTGCATGGCGAGCGTGGTGAGGCCGGGCCGCTCTGGCAGCGGTGTCCGCCAGGCGGCCTCGAACCGCGCCCGGACCGCCGGATCGGTCACCGGCTGATAGCCCGAGTAGACGTCCGGGAGCGCGCCCATGTCGCAGGTGCCCTGCACGTTGTTCTGGCCGCGGAGCGGGTTGATGCCGGCGCCGTCGATGCCGACGTTGCCCGTCACGAGGGCGAGGTTCGAGAGCGCGATGACGTTCTCGGTGCCGCAGACGTGCTGCGTGACGCCGATGCCGTAGGCGAGGAAGCTCCGTGCCGCCGTCGCGTACCAGCGGGCGGCACGCAGGATCATCGGCGCCGGCACGCCCGTCACCGCCGCGGCGCGCTCCGGCGTCCAGCTCGCGACCGCGGTCCGCAGCGCGTCCAGGTTCTCGCACCGCGTGTCGAGGAAGCGGCGATCCTCCCAGCCGTGCGTCAGGATGGCGTTGACCATGGCGTTGGCGAGCGGGATGTCGGTGCCGAGACGGAGCTGGAGGTGCAGATCGGCGTGGGCGGTGAGCATGGTCCGGCGCGGATCGACGACGATGAGCCGGGCCCCGCGTCGCTTCGCCTCGAGCATCCGCGCCCCGATGATGGCGTGGTTCGACGTGGTGTCGGAGCCGACGACCAGCAGACAGTCGGTCGCATCGATGTCGGCGATCGCGTTGGTCATCGCGCCCGAGCCGAGCGTGCGGCGAAGCCCGGCTACCGACGGGGCGTGGCATACGCGGGCGCAGTGGTCGACGTTGTTGGTGCCGAGAACGGCACGCGCGAACTTCATGGCGGCGAAGGCGTCCTCGTTCGTGGCCCGCGCGCTCGCCACCACACCGACGGCGTCGGCACCGCCCTCCTGCCGCGCCGTCTGCAGCGCCGCCGCCGCGACGTCGAGCGCATGGTCCCACGAGCACGGCACGAGCCGCCCGCGCTCGCGCACGAGCGGCTGGGTCAGGCGGGCCGGATCGTGCAGGAACTGCCCGGCGTTCCAGCCTTTGGCACAGAGCTGCCCGCGCGAGACGGGGTGCGACGCCAGCGGCCGGACGTCGGAGACGCGGCCGCCGTCGACGCCGAGTACCATGCCGCACCCGACCCCGCAGAACGGGCACGTCGTCACGTGCGTCTCGGGAGGCACCATGGTGCCTACGGTTGCACCCTGCGTGCCAAGCACGCCCGTCCGCCGCGTCTACGCGGCATTCCAGCGGATCGGAATGCGTCCCCGGCCGATGTGCGCTCGCCGGAACGCTCGGCCCGTCAACGAGGCGTCACCGCGGATCACGCTGCACGGCGGGACGGCGCCAGTTCGCGACGAATGCTGCCACGCCGACGCCTACCACGAGTCCCATCGCCCCGACCGCGACCCACCCGATCCAGGCAACGCCGGTGACGTCGTAGGCCAGCTTGGCGACCACCATCAGGGCGAACGGTCCCATCAGCAGCCACGGGACCCACGACGAGCCGTGCATGGAGCGAGTGAAACCGACCAGCCGGTGCGGGTGCAAGCACTCCGGCCATTCTTGCTCGCGGCGCACGGACCTGTCAGCAGGTTGCCGATAGCCATGACGTCGAACGGGTCGCGCACGGCGCTCGTACTCTCGGGGGGCGGGGCGCGTGGCGCCTACCAGGTCGGGGTCCTCCGTGGCCTGGTGGAGCACGGCTTCCTGCCGCGCGCGGGATCCCCCGTCCGGATCTTCGTGGGCGCCAGCGCGGGCTCCATCAATGCGACCGCCCTCGCCGCACACGTGGACGATCTCGAACAGGGCCTCGACCATCTCGAGCAGGTGTGGCGGACGATCCAGCCGCAGCAGGTGTTTCGCACCGACATCGGCTCGCTCGGGCGCATCGGTGCGCGCTGGGTGTGGGACCTTTCCTTCGGCGGCGTCACCAGGCGATCGCAGGCGAAGGCGTTGCTCGACACGGCGCCGCTCGCCCGGCTGCTCGCCGAGCGCATCCCGTTCGAGCGGATCGAGCCCAACGTGCGCGCGGGTGCGCGGGGGCCCGTGGCGGGCATGATGCATTCGCTGTTTCTGTTGTCGTTCATGGCCATGGCCGCGCCCTTGGCCTACTACATTCCGTTGGCGACGCTGGCCGCCTTGTTGGCGGTCGTGGCCTGGAACATGGCGGAACGCCACGCCTTCGCCATTCTCCTGCGCGCGTCCAAGGGCGATGCGGTCGTGCTTTTGGCGACGTTCCTGTTGGTGGTGTTCGTCGATTTGACCACGGGCATCCTGGCCGGCTTCGGCATCGGCGCCCTTCTGTTTCTTCATCGCATGGCGCATGCGGTCGAGGTCGAGAGCGACCGGCCGTTGATCCGGGACGATCAGCCCGATGGCACCAACGGCGACGACCGCTCGCGCTACGACACGGCGCTTGCGACCGATCGCGATATCATCGTGTACCGGATCTCCGGCGCGTTCTTCTTCGGCGCCGCAGCCTCGGTCGCCATGGCGTTGGACCGCATCGGCGAGCATCCCAAGGCCTATGTGATCGACGTTTCCGGCGTGCCGATGCTGGATTCGACCGCCGCCACCACGATCGGCGCGTTCGCGCGCAAAGCCGCGGGCGCGGGCGCCGTCGTTCATGTCGCGGGCGCGCGTCCGCCGATTCAGCGGGTTTTGTGGACGCACGGGGTGCGTCCGCCCGGCGTCCATTTCGCGCCCAACGTCACCGAGGCGATCGCGGCGGCGCGCGTGGAGATCGCCCAGGCGGGCTGAGCCCTCTTGGGGGCCAGGCTTGCGCGAC
>CAYOIZ010000061.1:0-40474 GCA_964404165.1 uncultured Binatia bacterium (SeqCode) | reverse complement strand
TGCGGGTGCTCGATCTCACCTGGGGCGGTGCGAGTCGCCTCCCGATCTGGAAGCTTCGGGGGAGCAAATACCGGCTCCTGCTGGCACATGACGAGGCGACAGCGTGGGTGGAGGACCTGCTCCGCATGGGAGACCTGCGCGAGGTCGAGCCCGAGCACTACGTATGGTCGGGCGGACGGGCGCTGTGGCAGCGCGTCCACGACGCCCAGAGTCGTGCCCGCACGCTCCATGGACATCTCGAATTCCGGAGCCGTGGACGTGGGGACGTGCAACCGGCGCCCTGAGCGCCAGGAAGCGATCACATGAAGCTCAACTACACGAACGATGAGATCATGGCCGAGGCCGACTACGCGTCTCGCCTCCGCTCCGGCAAGGTGCTCTTTCACGGCGGGCTCGACTCCCGCGGTCACTATGTTCCACCGCGGTCGCGGAATCGCCTGGCCGCTATTGCCGCCTGGACGGAACGACTCCGTGCCGAAGGGCACGCGACGCAGGTGGTGACGATGGCGCAGGTCGAGCGCGAGTTTTTCCCGAACGTCGCGCAGAGCAAGTGCCTACTGCGACACGGCGCGCGCGACGCGATGACGCGCATTCTGACGCTCATTGGCATCACGGAGGGATTTGGCAACGACGGCATCAAGATCATGCCGCGCTTGGACCTCCAGCAATCCTTCAAGGAATCCATCGCCGATACCGGTCTCGCTCACCTACACCGCGGCCTCTTCGAAGCGCACGGCAACGACGAGGCGGGTCGCGGTGAGGAGGCAGGCCACGACGTGATGTGGTTCCAGATCCGGGACGCAGCGCTCGAGAACCCGCGCATCACGCCCGACATGTTCGAGAATCTGCCGATCGCGCCACCACCAGGCTACACCGGACCCGCGAAACCATCACCCGATGCGCTGAGCGTAGGCGATCTCGTCGAGCGGGCGATGCCAACACTGGACCCCATGCTCGAGATACTCCTCTCCGCCCTGGCACAGATTCTGGTCATCGAGCTCATGGCCTACTCAACCTTCCGTTGGGCCCGGGAGGTTCTCGCCGACGCCGAGTGCTCGGCCGCTCCAGCGTTCGCGCCGCAGATGGTGGACTACATCCAGGCCGACGAGAATATCCACGTGAGCTACCTCCAGTGTGCACTCGCCGAGGCGCGAGCGCGGACGCTGATCGACCAGGAAGGCCGGGAGCTCGCAGGCGCGCATGTCATCGATACGATTTGTGCCCGCATCATCCGACGAAATACGGGCAGTCGCTGGGAGCGGATGATGGCCTACCGGATGAACCAGATCCGCAGCGAGATGGCCGCTCGTTCCGACGGCGACCGGATCCTCGCCGAGTTCGCCGCGCTCGGCCCCATTCCTCAGGCGGCTGCGGCCTGAACGAACCACGCACGGAGGTAAGCCATGCGGCGCTTCATCACGCATGACGAACTGCCCCGCGACAGCCGGTTTATCCGGCAACATCTGATCGCCGACCTCATGGGCCTCGCTCCCCGACGACGTGGACGCGGCGGTCGAGGCGTTTGAAAACATCGGGCGTGACTGGAGGGATGCAGATGGGAATCGAGTACGACCCTTTCTCTTCCGAGGTGCAGAAAGACCCCTACCCGTACTACGCCGAGCTGCGGGAGAGCGCGCCGGTCTACTACGTCAAGGCCGCTGACGCATGGGCGGTGTCCCGATTCGCTGACGTCTTGCAGATCGTCAAGGCACCCGAGATGTTCTCCTCCCACGCCCTACAGGATTTCCTTGGAGGAGGGATCCTCAAGAATCGCACCGACGATGAAGCTCGCCGCTTCGGCTCGCTCATGCAGAGCCGTGCTCTCATCAGCGCCGACCCTCCGGACCACACGAGACTTCGTCATCTCGTGAACCGCGGCTTCACCCCTCAGCGCGTCCAGGAGCTCGAACCCCGCATCCGCGAGATCACGAGGCAGTGCCTCGACGCTGTGGCCAGCCGCGGCGAACTGGACCTCATGGCGGATTTCGCCGTCCCCATTCCGGTAACCGTCATCGCCGAGCTCCTCGGTGTTCCGGCCGACCGCTTTGCCGACTTCAAGCGATGGTCCGACGCGGTCGTGCAGGGCGTTAGCCTTGGGCGGGCGCGCGCCCCGACTCCCGAGCTCCTCGCCGAGATGGCCGAGTTCGTCGTCTTCCTGAGCGAGCTCGTAGAATCCCGAAAGACCAACCCCAAGGACGACCTCATCAGCGTCTTGGTCCAGAAGGAGGAAGGCGGGGCCCTGACGTTCGAAGAGTTGATGCTGTTCGCGATCGTGCTGCTCGTAGCGGGCAACGAGACGACGACGAATCTTCTCGGAAACGCGGTCAACTTGCTTCTTGACCGACCGAGTGACCTGGCCCAAGTCATCCAGGATCCTTCTTTGGTCCCCGGCCTCGTCGAGGAGGCGCTCCGCTTCGTGTCGCCCATTCAGATGTTGCCCCGCCTGGCTGTTCGCGACACTACGATCGCCGGGCAACGCATCGAAATGGGGCAGACCGTGCTCGTCCTCTTTGCCTCCGCCAACCGCGACTCACGCCAGTTTTCCCGCGGCGACGAGTTCGACCTGCACCGAACCCCAAAGGACCACGTGGCCTTTGGTTTCGGCATCCACTACTGCCTTGGCGCCGCTCTTGCTCGGCTCGAAGGCCGAGTCGCGCTCGAAGAGCTCTTCTCGCATCTCCCCAACCTCCGCCGTGGGCAGGGGCGGGTAGACTACTTGGAGAGTGGCATCCTGCGCGGGCCCAAGACCTTGCCCGTTGCCTTCGACGCGAAGACTCACCCCGGGCTTCTCAGCGCGCGAACGCGGGCCGCCGAGGCTTCAGCACGCCTCCAGAGACCATGATCTCCTACCAGCAAGTAGCAGCCGGTCCCGAGGCGACGACCTGCGCCTTTACCGCATCGAAGCGGACCCAAAAAAGGGGTGGCGACCCCAGGCCGCTCCCGTGACCCGCTTGGACTTCTCTTCGAGTGCCCTGAACCAGATGCCGACGCAGGCGTCCCAAAATCCTTGGCGCCCGAGTAGCCGCCAACTCTTGCAAGTTCCACAGGCAGCTGCGGCCTGAACGAACCACGACACGGAGGTAAGCCATGCGGCGCTTCATCACTCATGACGAACTGGCCCGCGACAGTCGGTTTATCCGGCAAAATCTGATCGCCGACCTCATGGCCTCGCTCCCCGACGACGTGGACGCGGTGGTCGAGGCGTTTGAAAACATCGGCCCGATGATCGCGGTGTCGGTACAAACGACACCGTTTGCCGAGGTCTTCGATGCCTACGGCCCTGGGTTCCTCCTCACCATCCTGAACGAGCCGCTCGACCCTGCCGACCCGTTCGCGGTGCTGCGTCTGAAGGTCCGCCTCCACGGCATCTTTATGGGGGAGATGCAGGCGCTCGAGGGGGCGGGGCGGACGCTCTGGGACTTCCCGGACGCCCCATGGGAGTTCAAGATGAACATGGCCCGACAGTGCTGGGACGAGGCGCGTCACGTGCAGATCTACGAGAAGCTCCTCGCGCACGTCGGCGGCGTGGTCGGGATGTTCCCGGAGAGCACGTTTCTCTTCGAGGCCGCCTGCGCGGACGACCCCGTGCTGCGTGTCGCAGGGGTGAATCGCGGCCTCGAGGGCCTCGCCTGCGACGTCTTCCGCGACATGATCCGCTATGCCGAGAAGACCGGCGACGAGGTCATGAGGCAGGCCGTCGACTACGTGCTCGCCGACGAGCTGACCCACGTGCGCTTCGGGAGCGAGTGGGTGAAGGAGTTCACCCGGGACGACCCGGAGCGCGCGGCGCGGGCCAAGGAGTTCCAGCTCGCGGTAGACAAGAAATTCAGCATCGGTGGGACTCGGTCGGGACGCGAGGATGCCTCGATCCCGGTCGCCGTCGCCGACCGCAAGGAGGCCGGCTTCACCGACAGCGAGATCGAGGATCTCTACCGCGTGTCGGCAGAGGGCCCGACGCGGCCGACGCTCCGGAAGGCGGCGGCGATCCTCCGCGAGCGGCACCTTGCGCGGAAGGCGGCCCCGGCCGTGGAGGCGACGCCCTCATGACCGCCGAGGCGCGTCGCTACCCCGGGCACCGAGACGACGAGCGGACCCCCTTCGAGCCATACTCGGCCTTCGACATTCCGGCCGACCTGCGTGCGCTCCACGGGCGTTTCGATGTCGAGGCGACCGCGCGGCGAGTACGGAATTTTCGCTACGCGGAGGAGTGGCTGATGAGAATCCTCGGCGGCTGGGTGGCCACGATTCCCGAGCTGCCGGTAAAGACGGGCCTCGGAAAGATCATCTGGGAGACGGCGCAGGCAGCCGATGCTCTCGGCAAACGGCTCCCGGAGCTTCGCGCTGGTCGCAACCCGAACACCGCCTCGGAGGCGGCCAACGGCGGTTTCGCCGAGCTCATTCATGCGGTCGCGGAGCCGGAGGATCCCGAGCTGACCATCGAGAAGCTCACGGGCGTGTTCGACCTGCTGACGCCGCACGTCGTTGCCACGTACGAGTGGACGGCACGCCACACGGATCAGATCGCCGATGCGCCCACGGTCGAGCTGCTCGACGAGATCGTACGCAGGAAGCGCCAACACCTCGCCTGGGGCCGCGAAGTGCTGGAGCGTTTGTGCGACACCGATGCGAAGAAAGAGCGTCGACGCCTTCGGTCCCGCGTACTGAACGCACAGCTCGAGGGATGTGGCGGCATCACCGGGGAGCGCGTGTAGTGCCGCTGACCACCGCACCGAAGTTCGATCAGTTCGATCAAGCCATCGCCCAAGCGTTCCTAACCGCCAGCGAGGTTGCGAGCGGGTTGCCGGGATATCTCGGCGTTCGTGTCGTGGAGATCGGACCCGGGCGCCTGGTCGCATCGCTTGACGCTCGGCAGGAGCTTCTGACGCCGTTCGGGACCCTCCACGGTGGCGTCATGGCGGCGTTCGTGGATCACGTCCTCGGGTGCGTCCTGTATCCCCTGATGCAGCGAGGCCAGTGGGCCGCGACGACGGAGTTCAAGCTGAACTACCTGGCTCCCGTCCGAGGTGGGATGTTGTTGGCCGAATCGACGGTCATCTCTATGGGCCGGCGCGCCGCCGTCGTGCGTGTCGAAGTCGCCAATGACGATCGCCTGGCGTGCACGGCGCAGGGAACTCTCCTCATCTCCGATCCCCCCGGACGGGGGTGAGAATGAAGGTCTCCCTCTTCTACCTTCCGTCGATCGGCAGCCGTGCGGAGATCGAGCGCGGCATGGCCGGCCTTCGCGGGGACCTCTACCAGCGGATGCTCAACGAGCTCGTCGAGCAGGCCAAGATGGCGGACCAGCTCAGCTACGACTCCATCAGCTTCACGGAGCATCATTTTCACGTCGAGGGCTTTGAGCTGTCGAACAATCCGGTGATGCTCGACCTCTTCGTTGGCATGCAGACCAAGCACATCCGCGTGGGTCAGCTGGGCATCGTTCTCCCCGCGGACAATCCGCTTCGCGTCGCGGAGGACATCGCGATGCTCGACCACATGACCGGCGGGCGCGCGAACGCCGGATTCGCCCGCGGGTACCAGCGCCGTTGGGTCGATGTCATGGCGCAGCAGCTCCACGGCATCCACGGTGCCCAGCCGCACCAGCACGACGCGATCGACGAAGCCAACCGCGCCGCGTTCGAGGAATCCTTCCGCATCATCAAGAAGGCGTGGACCGAAGACATGCTGTCCTACGAGGGTCGTTACTGGCGCATTCCGCCGGGCGACACGCCGTGGAACGTCGAGTCGAGTCTCCGTTACGGCGCAGGAGTAGAGGACGGCATGGTGCGCGCCGTCGGCGTCGTGCCGAAGCCGCTTCAGAAGCCGCACCCTCCCATCTTTCAGCCGTTCGCATCGTCGGAGCGCAGTATCCGATGGTGTGCGGAGGAGGGGGTAACGGCGATCCTGCCTCCGCTTCATCCCCGACTCGAGGAGCGCCTGGTGCGCCTCTACGCGGAGGTGTCGGGGAAGCCCCCGGGCGACGGCATCGGCGTGCTCCGCGACCTCATCGTGGCGCCAACTGACGAGGAAGCGCTCGCGCTGTGGGCCGACAGCGGAGTCTTCTGCGGTGGGGAGTGGTTCGAGCCGTTCGGATTCTCCCGAGGTTTGGCCGATCCCGACACCGGGGAGATCCCCGACATCCTGGGCCAGAGCCTCGCCCTCGTTGGATCGATTGACACCGTAACGAAGCAGCTCGAGGCGCTACGGACGCGCCTTCCGGTCCGCTGGTTGTTCGCCTGGACTTACAACGGGCTCGTGCCGCACGATCGAATCATGCATTCGCTATACCGTTTCGCAACGCGCGTGTTGCCGAGAGTCTCATAGCGTCGTCGCTGCGGAGCGAACGGCGCTCAGCTTGGACGAGCGCGGGATCGGATATCCGCGGTTGCGCCGGCGAGCAGATCGTCGAACGTCGCTTCGGTTACGTCGTAGCCCGCTGCGGCTGGAATTCTCAGCACACCCGCTTCGGCATCTAGCTGCGGCAGCACCGTGACGATCGGCTCACGGGTTGCACGGGCCACGGCTTCGGCGATCGAGCCGGCCCGCGCCAATTTGGCGAGATTCATGCGCGTCGGGAAGATGATCGTGCGCCGGCCCGCATCGGCCTCGGCAAGTGCCGCGTCAGGAGCGACCCATGCGGAATCGACGGACTCCGTACCATCGTGGAGGGCAAGCTGATCAGCAGGCGCGATGGCAAGGAAGAAGTGCGTGTCGTAGCGCTTCGGCATCACCTCAGGGGTGATCCAATGGGCGAAGGGGAAGAGTTCATCGACCGTAACCGCCAAGCGCTCGCGCACCGCCACCTCCGCGAGCGAAATCCGTCCCGCGGCGAGGTCCGATCGATAGGCAGCCCCCAGGCGCGTGACCTCGGCGGCGTCTAATGGCGAGTCCGTATCGCAGCGCCGAGCGATGAGGAGACCCGATTCCTCGAACGCCTCGCGGATGGCCCCAACGCGCACGGCTAGCGCATCGTCATCCAGCTCGCGGGCTCCTGTGCATAGGTCGCGCAACGCGGGATCGCGGTCCGCGGGTGATATCTTCCCACCCGGGAACACCATCGCGCCGCCGGCGAAGTCGATCTGATGGTGACGTACCACCATGAATACCTCGGGACCGGTCGATCCATCTCGGAGAAGGAGAATTGTAGCGGCCAGTTCAGTCGACGAACTCATCGCGAGGTCCGCCCTGCATCCGCCTCTCCCGCAAAGTCACCTCCCGCCAACCCGCCGCGCGCTCGAAGGTGAGGATAGTGTCTCGCCATGGCGTCCACAATCTCCTGAATCGGGATGTCCGCCCGTGGGCCGTGGTCCCGCAGGTACTCCATGTGCCGGCGACTGTCCGCGTCGTAGGCGTGGAAGAGGGAGTCATGGCGCCCATCGAAGTCGAGCGGGCGAACACCGAACTTCTGGCACATTTCCACGTTGAAGGCCGGCGTAGCCTTCACCCACCGCCCGTCGAGCCACAGCTCGGCGTAACCGTGGTAGTAAAAGACGTCCGTTCCCATGAGCTCGAGAAGGCGCTCGGTCGCCAGATGATTCCGGACATCGGCGAATCCCGGCCTGGCGGGGATTCCGGCGGCGCGCGCAGCGGCGACCAGCAAGCCGGCCTTTGGCACACAAAACCCGCGTCCACGTTCAATGACCGTGCTCGCCCGCAGTCCTTCGGCGCTGAAGTCGGCTGAGTAGGGATCGTACCAGAAGCCGTCACGCACGGCGTAGTAGAGCGCGACCGCGCGCTCCACGTCGCCAACGAGACCATCCATCGCGCGCGCAGCCAAGTGTTGAACCGCCGGATGATCGACGTCGAGGCATGTCGTCGCTGAGAGGTAGTCCTTGGGGTCGGCTGAAAGCGGCGTCACGGGGAACCTCCAGGCAAGGGAGACCGAACGGGTGGTGTCGATCGGAGGCGGAAGCGCTTGGCCGCTTCTTCCAGGTCGTCAAACATCGCATAGGCAACGGGGGTCACGAGGAGCGTGATCAGCAAGCACAGCGTCTGGCCGCCGATCACGACGATGGCGATCGACTGCGCGCTCTCCGAGCCCGCGCCGCGGGCGAGCGCAGCGGGCATCATGCCAGCCACGAGCGCGATTGTTGTCATCAAGATCGGCCGCAGCCGCTCGCGATTCGCGCGGAGAATCGCCTCCTCGCGAGGTAGTCCTTCCCGCCGTAGCGCGATCGTGTGGTCGACCTGGAGGATCGAGTTCTTCTTGACGATGCCGAAGAGCAGGAGAATCCCGAGCCCGCTGAACAGGTTGAGCGTGTGGCCCGTCGCCCAGAGCGAAAGCAGCGCGAAGGGCACGGCAAGCGGGAGCGAGAGCATGATCGTGAGCGGGTGCAGGTAGCTCTCGAACTGCGCGGCGAGGATCATGTACATGAACACCAGCGAGAGGAGGATCGCGGTTCGGAACCCGGCCACGGTCTCCGCGTAGAGCTTGGCACGACCGCTCACGTCAGTCGTGTAGCCGGGTGGGAGCCCGATCGCCGTCGCCTCGCGGCCGATCGCCTCGAGCGCGTCACCCAGCGCCTTTCCCGTTGCAACGTTACCGAGGAGCGCGACCTGCCGCTCCCGGTTCTGGCGCTCGATCTGGGCGGGGCCCGTTCCTGGTCGGACCGTCACGACGTTCTCGAGGCGGACCTGGCCGAGCGTGCTCGACGGAACCGTCAGCCGGGCCAGCGCCGCCGCCGTGTCGCGATCGGCCTCGCGCAGCCGGAGGCGCACATCGTAGAGATCGGCGCCTTCCTTGAATTGCGTCACGACCTGCCCGGTGATCATCACCCGAAGTGCGCTCGCGATGTCGGCGACGCGCACACCCAGGTCCGCCGCTTTTGCGCGGTCGATATGCACCTGAAGCTCCGGCTTTCCGGGCTCCGCCGTGGTGTCGACGTCGACGATCCCAGGCATGGCCTCCATGCGGCGTTGGAGCTTGCGGGCCAAGTCCTCGACGCCAGCGAGGTCGGGGCCTCGAATGTTGTAGTTGATCTCTGCGGCGCGGAAGCCGCTTCCGCTCACCGGAGGCGGATTGTCGACGCTGATGCGCGCGAGCGAGCGCAGCGGCACAATGGCCTTCCGGACGTCGTCCATGACCGCAAACTGGTGCCGCTTCCGTTCTGCATGCTCGGTCAGGAGCACGATAATCTGCGCGTTCGTGATCGTGTCGCCCTCGCCTCCGACCGTGGTGAGCAGTCCTGTGACCTCCGGGATGGGACGAATCGCGCCCTCGGTCGCACGGAGGACCTCGTCGACGCGCGCGAGCGAGACCCCCTGCGGAAGCTTCACGTTCACTTCGAACTCGGCGCGGTCGTCCTCCGGCATGAAGGACGCGCCGACTCGACGCGCGATTGCCGGAATAGCAACCACGAGCGCGATCGCCAGCCCCGCGAGCAGCCAGCGATGGTTCATCGACCATCGCAGCAGCACCATGTAGCCCCGGTCGATCGGCGCGAAGAGCCGGGAGTCCCGAGACCCATGGCCGCGACCCCCACCGCCCGGTCGGAGCCACCGCGCACAGAGGACCGGCGTGAGCGTGAAGGACACCAGCAGCGACACCATGATGGCGAAGGCCATCGTGACCCCGAAGCTATTGAGGAACCGCCCGGTGATCCCGGGAATGAAGGCGAGCGGGATGAACACCGCCACCAGCGAGAGCGTCGTCGCGCTCACGGCGAGGCCCACCTCCGCCGTGCCGCTCTTGGCTGCCTGGAGAGGTGTCAGCCCCTTCTCTTCAATGTGCCGGAAGATGTTCTCGAGGACGACGATGGCATCGTCGATCACGATGCCGACCGAGAGCGTGAGGGCCAGAAGGGTGATGCGGTTTAGCGTGAAGCCCATCGCGTAGATGAGTGCGAAAGTCGCGATCACCGAAGTCGGGATTGCGACAGCGGCGATGAGCGTCGAGCGCAAGTTGCCCATGAAGAGCAGCACGACGAGGCTCGCGAGGACGCCGCCGACGACGATGTGCTGCTCCAGCTCGCTGACGGAGTGCTGGATGAAGCGAGACTGGTCCCGCGAGACATGCAAGGTGACGCCCGGTGGGAGCATCCGCTCGACGGACGACAGGCGCTCGCGGACCGCATCGACCACGGCCACCGTGTTTTCACCCGACTGCTTGCGAACGGTGAGCGTCACGGCGTTCACACCGTTGAAGCGGGAGAGGCTCCGCGGCTCCACCACGCCGTCGCTAACACTGCCGAGATCGCCGATCCGGATCGGGGTGCCACTCCGAACGGCGACGGGCACGAGCCCGAAGTCCGGCACGCCCCGCACCCGACCGAGCGTTCGCACACCGGACTCCGCGGGCCCCTCAACAACACGGCCGGCGGGGATCTCCAGGTTTTCGGTGGAGAGGGCCCGGCCGACCTCTTGGAGCGTCAGGCCGTATCCTTCTAGTCGCTCCGCTTCGATGTCCACGGCGATCTCGCGCTCGCGGGCACCGATCAGGCGGATTGCGCCGACACCGGGCGCACCTTCGAGCCGATCCTT
Source organism: uncultured Binatia bacterium (SeqCode) (assembly GCA_964404165.1). Taxonomy (GTDB): domain Bacteria; phylum Desulfobacterota; class Binatia; order DP-6; family DP-6; genus DASYLJ01. The sequence goes on along the minus strand of CAYOIZ010000061.1, from coordinate 29,995 downwards.
CACCTGCTTTCGCGCGATCTCCGTGAGCTCCTTGAGCGAACGGTCCCCGCTCACAGTCAGGTACAGGACGGGCGTGGCGTCGATGTCGAACTTGTCGACGATCGGTGGATCGGTGTCCTCGGGAAGCTGCGCCACGATTGTCGCCACCTTGTCGCGCACGTCCTGCGCCGCGGCGTCGAGGTCACGTTCGATGTGAAAGATGACGAGCACCCGCGACAGCCCCTCGGTCGTCACGGACCGCAGCTCGTCGATGCCGCTGATGGTGTTGACGACCTCCTCGATCGGCTTCGTGATTCTCGTCTCGATCTCTTCGGGGCCTGCGCCCGCAAGCGTAGTCGTGATGGTCACGGTCGGGATTTCCACCCGCGGGAAAAGATCGACACCGAGCCGCTGAAAGCTGAACCACCCTACGACGACGAGGCTCATGATGAGCATCGTCGCGGACACCGGGCGACGAACCGAAAAGTCCGAGAGGATCATGACGGCCCCTCTTCGACGTCGACCGGGGCACCGTCTGCGAGCCGGTCCTGGCCCTCCGTGACGACTTGCTCGCCGTCGGCGACTCCGGAGAGGATTTCGATCCGATCACCGAACGGGTCACCGACCGTGATCGTGCGGGCCTCCGCCCGGCCGTCACGCACCACAAAGGCGCGGTCGACGCCCGCGAACTGCACCAGCGCCGGGCGCGGGACCAACGTTACCGGCGCCGCATCGAGCCTCAAGCGAGCCCGCGCGAATCGCCCCGGGGGGAGCTTCCCTTCCGGATTCGCCAGATCGCACTCGAAGGCCAGACTCCGGGTGGAAGAGGTGAGGGCTGACGCGACGCGCGTAATGGCCGTCTCGACCGGCGCGCCGTCGGCTCCCTCCAGCTCTAGCCGTACCGGCAAGCCGACGCGTAGCGACGCGGCGAAGCGCTCCGCCGCCTCGCCGCGAAACTTGACGGGATCGACCGCCACGAGCTCGAAGAGAGGCGTGAAGACGGGGACGTGCTGCCCGGGGGCAACGAGTCGCGCCTGGACGGCCGCGCGGAACGGTGCCCGAACTGTGGCGTCCGCAAGGTGCTTCTCGGCCAACGCCAGTTGCTTCTTGGCCGCCTCCCGGTCGGCGACCGCCACACGAAGCTCCGCCTGCACCGAGTCGCGGCGCTCGCCCGAGACCGCCTCTTCGGCGAAGAGTCGCTGCGCCCGATTCCAGTTACCCTGGGCGCGCGTCAGACGGGCTTCAGCCTGCGCCACCCCTGCACTCGCCACCCCCACCTGCAGGCTGAGCTCGCCGCGGTCGATCTCGAGGAGCACGGTCCCCGCATCGACGACGTCGCCAAACTTGGCGCGCACTGTGGCGACCGTACCAGGAACCTCGTTCGTCACTGTCACGCGCTCGTCGGCGACAAGGCTCCCCACGACCTCGACGACACGCTCCATGGGCTCCCGCGAAACCGGCGCAGTACGGACACGGGTATGCTGCGCCGCCACCACCGGCGCGTCCGCCTCATTGCGCTCGGAGTGCCCGCATCCCGACGCGGTAGTGATGACGACCCCCAAGGCGGCGGCCATGCGTGTCGTGCGCAAGCGGCTCATCGGGCCCCACTCGACCGCCGTCCCGTGAGCGAGAGGCTAGGCCCCACGGCCACAAGACGACGGATGATGAGCTGCGCTTCGCGCACCTGCGGGGGCAGCGCCGCGCGAGGCTCCGTCGTTACCCATCGCGTGATGAAGGCGTTCAGGAGCGCGATGAGCGCCCACGCGAGCGTCATCGCGTCCGCGCGCGGCCAGCCTTCCTTCGCCATGCCCTCGCGGCAGATGGCGCCGACATACTCCACGAAGCGGAGCTGCCGTTGGAAGGCCGCCTCGCCGAGCGCGGGGCGAATGTTCCAGAGAAATCCGCTCGTCGCGCTGAGATAAAGCCGAAAGATGTGCTCATGGCTCTCGAAGTAGGTGAACGCGAACGCGACGAGCCCCTCGAGCTTCCCGACTGCGGAGGGCTTCCCCGCGATGGCCGCCTCGGCCCCGGCGAGGAACTCCTCCTGACGCCGCTCGATGACGGCCGCGAAGAGCGCCTCCTTCCCTGGGAAGAAGTTATAGAGCGAGCCGACCGAGAGCTCGGCCTGCCGGGCGATGTCTTCCATGCTGGCGCCCTGGAAACCCTGTACTCCGAACACGCCCTCCGCCGCCTCGAGCACAATGTCTGTGCGCAAGCGCTGCTCGCGCTCCTTGCGGCCTGGCCTCTTCATTTCGTCACCTCAACGGCGGGAACGATCTTCCCCACGTCGGACACCAACACGCCTGTCGCCCGCCGCACCGCTAGTATTCCCACGTCGCGGTCCGATCGGGTGTTGATGAGCCGAGCCTGCCCTCGCTGGCGCTCAGCCAGCGCCGTCGCCACCTCAAGGCTCGTCGCGGCGCCCGCGTCGTACTGCTTCGAGACCAATGTGTACATTTCTACGGCGAGTCGGCTTTCCTCCTCGGCGGTGTGCAGGTTGGCCGCGAGCGTGTCGACGTTCAGCCATCCTCTCAGCACCTCAAGTCGGACATCCCGACGCAGTCCCGCGTAGGCGAGTCGGGCTACCTCAACTAGATACTCCTGATCTCGAAGATCTACCCAGGCACCGCCGCCTCGGTCCAGGATCGGCACCCGAAGAGCAAGAACAAAGGTCCAGAAGTTGTTTCGCTCAGCGAAGGTCTCGACACTGGTGTTCTGGTAGTCCCACCGGGCACCGACGCTCGGAAGCAGCGCAAACTGTCGACGTCTCCGCTCTTCGTCCGCCACCGCGATGAGTCGTTCCTGCCGGCGAAGGTCCGGACGCCGTATGAGCGCCATCTCCACACCGGCGTCCGCATCGGCTGCAGGAAGGGAAGGGCTCGGTGGCGCGACCACCTTACCCACCTCTCGCCCGATGAGCCGGGCGAGCCCCGCGCGAGCAAGGCTTTGCCCGTTGGTCGCCGCTGTCGAGAGTTGTTGCGCTTGCGCCAGCGCCACCTGGGCCCGCAGGAGATCTGTCTTCACGATCTCGCCGACCTCGTAGCGAACCCGAGCCCGCCGCTCTTCAGCCGCGGCGAGGCGGACTGTCTCCGCTGCCACCTCAGCTTGCGCATCGGCTCGCAGGACATCGTGATAAGTTTGGGCAACAGCGAAGGCCGTCTCCTGCACGGCTACGGACCGTGCCTCCTCGCTTGCTTCGATCTCTCGTTGCGCTGCGCGCCACAACGGAATGATCTGAAGGTTCAACACGCTCTGTTCCACTCGCAGCACTCCGCGTTCGGCCTGGCCCGGAAGAATCACGTTGGTGCCAGGCGCGACCCCGGGGATGGGCCCAGCCGGCGAGACACTCGTGAACGTCAACTCATCTTTCTCCCGGGTGTAGGTGCCCGTGAAGGTGACGTCCGGCGCAGCGGTCGAGAGCGCGCGATACGCGCCGAGACGCGTGCGGGCGACCTCCGTGTCCGCGATGGCCACGCGCTCCATGTATTGAAGCGCGTACTCGTAGGCCTGGGCGAGCGTTAAGCGGTCGCCAGCACGTGCGGGAGCAGCAAGCAGAATGGCACCGACGATGGCGGAACGCGCCGCGTGTCGCCGGAAGCCCCTCATGGATGAATCCGATAGCAGTAGACTGAATACGATTCAAAGTGCGGGACGTGAAGCGACCGGGCTGGGGGGGAGGCTCTCCCGTGTTGGTCAACCGCGTTCCCGAACCGCGCCAACCCAGCGCCGGCACGGATGCCCGGATTCACCCACGGAATGGGCAAGGAATGGAGTCCCCCTCCCCTGATTCTGATCGCTTGCCTATGAACCATAAAGGACGTTATGATGCATAAAGAGACCGGGGAAGACGCGGTAGGGGGGTCGGGAATTGGAAGGTCCAAAGGAGCTTGAAGTCGTCATGCCGGAGCCGTGGGAACTGGCCGTTGTCGCGAAGCCGAAGCGGCTTTCGGCCGACGACGTCGCGAGCGTGCCGGCGGTCATCCGCCAGGCCGGCGATCGCGCGGCGTGGCGCTTCCTCGAGTTCTTCACCGCGAACATCCGGAACAAGAACACGCGAGCCGCGTACGCGCGTGCGGTGCGGCTCTTCTGCGACTGGCTCGACGACCACGGCGTCCAGGACCTGGCCCGGGTCAACCCGGTGATCGTCGCAGCCTACGTCGAGCAGCTCGGTGAGCGCTTCTCGAAGCCGTCCGTGAAGCAGCACCTCGCAGCCATCCGGATGCTCATGGACTACCTCGTCACGGGCGGCATCCTGCCGTTCAATCCCTCGAGCTCCGTCCGTGGGCCGAAGTACGTCGTCAAGCGCGGAAAAACGCCGGTGCTCACCGCGGCCGAGGCCCGTCAGCTCCTCGACTCCATCCCGACCACGCTCGAGGACGGCTCACCCGACATCGTCGGGCTGAGAGACCGCGCACTCATCGGGCTCATGGTCTACAGCTTCAGCCGCGTGAGCGCCGCTGTCGAAATGAAGGTCGGTGACTACTACGCTCAAGGAAAGCGCTGGTGGTTCCGCCTGCACGAGAAAGGCGGCAAGCGCCACGAGGTGCCCGCCCATCACAACGCCGAGAGCTACATGGATGCCTACATCGACGCGTCGAACCTTCGAGAGGAGAAGAAAACCCCCCTCTTCCGAACGACACGCGCCCGCTCCCGCGCGCTCACCGAGCGCCGACTCACTCGGAACGATGCCCTCCGGATGATCTACCGGCGCGCGAAGGCTGCTGGTCTCACTAGCCACGCCACCAACCACACCTTCCGTGCAACCGGCATCACGGCCTTCTTAGAGAACGGTGGGGCCATCGAGGACGCGCAGGCTATCGCCGCGCATGAGAGCCCGGGGACCACGAAACTCTACGACCGGACGAACGACGAACTCACGCTCAATGAAATCGAGCGGATTGTGATCTGAGATTCATTGCCCGTAGACCCGGCGGGACCGCCGGAACATGTTCCGACAGCCCCACCGCTCTACTTCTGACTTCAAGGGCGACCGCTCTTGTTCTTCGTCGGGTCCACGATCCGGAAAGATCCACCCTTCGTAGGGGTCGGCGGGAACGTCTTGCCCTTCGGCAACGTCACTTCGTCACCCCGCCCGCCCCGCGGACCGACCTGCTCCCACTGTCCGCTCCGCGGAACAGTCTCGCCCGGCCTGAAGCCATCCTTCTTGTCCATCTTCGCTCTCCACGCGCCTTTGCGGCGCTGTTAGTGGCGGCAGCATTGCCGCTCACGTCGTGTAGACTCAGCTCCTCGCTCTGATTCGCGCGGCAGCCCGCACGGCAAGGTTCTCCGCCTTGAACCGAGTCCGAACTATCTGCGCCACCTCATCGTAGACCGGAGCTTTCTTCTCAGGGTCCGAGATGGTGACGATGAGAGAGAACGGCTGCGGCTTGAAGCCTTCGGCATCGATCCCGTGGCGTGTCAGAAGCCGAACCATGAGACGCCACCTGTCACCGCGCTGTCCCTTTTCACCGAGATCGCCGAAGTACGTCCGCACAGGCGCCCACTTGCGGAGCTTCTCCACCTGGTAGGACTCGTAGAGCTGTCCAGGATTCTTGTGCTCCGGCGGCACGAGGCCTTTGAACTTCTGAGCTACCTTCCCCGTCGTCCGCGATTTTTGACCAAAGTAGACGCCGAAATGCGCGTCGATATGGGTCTCGCAGTACTCCGTTCCCCAACGCGCTCCGCGAGAAGGGGCGAAGGCCACGGTCATGCCGATCTCGCCGAAGTAGCGGCCGTTGCGCCGAAGCGACGGCGGATACGGGAAGTCGTCCCAGTCGAGATAGTAGCCAGGCCGCAGCGTGTCATCGAAGACAAGCGTCGCGCTGTGAGGCGTGCACTCGAGGCAGTACGGCGGCGGCGACGGCAGACCGAAGCCGAAGAAGTTCTCCTCGCCGTCTGGCACCCGGCCGCCGTTTCGCGGGTCGCGGGAATGGTGTGTGAGAAGTGCCCTCGCAACCACCGCCGACGGCGTCGGCGTGATCTGGTGGTAAATCTGAGCGAGCGTCCGAGACACGAGCGGTGTCGCGAAGCTCGTTCCGAGATCCTCCGCGCACGATGAGCCGCTCACCGAGCGAACACCCACCAGGTGTTGGAGGTCGGTCGAGCAGGCCCCACCGTAGTGCACCATGTCGGGTTTGATGATGTGGTTCGGCCCAGCGCCGTGACGAGAAAACGGCGAGGGGTGGTTACTCTTCGGCCCGTTCTTCGCGTAGTCGACGTGCGTGATCGAGCCGACCGTTATGCCGAGCACGCTGTCGGCCGGGCTCGTGATGCGGCCGCTAACGAGCTGCTCCTCCGACCGAGGGTAGTCGAGCAGCGGCGGCGTCTCGAAGTTGCCGGAGCTGATGACGAAGGAGACCTGGTACTTCTCCTGAAATTTGTCGAGCTGCTCTGCGAGCGGAGAGAACTCGTCCAGCGAGCAGACCTCGTTCGTCCCGAGCGACAGATTCCAGACCTTGTACTGGTTCGCGTGAGCGCGAAGCGCTTTCTCGAGAGACTCGAGGAACTCTTGCTCGGTCAGGCTCAGCGTGTCGCCCTTCTCCGGATCGTCATTGGGAATGACCTGCAGGTCGAAGACTCCACACGGACTGCTCTCGACGCCGCGGAGGTTTGGGTTCAGCTGCGCGCCCCAGCAAATGAGCCCGGCGACAAAGGTTCCATGGCTGGTGTTCAGGTACTGCGGGGCTACGTCTTCCTGCCGCCCGGCCACCCAGCTCTTAAGCCCAGGGACGCCATCCGAGATGCCACTGTCGACCACCACCACCACGGGATAGTCGCCGTCGACATCCGCGGCACTCGGGAGCTCTGCCGGAAGAGCACGAAGGTTGATCATCCGCGGCCTCACCGCCCTGATGAGCGGCATCTTGGTCACGGACCGCACGCCGATCACCCGCGAGAGCGACTCGACCTCATTCACCGTCGAGCACTCGACGCCGTAGACGTAGCTACTCGCTGAGTAGCCGTCCTTTCGCACCGGCAACGACTGCTGCTTGCACGTCGCGAAGAAGTCGTCGACGAGGCGCTCCTGGCTGTCATCTTGGCCGTAGTCGAAGAGCCGCACGCGCGTCAGGAAACCCTTGCGACCGCGTGGACTGTCTCGAAGGATATCGAGCGGCGCCTGGCCCCGCCTCCGAAAGGCTGGGGTAATCGGCTCGATCACCTCAACCGTAGAGAGCTCCCGAACGATGCGGTCAGACGAGTTGTGGCGAATGGCCTGCGTGAGCTTCTCGAGCCCCTTCGGTGTTGCCTTCACAAAGAGCTCGCCGAGACTTCCCGCTCCGATGATCGGGCACGTCCCATCGGAGAACAGGTGCTCAGGGCGGTGACTCTTCGCCGCCGCCTTCGCAACGAGCTTCACCCGCATCGGCACACTACCCGTGCGCTCAATGTGCGGTGCAGCCGCCGTACGAATAGCGTCGACCTGCCTCTTCAGACGCGTCCGGTAGGCGTCGTCGACTGGGCGAAACGGTTCCTTCGCCGAGCCGCCGCCTTTGACCGGCCGAGACTTCCCCTGGTTCGGCAAGATGAGTTTGATCGGTAGCCGCTCATGGCGACCGCTCTCCCCTCCTCTCGGCGTCTTCCGCTCAGCCATTCTCCGGCACCCCCTTCACCGAGAGCCGATGCGCCGTCGCCTTCGACACGCCGAGCAGATGAGCGAGAACCGCGTGGCTGTAGAGCCGCGGATTCCTCGCACGAAGCGTCTTGGACACCTCCGCCGGCGCTTTGCCGTTCAACGCCGCTACATACCGACGCTCGGCACCCTCACCGAGCGCGAGATTTAAAAGTGTCCGGAACGCGTCATGGAGATCAGGCTCGTGTCGACGCGTCACACGGAGGCGCTGGAGCCGGAGGCAAAACTCTTGGATGTCAGAACCCGAGAAACCCTCGCTCAGGTCGACCAAGAGCTCCACATCCTTGTCGCCGAGTCTCAACGGACGAAGGAAGTTCGAGAGCAGCTCGGAGCGGAGCTCCGGCGTTGGGTAGGTGACCTCGAGCCGGTAGCTGAAGCGTCGCCAGATTGCGGAGTCGAGGAGATCCTGGTGGTTCGTCGCCGCGATGATGACCGAGTGTTTGCTGACGGTGTCCAGGTTCTGGATGAAGCTGTTGACCACCCGCTTCAGCTCACCAAGCTCGTGGGTGTCACCACGCAGCTTCGCGATCGCGTCGAACTCATCGAGAAACAACACGCAGGGGTTCTTCGAAGCAAAATCGAAGAGGGCGCGGATGTTCTTCGAGGTGCTGCCGAGGTACGAGGAGATGATTCCGTCGAGCCGCGCGATGTAGAGGTCGAGTCCGAGCTCGGACGCGATGAGCCGCGCCAAGCGACTCTTTCCGCAGCCCGGAGGTCCATACATCAAGAAGCTCAGCGAGGTGACCACGCCGCTCGCTTCGAGCTGCGCGTAGCTCTTCGCGATGCTGATGAACTCTCGAACCACTTCCCACTGGGTCTCAGGCAACACGACGGGGGGCTCGTGAAGCGTCTTCAGGTTGACTTTCTCGAGCAGTGGAAAACGGCTCTCGCCGTCGACAGGCACGCTGCGCGCGGCAGCGAGACCGGCCGGGCGGAGCTCGTGGTCGGTTTCTGCGAGGAGCTTCCGCAGCCGATCCGCCGAGCTGGCGTCCCCCCCCTTTTCGAGCTTATCCGCCAGAAACGCCGTATAGTTACGGACCTTATCAACATCGAGACGAAGGGCACCGCTCACGATACGAAATAGCTCAGTCATGAAACGGTCGCCTTCATCCATGAGACGAAACTAACACGAAGAGAGACGGAGAGTCAAATCCAAGCTGCGGCTTTGAGCAGCCCAAGAGCAATGCCGATAACCAACTTTGACAAGGTTGGATATTCCGCGTTATCCTCCCTCTATGAACGTCTCGCTCACAAAGGAGCTCGAGGAGCTCGTCGCCGACAAGGTGAAGACCGGACGCTACTTGTCAGCTAGCGAGGTCGTGCGTGAGGCGCTTCGGCTGCTCGAGGAGCGTGACCGCCTCAAAGAGATTCGCCTTACGGAGCTCCGAAGCGACATACAGAAGGGCTTGGATAGCGGCGCCTCCGTCGACGGAGATGTCGTCTTGGACAACCTTCGCGAGAGAAACCGCGCGAGATCGCGCAAGGGGACGTGAGCCGCTTCACCCTTCGTCCCGAGGCGGTTCGCGACCTGGAGTCGCTCGAAGACTACATCGCCCAGGACGACGTCGAACAGGCCGCGCTCTTCATCGAGCGCGTACGGACAGCGCTCACGCTTCTCGCCACCCAACCGGAGATGGGCCGCTTGCGCCCCGAACTTTCCCCGCAGCTGAGAAGCTTCGCCGTTGGCAACTACGTGGTGTTCTACGTCCCAGCCACTGACGGCATCGACGTGGTCCGCGTTCTGAGCGGCGCTCGCGACATCGACACGCTCTTATGAGCCGTCCCCTACCGAAGCTCGGCATAAGGGGATACCCGGAAAAACGGCGGGCTCAGTCGTTTTCTTCGTTCACGCGACAGCGCCGTGGTAGGTTTCACCCTTGAGAAGCTCTCTCCCGCTTCTGCCTTGGTAGACGATCGACACGCCCCTCTCGGCCGTGCGGCTTCGACGGCCGCCGCCTGAGGGAGGCAGCGTGGAACCGGTTTCACAAAAGGTTCAGCGCCTATGCCGCCCTCCATCACTCACGAGGAGGCGTCTCATGGCAGACCAAGCAAAGACCAAGCCCGCGTTCGAAGCGAAGGTCGGACTCGTCCGAGCCACGGTGTGGCCGAACGACACGAAGGACGGCATTCGCTACAACACCACGTTCAGCCGGCGGTACAAAGACGGCGACACGTGGAAGTCCACCGCCAGCTTCGGCGAGCGCGACCTGATGGATGTCGTCCGCGCCACCGTCGAAGCGGAGTCTTGGATTCGTGCGCAGGCGGCCGACACGAAGAAGGCGTCGTAGCCATGTCGGCGTCGCGGTTCACCGATACCGACGCGATAGATGAGCTTGCCGTCTGGTGGCGTGAGGCCACCGGCGGCAATGCCGACGCCGAGGTGAGCGGAGCCGATCTCACCGACTTCGTCCGAAGGCTGCTCGACCGCGTGCGGCCTGAGACTACGCCACTTCTCTCCTGTCCGGAGTGCAGCCATGACCTGGGCGAGCACTATGGGCAGCGACGGCGTGAGTCTCATCCTACGCCGCGACTCTGTCGCGCCACGAAAGACGACGGGCGCGGCTGTCGCTGCCGCTACACGATGCCGCAGATAGTCGCAGATGCCCCGGCGTGCGGTGGCTACCGAGCGCTCCCGCGGATGCGACTGATGCGCATGAGCGGCCGGCGACATCCTCGGCAGGAACCGCTGAGTTCCGCGAGAGAGGTCTTCGATGTGTTCAAGGAAGAGGCCGCTGGTCTCACCAAGGAAGTGTTCTGGACGGTGCTCCTCGACGGGCGAAACCGAGTCATCGACATAGACGAGACTGCCGTCGGATCACTCACCGCGACCCTGGTGCATCCGAGAGAGGTCTTCTCGTCCGCGCTCTATATCGGAGCGGCGGCGGTCATCCTCGCCCACAACCACCCCTCGGGCGATCCCGAGCCGTCACCAGAAGACCGGGCTCTCACCACCCGGCTCGTCCAGGCCGGGAATATCATGGGCATCAGGGTACTCGATCACGTCGTCATCGGAGACGGCCGCTACCGGTCGTTCTCCGAGCAGGGGCTCATCTGAGCCTTTGGGGGGGATGCGCGCAAAGGTTCTCTTTCCACGCTCCCCCCGACCCTCTCGCCAGGTGACTACAGCACCCCGGCGCTGTGCAGGACCACGGCCGCAACAACCACCCGTGCGACCAGACCACCAACCCCGTCCGGCTCATCGGCGAACCAGGAGAGCCCCCTTACGGCGAGCTGCGTGAAGACGAGAAGCACCCGACCAAGTGAGATGGTCACCAAGGCTACTCCAGCGATAATCAGCGTAGTCATTGCTGTGCCGCCTCCCCGCCCGCTTCGAGCGCCTCGAACGGCCGCACGAGATGCCGCCGGCGACGAATCGCTGAGGCCGGGACAAGCTCGTAGCCTGCCCGCTTCCGCTGCTCGTTCACTGCACCGAGCAGGCCGAAGAGCTGCGAGCGGACCGGCGCGAACGGCTCCCACGGCACACACCAGAAAGCGCGGCCGACCTCGGCCGCGGAGCGATGGGCGCCCAGCTCGAGCAACCACGCGCGTAGCCGTTGAAACTCGCCCTCCTCGATTCGGACGTGCGAGTGCCCCTGTCGCACGCGCACCGAGTAGCCGCCGACCTTGATAGGGTCTTCTCGCGCGTCGCGTAGATTCTTCGACTCCTCGTCGAAGAATCTATGCTCTCCCTCGGTCGCAAGAAGCACCCAGAACCGGTCGAAGCGGAGGTAGTGCAGGTTCGCCCACCCTGCCCTCTTGCGGCGCGCACGTTGCCAGCGTGAGAGGTCCACGCCGTACTTCGCGACGAGCTTCGCATCGACCGCTCGCGGCTCTTTCTCCTTCGGCACAACGCCGGCGACGTAGCGCGTGTAACCGTGCGGCAAGTAGCAGGCCGCAAGCTGCTGGACGAAGCCTTCGCGGCTCGTCGCTTCACATCGGTATTGCATCCTCCCTTCCCGCGCCCACCACCGAGCGGACACCCTCCGCAGCACGCACGTCCCCTACCCCGCTCGCGCGATCGCGCTTTCGTGGTGAGGGGTGTTCATGGGCACACCCCTCGAGAAAGCCCTCAATCCCCGTCGCGCTCGAGGCGATCGCTCGCGCCGTAGCAAGCAGTCCTCGCGCGCGTGAACCTCTGCGAAAACCCGTGCCAGCCTTCGCGGCTGAGCACGGCTTTCGCAGGAATGCTCCAAGATGCGCTCGTCCTTTCGTGCCCCCGAGCCCCGTGTAGCGCTTCGCGCCGCCACTAGGCTCCATCGCTGCTGTTGCGCATAGGGGTTACAGCTGTTGCGGTTTCAGCATTCCAACCACGACGACGGCCCCGGTCTCAGAGAGACCAACTTCTTCAAAAAGGCCGTCGTCGTTCGGCGTCAGCCGCAGGGAAACAGTCCTCCCGGACCGCTTCTCTTCGGCCATTCCCGGTTGCCTTCCGGCTTCCCGGCGCGGAGGAGGAGACTTCTTCCTCCTCCGCACTTCTCCTCATCGAGACTGAGAAATCCTCGTCGCTTCTTTCGTCGTCGCAGTTGAGGTCCCGGCACCACCCGTAAGACCTCGCGAACGAGTCCCGCACTGCCTACGCACGGGTAAACGGCCACCTTCGTGGCCACCTCGCTGAGGACTGCGGCGCGCGTGTTCGCGCGCCTCCGCCTCACTCCTACTTGAAGCCCGCTCCCCCACGCACAGCTTGCTCGTTCGTGACCGCACGAACGCCCCGCCTCACCACGGGCGGCGGCTGTGGTGGTTCCCCGGTTAGAGATGGTCGTCTTGTCTGCGCTCAGGTCGCTAAGGGGTTGTTAGGCCCCAGCCGTTACGAGCATCGAGCCGTGTGGCCTCCCGGCCGGCTCACTCACCTCGAGGGAGAGATGTCCCTCCCTCGAGCTTTCCCTCGGCAGAGTCTAGGAGCTCCGAGGTACCATGCTCGCAAGGTTGTCGCAGTTCGGCCCCCTCTTCGCAGACACTAACGGACAGGCCCTAGGCCGCGGCGTCACTACACGAGTGATCTGCCCCGCGTTCGGGCTGCTGAGTGGTTGAGCTTTTCACACGCCGCGTTTCGTCGCCGAGGCGACTTCTCAGCGGTCGTCCGGGGTCAGTCCTGCCCCGATCGGTGCGGTTGCCCGCATCCGAGCTCCCCACGTCCGCAGGCGTTACATGAAGGGTTTCAAAAGTAGTCCACCCTCCCCGTCCCACCTGGTGGATTTGCGCTCCGTGCTGGAAGCACGGCCCGCTCACCACTTCGACTATCCCGGCCTGCACCTCGCGGTGTCGACGCGATTGGTCTTCGCGCCGACCCGCTCGAGGCGCAGGTCTTTCCCGGTCGCCCAAACTCGAGGCGCAAAGAGCCTCGCGGCGATCGGATAGAACGACAGGATTCCTCCGACCAGTTGGTCACTGGCCGGCACTACTCTGTCGAGCCTCCGTCGCACCCGGCGAGCATGTCTCCATGCACCGGGCGCTACGAGGACAGACCCGTGACCGGTGGTGAGCCGGTCCCCTTAGCCGCTGGTGAGGCGGTTTGCCGGGTGGGTCTGCTCAGTCTCGATGAGGTCAGCGGGACGTTCGACGTCTCAACTGACGACCGCAGGGATGGAGCCTCCCTGCAAGGCGCGCCGTACCGTACCTAGACCGTTCCCCACAACAGGGAAGTTCAAGTCGGTTGAAGAATCCGGGTACGCCCGTAGCGGCATTGCTGGCAAAGCCACCAACACCGGCAAAGCCACTGTTGCCGCCGCCTCGCCGCACTCTCACGAGGCCCACGCCAAGCCGCCATTGACATCTTTGCCACCGTTGCCTCCATAGGGGATATTAGCGGCATTGCCGCAATTGCCCCCTATCTAGTCTTTGGAGTCATTGCCCCCAAACCGGGCTTTTGCTCCAAATAACCCCTTGCCGGCTTTCCCGGCATTTGCGACGTTGCCTGCATTGGAGTAAGGGCGCCTCGAAGTAGCAGACCACGAGCGGCAGGTTGTGGAGGGGCGTGAAGATAAACGCGTCCCCGGTGGAGGAGGTGGGTCGTGCAGAAAATCGCGGTTGCGAACCACAAGGGCGGGGTAGGCAAGACCACCTCAGCGGTCTGCCTCTCAGCGGCTCTCATCGAGCGCGACAAGAGCGTCCTGCTCATCGACCTGGACGAGCAGGGGAGCGCCTCGGACTGGCTCGGTAACAAACGCGACCGAGCCGGAGCAGAGCTCGCTGACGCGATCATCAAGGGCCGCCCCCTCACGCTGCTCGTTCAGGAGACTATCTGCGGCGTCGACCTCATCGCGACGAACGAGGTCTTCCACTCGTTCCACACCGACGCCCAGCAGGAACCCGGCGGCGAGCAGCTCCTACGCGAGGCGATGGCCACGCTCGAGCCGCGCTGGGACTACGTCATCTTCGACTGCCCGCCGAGCCTCAACATCGCTACGGTCAGCGCGCTCGTCGCCTCGGACTTTCTCCTTGTGCCGGTCGAGGCAAAGTTCCTGAGCCTCCGACCCCTCGCGCGGCTCTTTCAGCTCTTCACCTCGGTCCAGAAGCGGCTCAACCCCGAGCTCCGTCTAGCCGGAGTGCTCGCCTCCAAAGTCCGCGGTGGCACGCGTCACTGCGCAGACGTCGTCGACCGCCTCCGGCAGACCTTCGGCGAAGCGGTGTTCAACACGGTCATCCGCGACTCCATCCGAGTCGGCGAAGCGCCGGGCCATGGCAAGGGCGTCACCCTCTACGACCCAAGCGGCCTAGGTGCATCAGACTACCGAGCGCTCGCAGCCGAGTTCGAAGCGAGACTCGCCGCGCCGCTCTCCGAAAAGTTCAGCCTGAAGAATGACCAGCGTCCGAAGGAGGTCGCCAATGCCTAGATCCACGCTCCCTGAGTTTGACCCCCTGGCAGAGCTCGGCATCGGCCGCTCGCCGGCGAACGACCCTGAGCCGCCGCCGGTCGCGCGCGTTGCGCGCAAGGCCGAGCAGCCGGCGACCGACGTCGCCGAAGCATCGGTGGTCGCCACTGAGCCGGCCGGCGCGGCAGAACCCGCGGCAGAGGCCGCCGTGGAAACGCCCGCGTCGCGGCCGGAGACGGCCATAGAGGCCCCTAAGGCGCCCGCCAGGAGCAAACCCACTCTCAGCCTCGCGGCGAGCTCCACAGCCGCCCCACGGGTTTCAAAAGCGAAGACGAGCGGGCGCATCCCGGCCGACCTCTGGGAGGAGGTCCGAGACTGCGTGGTCTTTCACGGCCACACGATGACGATCGACAGCTTCACCGAGCAGGCGTTCAGGGAGCACCTCAAGCGGCTTCGAAAACAGCACCAGCTTGGCGATCGTTTTCCGACCCGCGAGCACGACCCGAAGCACGGTCGCCGGGTGTCATGAACGGGCATCAGAGCGGGTCGGGTTTTGAGATTCCAGGCTCCGAAAGCAGTCGGGTTTTGAGATTCCGAACTGCTCCAAATGTTCGGGTTATGAGATTCCCCGGGTCGGGTTTTGAGATACCGTTGTTGCCTTAAGTGCCCGATCTGCATTAGGAATCGGCGTGCTAAAGGGTACTCTTAAAGGGAATGTACTAAAGTACTAATGCATTAAAGGGCAATGCACCGAGGATGGGGGAGAAGACAACAGAACCGAGGAGGGTAGGGGAGACGCTGAGCGACCTCCTCGAGCGCCTCAAGCGCGGTTTCCCGGCGGAGGCTTCGCCGGGTGAAATTGCGTCGACCTCGGCTGCGGGGACACCGCGAACGCCCCCCCCGATTGCGCGGCCTCGAGCCGCGAAGCCAACACCGCCGCCTCCGCCGGCGAGCTCGCCGCAACCGCCCGCAGGCGCTTCGACCCCCGACTCAGACCCAGGTCGATACGAGGGTCACCTCGCGGAGTTCCCGTGCTTCATCCTCGACAAGCGTCGTCGCGACGAGCACGGGCAGAAGCCGCTCATCTACACCGACGTCATCGCGCCGAACGGGCAGCCTATCGAGCGTCGGTGGGAAGCCTGGCCAGGTCGCCACGGCATGGGCGGCCCGTCCGCGGCGGAGGTGTTCTACGAGCTCGTCCAGCTCTACGTGGAGCAGGGTGCTTCGGACGACAACATCCGGTTCAAGACGCTGAACGCTCTCTTCCGGCGCATCCACCCCGCGGTCTCGAAGCCGGACCGCAAGGACTACGACCGGCTTCGCCGCGATCTCGACATCCTCTGCGGCTACCGCTTCACCTGCGACAACGCCTTCTACGACCGTGAGCGGAAGGCGTACGGCCACATGCGGGAGTGGGCGCTCTTCACCGGATGGACCGGCTACACCCGTCAGGCGGTCAGCACAGGCCAAGGCTACCCGTACCAGCAGGAGCTTCCGTTCGGCGCTATCGGCGTCTCCCCGGTGCTTCGCACCATCGCCAGAAACCGAGGGCTCTTCTGCATCGGGTTCGACTCGGGCCTGTTTCGAACTCTCAAGCCGCTCGAGCAGCGGCTCGCGGTTTACCTCGCGAAGATGTTCGTCTCGCAGGCCACCCATAAGCGCGTCGTTGAGGAGCTCGCCGCGGCCATGCCGATGCAGGTGACCGAGGCGAAGTCACTTCGCTTCGCGCTCAACCGCGCCGCGCAGGGGCTCATCGACGCCGGCGTTCCGATCCTTCGAAACTTCGCATTCGAACGCGCTGCCGATGGCCGCTTGCTCATCGTCTTTCACCGCGCCGAGCGGCCGCGCCAAGACTACGGGATGCCGAGAACGGCCGCCGAGGCTCTCGCCCCGGCCGTGCTCCTGCTCGTCGACGAGGTCGTGAACTTCACGGCCAGCCCGCAGAGCCGACCGTGGTTCACCCACTGCGTGAACACTCTCGGCCCGGAGTCGGCCCGCTTCTACTTCGCGCAGATGAAGGAGTCCTGCTCGATCCAGAAGGTCGACAACCGCGGGGCCCTCCTGACGAAGGTCTTCGAGGATGCGGCGAAGCGGATGAACAAGCGGTTGCACTCGTAGCTCCAATGCCGGCAATGCCGGCAATTCCCCCAGCCCACATTTTTCGCGCTCTCGGTCGGGCGCCTTGACCCCGCCGGTTTCGTGCTTATTTCGCCTCCGCCCGCGGCGAAAAGCGGTGGGGTGGAGGTGAACGAAATGGCTGTTGAACGCGATCAGCCGCGGATTTCGGTGAACAAGCTCGGCGAGTACATGCTCGCCCGCGCGAGACGCCGGCGGCGCATCATCATCGACCAGCGCGAGCCGAAGGACTTCATCCGGCTCATCTACCCGCAGGCGGAAGAGGCCATCGCGCGCTTCTTGGTGGCGGGCGCCACCGACCGCAGCATCATCACCTCCGCCGTCGAACGGCTCACGAGCGAGCGCGCCGACACGGACTGGAAGCGGGAGCGGAACGCTCTCTGCGTTGATGCCCTGGAGGCGTTCCTCGACATCGCCGACGACTTCGACCTGGAAGGCTTCGAGCGGACCGCAGGAGATGCCGGCGGCGGCTTCAGCGTCGGTGGAGTCTACGTGAGCGTCAGGCCCGAGGTGTTGCTCCGGCAGACTGACGCTCGAGGCGGCGTCCGCCTTGGGGCCATCAAGCTCTACCTCGTGAAGAGCTACCCGCACTCCGACGAGTCTGCCGGCTACGTCGGAGCGAGCGTCCTCGAGTACCTCCGTCGGGAACGTCCGGACGACGGCAAACCCGACCCCGAGCTCTGTCTCGTGGTGGACGTCTTCGGCGGCGAGATCTTCACCGCACCCCGCGCGTCGAAGAGCCGCCTGGCCGACATCGAGGCCGCCTGCGAGGAGATCGCCGGCCGCTGGTCCTCGTGAGCGCCGGGTAGGGCGGGGCGGGATGCAATCGTGAGAACGCGAGACATCTTTCGCACGGGTGGACCGCACGGCATTCGGCGGACCGGCCGAAACACGTACACAATCAGTACGCCCTTGCCGGTCAACTCAGACGGCAGATTCAGCAGGCAGTGTCCGGAGTCCACCTGCTCTCCCGGATTTTTCAATCTGAGGTCGGGGACAGGTCTTACCGGCGATGACTGCACGGTGTGCGTCTGCCCGTACTGCGGCCATCGAGATGATCCGCAAGCCTTCACCACGAAGAACCAGGAGAAGTTCTACGAGTCGATTATCGAGCGCGAAGCCCGGCAGGGCATGAATCGACTGGCGAAGGCGGCGCTCGGCCTCGATTCATTCGGCCGGCGGCGGTTCGGCCAGCGCGGCGGTCTGTTCTCGGTCGAAGTATCGTACAAGTCAGACCCACTACCGCCCCTCCGACGACTCGCTGACGGTCCGCTGCGGCGCGACCTCACCTGCGGACACTGCGGGCTCGAGCACGCTGTCTTCGGCCTCGCCACATGGTGCCCCGACTGTGGCCGCGACATCTTCCGCGCTCACCTGCTCGCCGAGACCGAGACCGTGAAGCGGGTTCTGGCCGACGTCGCGGCTCGCGAGGAACGTCTCGGAGGCCGAGTCGCCGCACGCGACACCGACAACGCGCTCGAGGACACCGTCTCGATCTTCGAGGGCGTTCTACGCCTTCTCACCCGCCGCGCACTGCTCACTCGCCTCCCACCGGCAGAGTTTGACGCTGCGCTGAAGAAGATTGGCAACGGGTTTCAGAACCTCGCGCGGGCAGAGCAGCTCGTGCGAGATCATTTGCACGTCGGCTTGTTCGACAGCGTCGAAGGAGCAGCGGTCGAGAGGGTAGGGGTGCTCTTCGAGAGTAGGCACCTCATCACCCACAACCTTGGCGTTATCGACAGCCGCTTCGTCGAGAAGGCGCAGCCCTTCGCTGCCGTCGGCCGCGAGGTCCTGGTCCGTCCCGCCGACGTCGAGCAGGCTCTGCAGTTCGTGGAGAGCGTCGTGACGAGCCTTCACGAGCGGCTCTTCCCGCCTCCTGCCGCATCGGCCTAGTACGCCGCAGGATATTGTCCCGCTGCCGATCACCGCGTAACGCCGTCGCATGGCCGAAGCGGTCCGCATCGACGACGAGCTGCTGCTCGAGGTCCTGGCCGTGCTCTTCACCCTCGACCCGGTGCTCGCTCCGGCCGAGCTCGAGGCGGTAGCCGCCGTGCTGCTCGACGCTGGGTTCTTCACCGAGCAGTAGCGCCACCCGAGCTGCTCGGAGACGGGACGGTCTCGTCCTGACCGTCTGAGGCTGCTTCCTCCTGGCCGCCGGGCTTCGGCCCAGGCCGCTCGGCCGCCCCGCCGGCTAACACCGCACGCGCCAGGGCGGCCGTCGGCCGCACGGACCTGTCACGCGCGCCGTAGCGCCACCGCAGCCGCGGCCTGAGCCTACGCCGCTGTCCTCCTGGTCTGCGTCGCGAGTCCCCGTCTGGGGCGAGGGGACATCACTCCCGCAGACCAGAAGGAGGACAGACCATGAAGAGCAAGCAGCCTAAGACACCCACGACGAACGAGCCGCCCGCCGCCCCGCGACCCGGCCTCCCGGTTACTCTCGGACAACTGGTCGCCACCCCCGGAGCGCTCGCCGCGCTCACCCGCGACGACATCCTCACCGCCGTCGGCCGCCACGCCCGCGGCGATTGGGGCGACTGCGACGCGGCCGATGCGGCAGAGAACGACTTCTCCCTCACGCGGCAGCTGCGGCTCTTCTCGGTCTACCACTCGGCCGGCGGCGTGAAGTTCTGGGTCATCACCGAGGCCGATCGGTCGGCGACAACGGTACTCCTGCCGGAGGAGTACTAGCGTCGAGCGGCCCCCGCCCCGCGGCCGATTCCCGCTCCCCACGCCGTGCGCGGGAGATCGGCCTCCCCACCGCTCCCCGTGGACTCGCTTCGCTCGGCAGAACGGCATCCAGCCGGCACCACCTGAAAACCCCTGAGCGGCGCTCACCTTCGGCTCGCACTGAACGGCAGACTGTCCACCCCGCCGAGCGGCGCCGATCCCGCCGTGCCCGCCCTCCGCCGGTTGCAGGGCGAGACGCGCAACCCTCGCGCCAGCCTATCGGCCGTCACTCGCCTCCCACCGCACGGCGAAACCGTCGCCGCTCCCGCCACACCCGCTTTTCGAGCCCGGGATTTTTGATCCGGGAGCGATGCTCTGGGTGACCGGACCAAAAACCCCGCGCCCGAAAAGCTTTCCCTTCGGGGGAGATGCTTCGAGCGCTGGTGGTGAAGATGAACCGGGTTGGAGAGGTCCGCGTGCGAGACTCCGGCCCATTTCGAGAACGACAGATGAACATGAAGACACGAACGAACGGCAATCACAGCAACGGCAACGGCAAAGCACCCCGACCCATCCACCGCGTGAAGCGCGGCGGCGTCGAGGCGGCCATCTGGGAGAGGGAAGGGGGGCGGCAGGGCCGCTTCCTGCAGGTGTCCTTCGAACGGCCGTACACGACGCGCGACGGCAGCATCGGCAGCTCCCCCAACTTCGCCGCGGCGAACATCGGCGACCTTCTCACGGTGGCCGTCGAGGCGATGCTGTTCATGGAGGCGCAGCGGAAGCCGCGTGCCCGTACCGGCGACTACTCCGTCGAGGGCACTGAGCCGGAGTTCATCCAGGACCCCGACGCCGGCGACGTCGATTTCTACTAGCAACCAGTAGCCGGCGGTGTAGCCGCCGGCCTTCTCCCCGAGTCTGCAACATGAACACCGAACCCCGCTTCCCCATCCACCCCCTCGCCGTCCGCGTAGGCTTTGTCACCGAGCCGAGCGCGCCGTACCCGCGGCCGATCCGGCAGGCGAGCGACATCTACGACCTGTTCCGAGACGAGGCCCGGAGCTGGGACCGCGAGCGCTTTGTTACCCTTGCCCTAGACGCGGGGCACCGCATCCTCGGCATCGAGGAGGTGTCGGTGGGGTGCCTGACCAGCGCCCCGATCCATCCGCGCGAGGTCTTCAAGGCGCTCATCCTCGCCAACGCTGCGGCCTTCATCGCCGTTCACAACCACCCGAGCGGCGACGCGACACCTTCTGAGGCTGACCGTGCGGCCACGCGGAAACTTCGCGATGCGGGGGAGCTGCTAGGCATCCGGCTTCTTGACCACATCGTCCTCGGCCACGACGGCTACACGTCCCTCCTGGAGTCCGGCGCCGGGCTTTGGTCCTGATGCACTTACGACCCGAGCCGCAGGTGTAGCCGGCGGCCTCTCTAGTAACCCCGGTCGCTCGTGGTTTGTCGCGGGCGGCCCCTTTCCTGAGACCCAGGCATGAGACCCAAAGACATGGATTACAGGGGGCGATGTCCCCAATGCGGCGCAAACGAAGGGGGGGTCGCCAGCGACCCCGAACCTGTTCCCGAGATGTTCCAATGCCAATGTTGCCGCGAGGAATTTGACGACCTCCGCGTCCAAGCCTTCGAGAACGCCCCCGGCCAAGCGGCCCTCGCCACGTTGTGCGAGGACTGCCATGCGGCCACAAGCTCCGAAGACCCAGACGAGGCTATCGCCGCGTTTCGCCGCTGCGCTCGCATGGCTGCGCAGAACCTCCCAGCGCATCCTGGCTTCCCGTTTCCTCTCGGACAGGTTGTCGTCACCCTGGAGGTGCTCGAAGCGCTGACCGCGGCAGAGGTGCGCGCGTTCCTGGACCGACACGCCTTAGGAGACTGGGGCGAGTCTTGCCCTGCAAGCTGTGCCGCCGACAACGACTTCGCCCTTACTGAAGAGCGGCGCGTCACGTCCGTATACGATTCGGTCTGCGGTCTGACGTTCTGGGTCATCACCGAGGCCGACCGGAGTGCTACGACGGTGTTGTTTCCAGAGGACGACTGAACCCGTGTGGCCGCGGAGTCGCCGCCCCGGTGGCACGGCGTGCTCGACGGCCGTCAAGGGCAAGCGGCTTCGCCGCCGGCCTCGCGGCCGACCCTTGACCGCGCGCCGACCAGCCGCGCCGGAGGCTTAGTACCGGCAAGACGGTGGGCCGTCTGCCGAACGGCAGCAGTATCCACGGTTGCAACGCGGCCGGCGGCTGGGTGTTGATGCGGCAGTGACACCGGCCGACCCCATTCGCGAGTTCGCCCTCGAAGTGCGGGAGCGCGGCGAGGCGGCGGTCGAGCTCGTCGGGCCTGTCGCGTTTGTTCTGATCACCTTCAGGACGACCGATGACGTCATCCCTGAAGCCTCGATTGAGCACGTCGTCTCCCAGTTCACCCAGGGCGATGAGGCCGACCTCGTTCAGCGGCTCGTGGCCGTCTGCCGTGAGTCTTCCGGCGAGTTGAGGTACGAGGCGCTCCACTACCTGCACCAGTGGCTGGACCTCTTCGGCGGTCACACCCCGCTTCGGCTGTTCGTCGAGGCCGGCCTGCTCACCGAACTGCCGCGGCGGCTCGAGCGGCGACGTCCGTAGCCAGCGCGGCCACGGCGTTCGCCTTCGGCTCACCAGTACAGCACCCCGCCGCCGGCGGTTCCCGCTTCCTACGCTTCGCGGCCTTCGGCCCGCGCGGGAGACCGCCCCCGCCGCCCACGGGCCTGGACGGCCCGCCGCGCTGGACGCGCGTGCTCAGGCGGCTTGGGCCGCCTTCCGCTCGCACCCTGGACGGGTGCGCTGTCGTCGCTGTCGCTCCTCCGACTCCGGCTCGCTTGGGCGAGCCTACGTCCGCGCCTCCCTGCACGGGATGCGCATCTCGCCCCGCACCTCTCACGCGTACGTCCTAGGTGCCCACGCGATTGCCTCTACTTCGACCGAACCCCTTTTGCGCGCATGCTTTTCGAAATCTCTTTACCTTGCACTTTCCCCTCCACTAAGACCCGTCGAGGTGCCTTGGAAACTGCACGCCGCGGACGAACTGCTCGAGGCGCTCGCGCTCCGAGTTCGCGCGTTCTCGCTCGAGCAGATTCGCCGCACCTGGTGGTCCGAGGTGTCGTCGGCGGCAGCGCGGAGCCGACTTGAGCGGCTGCGCCTGGACGGCCTTGTGACCCTGCATCGAACGCTCGCTCGAGCCGAGCTCGAGCTCGTCCGACCCCTCGCTGTGTGGCAGCCGGGCGAGGCCCAGCCGGCGCTAGCTGCTGTTGCGCGACTCGCCCACGCTCGCTGGTCCACACCGCCTCGCTCGACACTGTGCGCCGTAGCGACGCCGGCAACAGGCGTTCGCTTTGCAGGCAGGGGAGGGCGTCCACCGAGGGAGTCCGAGTGGACGCACGACCTCCAGCTCGCACAAGTCTACCTGCTCCTGCGCGCGAACGATTCACGACGAGCACGGCAGTGGCAGAACGAGGACCTCGCTCAGCGCCCGAAGTCGACGTCGCCGACCGCCGGCGAGAAGCTGCCTGACGCCATCGTAGAGGGCGCCCCCGGCAGGACGGCTATCGAACTCGTCGGCCACTCCTACGGCCGAGAAAAGCTCGAGGCGTTCCATGACTTTTGCCACGCAAACGACCTCCCCTATGAGCTCTGGTAGCCGCGAGCTCGCCTCGTCTCTCGCCGGGAGCGTTCAGCCATGCTGACCGAGCGGGATGAGGACATCCTTTGGCACGTCGGACTCTACCGGCTGACCCTTCGGCCGGTACTGGCTGAAGCCTTCGGCTTGGCCACCCCCGGGAACGTTCTCAGCCGGCTTCGCCGTGCGAAGCTTCTTCGCGAACGAACCGGGCTCCCCGGTGGGGTGAGCTACTACCAGCTCACCGAGGCTAGCGCCGCGGGTCGTGTGCCACTCGACCGCACGAACGACCTCGGCCACGCGCTCCCGCTTCACTTAGCCGTGCTCTGGTGGTGCCACTTCGCGAAGCATCCGAAGCGACGGCTCGAGGTCCACGAGCTCGAGGAGCTCTTCGGAGACAACGTGCGCTTCCCGCCGCAGATTCCGCACTGTGTCGACCGGAACGTTCCGGGTGCAAAGCGCCGTCGCGTCTGGCGGGTCTACGTCCCGGGACCGAGCACCACGCCGTCGAAGGTCGTGCGAGCCATCCGCCAGGACATCGCTCACGCAGAGGAGGCAGGCGGGAAGCTCGAACACTGGCTGAAGGAGACGCGCACCTACGCTTTCGCCGTCCTGGTCGATAGCGAACCCCGTAGGCGTCAGCTTCGACAGATCCTCGGACCATTGCACGAGGAGGTCTCAATCGCGGTAGACGTAGCCCCCAGCCCTGAGCGTCTAGGGGACTTTCTCCGTGGCAAAAACACCACGCTTCTTCGGTCGGCCGACGGCCAATGACCCGTACCCTGAGGGGACGGGTGCAATCGAGCGCCGCCCGGCTAGATTTTTTCCGCGCTCGAACACCGAACTCGACCGCGACAGGCTGCCTCACCCAACCGAGCTCGCCGGCTCGGAACTAGCCCTCGCTGAAGACCGCATCGCTTACGAAGTGGCCGGGCCGGCCACGTTCCAAGCGATTCTCAAACTCTTCGTCCTCGTCTGGGCGGCGATCGTCGTGGTTGCCGGCTTAGCGCGCCTCGCTCCAGCGGCCAGCCTTCTTCACCATCGCCAGGCGACGCTCATTTTGTCAGCGGTCTCAGTCCTCGGGCTCGCGCTGGTGGGGAGCAAGCCCACCGCCCTCTATCGAGACTTCCTCTGCACCCATCCGAAGCTCACCCCCGAGACGAGACGGAGGCTTCTCGCTAAATCTCCGCCGGGGGTGAACTGGGTTTTCGTCTTGGGACTGCTCTTGGTCCTAAACGGCTTCAACGAAGCCGAGCCTTCGACGGGCATCATCCTGACCCTCATCTGGTCGGCGCTCTGCATCTTGCCGTTTGCCGGCTCGGCGCCGCTGCTCATTCAACGAGTGCTCCCGTTCTACTTCTTCTACGGCCAGGAGAGCTCCGGTGCGCCTGGCATCTGGCTGCCACGTGAGACCGCCGGGGAGCGTGCCCGCACCCGCTACGAACTCTTCCTGCCACTCACAGCGACCCTCGCCGTAGCGCTCTACCTTTTCTGCCCATGGGACATGCTCCGTCCCGAGTTCGCCGCAGTGTACGGCCGAGACGCCGAGCCTCGCTACTTCCCGCTTCTCACAGAGCAGGTCGCAGGCTGGCTCTACCTCTGCGTTCCTCTTCTTCAGTTCGGCAAGCAGTCCAACATCCCTGGAGCCCTGCTCGTGCTCTCACTCGTGGCGGTCGTTCCCGGCGCGGTGTGGCTAGCCGTCTACGCCTCAGCGATGCGGCAGCTTAAGCGGCTAGCGAACGACATCGAGGGCTCGCTCGACACACTCGACCCCGACACGCGCACGAAGGACGGCTCGCCCGTCGAGCGCACCGAGTGGTCTTGGGCAGTCGACCGGCTCTCGAGCTCGCGGCACGTTCTCACTAGCCCGGATGGAAGGGCGCTCGCCGAGGCTGAGCACCTCTACCTCGGCCAAGAGCCGCACCAACAACTGCCGCTCCTAATCCATCGAAGCATCGTCAACGAGCACGTCTACATCGTTGGCGAGAGCGGTTCGGGGAAGACCTCGATCGGCATCATGTCGCTACTGCTTCAACTCCTGCGGCCTTACCGCCGGGCGGATGGCCGGCTCGAGCCGCCCCCGCCGATGGTCATCATCGACCTCAAGGGTGACCAGGCGCTGTTCTGGAGCGTGAAGCACGCGGTCGAGAGGAACACATGGACCGACCCGACGTCTGGGACCACGAAGCGTCAGAAGTTCCACTATTTCTCCCTCGGCAAGGGCAGCGCCTCTGCGCAGTTCAACCCTTTCGACAGCTTCAACCCCGCTCGACGCACTTTCGCCGAGCTCAGCGAGCTCGTCCTTCAGTGCCTGAACCTTGTCCACGGCAAGGGCTACGGCACCGGCTACTACAGCGCGGTCAGCAGGTGGGAACTCCGCCAAGCGCTCGAGAAACTTCGGCCGCGAATCGAAGCCGGCGAGCCAGTCGACTTTCGAGCTATCGCTCAGGCGCTTCCGAAGAAGCCGAGTCGAGACACGTTCCACCTCGTCTCCATCATCCAGACTCTAGCGGACATCCCACAGCTACTTGGCACCCCAGCGGACCCGCTCGAACCGCAGAGCGTGATCTGGATGCCGAAGCTTATCGCCGAACGGGAGGTCGCCTACTTCCACCTCGCAGCTCCCGAGCAGAGCATCACCGCGAGCGAGGTTGCCCACCTTGCGATGTTCGCCCTCGTCACCACCGCGCGCGACATGAAGAGCGATGGCGTTCCCGACCAGCCTCAAGCGTACGCCTTCCTTGATGAGTTCCAGGAGGTCGTCTCGTCAGGATTCAAGGGCATCAACGCCATGGCGCGAAGCTCCATGACGGGCCTCATCATGGCCTCTCAAACGTTTAAGCAGCTCGACAAGGGCCGCGATGGAGACTTCCGCGAGCTCATCCGCGCAACGACCAGGATGCGGCTCTACTTCACCGTGAGCAGCAAGGACGACGCTGAGGACGTGGTGAAGTTCTCCGGCACAGAGGTGGGCGAGCTCACCACTAGAGGCACGTCGACCAGCTTCACTGAACACGGCACGAGGACCGGCACATCGGAGCAGAAGGCGGAGTACTTGAAGCCGCGCATCACCTACAACGACCTTGCCGAGGTCACGAACGACCCCAACGGCTACATCTGCCACGTCACGCGGGGCCACGGCCTGACGCAGTTTGGGGGCATGCCGTTTCGAGGCTGCTCTCCGTGGCCGATTCCTTGGAGTCTCTTCCGGGAGCGGGATCAAACCGCCTGGCCGACGAAGCCGGAGCGGGGGCAGATGCTAAGCCCCGTCAGCGTACCGGAGCTTGACCAGCGCTCGCTTAAGCTAGCCGATCAGGCACTCGCCGACTCGCAGCGAGAGATTGCCGAGGTAGCCGACCGCGAGGACCGGATGCGGCCGTATGACCGCACTCCGGAGATCAAGCCTAAGCCGCGAAAGAGCCGGCCGAAAGCTTCGCGTCCCAGATAAGACAAACGCCCCGAGGGGGCGTTTGTCGATGCGGTTGGTGCGCTCTGCGTGACGGGAGCGGCCAGCCGTGATGCGTCTCGGGCGAGACGGCCCTCAATGTTTTATCTCCAGGGGCGAGGAGCTTTTGTGCTCTCACCGTACCCATCGAAGCTCCTACAGGCAACGCCCCCGGCAGCTGCAGGAGTGAAGGCGGATGACTCTTGTACAAGGCGCGCGTCCTTCGCTAGAGCCTCCGGCCGATGCGCTCACTTCGCGTCGGCCTGGCTGTTGGCGCGTTGCTAACGCTCGTCTACCTCGCTTTGAACATCTCGCTCGAGCAGGTGCAGCGAGTCGTGCCGAATCCCTTTGGGGATCTTCTCAGGAAAACGCCCTCGCGCGACGCTCCCGAAGGCCCACCCGCGACTATTCCGCCGCCGCAAGAGGCATCGCCTCCCTCAACCGCTCGCCCGCGCCGGCCGGGCAGCCTCGTTCTACCGTTTCCGCGCATACCGTCTGTCGACGGCAGGAGCCTTGCCGAGCTCGCGCGAGACCCGGGTGTCGTGGAGACTTTTGCACCGTTCACCGACCCGAGCGCCTTGAACATCAAACTTCGAGCACCGGGGTTTACCGAGCTGGTGTGGTTTCGCGCGCCCTACACCGGTCCCGTCGGGCTGCAGGCTGACGGCCACTTTGCAGCCGGGTACAGCTTCGACGAGTTCGTCAGCATCGCGACCATTCGTCTGAACGATCGCCGGCGCTGGCCAATGCCCCGCGCACCCTTCGAGTGGGAGACGATGCGCGAGCTCTTCCACCTCTACCACGCGCTAGTCGAGGAGTGGGACCGAACCGGCGCGCATCGGGGCTGGGTTCGTGCGGGGTCTTAGAGCGACCGCCAGCGCGAGCCACGGGCGGAGTTACTCGAGGCCCTCGAGATCGCTTCGCCCGCGACTGCCACTACGCCGTTTCGCGGGTCGACTGTAGCGCTCGTCGAGCTGCTGTTGCTCACTGAGCTTCTTTTTGTCGACAGGAGTCTGCGTCTTCTTTTCGGCAGGAGCCTGAGGCGCCGCGGCTGGCGCAATGCTCACGGCGTTCGGCGCTCCAGCGCTTGGGAGCGTGGCGGACTGGCCATCTCGAACGAACGCCACGAAGAAATCGCCGCCGACAGGATGCGCGAACATGGGCGAGTACTTTTGCTCGTCGCTCACGTTCTTGCCCCACCCGCCGCCGCTGTGCCGCATCCCGTGAATGATAGCTCTCCAAGCACGTGCGAAGGTCACGGGAAGCACGACGCCGTCGATGCGCCTAAGCTCCACCCGGTAGCCGGAGTAGCTGGAGTGAAAAGCGCTCGGGACGGCCCAGTAGATCACAGCGCCCACCAAGCCAATGCTCAAGATGTTCCAACCTGGTGGGACAAGCCCGAGGTAAGTGGCCACCCAGGCGATCCCGAGCAACGCGAAAAGCCGAAGGGCCGCCGCCACGTACAGACCGCGGACGGGTTGGAACGGCCTCCATTGCGGATCTAGAGTCAGTTGGCTTGCAGGCACCACACCTGCTCGTAGTACGACGAACGCGCCCGCGTCCAGAGGGCTAGGCGCTACGACGGCCTGTCGAAGCGCGGCGGAGGGTGGATTGGTGCGGCGTTGTAGTCGCTCGGCGTGCCTTCGTAGAGCCGCCGCCGGATGCGCATCGCGCGCTCGGCACACCAGCGCGCACGCGCCGGGTCCGTCTCCGTGCCGGCCTTTAGCTCGAGCTCGCGCGCAACCTTATCGAGCAGCTCACGCCAATAGAGAACGTCTCGATAGTTTGCGCGATCGTCAGACATGACGCAGCCTCACCCAGGCCGGCATTTGAGGACAAGTCCACATCGGACCGGGACTCTTGGCGCCACGCCTATCAAGCGGTAGGGCGGCAGCATGAGAGCCGCTGACCTAACTCACGAAATCGCCGATCTCCGCCTAGAAGTCTGGCGCTCCGGGCGCGGCCGTTACCGGCTCGCTCTGAGCCGCTGTGCGACCGACGGCAAGTCGAGCCGCTACCGAAACGACTTTCGCTGGAACGACCTGCCGGACCTCGCTCGCATGCTCGAAGAACTCTTCGCGAGCCTGCCGCCAAACGCGAAGCGACGGCCAACGCCCTGGGCCGAACCGCAGAGTCGGTTCGATGCCAGTCTCTCACACGAGGAAGCTCTTGAGGCGCTTAGGCGAGACTCAGAATGTCGGCCCGCGCCCTGGCCGCAACGCTCGACCGTCGGAAAGCCACGTTGAGCGCGAAGGGCGCCGCTCACCTCGATCACGGTGAGCCCAGCACCATGTCCGACAGATCCTCACGCAACTGCGGTAGGGCACCTTGCTCCCGCCACCGTTCCGGCCTCGAGACCGAGCTCTCTATCGAGTAGACAGCATCAGTCTCTTCGGCCCCCGCAGGAAGATGGAGTCAATGTACTCCACGGTCGGCTCTGCTCGCTCGAACGGCGGGACCCGCGACAGGAGCGCCTCGAGCGCCACCTTCGCCTCAAGACGGGCCAAGGGCGCGCCGAGGCAGAAGTGGATGCCAAAGCCAAACGCGATGTGGTCCTCCGTGTTCCGCGTCACGTCGAAGCGATCCGGATGGGGGAATTTGCGCTCGTCCCGGTCCGCAGACGCGAAGAGCGGCATCACGACGGTGCCGGCGGGGACCGGCGTCCCGCCAAGCTCAGTGTCCTCAGTGGCGAGCCGGAAGAGTCCCTGGACGGGCCCGTCGTAGCGCAGGGTCTCCTCGACGACGTTCGGAACCAACGTCAGGTCCTGCCGGACCTTCTTGAGCTGCTCAGGATGAGCGAGCAGGGCGACCACCGCGTTGCCGATGAGGTTGGTCGTCGTCTCGTTCCCTGCGACGAGGAGCAGGGTAGCGAAGGCGAGAACCTCCTGAGCCGTGAGCGCGTCGTCCGTCCCCTGCGCTCGGACGAGCGCGCTGATGAGGTCCTCCCGTGGCTCCCGGCGCCGCCGATCGATGATCTCCTCAAAATAGGCCCGGAACGTGCGCATGCTCTCCTGCATGCCAGAAGGCTCCTCCTGGTTCGGCGTCGCACTGATGAGGCGTACGATGTCGTCCGACCAACGCTTGAACTCTGCCCGCCGCTCGGGCTCGACGCCCAGCATCTCGGCAATGACGATGACGGGAAGCGGAAACGAGAGATCGGCGGTCAAGTCGAAGAGGGACTGGCCGGCGAGCGGCGCAATTAGCTCGCTCGTGATCTCGCGGATTCGACCCTCGAGTTCGGCAATCCGGCGGGGCGTGAAGGCCCGACTGACGAGGCCGCGGAGGCGCGTGTGCACTGGCGGATCGGCACCGATGAGCGTTGCCACGTCGGCGCCGAGATAGTGCTCGCGCACGGGCGTGAAGTTCATGGCCGCCGACGAGAAGACGCGGTGGTTTCGTACCACCGCGAGCACGTCGTCGTAGCGGGACACCGCCCGGATGCCGAGGCCCTCGACCTCATACACCGGCGCCTCGCGACGAAGCGCGGCGTAGAACGGGTAGGGATTCTGACGGACCTCTGGAAGGAACGGATTGTACCCAGTCACGGCTATTTCGCTTTCCTTACTCGCGGCCGCGTTCGTCGAGCAGCTGCCACCAGCGGCGGGCTGAAGAGCGCGGACACCAGCTCGTCCGCCGCGGGTAGCAGAGTCTCGAACGATTCCTCTGGCGTCCGGG
>CAYOIZ010000060.1:0-42759 GCA_964404165.1 uncultured Binatia bacterium (SeqCode) | reverse complement strand
GGCGGGGTCGGTCGTGGCGGCGGTGGCGGCTTCGGCGGTTTCCGTGGCGGCGGTTTTGGCGGGCGGCGCTGAGCGCGCGGCGGAGTGAGGACGAACGACATGACCACGTACCGAACGAATGCACGACGATCCCTGCTCGCCATCTGCTCGGCGGCGCTTCTCCTCTCGAGCTGTGCGCGCCACGCGCCGTCGTCGAAGGCGGAGCCCACGGGAGAACGGTTCGCCACGCCCAAGGCGGCGCTCGATGCGCTCCTCGCCGCCTGCACCGCGAACGACGAGGCGCGGGTGGTCGCCATCTTCGGCGAGCAGGCCAGGCCGATCGTGAGCACCGGTGACGCCGCCGCGGATCGCGAGCGCTGCGAGAAGCTGCTCGAGGCCTCGAAGCAGTCGACCCGGATCGACCCGACGGGCCCCGACACCGCCCAGATCGTCGTCGGCACCGACGACTGGGCGCTGCCGATCCCGCTCGTGAAGGATGGCAAGACATGGCACTTCGACGTCGCCGCCGGCATGCAGGAGATCCGTCGACGGCAGATCGGCGCGAACGAGCTCGAGGCCATCGCCGCCTGTCACGTCTACGTCGAGGCGCAGGAGGAGTACGCGGCGCGACGTATCGGTGGCGGGAAGTCCTACGCCCAGCGGCTCGTCAGCACGCCCGGCACGAAGGACGGCCTCTACTGGGAGTCCTCCGGCAAGAAGGATGCGAGCCCATTGTCCCCGCTCGTCGCCGAGCTCGCCGAGACCTCGGGCGTGTGGCGCGGCTACCGCTTCCGCATCCTCACCGCGCAGGGTGCCGGCGCGCCCGGCGGCGCCCGCGACTACGTCGTGAAGGGTCGGATGACCGGCGGCTTCGCACTGGTCGCATTCCCCGCGGTCTACGGCTCGACGGGCATCATGACGTTCGTCGTCGGCCCCGACGGTCGCGTCTACGAGAAGGATCTCGCCGACAAGACCGACGCCATCGCCACGACCATGACGACGTACGATCCCGACAGCACCTGGAAGCTCGTCGGCGGCTGACGCGACGTCGAGTTCCCGCGAGGCGTCGTGTCGTGCCCGCAGTTCGCCGCGAGCCCGACGGCGAGCGCCTCACGGCGCCGTGACGAGTGTCTGTGCCAGCGCCCGCGCCGTATCGAGCTGCGCGCCGAGCTCCGCCGCACAGGCGGGCGCGACCTTGCCACGCGTCCCCGCCTTCCGCACGGCCGAGGCCGCGCGTCCCAATCGACCCGCGCCCTTCTTGAGGAGACGGCGCGAGCGCGACGGCGTCGCCGTCCCCGCCTTCTCGAGCACGGTGCGCGCACCGGTGATCCCGCGCGCGATGCGCTTCGGCAGCGTGACCCCGTCGCACGCCGACGGCGTGTCCGCGAGCACGCAGAGTATCTGCGGGACCCCGGTCTCGTCACACGGGATCGTCGTCGTCGTGGTCGACGGCGGGACGACGGCGGTGCTCGTCGTCACGATCGACGTCGTCGTGCTCGACGATGCGACCGTGCTCGACGTCGTGCTGGTGCTCGTCGTCGACGACGTCGTCGTGCTGCTGCTGCTCGACGTCGACGTGCTGGTCGACGAGGACGTGGTGGTCGTCGCCGGCGGGCTGTTCGGATCGCCGGTCACCTCGACCGCCGCCGAGAACTCCGACGTGTCGCCGTCGAGCGTGCTCGCCGTCGCCGTCACGATGAGGCCCGGGAACAGCACCGGCAGCCCGATGGCGAACGCGCCGTCGCCCGCCGCGTCGGTCGTGACCTGCGTCGAGCCGAGGAACGCCACGCCCTCGCCGAAGCCGCTCGGGTGCGCGTCGAGGCTCACGTAGACGTCGACGACGAACGTCGTCGACGGCGTCGACGCGAGCGTGCCGGTCACCGCGGTACCGGCATTCGACACCTCCGCCACGGTCACGACGGGGGCGTTCTGCAGGCCGTTGGCGCCGTCGTCCGCATCCTCGGCATCGTTCGCCGTGACGCCGTCCTCCTCGAGGTCGATGCCGAGCCCGGTGTTGGCGAACAGCGAGTTGCCGCGGATGCGCACGTGCGCCGGCGCCGTGACGCCGCCGACGTTACCCGAGACGCCGCCCACCACGGCGATGCCCGCACCGCTCCCATTGGCAATGACGTTCCCCTCACCCTCGTCCACGCCGCCGATGGTCACGTCCGCTGGTGATCCGCTGGCGCCGAACCCGACGTACACGCCGCGCACGACCGGCAGCGGGATCGCGCCCGACGCATCGAGACCGATGCGGTTGCCCTGGATCGTGATCCGGTCCGCGCCCAGGTTGAACACCTGGATCGCGGCCGAATTCTGCCCGCCGATCACGTTGCCGGCGATGGTGATGTCCGGCGCACTGTTGATCGCCACGCCGGCGTTGCCGCCGAGCACGACGGCGGTCCCGTCCGCGTCGACGCCGATCCGATTCCCGCGCACGACGTGTCCGCTCGCGGTGGAATTGCCGATCGCCACCTGCGCGCCGAAGTTGCCGCTGATGACGTTGCCGTCGCCGGCGGTGTCGCCGCCGAACGTGCCGTTGGTGGCGAAGTCCAGCACGAACACGCCGCTGCCGTTGCCGAGCGCCGTTTCGCCGTCGGCACCGACGCCGATGTAGTTGCCGCGCACGAGGAGGCCCGTGCCGGCGCTCGCCAAGACACCGTAGCTACCGTTCGCCGAGATCACGTTGCCGTCGACGTGGACGTCACTGCCACGCACGGAGATGCCACCGCGCTCGTTGCCCGCCGCTGTGTTGCCGTCGCCGGACACACCGAACCAGTTGCCGGCGATGACGTGCTGGTTGCTCCCCGCCTCGACGATCAGCCCGTAGCCGCCGCTGCCATTGTCGGTGAGGAAGCGGTTGACGACGAGACCGCGCACCTCGCTGCCGCTGTGGCCGCTCAGCACCAGTCCCGACGCCCCCGCGGGGGCCGCATCGCCGCGCAGCTCGATCAGCGGCACGTCATCGAAGCCCGGCTGTGAGGTGCCGTCGATGACGACCGGACGCGTGATCGCCGGGAGCGCCGTCGCCGGCGCGATCGACTGCGGGCCGCTCCCGATCGAGAACGCGATCGTCACCGGCGCCTCCGATGGGTCGCCGTTGGCATCGAGGATCGCCTGGCGGAGCGTCCCGGCGCCGCTGTCCGCCGTGCTGACGACGGTCAGCGTGGTGGCCCCGGCGGGTCCCCCCTGCGCGAGGAGGCCGACCACACACCAGAGCAGGAGACGGACGCCGATCATCGTTGGAACCGTACACGGGCAGGAAACCCGAGGGCCACCGCAGAGCGCACGGCATCCGCGAGGCCCGGGCGGGCGCCGTTGCCGGCGCCCGCCCTCCCCTCACACTAGCGCCGCTTGCGGCAGCTGAGCGTCGTGAACGAGGACACGCAGTCCTCGATGGTGCCGACCCGGTCGATCGCCGGGCCGTAGGTGAGCGTGACCGTCAACGGACCGGTCTGCGGCGCCGTCAGGGTCTGCTTCTTGAGCTTCGCCGAGAACTTCCAGATGCCGTTGGCCGACGGCGCGGTCTTGAACGTCGCCTTGCTGGCGCGATCGGCCGTCTTGCACAGGATCTTGTAGCCGTTCGTCGAGGTCGTGCACTCGGCGGGCGTGAACGACGTCGTACGCACGGTCGGCACCGGCTTGCCGTCGCTGACCGTGAACGCGATGCCCGCGGCGGCGTTGAACACGTCGCCGGGCTGGAGGACCACGAAGTCGCCCTTCATCGACGTGCTGCTCTTGTCCGGGCTGCCGCTGCTGAACTTGAGCCGCACCTTCGTCGGATTGAGGATGCCCTCTTCCGCGTCACACACGTTGCCGGCGTCGTCACCGTCCAGGTCGGCCTGGTCGGCGTTCGCGATCGCCGGGCAGTTGTCGCAGGCGTCGCCGAAGCCGTCGTTGTCGCCATCCAGCTGCGCCGGATCGGACACGTTCGGGCAGAGGTCCTGCGCATCGCAGGTGCCGTCACCGTCGGTATCGGTCGCGCCCACGTCCGCGGGGCAGAAGGCGCTCGAGCCCGTGCAGCTCTCGGCGACGTCACACAGACCCGACCCCGGACGGCACACCGTGCTCGACGGCAGGAACGCATCCGCCGGGCAGTTGTCGCCCACGCCGTCGCAGCTCTCCGCGACGTCGCAGACACCGGCCGCCGCACGGCAGACCGCCGTGCTCTTGGCATCGGCCGGGCACGCGGCACCCGAGCCG
The DNA here is from genome assembly GCA_964404165.1 of uncultured Binatia bacterium (SeqCode). Classification (GTDB taxonomy): domain Bacteria; phylum Desulfobacterota; class Binatia; order DP-6; family DP-6; genus DASYLJ01. The sequence goes on along the minus strand of CAYOIZ010000060.1, from coordinate 38,577 downwards.
GTGCAGGTCTCCTGCAGGTCGCACGCGCCGTTCGCGGTCCGGCAGATCGTGCTCGACGGTGAGAAGCCGTCGGCCGGACACGCGTCCGACACGCCGTCGCAGCTCTCCGCGACGTCGCAGGTTCCCGCCGAGCCGCGGCAGATCGCCGTGCTCTTCACATCGGCCGGGCACGCGGCGTTCGAGCCGTCGCACGCCTCGGCCAGGTCACACGCACCCGCCGACGCCCGGCACTCGGTGCCGGAGCCCACGAGGACGTCGGCCGGACACCCGCCACCGAGGCCGGTGCAGGTCTCCTGCACGTCACACACACCCGCCGAGGCACGGCAGACCGTGCCCGACGGCACGAAGCAGTTGTCCGCCGCCTCGTTGCAGAGGTTCTCGCAGGCCGCACCGCCGGTGCAGGGATCGGTGGACGGCACGCACGCGCCGCTGCCGACGTTGCAGGTCTCGGCGCCGTTGCAGAACGCGCCGTCGTTGCACTCGCCGTTCACCACGCACGCGACGCACGCGGGAATCGTGGTCTGGAACGGATCGGCGTCGACGTCGCCGACGGCGCTGTCGCAGGCCGCATCGGTCGGACCGTCGGGGCAGCCCCAGTAGTTGTCCTCGGCGTCGATGGTCGGCGCCGCGGCACCGTTGACGACACCCGCGTCGCTGTTGTTCTCGATGGCGTTGTCGGTGAGCGTCACCGACGCGCCGACCTGGAGGCCGCCGTAGGCGCCGGCGACGGAGTCGTACACGCTGACGCCGTTGCGGAAGCCCTGGATGCGGTTGCAGCTCGCGCTGATCGTCGTCGTCGCCGGCATGGTGAGGCCGGTCGCGCGCGACTGGATGACGAGACCCGACGACGGCGGGGTCACGCCCGAGCCGCCGACGTTGCCGCCGTCGATGACGTTACCGGTGACGACCACGGGGCCGTTGCCCGCGAGCTGGAGGCCGTGCGCGGCGGTGCCGGCGCCGAACGTGCCGACCACCGAGATGTCGTTGTTCGTGATGTTCGCCTGCGCGTTCGTCGCCGCCGGGTTGAGCCGCACGTAGACGGCGGCCGGCACGGTGGAGATGGCCGCGTCCTTGGTGACGGTGTTGCCGTCGAAGGTGAGGCCCGTCTCGAGACCGAGATTCCGGATCTCGAAGTCCATCGCATTGCCACGGAACGCCGAGAACGTGTTGTCGCGGATCGTGACGTTCGAGATCGCGACACCGTTGCTGGCGTAGAACTTGAGCACGCCGATGCCGACCGAGCCGCCAGTGAAGATCGAGTCCTCGATCAGCGCGTCGCGCACCTCTTCGAGGTACATGGCGTAGTTCGTCGGGTTGGTGAAGGTGGTGTTCTGCACCGTCAGGCCGCTCAGACGCGACGTGTTGTTGTCGTTCGCCTGATAGATGCCGTAGGTGCCGCCCGTGAACGACGTGCCCGTGATGCTGAGGCCGGACACCTGGCTGGTCGACGACATGCGGATGCCCGGCGCGGTCGAGGCGACCGCGAAGGTGCTGTCGACGATCTGGACGTTGCTCACCAGGAAGGTGGCGGCGAGCTGCATGTCGATGCCGCGCGTCGTCGCTCCGCTGAAGGTGACCCGCGTGATCTCGGTGTCGTCGCTCGAGGCGTTCTGGAACGCGATCGCGGCGGTGCCGTTCTGGATGGTGAAGTCGCGCAGCGTGGTACCGTTGGTCCGCACCGAGAATGCAGTCGTCGTCGGCTGCAGGAACGTGCTGGCCTGGCCCGCGCCCGCGATGGTGAGCGTCTTGGTCAGAACGACCGCCGACGGCATCGCGAACGAGCCGGCACCGATGTTGATGGTGTCACCGTTGCTCGACGCCGTGTAGGCCTGTGCGATCGTGTTGCAGCTCGGCACGGCGACCGTGCAGGTGTTGGAACCGTCACCAGGGACTCCCCAGGTAGTGGCCATGGCCGGCGCAGCCGACATGGCGGCCAGCAAGGGAAGCACGAACGAAACTCGTTTCCAGAACGTCATCGATACCCCTCCAGGATGTGCCGCCGATCCCCGGCAGCCCCGGGGGCGTACCATGCGGCGACGAATAGGGCCAAGAAGTTTGCGACCGATAAGAGAAAAAAGTCTATGGGGACCAGCGCCGATCTATGGCCTTTGGGGTATCCCCACTGACCTCAGTACGCGACATGCGCCTCGAGCATGCCGTTCTCCGCCCGCACCACGACCAGCCGCGACATGCACGGCATGCAGTAGACCCGGTCCCCGGGCCGCAGCTCGCGGGTCGACCGGATCACGACCTTGCACACCGGGCAGAGGACCTCGTTGGGCGCCAGCCCGTCCCCCGGCCCGCCCCATTTCCGGTAGAACTTCCGGTACTTCTTGGGCACCTCGTCGAAGCCGGTGTCCTCGAGCAGGAAGCGGCGGCGCGGCAGGGCGTCGTCGGACGGGGTTTCGCGCTCGAGGGGATCGGTCATCGGGCGAACCCGAGGCGCTCGACCGACGCCAGGTAGGTGCGTCCGAGCCGCTCCTGCTCGTCCCGCGAGACACCGATGAGCATCGACGTCTCCTCGAGCGCGTCGAAGACCAGATGGTCGAGCTCCTTCCGGGTCTGCCCGAGCCGTGCGCGGATGTGCGGGGCGCTCGCCAGCCGCCGGCCGAGCTCGTTCTCGCCGAAGCCGATATGGCGGCGCTCGTCCTTGATCACGCCACGGAGCACCTCCCCGGTGACCGGATCGGCATCCTTCGCATGACTCTGGAACACGGCGAACTCGAGCGACTCGAGGATGACGTTCTGGGCGAAGATCGCCGCCTCCCAGTCCTTCCCCGCCACCAGCTCGAGCAGCCGGCGGCGGAACAGCAGCAGGCTACGGCTGGCCCGCCGTTCGATCTCGGCCTCCGGATCGGTGACGCCGAGATCGCGCAGCCGGCGGAAGAACACCTCGAGGTGCCGGCCCTCGTCCACCACCTGCGTCGACAGGAATATCTTCGCGAGCCGGTTGGGGGCGATCGCCACCAGACCGCTGGCGCCCTCGAGCGCCGCCGTCTCGCCGACGCAGTAGTTGCACAGCGTCGTGATCAACCGCTCGCGCGCCTCGCCCACGAGCGGCACGTCGACGATGTCGGGCCGATGCCCCCAGGTGAGTCCCGAGAGATAGCCCTCCACCGCCTGGAACCAGAACTCGAACGAGTGCACCTCGGCGAGGAACTCGTCGTGGGCGAGATCGTGTACCTCGAGCGGCATGGCGCTCACGGATGCGCGGGCGTCTGGTACTCGATGCCGAGCCGGCCGAGCCGCGTCTTGAACTCCTTCAACACGGTGTCGGCGAGCAACCCTTCCATCTCGGCGAGCGACAGCACGCCCAGATCGCGGCCCTGATACGTCTCGTGGCTCCGCTCCACGTTGAGGCGCTCGAGCTCGGTCATCGCCTGCGTGTCGCGGAAGGCGTCGGCGAAGGTCGCGAGCATGTAGTACGACATGTCGCGCTGCAGCCGCTCGACGTCGGCCTTGCGCTCCGGGTGCTCCTTGATGAGCGACCCGATGCGGTTCTCGCCGAAGCCCACGTGCCGGCGCTCGTCGGCGATGGTGCCGCTCAGCGTGTGACCGAACTTCGGGTTCAGCTCGCGGTTCATGGCGTGCATCATCTCGAAGACGCTGAACGCCATGCCCTCGAGCACCACGTTCTGGCCGACGACACCGGCGACGAAGTCCTTCTTGTCCACCTTCTCGAGGAGCAGCTCCGCGAAACGGACCAGATTCGGATTGGCGTGCTCGCGCAGCGTGCTCTCGAGATCGGCCTTGCGCACGCCCAGATCGTAGAGACGGTGCGTGAAGACCTCGACGTGGCGTGCCTCGTCGATGGTCTGCGTCGCGAGGAACCGCTTGCTGGCCTCGTCGGGCGCGGCGTTGATGAGCCCCGAGGACGCCGCCAGCGCGCAGCGCTCGCCCACGATGAGCTGGACGGTCGTGCGGATCGCGTCCTGGCGTAGGACGTCGTTCTGCATGAGGAAGTCGGGCTCGGCCTCGTCGGGCTCGTGCCCGTACTCGGTGTCCATCAGGTAGGCCTGCGGACAGGACTCGAGCCAGCTCTGGATCGAATACGCGGCGAGGAAGTCGGCCATCGGGATCTCCTTTTGCCGTTGGAGCAAGCAAACGGCGCACCACGACCCGACCGATCGGTCGGGTCGGAAAATCGAGGCTTCCCGGTCGCCAGGTTCGCGGTTCTGCCACCGGGGGTCCGCCGGCGTTTCCACCGGCGGGAACCGTCAGCCGAGCGCGCGCTGGAGACACCAGAACGCGGCGAGCGATCCCATGACGTACACCGGCACGCGCGCCAGCCACCCCGGCGCGGCCGCCCAGAGCGGTCGCGTCATCGTGCGCCCGACGAGCAGGAGCGCCACCACGCCCACCTGCCCGGCTTCGATGCCGAGGTTGAACGCCAGCAGCGCCAGCGGAATCTCGCCCGGCGGCAACCCCGCCTCGCGCAGCGCGCTGGCGAAGCCGAGGCCGTGGAGCAGGCCGAACGTCGCGGCCAGCAGCCACGGACGGCGACCCAGCGCCGACGGCACCGGCCGCGCCAGCTCGATCGCCAGCCAGAGCACGCTGAGCGCGATCGCCACCTCGACGGGTCGCACCGGCACCGACACCAGGCCGAGCGCCGCCAGGCTGAGCGTCAGGCTGTGGCCGAGCGTGAACGCCGTCACGGTGAGCAGCACGTTGCCGCCCAGCAGCACGAGCCCGAGCACGAAGAGGAGATGATCGACCCCCGACAGCACGTGCCGGAAGCCGAGCGCGCCGTAGCTCCGCACGACGTCCCAGCGCGTCGGGCGCGCCGGCACGACCAGCGCCGGCGCCGTCGCGTCGACGACCCGCTGCGCGACGCGGCCGTCGGCGAGCACGACCCGCACCACCGCGGTCAGTGGCGCCACCAGGCCGCGCACGCCGATCCGCAGGCCGACGAGGTCGCCGCCGCAGTCGGCGGTCCAGTCCGTCCGGCGCCCACCCTCCACCGCCACCGTGACCGGCGCGGTGAGGGTGCGACACGGCAGATCGGGCGCCAGGACGACGTCGCGCGGCACCGCGAGCGGCGTCTTCCACCCCACGGCGACGCGCCCAGAGCCAAGCTCGCGGACGTCGAGGAGCCCGGGCGCGAGCGGATGCGCCGCCGCCGTCCCCGACGCCAGCACGCAGGCGAGCACGACGGCACGCAGCACCCGAGCCGTATGCCCGTGCACGACGACTCTCGACAAGTAGCCCACGAGCGGCCTACGACGGCTCCGTGCGACTCGCAGTCCTCCTGCTGGCACTCGCGACGGCCGCCATCGCCGGCCCCCCGCCCTGGCAACGCACCGAGACGCGCGAGCCGTGCGCCGCCTCCGACCCGCTGCGGCGCCCGTTCTTCGGCGACATCCACGTGCACACGCTCTATTCCGCCGACGCCTACATCTTCGGCTCGCGCGTCGACCCGCGTGGCGCCTACGACTTCATGCGCGGCCGCGGCACCGTGCTCCTCGCCGACGTCGACGAGGCCCCCACGCGCGAGAGCCGGCGCATCGACCGTGCGCTCGACTTCGGCGCCGTGACCGACCACGCCGAGTTCTTCGGCGAGATCGATCGCTGCGCCACGCCGGGCTCGCCCGCCTACGACGAGACGCTCTGCACGCAGCTCCGCCAGGTGGACGCCGGCACCGACGCGCAGTCGTTCGTCACCATCGCGTGGCTCTTCCCGCTCGGCATCCCGAACCCGCCGACGCAGCACACCATCTGCACGCTGCCGGGTGTGGATTGCGACGCCGCCGCCGTGTCGGTGTGGCAGGAGGAGCAGGCGGCGAGCGAGGAGGCGTACGACCGCACGTCGGCCTGCACCTTCACCAGCTTCGTCGGCTACGAGCACACGCCGAGCCCGCTCGGGCGTCATCGCCACCGCAACGTCATCTTCCGCAACGCCACCGTACCCGCCATCGCACTGTCGCACCTCGACACGCCGGGCGGTGTCCCGCAGGGGCTCTGGACCGCGCTCGAGAACCAGTGCCTCGACGCCGGCACCGGCTGCGACGCGCTGATCATTCCGCACAACTCGAACCTGAGCGGCGGCGAGCAGTGGCCCGACCCGACCGACGCCACCGAGGCGCTGCGCCGCCAGGCGCGCGAGCCGCTGGTCGAGATATTCCAGCAGAAGGGCAGCTCGGAGTGCCGCTTCGATCGCCTCCTCGGCCGCGGCGTCGACGGCGCCGACGAGCTCTGCACCTTCGAGCAGCTGCCGAACCCGCACGAGGGCCCCGATGCCGTCCCGCTCCCGATCGACACGTGGCCGCGCCGCAACCTGGTGCGGAGCGTGCTGAAGGACGGCCTCAGCCTCGAGCGGCAGCTGGGCGTGAATCCGTTCCAGCTCGGCTTCACCGGCGGCACCGACACCCACAACGGCACCGGCGGCGGCGTCGCCGAGACCGGCTGGGACGGCGCCCAGGGCGCCATCGACGCCACCCCCGCGCGCCAGATCGCCGACAACGCGCGCGACAATCCGGGCGGCATCACGGCGGTGTGGGCGGAGGAGAACTCGCGCGACGCGATCTTCTCGGCGCTGCGCCGGCGCGAGACCTACGCCACCAGCGGCACGCGCCCCGTCGTGCGCTTCTTCGGCGGCGAGCTCGCCAACGTCGCCTGCGGCAGTCCCGAGTTCGTCCGCGCCGCCTACACCACCGGCGTACCGATGGGCGGCGAGCTCGGCCCCACCGAGGCGGCGCCGCGTTTCGCCGTCTGGGCGGTGAAGGACGCCGGCACGGCGGAGCAGCCCGGCACCGACCTGCAGCGCATCCAGATCGTGAAGGGCTGGGTCGACGCCGACGGCGTCCAGCACGAGCGCGTCGTCGACGTCGCCGGGGACGCTGCCGCCGGGGGCGTCGATCCCGTCACGTGCGCGGCGCAGGGCAGCGGATTCGCCGAGCTGTGCGCCGTCTGGGAAGACCCGGCGTTCGATCCGCGCGAGCACGCCTTCTACTACGCGCGCGTGCTCGAGACGCCCGTCTGTCGCTGGACGACGACGCTGTGCCGCTCCGCCGGCGTCGACCCGCTCTCGCCCGACTGCCCGGCACAGGCGGCGATCGCGGGCGACGACTTCGCGAGCTGCTGCCGCGACACCGGCGACGACGCCTTCGCCGAGCCGTTGGTGCAGGAGCGCGCGTGGAGCTCGCCCATCTGGTACCGCGCCGACACGATCGGGCGTGCCATCGCGCAGGTGGCCTTCGGCCGCGCGGGCCGCGACGTGCTCACGCTGCGGCTGCGCCTCGGCGTCACCGAGCATCTCGATCCGTCACGCGACGCGCTCACCATCCGCGTCACCGACGACGACGAGATCCTCGCCGTGACGTTGCCGCCCGGCACGCTGCGACGCACCGGCGCCGGGCGCTGGCGGCTCGCCGGCCGGCGCAACAAGCCGGACGGCATCGCCGCGCTCTCGCTCGTGCAGCGACGCGACGACACGCGGCTCGTCGTCCGCACCACGCCGCGCGACCTCGCCAGCGCCGACCGCAGCGACCACATGGTGACGATCGCCGTCGGCGCGGGCACGTGGCAGACGTCGCACACGCGGCTCTGGCTCGCGAGCCGCGATCGCCTCGGTCTGGCGCGACGGAAGGATCTCAAGTGACGCGGCTGCTCCGCCAGCCCGCCCTCCACTTCGTCGTCCTCGGCGCGGCGCTGTATGCGGCGCAGGCCTGGTGGACGCCGCCGGCACCGGCGGCGACCGTCCACGACGACGAGCTGCTCTATCGCGCCGCGATCGCGAGCGGCCTCGATCGTGACGACCCGCTCGTGCGCGAGCGTCTCGCGACGCTCGGTCGCTTCGTCGCCACCGACGGCGTCGTCGGCGAGCCCGAGCGCACGGCGCGCGACCTCGGGCTCGTCGGCACCGACGCCGTCATCCGCCGTCACCTGGTGCACGCGATGCGCCTCGTGCTGTCGGCGCCGGGCGCCGGCGATCGTCCCAGCGACGCCGACGTCGACGCCTGGCTCGCCGCGCACCCCGATCGCTTCGCCGCGCCGTCCACCACGAGCCTCACCCACGTCTACCTCGCGCGCGGTCGTCACGACGCGACCGCCGCCGACGTCGTGCTGGCGCGCCTGCGCGCCGGCGACCCGCCGTCCATGGGCGACGCCTTCCTGCTCGGCAGCCACCTCGACGCCGCCACCGACGACGCCATCGACCGCACCTTCGGCCCCGGCTTCGCCGCGGCGCTGCGCGACGTCCCGTCGGGCGAGTGGATCGGACCGATCGCGTCCAGCTACGGCCAGCACCTGGTGCGCATCGAGGCGCGACAGGCGCAGAGCCGCACGCCGTCGCCGGCCATCCGCCGGCAGGCCGCCGTGGCGCTCGCCGCCGAACGTCGGGACGCGCGCCTGCAGCAACGACTCGCGTCGCTGCGCCGCGACTAGGCGGCGAGGCCGTGGTCGCGGATCATGCGGTAGAGCTCGGCGCGCCGCAGATCGAGCCGGCGCGCGGTGGTATCGACGTTCCACCCCGAGCCGACGAGCGCGCGCGCGAGCGCCGTCGGCCGCTGATCGGGGGGCAGGTCGTGCAGCGTCGGTGGCTGCGGATCCTGGGTGAGGTGCCGGAGCTGCACCACCGGCGAGGGCTCGGCGCCGGCCCGGATCACGCCGCGCTCGACGCAGTTGAGCAACATCCGCACGTTGCCGGGCCAATCCGCGGCCACCAGCCAACGCAGCGCGGCCGGCGAAATGTCCATCGGATGCCAACCCCAGCGTCGTGCGGCGGCGTCCACGCCCGCGCGCGCGAGCAGCACGACGTCGCCGGGTCGCTCGGCGAGTGCGGGTATCGTCACCACGTTGTCGAGGAGCACGTCGCGCAGCGGGCCCGGGGCGATGCCATCGGGTAGCAAGGCGGTGGATGCCACGATGCGGCAGCCCACCGCTCGTTGCGTCAACGCCGCCGACAGACGGCTCTCGAGCGCCGGATCGTGGTCGCCGTAGTCAGCGAGGTGGAGCGTCCCACCGCGCGCCATGGCCAGCAGGCCCGGCTGCCCGCCCGCGCGACCGCCGTGCAGCAGATCGTCGATGACCGTCAGGCCCATCAGCGGGACGTGCACCTCGACGAGCGGACCGCGACCGAAGCGACTGCTGTCGTGCAGGACGCGCACCAGGCGGTCCTTGCCCGAGCCGCACGAGCCGTACACGAGCACCGGCACGTCCCGCGGCGCGAGCTCGACCACGTGCTCGAGCATCGACACCAGCGCCGGGCTCGTGCCGTCGATGCCGTCGAGACACAGCTGCGCGCGCAACGTCGCGAGCGGATCGCGAGCCGCCTCGTCGGACGACGCCCGCGTCAGCCGTGTGGTCATCCCGCGCAGCGTCGCCTCGAAGCGCATCCGCTGGCGGCTCGTGACCGGCGCCGGCGTCTCGACGAACACCAGGCCGCACGGCGGATCGGCGCCGATGCCGGCGCAGAGCGACGACGTGCCCTCGGCCACCTCTCCCAGCGCGATCGCCCGTGCCGTCCCGCCGCGCGACACGCGCGCCGCCACCGCAGCGATCGCTCCCGGCTGCAGATGCTGCGCGACCCACCAGCTCGGCTCGGCGGGTGCGTCGTCGTCGCCGTACAGCGCCAGATAGCCCCACCGCGCACCGACCGCATCGAGGAGCGCCAACAGCTCGTGGCGCATCACATCGTCGAGCACCGGAATGGCTGCGCTCGCCCCCACCGGGAGGGAGAGTGCGCCCAACCGGCGCGCGCCGTCAATCACCCTCCCGGCGATATTCTTGGGTACCCTACGGCAGTCGCACCGCGCGCAGGACCTTGCCCGACGTCGACAGCACGAGCGTGTCGCCCGCCGGCCCCATGAACAGACGGATCGGCACCGACTGCACGATGTCGGCCACCGTCTGCATGGCCGTCCACGAGCCACCGGCGGTGTAGCGCGTCCAGCGCATCGGCTGCGACACGTCGATGCTCTTCTTCCAGATCGCCACCGCGTCGCCGCTGGCGTCCATCGCCATCTGCAGCTGCTCCGCGCCCTCGAATGTCGTCGGGAGCACCACCGGCGCCGCCCAGGTTCCGGCGTCGGCGTTCATCGGATGCGGCGTGTAGTGCATCGCCACGACGCCTTGCGCCGAGACGACCAGGACGACGATCGCCGACCCGTCCGGCGCGAGTGCCAGCGTCGGGCTGCTGGTGCTGTCGACCCCCATCGACGGCAGCTCGCACCACGGCGGTGACGCGCACCACCCCGGCGCGCCGGCGGCGAAGAGCCGGTAGGTCGCGCGGGTCGACGGATTCGATTGCACGTAGACCATGCCGTCGCCGGCGGCGTTGGCGGCGATGCGCAGGTCGCCGGTGCCGAAGTCGGTGGCCGCGCCCCAGCCACCGCCGGGCGTGAAGCGTCGCACCTGGTTGTGCAGCGCGGCGTCCTTGTAGGTGAGCAGCGCGGTGCCGTCGGCCGACACCACCAGCGCGCGATGCCGCTCGTTCAGGATGCCGAAGGTCGCTCCCTCCGTCAGCACGGCGGCGGTGCCCCATCCCACACCAGCGGTGTACCGATTCCACCACACCTGCTTCGGCAGGGGCGTCTCGAGATTCCACACCGCGATGACGTTGCCGGCGGCATCGGCGCCGACGTGCACACCCGACGTCTCGAAGCTCGCGCTCGACGTCTCGATGAGCACCGGGCTGCCCCACGTGCCGCCGGGCTGTCGCCGGCTCGACGAGATGCTGTGGCGGAACGGTTGGACGCCGACTTCACGCTGCGCCCAGATCGCCGTGCCGACACCCTGCCCGTCGACGGTCACCGCGGCATAGGGCGCCGGGCCCGTGATGCGGACGCTCAACTCCTGAGGCTCGTCCCAGCCCTCGCCGGCCGCGTAGCCGTCGCCGAAGACCTGGCCGCCGCCGCTGCCCTGCGTGAAGAGCGTGGTCCATACGGCGTGGCCCGCGCCGCCCGCACCGATCGCGACGGCGGCAGCGACGTTGGTATCGACGGAGCTCGCCTCGAAGAAGGGCACGGTGACGCCGTCCTCCTCCGCCGTCCTGAACGACCACTCGTAAGGATTCGGCGCCTGCACTCGAGCGGTGACGGTGTCGAAAGCGCCGGAGACGGTCGCGCGATACGTCACCCCCGGTGCGAGCGGCTCGGACGGCGGCCCCGTGGTGGAGACGCCTGTGATCGGGAGGTCGAAGTTTTCGTTGTACGCCGGACCATTGACGAGGAAATGCACCGGCGACGTCACGGCCTGGCTGAAGGTGACGCCGAAGTCCGTGCTCGCGGGCACCCCGGTGGCGCCGGGCGCCGGCGTGGTGGACACGAAGAACGGGAACGGGCCCGTCTCCGTCGTGACCTCGAGATGGAAGTCGCCCGCCTGCTGCGAGCCGATGTCGATCTTGTACGTGCCCGTCGACGGCAGCTCGGCACCGATCTGTCCGATCTGGTCGAAGCTGCCACCAAAGGTCGCCGAGCCGATCTCGACGTCACCGGGCGCGATCAGGAACGCGCCCCCCAGCACGAACGGAAGCTCGTCGAGGCGCGACAGCGTGATCCAGACCCGGTCGCCGGCGGTGGCCGTGAACGTGAAGGCGCGGCCCTCGTCCGTCAGCTCGTAGTCGGCGGCGTGCGGCAGCGGATCGATCGGCAGCACCGGGGCGTTCTGCGGATAGAGGACGATGTCGACGTCCTCCGACACGTTCGGCCCGAGCCGCACCAGCTTCTGGCCGCGCAGCGTGCCGCCCTTCGCGTGCGACCGGAACAGGATGTCCATGTCGGCGGGGATCGGCAGCTCGACGCCGCCCGACGCGGGCAACGTGGTCTGCGCCGTGTACTGCGGGATGCGCGGGGTCGTGGCGGCGGGATGCACGCCCGCCACCGAGAAGCCGTCGTCGGGCTGCTCGGGACCGGTGCCGGCATGCCAGCAGTAGCCGGTGCCGGTGAGATCCTCGAGGACGCCGTCGGCGTTCGTGTCGACCAGGCAGCGCGGCTTCGGCCGCGCCGGCGGGGACTCGAACGCGTCGTGGTTCCACCACGAGAAGTGCGTCACCGTGCCACGCAGGGCCATGCCCGACGGGCTCGCCGCCGACTGCACGATCGTGCCCACGCCCTCCTCCACCCAGCCGCCGCTCTGCTCGTCGAGCGCCCACAGCGGCGAGGTATCGCCGAGTGCCAGCGGCGTGCCGTCCTTGGCGAGTGCCGCGTAGACGGGGATCTCGATCACCGCCGACGAGCCGGGGCGGAGGTTCACGGGCGTGCCGTTCTGGTCGAGCGCGTACTCGACGGTGCCGTGCGTGACGAGGAGTCCCTGCGCGCCGTCGGTACGCACGCCCTCGCAGCGGCCGGGGAACGCGAGCGGCTCCTCGGTGACGTCGAGCGGCGACACGCTGACGTCGACCGCACCGGTGACGGCGTTGCCGTTCGCATCGACGAGCGCATTCGCCGGAATGACGACTCGTGCGCCGTGCTTGCCGTCGAGCGTGCCGCCGGCGGCGGCGTCGGCGAGAAGCAACGGCGCCTCGCGCGGTAACATCGTCACCTCGAAGACCGAGTCCTCGGAGCCGGTCACGGCCTGCAGGCCGATCATCTGATCGGCGTAGCCCGCCTTCGACACGTGCACCTGCGACGGCACGCCGGTGCGGATGCCGAGCGTCACGTGCCCCATCGCGTCGGTGGTGCCGGTGGTACCGCCGGGCTCGATCCGCACCGCGGCACCGGCGACCGGATCGCTGCCGGTGGTCCGCACCAGGCCCGTCGCCATCACCTCGGGCCCGGGTGCCGGACCGTCGGCGACCGTGACCGCGACGTCGGACACTGCCGTTCCACCACGACCGTCGCCCACCGTGAGACGGACGGTGAACGTGCCGGCCGCGTTGAAGACGTGCGCCACCTGGCCACCGCCGCCGCGGACGCCGTCGCCGAAGTCCCACGAGTGTGTGAGCGTGTCGCCGTCGGGGTCGGTCGAGCCGCGGCCGTCGTAGACCACCGGGGTGCCCGCCGTGGCCGTGCCCGGGCCGCTCGCCGTCGCCGTGGGGGCCTGGTTCGCGCCCGGGTCGACACCGACGTCGCACGCACAGGCGCCGGTGCAGCTCTGGCCCTTGGCGCATCCGGTGCCGACGTCGCACGTCTCGCCGCCCGCGTCGTGCACGCCGTCGCCGCAGGCCGACCGCGTCGCGGTGAAGGTGCGCTTCAGTTTCGCCTTCTTGCCGCGGACCGTGCCCGACACCGTGCCGCAGGCGGCGTCGATCTTCCCGGTGAACGTCACCTTGCCGGTGACACCGGTGCAGCCGCTCTTCCACACGGCCTTCAGCGTCGTGCCCTTCTTCTTCGTCTTCCGCTTGACGGTGACGGGTGCGCAGCCGCTGCCGATGGAGATGGTCGACCCGACGGCGACGACGTCGGGCGATGCCGCGCCGCCGATGATCGGCTCACCGCCCACCACGTAGCGCGCGTCCGGGCAGGGCGCCGGCTTCCGCGCCGCCGTCCCCGCGGCCACCACGACCAGGGAGAGCACCAGGGCCAGCGCCCAGCCCCTCACTCGACGTCCTCCCGCGACCCCGAGGCGAGCCGTTCGGCGAGGATGCGTCGCATGAAGCCGAGCATGTCCTCGTACGACACGAAGCGCGCGCCGCGCCCCGACACGACGTGCTCGATGCGCCCATACACATGGGCATTGGTCGGATCGGTGCCGAGCCGGAACCGGATCACGAAGGCGTGGTCCGCGGGATGGGTGTGGTCGGTGGCGCCGGCCAGGATGGGTCGCTCCGTCATGGGCCTGGCTTACCCGCCCGGTGCGGACCCGGTCCGGAGAGTTTCGGGGAATTTTCGTGACGGTTGCCGGCGAACACCGTTGCGCCGGGTCCCGCGCGAGGACACAAGTCGGCGGGCCATGGACGGGGACCCGGCATGATCGGCGAGGAACGCCCGACCTGCGACGCCGCCGTCATGCGCACGGCCGGCGAAACGCCGGGGTGCGCCTCGTACGCGCGCAAATGGGTGCTGGCAGCCACCGTCCTCGGCTCGAGCCTCGTGTTCATGGTGGCGTCGGTCATCAACGTCGCGTTGCCCGCGATCCAGGCGTCGCTCGGGGCGACGGTGGGACAGATGCAGTGGGTGGCGAGCGCCTACACCATCCTGCTGGCGGCCCTCACCCTCGCCGGCGGGGCCGCGGGCGATCGCTTCGGCCGTCGACGCATGTTCCAGCTCGGGACGGCCGGGCTGGCCCTGGCGTCGGTCGGGGCCAGCCTGGCCCCCGACGTGGTCACGCTCGTCGCCGCGCGGGCGGCGCAGGGCCTGGCGGCGGCGCTGCTCTCGCCGAACAGCCTGGCTCTGCTGAGCGCGGCGTTCCCGCGGGCCGAACGCGGGCGGGCCATCGGCACGTGGTCGGCGGCCACGTCGATCACCGGCGCGCTGAGCCCGATGCTCGGTGGCTGGTTCGTCGACGCCGGCTCGTGGCGGGTCGCGTTCGCGGCGACGATCCCCCCGGCGCTGGTGGCCATGGCCCTCACGTGGTGGCGCGTGCCCGATCCACCGGTCATGCGTCGTGCGGCCGACGTCGACTGGGTCGGCGCCGCGCTGGCCACGCTCGGGCTCTTCGGCATCGTGAGCGGCATCATCGGCACCGGCACGGCCGCCTGGCTGGGCCTCGGCGTCGGGCTCGCGTCGTTGATCGGCTTCGTCGTGCACGAGCGCCGCGCGCCGCATCCGATGCTGCCACCGGCGCTGTTCGCGTCGGGCGCGTTTCGCGGCGTCAACGTCGTCACCGTTCTCGTCTACGCCGGCGTCACCGGCGCGTTCTTCGTGCTGCCCTTCAACCTGGTCCAGGTGCAGGGCTACTCCGCGATCGCCACCGGCGCCGCGTTCCTGCCCTTCGCGCTCATCATCGGCCTGCTCTCGTCGCGCGCCGGCGCGCTCGCCGACCGTATCGGCACCAAGCCGATGCTGGTGGCCGGACCCGTGCTGGCGGCGCTCGGCCTCGCCGCGATGGCGCTCCCCGGCATCGGCGGCTCGTACTGGACGACGTTCTTCGGTCCGATGGCGCTGGCCGGGCTCGGCATGGCCCTCACCGTCACCCCGCTCACGACGAGCGTGCTCGCCGCCGTCTCGCCGTCGTCCGCGGGCGTCGCCTCGGGGGTGAACAGCACCGCGGCACGGGTCGGTACGCTGCTCGCCGTCGCCGTCACCGGCGTGGTGACGTTGGCGCTCTACACGACCGCGCTCGAGCGCCGCCTGGTCGAGGCCGCCGTCCCGGTCGACGTCGCGCGCACGCTGGTGGCGGAGCGACGCAGCCTCGCCGACACCTCGATCCCGGAGTGGGTCGCACCCACGGAACGGCCGCTGCTGGCAGGGCTGCTGCACGACGCCTTCCTCGACGGCTTCCGGGGCGTGGTCCTCCTCTGCGCCGGGCTCCTGCTGGCCGGCGCCGCGGTCGCCGCCGTCACGCTCGATCCGGCCGGCGCGCAGCCGCTCGACGACACCGACGACATCCCGACGTGCGACCATCTCGACACCATCACCGATGCGGCGCCACGCACCGACGGCTGCGAGGAGTGCCTGCGGCTCGGCGAGACGTGGGTGCACCTGCGCACGTGCCTCGCGTGCGGCCACGTCGGCTGCTGCGACTCGTCGAAGCACCGGCACGCCACCCGGCACTTCTGGGCGAGCCAGCATCCCATCGTGCGCTCCGCCGAGCCCGGCGAGACGTGGCGCTGGTGCTACGTCGACGAGATCGCGGTGTAACACGCGACCCAAGACCATGTCTTGGGTCGGGGGGAGGCGAGTGTGTGGCGACGCGTCGCTGGCGACCACCATGGCGCGGCCGGCGAAGCCGGCGCACCATACTGCTCCGATCGCCTGACGCTGACTGGGTCGCGTTCCTCGGGGCCGTCTCGGCTCAGAGCCACAGCGGGAACGAGAGGATGCCCGCCAGGACGACGGACAGGATGCCCACCAGCACCGCGTAGCGCCGCAGGACCGGGGCACGGCGCTCGATGACGACCAGGGTCGGGTCGGCGGGATCGTGGAACACCTGCACGGCCGCAGCGGCGGTGAGCGCGGCGAGCCGCCGGTCGGCGTTCCTGCGGAAGCTGTATCCGACCGGGTCGCCGAAGTGCGGGCGCGAGCCGCGCAGGCTGCGCCCACAGGCGGTGTAGTCGTAGATCACGACCGGGAAGTAGGTGGTGCCGCCCTTCGTCGCGACGATCTCGTCCATGCGCGATTCCACCACCCGGCTGCCCACCGACGGCCATCCCCGGCTCGCCGCCACCTCGGCCCGCACCCGCCGTGCCCGCCACAGGATCGCCACGATCACGGCGACGTAGAGGACGATGATGCCGGCCCAGATGTGCCACAGCTCCACGGCGTCCGCCCTAGCATGCGACTCCACGAGCGGCGAAACGACGCACCCGCCGATTGACCGCCGCGCGGGCCACGTCGTATCGCTGCTCTCGCACGACGGTCATGCCGACGACCCTGCCCGCACGCCCGCGCATCACGATCCGTTGCCCCACCGCGACCTTTCCCGCCGACACCGGCGCGCCGGCGTTCACGCTCGGCCGCAGCGTCGCCGGGGTCCGCATCGGGCTGCGGCAGGACGCCACGTGGCGTTCGTGGCAGGTGATCGCCGCCGCCTGGGTCGAACGGCTCCGCGCCGACGGCGCCGCGCCACGGCTCCTGCAGACGGGCGAGCGCACCGGGCCCGAAGGCGAGAAGACGCGCACCGATCTCGACGGCTGGCTCGACGACATCGAGTGCGCCGTGGTCGGGCTCGGCACCTGCGGCTCGTGCACGATGTGGTCGGTGCGCGACGCGATCCTCGTCGAAGCGCGGCGGAAGCCCGTCGTCGTCGCCATCTGCGAGGAGTTCGTCACCCACGCGCGCACCACGGCGACGTTCCTCGGCCACCCCGATCTCAAGATCCTCGTCCTGCCCTACCCGCTCGAGACGCGCGCCGAGCCCGAGCTGCGGCAGATCGCCGACGCCGTCTACCCACGGTTCCTGCAGCTCCTCGGAGCGACGCGATGACGGCCGCGCTCACCAGCCGCGCCATCGAGATCGACGACGACGCGGGGGCGTTCTACGAGCTCTCCCTCGCCGAGCGCTGGGGCGACGGCGCGCCGCTGATCCCGCCCACCGACGACCGCATCCACGCCGCGCTCGCGACCACGCCGCACGCGCCGGGCCACGTCATCGGACGCCTGCCGCCGCGGCACGGCGAGGCCACCGTCGAGCTCGCGGCGATCAACGCCGTCATGGCCGGCTGCGCGCCACAGGCGTTCCCGCTCGTGCTGGCGGCGCTCGAGGCCATCGTGCGGCCGGAGTTCAACGCCGTCGCCGTCACCACCACGACGTCGAGCGTCTTCCCGATCTGCATCGTCAACGGGCCGCGGCGCGACGCGCTGCAGATCGACTACAAGGCGGGCTGCTTCGGCGGCGCCGCCGGTCGCGGCTCGATGACGATCGGGCGCGCGGTCGCGCTCTGCCTCCGCAACATCGGCGGCCAGCGCGCCGGCGAGACGTCGCGCAGCGTGTTCGGGCAGGCCGGACGCTTCGGGCAGTGCATCGCGGAGTGGGAGGAGCGATCACCGTGGCCGTCGCTGGCCGTGCGGCGGGGCTTCGCGGCCGACGCCGAGGTCGTCACCGTCCACGGCAGCAAGGGCAACTTCCCCGTCGCCGACACCAACAACGACGACCCGCGCGATCTCGCCTACATGATCGCGAAGAGCATCGCGTACCCGATGAGCAACTGGTACCTCGAGATCACCGGCGACTGCGGCCAGGTGGTGGTGGCGGTGAACCCGATGTGGGCCGAACGCTTCGGGCGCGCGTTCCCGGCGATCGAGGACTTCCAGGCCCACCTCTGGGAGCACGCCTGGCAACCGATCGACCTGTGGCGACCCGCCAACCAGGAGATCCTGCGCCGCAAGCAGCGCGTCGACGCCGCCGGCCGCGTCTTCCTCACCAACCGCCCGGACCAGTTCGTGCCCGTGGTGTGCGGCGGGCTCGGCAGCCTGCACGCCATGATCCTGCCGAGCTGGTGCCAGAGCGAGATGCAGAGCGTCGCCGTCGTGCGACTGCCGGAGGCGCATGTGGACTGACGAGCAGGTCGCGGCGGCGCTCGAGGCGGCACGCGCGCTCGTGCGCAGCGACGGCGCCGACCTGGTGCTCGTCGCCGCCGACGCCCGCATGGCTCGCATCGAGCTGCGGCTCGACGTCACCAACGTCCACTGCGACACGGGCGCCTGCGTGCTGCCCGGCGACATGCTGGCCCCGATGATCAGCGCCGCCCTCGCGCGACACCTCCCGGGCGAGTTCGAGCTCCGGCTCGACGATCCGCGCGCCTAGCGCCGCGTCACGAGCGCCAGCGCGTCCTGGACGTCGGGCCACTCGTCGCCCGCACCGAGCTCGTCGACCATCGCGGCGAGCCGCGCGCGCGCCTCGGAACCACGCGTGCCCTCGAGTCGCGCCAGGCTCGTCGCCGCGCGGAGCGCGAACCAGCGCGCCCCCTGCGCGGTGGCGACGGCGAGTGCCTGCTCGAAACAGCTCCGCGCCTCGGCGCGTCCCTGCCGCCCGCGCAGCCCGAGCAGCACCTCGCCGCGCCAGCGGTGCACCTCGGACTCCTCCATGCGCTCCCCCGTCTCCTCGACCAGCCGCGCCGCGGCCATCACGAGATGGAGCGCATCATCGAGCCGTCCGGCGGCGACCGCCGCCTCCACCACGGCGAGGTGCGCCGTCGTGACCGCCACCATGCCGGCGCGCTGGCCGTAGCTCGCGAGCAGCGGCACCAGCTCGTCGACGACGTCGGCACGCTCGTCACCGAGCGCCCGCGCCCAGCCGTGGATGAGGGAGGCGCGCAGCGCGATGTCGGGATAGCCATGCTCGGCGCAGAGCGCGAGCGCCTCGGCGGCGCACGCCGCCGCCTGCGTGGGATCGCGCAGCACGAGGTACATGCGGGCGACGGTGCTGCTGGCGACCGCGCGCGAGAACGGATGCCCGAGCCCGGCAGCGTGCGCCGCGGCGCGCTCGCCCATCACGACCGCCGCGGCCGGCTCACCGAGCGGCACCAGGCAGCGGTCGGCGAGATGGCTCAACGCCACCAGACGCGGATCGAAGCTCACCGGGAACGACTCCGGCGACGACGCGGCCAGCGTCGCCTCGAGGTGGCGTCGACCGGCGGCGAACGCGCCGCGATAGCAGCGCACGATGCCGGCCGCCATGTCCGCGATGGCGATGAAGGTGGGTGCGACGCGCGCGCCGAGCACACAGGCGCGGTCGGCGAGCTCGGTCGCGGCGTCGAGGCGACCGCGCATCACCTCGAAGGCGAAGAGCGAGAGCAACGCGAAGACGTGGCCCGGCGTCTCGCCCAGATCGGGCAGGAGCGCGCGTACGCGGGCGCTCGACGTCGCCAGCTCGGGGCAGGTGTGTCCGAGCGTCACGCTGAGCGACGGGCCCAGCATGAGCCGCAACATGAGCTCCTGCTGCGTGCGCTCGCTCGAGGGCGGCATGCCGTCGAGCAGCTCGAGGGCGCGCGACAGGCTGGCGATGGCCTCGCGCTCGGCGAAGCGCTGCTGCGCACCCTCGGCGGCCTGGCCGAGGTAGCGCACCGCGCGCCCCCGGTCCCGGCTGCGCGCGAAGTGACCGCCCAGCTCCGCGGCGATCAGCATCGTGGCGCCACCGTACGCCTGCTCGAGCCGCTCGCCCGCGAGCTGATGCAGCCGATGCCGGCGCGACGGCGCGAGGCGCGCGTAGAGGACGTCGCGGTAGAGCGCGTGGCGGAAGGCGTAGCGCGCGGTGACCGTGCCGTCCGGCCATTCCTGCTCGCCCCCTGCCCTCAGCAGGCGACCCTGGCGTACGAGCCGGTCGCAGGCATCCTCCACCGCTTCGACCCCGGCGTCGGCGACGGCGGCCGCGACCGTCCCGACCGCGAACTCGGTGCCCACCACGCTCGCCGCATCGAGGATCACCTGCGTGCGCGCGTCGATCGCGTCGAGCTGGCGCTCGATCATCTCGCGCAGCGTCTCGGGGATGCCCACGTCGGCGAGCGGCACGCTCTCGTCCACCTGCCATCCGTCGCCGTCGCGGACGAGGCAGCCACCGGCCACCAGCTGGTCGGCGACCGCGGTCATGAAGAACGGGTTGCCGTCGGAGCGTTCGTGCACGAAGGACACCAGCGCGGGCGACGTCGCGACGTCACCGAAGCGCGCGGCGAGGTACGCCAGCACGGCCGTCGCCGGCAGCGTGCCGAGCGCCAACGTGCGACACAGCCGCCGGCGTACCAGATCCTGCCGCACGTCGCGGAGCGGATGATCCGTCACGATGGCCTCGACGGGCCGGTAGGTCGCGACCACCAGCAGGTGGACCGGCGTGCGACGGTGCGCGAGCGCCACCAGCGCGTCGAGCGTGGCGCCGTCGCTCCAGTGGAGATCCTCCACCAGCAGGACGACGGGCTGCGCCCCCGCCACCGCGTCGACCCACGTCGCCAGCTCGCGCAGCATGCGCTCACCGGTCGAGCCGGCGAGTCGATGGCGCAGCGCGGCGACCTCGTCGGGCACCAGCAGGGACGGAATCTGCACGAGCCAGCTCGGCGCGTGCGTGCGCAGCGCCGCGGTCACCACGGGACCCGCCGGGCCGGCGGCGGCCGCGGCCACACCTTCGAGCAACGGCTGGTACGGCTCGCCCGTGCCGAGCATCTGCCGGCACTCGGCGCGCACCACGACGACGTCGCCGCGCGCGGGCGAACGCGCGAGGAACGCGTCGAGCAGCGTCGTCTTGCCCACGCCGGCGTCGCCGGACACGAGCGCGACGATGCGCTCGCCGGCGCGGGCGGCGTCGAGCCATCCGTCGAGCGTCGCCAGCTCCGCCTCCCGACCGACCATGATGGCGTCGTCGGCGACCGCGGCGCGCGGGGCGCGGGCGACGCCGTGAAACCGCCAGCCGCGGCCGTGCACGGTCTCGATCAGCGCCGGTGCGGCGGGGTCGTCGCCGAGCGCGCGCCGCAGCTCGCGCACGGCCACGCGGGGCGCGTCCTCGGTGACCGAGACGTCCGGCCACACCGCGGCGAGCGCCTCGTCCTTCGTCACGAGCTCGCCCGGGCGCGACGCGAGGTGGCACAGCATGGCCCACGTCTTCGGTCGCAGGGGAACCGGGACGTCGCCGCGGAAGAGCTGCCCCGCCAGCCGATCGAGACGAAACGGCGGGAAGTGGATGACGGACGGTGGCTTCATGAGGCCTGGGCGCTCCATCCAGTCATCCCGCGACGGGCGCTCGATCGCAAGGCGCGGCAGGACTGACGGATGCTGTGCTATCGTCCGCCGCGCGCATGCAGCCGTTCTTCGACCCCGCGTGCTTCCCGCGACCCGATCCGGCGCTCCACGCCGGCACCGCCTTCAACGGGCAGGCGACGTTCGCGGGACGCCTGTGCGTCGTCGGCCTGCCGCGCGCCGACGTCGTCGCCACGCTGCCGCCGTCGCTCGAGCTCATGAGCGGCGGCTGCGTCGATCCGGCGCAGCACCCCGTGCTGTTCGTCTTCGGCGAGCAGGCGGACGGCACCCTCCTGGTCGGGGGTCGCCCCGTCCCGCTCGGCATCCACTACGGCGAGTTCGCCGTGCTCGTGCCGTTCGTGCGACAGCGGCACGACGCCACGCCGCACGTCTTCGTGGCGCGGATGTGCTCCGCCTATTTCCCCGCCACCTGGCACGGCAACGCCCACTACGGCTTCGCCAAGACCACCGCCCGCATGCGCACCGAGGGGCCGCTGTTCGTCCTCTCCGACGACGACGACCGCCTGCTGCTCCACGCCGCCGTCGAGCCGCGCGGTCCGTGGGAACCCGCGACGACGGCCACGCTACCGACGATCGTCGCCGTGCGCCGCCTCTTCGAGCACCTCCCGGTCCTCGGCCGCCGCGCCGACGGCAGCATCCTCTGCTCCCGCTTCGGCTGGGACTTCACCCACGCCGACCTCCGCCCCGCCGCCGGCTGGATCTCGATCGACGGCCCCCTGCTCGAAGGACTTGGACCACGCCTCTGCGCGGGCGTACCCGGCGGAACATTGGAAGTGCGGAACCTGCTCTGGAAGCTCAGCTGGCCCGCGCGCTGCAGCTAGAATGCAGCGACCTTCCGGCGGGCGTGCTCGTATGTCACGCCGGCTTCGCCGGCCGTGACACGAGGTTCGCGCGTACACGGCTGCTACACCCTCGCCCCTGACCCGAGCTGTAGCTCGGGTCAGTGTCTCTCCAACCCGAACGCGCGGATCAGCGTGTAGAGATGGGACCGCGCGATGTCGAGGCGACGGGCGGCCTCGATCACGTTCCAGTGGCTCTCCTCGAGCGCCTGGCGTACGAGGCCGGCCTGGAACCGGCGCGTGGCCTCCTGGAAGGTCTCGTGCTGCTCGGGCGGCGGTCCGCCGGCGCGCGGATCGGGAAAGACGTGCGTGCGTTCGATCTGCTGCGCACCGGTTCCGGCGGCGCGGATCAGCGCCGCCTGCACCACGTGCTCGAGCTGGCGCACGTTGCCGGACCATTCGGCCACCTGCAGGGCCCGCGCGGCGGCGGGCGAGAACCCGATCACCGGCAGGCGATGGCGCTCGGCCGCCACCTGGACGAAGCGCTCCGCGAGCGCGGGGATGTCGTCGCGCCGCTCGGCCAGCGACGGCACGCGAATGGGGAGGACGAGCAGTCGGTAGTAGAGATCCTCGCGGAACCGCCCCGCCGCCACCGCGGCCGGCAGGTCGACGTTCGTCGCCGCGACGATGCGGACGTCGGCGGACGACACCTTGTTGCTGCCGAGGGCGAAGTACTGCTTCGACTGGATGAGCTGCAGGAGCTTCGCCTGCGACTGCACCCCGAGCTCCGCGACCTCGTCCAGCAGGATGGTGCCACCCTGCGCGACCGTGATCTTGCCGTCGATGCGATGCGTGGCCGTGGAGTGCGCCCCCGCCGCCGCGCCGAACATCTCGGCCTCGAACAGCGTATCCGGCACCGCGGCGCAGTTGACCACGACGAAGGGGCCCATCGCCCGCCGGCTGTTGTCGTGGATGACGCGCGCGAGCTGGGTCTTGCCGGTGCCGGTGTCGCCGAGCAGCAGGACGTCGACGTCGAGCGGCGCCACCAGGCCCACCTGCTGCAGCGTCGCCGCCAGCGTCGCACTGCGTCCGACGACCCCGTCGAGCCGCAGGCGGGCACGCAGCGGGCGCGTCGCGTCGGCCTCGTCGCGCCGCCGGCGCTGCTGCAGCAGCCGATCGGCGAACGGCGCCAGATGATGTGCGAACTCCTCGACCGTGGCCCGGTCGCCCTCCTCGAACGCGCCGCTCGGGGTGCGTCCCTGCAGGTAGACGACGCCGAGCGGCGGGTCGGTCCCGATGGGGGCGCACAGCACGGCGTCGATGGCGAGCCCGCGCACGCTGTCGAATTCGCGGAACCGTGGATCGCGCGCCGCGGAGCCGGTGAGGATCGTCTGTCGCGACGCCAGCGCCTCGGCGATGATGCCGCGGGACAGCAGGGCGCGCACGCCGTCGATCTCCGAGGTGGAGAATCCGCGTCCACTCCACCATCGCCGCTCGTCGCCACCACCCTCGTCGACGAGCTCGAGGTAGCCCTGGCGCGCACCGGTGATGTCCACGACCAGGCCGAGGGCTTCTTCGAGGAACGGCTCGAGGTCGTTCTCCTCGCCGAGACGGATCAGACGGAGGTAGAGATCACGCTCCCGACGGATGCGTAGCAGCTCGTCGTGCACCGACGGTGTGCCCACGGGCGCACCCATAGCACCGTCGCATGGCTCCGGTGAAGCGTGATGCAGGAATGACGTCGGGGTCATCGAGGCACCCTGTCCAGTCCGAAGGTACGAATCAGCGTATCTACCTGTGCATATCGAAGGTCGAGCCGAGCGGCAGCCCGGCCGAGGTCCCATGACGTGTGGGCGAGCACGTCGGCCAGCAGCGCCGCCTGGAATCGTCGCGTGGCCTCTTGCAGCGTCGTCTCCATGACCGTGTCCTCCGGGGCGGGGGGAAAGAGATGTACGCACTCGATCTGGCGGACGCCGGCGGCCGCCGCGCGTCGAGCCGCCTGCGCCACGACGTCGGTCAGCTCGCGCACGTTGCCGCGCCACTCGGCCGCTTCGGCCGCACGGAGTGCGCCCGGCGACAGGGTGAGGGACGGGAGACGCTGCTCGCTGCAGACCTGTCGCAGGACGTGGGTCGCGAGCATCGCGATGTCGGCGCGCCGCTCCCCGAGGGACGGCACGCGCAACGGCATGATCCCGAGCACCCGATGGAGATCGTCGCGAAAGCGACCGGCGTCGACCGCGGCCTGCAGCGACGGACCGGCCGTCACCAGCACCCGGACGTCCGCAGCGACGTCCGCGTCGGCCCCGACCGGCCGGTAGGAGTGGGTGGTGAGCAAGGCGAGGACGTCGGCCTGCGCCCGCGGATCGAGCGCCCCGACGTCGTCGAGGAGCACCGTGCCGCCCGCCGCCGTGGCCACGGTATCGGCGAGGCCCTGGCGCCCGGCGGCGAGACCGCGGCAGTCGAGCGCGACGAAGGGCCCCGTCGCGCGCCGCCCGGCATCGTGCAGGGCGCGCGCCACGCGGGTGGCGCCGGCCCCCGGATCACCCACGATGCACACCGGGACGTCGAGCGGCGCCACCAACGCGATCTGACGGAGCAACGTCGTGAAGGCGGCGCTCCCGCCGATGAGGCCGTAGGCCGGCAGCGACGCGGGCACGCGCGTGGCCGCCGCGTGTCGTTCGGCGACCAGCAGCCGATCGGCGAGCGGGGCGAGATGTCGCGCCAGCAGCTCGGCGGATTCGCGGTCGGCGTCGGTGAAGTGGGCGCGATGCTGCGGACCCTGCAGGTAGAGGGCGCCGATCGGCTGCTCGATCCCGATCGGCGTGCAGAGCGCGGCGCCGAGTCGGAGCGGGCGCACGCTGGCGCTCGACGCGGCGACCTCCGCCGGCGTGATCACGGTTCGTCCGGTCGCGAGCCCGCGGGCCAGGGCGCCGTGCGCCAGCGCCGCGCGCACGCGGCCCACCTCGGGCTCGGACAGCCCGCACGCGACCGACCGGCACGACGGATCGTCCGGGGCGGCGCGCAGCTCGATGTACACCTGCCGTGCCCCGGTGGCATCGACGATGAGCGACAAGGCCTCGCGCAGCAGGAGCTCGACGCCGCGTTCGTCGCCGAGCCGGAGCAGCCTCACGTAGAGGTCGCGCTCTCGTCTCGCCTGCGCCAGCTCGTCCGCGATGAAATCCTCCGACGACGCCATGGACGCCATCCCGACACCCCCACGCACCTCCGCTCTCAGCCGCTGAGCGGCCATACGACCTCACCACCACGTCGGCCGCCCGGACACAGCTGCTGGTGGACGACGAGGAGGTAGGCGACGTCGATGCGGTGGTCGAGCCGTGACGCGAACCGCACGCGACAGACCGAGCACTGGCCGACCAGTAGCCCCACCCCGCGCCGGTCGGTCGCGGGGGGGGCCTCCCGGGCCCGTCGCAACCGCAAACGCCTCGCGGCTGCTCCGGAACGGCTTCGCTTCATGACCACGCGTACAAGCAAGGCACGGGCCCACCCACGGGAGCTCACGAAGACACCGTCACGACCGCCAGCATGTCCGCTGCACAGGACACTTCGTCTGCCGAAACGGACAGTCCGTGCACATCGACGACATGGCTCGGCACGATCCGGTGGATGAGAAGTTGCATAGTGGTGGGGTACCCATGGTAATCGGCGCTCGGACAATCGCAGTGAGCAAGATGCGCCGTGAGCAAGATCTCCGTTCCGAGAGCGGTGGTCCGGTGGGCTACGAGCTCCTGGGCCCCCTCGGCGACGGCGGATTCGGCGACGTCGTGCGCGCGCGGCAGCTGGCGACCGGCCGCGACGTGGCGCTCAAGCGCGTGCGCCGGTCCGACGCGACGACCGCGCGCGATGGCGAACAGCTGCAGCTCGAGATCCATCGCTGCGCCGGGCTCGTGCACCCGAACATCGTCCCGCTCCTCGATGCCGGCACCAGCGACGGCATGGTCTGGGCCGCGTTCGCCCTCATCCCCGGCGAATCCCTGCGCACGCTCCTCGATCGCGAGGGGCCGCTGCCCGTCGCCGAGACGCTCCACCTCCTCGGACAGGTGCTCGATGCGCTGGGCTACGCCCATGCGCAGAACGTGGTGCATCGCGATCTCAAGCCCGAGAACATCATGGTCACCACCGCCGGGTTGCGACGCAACGCCCTGGTGCTCGACTTCGGGCTCGCCACCACCGTCGTCGACGGCGAGCGCGGCGAGGTGGTGGGAACCCCTGGCTACGCCGCACCGGAGCAGCTCCGCGGCGAGGCGGCGACGCCGCGCTCCGACCTGTACGCCTGGGGCCTGATCCTCCTCGAATGTCTGACCGGGGAGCGCGCGGTCCGCGCCACGTCCCGGCACGCCGCGGTGCTGCGCCAGCTCGGCCCCGATGCCGTCGGGGTGCCCGAGTGGCTGCGCGGGCAACCGCTCGGAGCCCTGCTCCGCCGCGTCACCGCGAAAGCGGCCGAGCGCCGTGCCGCGAATGCGGCGGAAGTGCTCGAGGAGCTCGTCGCGATCACGCCGCTCGCCGCGGGCGGACGCGTGCCCGCCACGGACCGCCCCGCCACCGCACATCGCCGGCAGCTCACGATGGTGTCATGCCGCCTCCACGTCGTGGGGTCGGACGCGCCCGGGATCGACCCCGAGGAGGCCGACCTGCTCCTCCAGGAGCAGCTCGCCGCGCTGACGACGATCGCCACGCGCTACGGCGGACACCGCGCCAGCACCCTCGCCGACCGCGCGCTCTTCGTCTTCGGCTATCCGCAGACACGCGAGAACGAAGCGCGGCTCGCCGCCCGCGCCGCGCTCGAGATGGTGCGCTGCGTGGCCGGGCGCACGCCAGCCGTCGCGGTGCGACTCGGCGTCCACACCGGGATCGGGCTGGTGCGCGAGGTCGGTCGTGGCGAGGGCGTGTGCGAGCCGCTCGGGGCGAGCGCGCGTATCGCGGCCCGCCTCGACGAGCTCGCCGCCGCCGGCGAGGTCCTGGTCAGCCTCGACACCCAACGCCTCCTGCGCGGGGCCGTCGGGTGCGAGCCCACGCTCCACGCCGACGTCTTTCGCCTGACACCTCCGAATGCGGGCGCCGGCGGCGACACCATCCGCGTCGCCCGCGAAACGCCTCTCGTCGGCCGCACACAGCAGCTCGACGCCCTCCTCGACGGCTGGACCGCCGCGCAACGCGGGCGCTCCGGATTCGCGCTCGTCACCGGCGAACCGGGCATCGGCAAGTCCCGGCTCGTGCGCGAGCTACGACGACGCGTGCCCGCCGCCTCCTGGATGGAAGCGCGCTGCGTTCCGGAGAGCCAGGACAGCCCGCTGCGTCCGATCGCCGACGTCCTCGCGATCGTCGACGACGGCGCCCTCGACGCCCTGCTCCTCCGCTCCGGCCTCGATCCCGCCGAGGCGGGACCGCTGCTGGCGGAGCTCCTGGGCCGACCCGCCGATCCACGCCATCCCGCGCTCGCCGTCTCGCCCGACCGCCGGCGCGACCTCACGCTCCAGGCGCTCACGACCCTCCTGCTGGGGGTCGCCACGGAGCGCGTCCTCGTCCTCGTGGTCGAGGACCTCCACTGGGCCGACCCGACGACGCGCGACCTCCTGACGCAGCTCCTCGCGGCGCTGCCGGCGCCGGGCGCGAGCGGCGTCGAAGCCCTGCCGCGGCTCTACCTCGTCGGCACGGCACGTCCGACACCGGAGGGCCTCGGTGCGTTGTCACCGACGATCGACATCCCGCTCGCGCGCCTGGAGGCCGAGGAGGTCATCCGGCTGGTGGGCGGCGCCGTCGGCGACGCCCGCGGCCTGCCGTCCGGCATCCTCGACGCCGTCGTCGCGCGGGCGGACGGCATTCCACTGTTCGTCGAGGAGATCGCGCGCGTCCTCCTCGAGGCCGAGGCGTCGGCCGACGGCGCCGACACGATCACCGTCCCGGGCACGTTGCGCGACCTCTTCACCGCGCGGCTCGACGCGCTGTCGCGCGGCGCACGCGAGACCGCGCAGCTCGCCGCCACGCTCGGGCGCGAGTTCCGCTTCGAGTTGCTGCGCGCGATCGCCCCCACCCACGACGGCGTGCTGCGGGAGGATCTGCGCGAGCTGACCGACGCCGGCCTCGTCCACCAGCGCACCCGCCAGCGCCCCGAGGGCTTCGTCTTCAAGCACGCCCTCGTCCGCGACGCCGCCTACGAGATGATGCCGCTGGCCGACCGCCGGCGCGCGCACGACGGCGTGGCCCGGGTGCTGGAGGAGCTCTTTCCGGACGTCGTCATCGACCGACCGGAGATGCTGGCGCACCACTGCGAGCACGCGGGCCGCACGGTGCAGGCCGCCGAGCAGTGGAAGCGCGTCGGCGACCGCACGATGGCGCGTGGCGCGTACGTCGAGTCGATCCGTCACCTGCAGCGGGGCCTCCGTCTCGTCGAGCAGGCGCCGGCGCGAGCCACCCTGGGCGCGCTCGAGCTCGGCCTGATCGAGTCGCTCGGCACGGCGCAGCTGTCGACGCAGGGCTACGCGTCGCCGGAGGTCGAGGCCACGTTCGCGCGCGCGCAGGCGGTCTGCGACCGGCTCGGCGCCGAGGTCCCCGTGCGGGCGCTGCACGGCATCTGGGGCGTGCACATCTCGCGCGGCAACCGCGCCGCGGTGGACGAGATCCTGCCGCGCTTCCACCGCCTCGCCGAGCACGCGCCCGATCCCGTCAACCTGCTCACCGCCCACGCGCACACCGGGCTCGCGGCGTTCCTGGCCGGGGACTTCCCGGCCGCGCGTCAGGCCCTCGAGCAGGCCGTACCCTGGTACGACAGCGACGCCTATCGCGCCTTCCTGGCGGAGTACGGGTACGACGGCGGTCTCTACGCCTACGCGTACCTGATGTGGACGCTGTGGATCCAGGGCGACGCGGTGGCCGCACGCCGTGTCCGCGACACGATGCTCGCGCTCGCCCAGCGCTCGCGGAATCCGTACGGGCTCGCGATCGCGTACGGCTTCAGCGCCAACCTGGCCCACGGCGTCGGCGACGTCGCCGGCGCCCTCGACCTCTCCGCACGCGCCATCGCGCACGCCACCGAGCAGAAGCTCTACCTGTGGCTCGGGCCGGCGACCTGCACCCACGGCTGGGCGCTGGTGGCGAGCGGTGCGCGCGAGGAAGGCATGACCGAGCTGGCGGTCGGGCTCGGGCTGTTCGGGATGGTCGGCCTGCGCACCACCCATCCCTATCACCTCGCCCTGCAGGCCGAGGCCCACCTCGCCGGCGACGACGGCGACGACGAGGCCGGGCTCGCGGCCTGCGACACCGCGCTCGAGATGACCGCGGTCTACGTCGACCGGTTCTACGAGGCGGAGCTGCGCCGCCTGCGCGGCGAGTTCCTCCGCCGCCGGGGTGACTTCGCCGGCGCACGACGCGAGTTCGAGTCGGCGATGGTGCTCGCCGCCCGGCAGGGCGCGCGCGCGTTCGGCCTGCGCGCGGCCATCGCCATGGGCCGGCTCCTCGTCGCGCAGGGAGACCAGCCGACCGCGCGCCGACTGGTGACGGACGCCTGCGCGCCACTCGTGCCGGGCGGCGGCACACGGGACGAGGCGCTGGCGCATGCCCACCTCGCGGAATGGAGCGCATGAGAGACGAGCGATCGCTACGACGGCTCACCGCCATGCTGAGCGTGCACGCGCACGCCCGCCATCCCCACGGCCGGTTCCCGCGCGGCTTCACCCCGATGCCCCTCGACGCCGCGGCCCGCGTGCTGGCCGACGATCGCCCCGGCGACGACGAGAAGCACGACGTTCCCGCGTCACGCCGCCGCCGGGCGGTCAGCAAGCTGGCGGCGTACGGCCTCGCCCGGCCCGGGCTCGCACCGGCCTCGACGCAGCGCCTCACCGACGCGATCGGCGTCATCGTCGAGGGTGCGATGCGTACCGGCGGCAAAGCGGCGGCGACGGGCGACGTGGCGGAGCGGGTCGCCGCCATCGTCGAGCACGTCGCCGCACGACCACAGCCCGGCGCCAGGACCCGGGGAACCGTCGCCGCCTTTGCGGAGGCACCGGTCGCGCTCGAGCGGTCGCTCAGCGACGAGTTCGCTCTACTCATGGGCGAGCCCAGCGATTGCTGGACCGGTCTGCAGGTGTCGGTCCCCGCCGTCGGGGAGTCGGCGTCGGCGTGGGTCCAGGTCGACGTCGATCGCCCGCTCGAGGAGGTGTGCCAGTCGATCGACCCGCAGCGCTGGGACACGTGCAGCGCCTTCTTCCCGTTCGGCGGCACCTACCTCGCCGACGCCGGCAGCGGCGACTACCCGACCGCCCACTGCGCGGCCACCGAAGGCCCCGCCGAGACGCCGGGCACGGTCTACGGCTGGCCGGCGCCGAAGGTCCTGTTCGAGTACTTCGTGACCGGTGTTCCCGGCTTCGAGTCGTGGTTCACGAACCTGCTCGACATCCGTACCACCTGGTGGTCGGCCCCCACGCAGGCGGCGGTCGACACCTACGCGGTGAGCTACTCGTTGCGGCGCCCCGTCTGCGGCTCGGTGCTGGGGGTGCGGCAGAAGATCGTCGTCGACGCCGGGTCGGCCGTCGCCACCCGCCGCGGCGACGGCACCCGCGTCGAGGCGTCGAAGGTCATCCGCTTCGAGAGCCCGCTCGTGAACGCCTCCGTCAAGGCGATGTTCGAAGTGCTGTTCGACGAGCTCGCCGCCCAGATGGGAGAGCTGGCTTGTTGTCCCATCTCGATTGACACCTAGAGACTAGACAAAGCCATGTCCGGCGCTATAACAGCGCGCATCTGGAGGTGACATGACAGGCTTGACCGCATTCACGGACTACGCGAGCAGCGTCGCCGCGTTCTTCCTCTCGGCCGATCAGCGGCTCCTGGCGCTCCGTCAGACCGTGCGCGACACGGAAGAGAACGAGGCCGCCACGGCCACCGAGAAGCTCCTCGCGAACGGCCTCGGCCTCTGGCTCGACACCGTCGACTTCTGGATGGGGATGGTGCCCGCGGTCGGTGCCGGCGCCGTCCCGTCGATGCTGATCGTCTCGGCGCTCGCCGCGTCCGGCGACAAGGAAGGATCGATCACCATCGCTCCGCCGGGGATCGGCGCCGTGCTCGCCGTCACGCCGCTCCAGCGCGTCGGCGGCACCGAGACGCTGGTCACCGACGAGCCCGTCCTGTCGGCCGATCGTCGCACGCTGTCGTTGGTGGTCGAAGTGCCGGCACCGCCCACCCCGCCGGCCGAGCCGACGGCGGTCGCGGGCCTCTATCAGGGTCTCATCTACGCCCTTCCCGGCACCCCGGTGGCGAGCGTCCAGGTCGTCCTCACCGAGCCCGAGGCCTGATCCGCGTCAGCGGCGCTCGAGCACCCAGGTGACGAGCGCCGCGATGAACCGCTTGTCCCGCGAGTCGGGCAGGCTGCCGAAGACCGCCGCGAACTCGTGGCGCGCCGCACCCGCGAGCGCATGCGCCACCGTGTTCGCGTGCGTCAGGCAGTCGTAGGCGTCCATCCGCTCGCGCATCCAGCGGACGTCGGCGGCGGTGCGGGCCGGACGCGGGGTCGCCAGCACATCGCGCAGGCGCGCGCGCTCCGCCGCCGTCGCGCGCTCGCACAGCCGGATCAGCATCAGGGTGCGCTTGCCTTCGAGCAAGTCGCCCTCGAGCTCCTTCCCGTAGCGCGCCTCGTCGCCCCAGAGATTCAGGAGATCGTCGGTGATCTGGAACGCCGCGCCGAGGAGGAAGCCGAAGCGCAGCAGGGGCGCGAGCGGGGCGCGACCGCGCGAGCCGATGAGCGCGCCCGTGCGTAGCGGGAAGATCGTCGTGTACCAGCACGTCTTCTTGAGGATCATCTGGAGGTAGTCCGCCTCGGCGAGGTGGACGGCGTTGTCGCGCCGCCAGCCGAGCTCCATCGCCTGGCCCTCCACGGACTCGCGCGCCATGCGCTCGGCCTCCTCCAGCACCTGCATCGACAGCACCGGGCCGAGCGTACGCCCGTTGTCGAGCAGCGCGCGCAGGCCGAGCAGGAGGAGCGCGTCGCCGGCGTTCACGGCAACGTCCACGCCGTGCAGCGCGTGCAGCGTCGGTCGCCCGCGCCGGACGTCACTCTCGTCCTCGACGTCGTCGTGCACCAGGAAGGCGTTGTGGAGCAGCTCCAGGGCGACGGCGGAGCGCACGGCATCGGCGGCCGGCGCGCCGAACGCGCGTGCCGCGGCGAGACACAGGCTCGGGCGCAGCATGCGCCCGCCGCGCCGTGGATAGTCGGCGACGATGGCGTAGAGGTGCCGCTGCGGCTCGCGCGGCGCCAGGTACTCCGCCAGCGCGACGCGCGTCATGGCGCCGTACTCGTCGAGCACCTCGGTGACGAGGTCCCCGGCCGCGGTGGCGGTGGCGGCCTCAGGCATCGAGCAGCCGCACGCTGACGCTGCCCACCGGCCGATTGCTCTCCTCGTCGACAATGAGGCCATGGTAGGTGCCCGCCGGTTGCCCCGCCGGCACCCGCACGCAGACGCGCACCGGCCCGTCGCCCACGGCCGGCTCGACGACGACGTCGCGCAACGGCGGCTTCTCGACCTCGACGTCGCGCAACGCGTGCACGACGACCGTGCCGGCGGCGACGCCGGCGCGCAGATCGAGCGTCACGGCGGCGGACTGCGTCGCCTGCACCTCGATGACGAGCCACGATCGCGCCGCCGGCGGCGCAGCACCGTTCGTCGCGGCTGGGTCGGACGACGGCGGCGGCGGTGCGGGGGCCCGACCGTCACGCACGCCGTCGAGCGCGTCGAGCCAGAGCCCCATGGCGTCGGAGGCGTAGCGCGCGAAGCGTGCGGAGACGTCCTGGGCATCCGTGACCCACGCCTCCGGACCGTACGACCGGCCGGCGATGCGCTCGGCGGCGCGCTGCCCCTGCTGCAGGTAGTCGTCGACGACCCGGTAGGCGAGCTCCACGGAGCGTTGGATGACGGAGCCGAGCGCCGCCGGATCGTCCACGCCCGGTGGTGGCGTGCCGTTGGTCGCGGCCGGCGTCGGGGCACCGAACAACGACGTCCAGGTGCGAACGGGCGTCGTGCGCGGGAGGGGGGGCCGTCGTGGTCGGTTCATGTGCGCGTGTCCTACGGGTGATCGAAGCCGACGATGTCCTCGAGCGCCGGCAACCGGGAGATGGCATGCGACGCGAGGCGACCGGACATGACCGCCGCTTCGACGCAGCCGGCGTTGAAGCCGCAGTCGGTCCAGTCGCCGCAGATGGTGAGGTTGTCCCACGTCGTGTCGAGGGGTGAGATGCGATAGGCGCTGCTGCCCGGCAGCGTCAGCGTGTAGCGATCGGACGGATTCACGTTGGCGGTCCAGAACTGGCTCGCGAAGCGCTCGGCGGTGGGTGGTGCCGTCGTTCCGGGCGGCGTCACGAGCAGGTCCCAGCGGAACGCGCCGTCGGCACCGACTGCGGCGGGCCAGAGATGGCGCACGTCGCGGCGGAGGAAGGCGAGCGCGTTCTCGTACACGCGCTCGCGCTGTCGCAGCGGGTAGGCGGGATCGGTCGGGGCCACCCCGGCCAGCTCGGGCAGCACGCTGCAGAAGTAGCCGATGCTTCCCGGCGGCGTCGGCCACGCCTCGACCGGCACGAGATGCGTCATGTCGGCCCAGGTATCGAAGGGCTCGACGAACCCCGACAGCGTGACGCCGGCGTGCGGCCATCCGAGCGCCGCCATGTCGGGAGCGAGCCAGACCTGGAAGGCCTGCGTCGCCACCGTGCGCACGTGATCGACCATGGCGCGCCAGCGCGCGTCGCGTGCGACGAGCTCGTGGGCGACGCGCGGGATCTCGCCGAGCCCGGTGCCGAGCACGACGAAGTCGAAGTCGTGGCCGACGCGCAGCGTGCTGGTGGCGACGCGACGGCGGTCCCAGTGCGATTCGAGGCAGCGGCCCTCGTCCCGCAGGCGCTCGCCGTCGACGAGCTGTGCCCAGTCGGGCCCGGCGGGCCAGCACGGCAGGCCGCGGACGGCGACCAGGGGCTCGTAGGTCTCACGGGCGACCTGCGCCTGGACGTCGAACTCGAGCGCCGTCACGTGCGGCGTCTCGCCCGGCGCCAGCTGCTCCGCGAGGCGCACCTGTTCCAGGCGGTGGAAGAAGCGGAAGCGGACGCCGCGCGCGCGCAGCACCTCGTAGAGCGGCGTGAAGACGACGTCGCCCATGCCCGCCTGCATCTTCCAGAAGAACGCGCCGCGGTAGGTGAACATCATGCGCAGGAGCCCGCGCAGCGCCTGCCCGGCGGCGATGCGCGGGCGCGACGGATCGCCGTCCTCGTAGGAGAAGCCGAGGTCGTAGAGCCCGCGCATGTACGCCGAGTCGACGGCCGTCCGCGACGCCCCGTTCAGGAGGAGCCATTCGCGGCAGTCGTACTGGTCGATGGCGTCGAGGCCGCGCGTGTCGGTGAGGAGCCCGAAGGCGACGATGCCGCGCAGCGTGGCCAGCGTCAGGTCGACGACGGTCCACAGCCGCCGCAGCTCGGGGTCGTCTCCGGCGCGCGCCTCGAGCTGCGCGCGCGCGTTCGCCGCGAGCGCGTCGACGAAGCTCGACACCAGCCCGTCGGCGAGACGCGGCGACGCCCCGAGCATGCCGTCGAGCACGCCGGCGGCCTGCGACAACCCGGCGAGGGTCGCCAGCTCGCCGAAGCGCAGCCACCGCGTCAGCTGGGCGAGCATCGCCTCGGGTGCCGGCGCGCTCGCGGCGGCCGGCTCGCGTCCCGAGTCGAGCGACGCGAACACCGCCTGCAACAGGCCCGCCATGCGACGGACGTAGCCGAGCATGCTCCACGGCCGGGCCCCCGGTGGCAACGGATCACCCGGCAGCCCCTCGGCGGGCGGCAGCGCGGCCATCCACGGCGACCAGCCGTCGCCGGGGCCCTGCTCCGTCACGGCGATCAGCGGCGCGGGCACGAACGCATCGCGCCAGTCGGCCAGCGGCACGCGGGCGCGATCACGGCCGAGCGCACCGTAGCACGCGCGCATCAGGCGGAACGCGTTCTCGTAGAACCCCATCCAGACGTGGAGGCCATGCTCCTCGATGCGTCCCGCGGGACCGCGACCCGAGGCGCCCTTGCCGCCGAGACGCCACCCCACCTGGTAGACGGTGACCTCGTATCGTCCCTGCTGCTCGGGCTGCGTCAGCTCGAATGCCGCCGACAGCGCGGCACACCCGCCCCCGACGATCGCCACGCGCAGCGGTCGATCGGCGTCGCTCACGACAGATCCTCGCGCACGACACCGGGGATGCGCAGCACGAAGTCGGCACCGTAGACGCGGCCCGGCGTCTGGTAGCCGGGCTCGACGTCGCCGGCGAGCACGCGCGCGGCGATCGCGATCCCCACCGCACCGCTGAACGCGTACGCCTCGGGCGTCCGCAGTCGCGCCCGCACGCGATGCCCGGCGTCGTCCTCCGCCTCGGCCACGATGGTCATGCCGTCGGACGCGGCGCCGAGCGGTACCGGTCCGTCGGGGAGCAGGCTGGCCCAGCTCTGCGCCACCGTCTGCCACGACGACGACCGCCACACCGGCGCGAGCCAGCGATTGGCGCCGAGCAGCAGCCGGATCGCCGGCGTGGCCTCGACGTATGTCTCCACGTTCGGGATGCCGGTCGTGTACCAGGACGAGAACACGTCGCCCCAGCCGACGTTGACGCTGGCGCGCGGACCGGCGCCGTAGTCGAAGCGTCGCTCGAGCGTTCCGGGTGGGATCGGCACCAGGGCGCCGGCGCGCCGGATACGGACGTCGCGCCCGGCGTGCTCGATGAGCGTCTGCGTCGACCCCCGGGTGGCGGCACCGAAGCCACGCAGGCCGAGGGCGAGACGCGTGGCACCGGGGAGGCGGCGCGCGACGTGGGCCGCGAGACAATCGGACGGCACGACGTCGAAGCCGACCCCCGGCATCACCATGATGCCGCGCCGTCGCGCCTCACGGTCGAGCGCGCTCAGCGCCGCGAACACGGCGATCTCGCCCGTCAGGTCGAGGTAGTGGACCCCCGCCGCCAGGCACGCGGCCGCCATCGGCGCGGCCGTGCGCGAGAACGGTCCGGCGGCATGCAGCACGGCGCCGACGTCACGGAGCGCGGCCGTCAGACCGGTCGCGTCGGTGAGCGCCACGACGCGCGCCTCGCAGCCGAGGCTCGCGGCCAGAACGGACACCTTCGCGGCGTCGCGACCGGCGAGCACCGGACGGAGACCACGGCGCACGGCTTCGCGGGCGAGGAGGCGTCCCGTGTAACCGGTGGCGCCGTAGATCAACAGGGACTGGGACATGCAGGGAACCGTCGCGCGTACCATCCGACGGCGAGCCCGTACACGTCAAGGGAGAGCTAGTGCAGCATCTCCCTTGCTTCCTGAGAGGAAAGCCGCGCAGTGGGGGCCACGTCGGGCCCCCACCGGCGACCGGGTGCTTCAGCGAACGATCGGATCGGGCAGATACAGGGGCTGGAGGCTCCTCGTGGAGATCTTCGTCTTCTCGAGGATCAACGCGTCGGGCGCGTAGCGGGACGTGCGCTGGTCGGCGCCGGCGAGAATGCGGAAGTCGCCGTTCTTGTACGTCTGGGTGAGCGTCGACTCGGTGACCCGCACCCGCTTGGCCTCGGGGTGGCGCGCCGACGAGTAGCCCTCGATGCGGATGTACCCCGACTTGAGGTTCGCCTTCGGCAGCGTGAGGTCGCAGTTGCAGAGCAGATCGAAGTAGCCGTGGTTCGGGATGCGGCTGGTCATACCGGGCCCGATCGTGATCGCGTCGTGGGCGTGGATGCTGATGGCGTTGTAGCCCGTGCCGGCGAGCTGGAAGGCGATCCTGGGACCGAGATCGAGGGCACCGTCGGCGTTGATGCTCACGGCGTTGAACTCACCGCGCGTCGTGAAGATCGACCCCTCCCCGACGCTGATGTCGCCGCCGTTGAAGGTCTGGAAGTCGACGTCGCCGTTGCCGGTGACCACCACCTTCGGCCCGATCGTGATGTTGCCGCCGAGCGTGGAGAAGCTGACGAACGTATCTGGCTGCGTGACCTTGACGCTGGCCATGATGCGGATGTCGCCGCTCAGGATGAACTGCTGCACGAAGTCGGCGTCGAGCGTCAGCGGGGTGAGCACCACGAGGCCGACGGGCCGCGTGACGGGCTTCCACCCGGGCTGCGCTGCATAGACGTTGAAGCCGATCGACCCTGCGCCGAGAAAGTTCGCGAGGGGAAGATCGCCCGACGTCCAGACGCCGTTGTTGTCGACGTCGATGAACGCTCCCGGGTTGCTCTGGGCACGAGCCGGAGCAGTGAAACCCACAAGCGGCAGTGTCGCCATCATGGCGACCACGAGCGCATACTTCACTCAGACACCTCCATCGTGGATTGGGTTCCCGGCGGACCGGGTAATCCTTACCTATATCGTAGGCGAATTTTGCCGCCATCCCCTCTGGGGTTCAAACATGAACTTTCGCTTTCGCTGGAGGATGCCCGGGGTGTTCAGATAGGTTCGCACGCCATGTCGGATGCGTCGTTTCGTTCGAAGTACGGGCCCCAGGCGCTGATCGCCGGCGCCGCCGTCGGACTCGGCGCGGAGTATGCCAGACAGGTTGCCGCATTCGGCATCGACCTCGTCCTGCTCGACCGCGACGGCGACGTCCTGCAGGAGACCGCCGCGTCGATCGCTGCCGCCCACGGGGTCGCCGTCCATCCGATCACGATCGATCTGGCGCGCGCCGACCTCGTCGAGGCCCTGGCGCTCGATGGACGCGAGATCGGTCTCCTGGTGTACAACGCCGCCCTCGGCACCGTCGCGCCGTTTCTCGAGCTGCCGCCCGCGCACCTGCAGGCCATCCTCGACGTCAACTGCCGCGCCCCCCTGATGCTCGCCCGGGCCCTCGCGCCGGGCATGGTCGCACGGGGTCGCGGCGGCATCGTGCTCATGTCCTCGCTGTCCGCCAACTTCGGCTCGGCGCAGCTCTCGGCCTATGCCGCCACCAAGGCGTTCGACCTCGTCCTGGCGGACGCGCTCTGGGCCGAGTTGCGGCCGCACGGCGTGGACGTCCTGTCGGTGCAGCCCGGCTCGACACGCACGCCGGGCTGGCTCTCGTCCCAACCGAGCGGGGGCGCGGGTCCGGACCTCCCGGTGATGGACCCGGCCGACGTCGTGCGCGAAGCGCTCGCCACGCTCGGCGTCGAGCCACACGTCGTGCCGGGGGAGATGAACCGCATGGGCGCGGAGATGCTGTCGCGCATGACACGGCGGCAGGCGATCGAGCTCATGAGCGGCATCACCGGCGGGCTGATTCCGAATCACCGGCCGCGTCGCGAGCCCTGAGCGACACGGCCGGCGCGCTCCACCCTACCCTTCGCGCTGGCGACCGCCCTCGCCGCCGCGCTGTCCGCGGCGCGCACCCTCGTTGCCGCCACGTCCGCCGCCGCCCTGCGGCTGGCTGCGTACCTCGGACCGCATGGACGTGGCCCGCGGCGGCTCGCCACCGCCGCGCCGCATCTGCGCCCCTCCCGACGGGTACGCGCGGTCGGCTCGCTGCGGCGGTGGGCCGTAGGACCGCTGCTGCGCGCGTGGCTGGGTTGCGCGGTTCATGCCGTCGGGCCGCCGCGTCGCGTAGCCTTCCGGGG